>NZ_JBXAKU010000023.1:0-66370 GCF_058798735.1 Caulobacter sp. GW822-FHT07D08
TTCAAACCTCCCGTCTCAGAAGGTTTGAATCAGCCCCGCCACTTTTTGGGAATCCCGTTTATGGGTCTGTGGCCTAGAGCGGCGCGCAGGCCTCTTCCATCCAGGCGCGGATCTCCGGCTCGACCCGAGGCCCGATCTCGCGCAGCACGCGGGCGTGGTAGGCGTCGAACTGAGCCACTTCCTCGGCGCTCAGCAGGCTCTTGTCGATCAGGCGGCGGTCGATCGGCGCCAGGGTCAGGGCCTCGAAGCGGTGCATCGGGCGATCGCCGCCGGGCACGTCCTCGGCCGGCATGACGACCTCCAGGTTCTCGATCCGGATGCCGTATTCGCCGTCCTTGTAGTAGCCGGGCTCGTTCGAGACGATCATGCCAGGCTGCAGGGCGATGAGGTTGGGGGCCTTGGCGATCCGCTGCGGGCCCTCGTGAACGCCCAGATAGACGCCGACGCCGTGGCCGGTGCCGTGGTCGTAGTCCAGGCCGTGGGCCCACAGCGCGGCGCGGGCGAAGGCGTCGATGGCCGAGCCGGTGGTGCCGGGCGGGAAGCGCAGGCGCGCGATGGCCAGGTGGCCCTTCAGCACCAGGGTGTTGCGATTGATCATCTCGGCGGAGGGCTCGCCGATCGCCACCGTGCGGGTGACGTCGGTGGTGCCGTCCAGATACTGCCCGCCACTGTCGACCAGCAGCAGCGAACCCATCGCGGCGCGCTCGTTGGAGCGTTCGGTCGGGTGGTAGTGGGGCAGGGCGCCGTGACCGTTGGCCGCGCCGATGGTGTCGAAGGACAGGTCCTTCAACCGGCCCGTGGCCTCGCGGAAGCCTTCTAGCTTGGCGACGGCTTCCTTCTCGTCCGGCGGGCTGATCTGGCCCTCGGTGGCCAGCCAGTGGAGGAAGCGGGTCAGGGCCGCGCCGTCGCGCTTGTGGGCCTCCCGCGTGCCGTCCAGCTCGACGCCGTTCTTGCAGGCGCGCGGGAGGGCGCAGGGATCCATGGCCCGGACGATCTTGGAACCGGCGGCGGCCAGCATGTCGAAGTACCAGGCCGAGGACTGGCCGGGATCGACGAGCACGGCCTTGCCCGACAGGTCGCCCAGTGCCTCCTCCAGCTTGTCCGGCGTCTCCAGCGAGACCTGGTTGCCGAGCCAGGCGGGCAGGTCGGTCGTGGCCTTGGCCGGTTCCAGGAACAGGCGCGCGGTGCCGTCGGCGTTGAGGATGGCTTGAGCCAGCGGCAGAGGCGAGCGGATGACGTCGCCGCCGCGCACATTGAACAGCCAGGCGATCGAGGCCGGGGCGGTGATCACCGCCGCATCGGCGCCAAAGGCGGCGATCGACGCGCCGACGCGCGCGCGCTTGGAGTTCGACTCCTCACCAGCATATTCGACGTATTGCGGTACGACCGGCGCCATCGGCTGGGCGGGACGGGCCTCGCCCCAGGCCTGGTCGATCGGATTGGCGGCGACGGGCTTGAGGATCGCGCCGGCCCGGCTCGCGGCGACCTTAAGGCCTTCCAGGGCCGAGGGGCTGTGCAGGCGGGGATCGTAGCCGATCACTGCGCCCTTGTCGGTGGTCTCCAGATAGGCCGGCACCCCGCCCTCGACGAGGTCGCGAATCTCGAACACGCCCTGGTCGACTTGCTGGCGGACCTGCAGCGTATAGCGACCGTCGACGAAGACGGCGGCGCGGTCCTTGAGGATCACGCCCGCGCCGGCCGAGCCGGTGAAGCCGCTGGCCCAGGCCAGTCGGTCATTGGCGGCTGGCAGATATTCGTTCTGGTGCTCGTCCTCGTGCGGCACGAGGAAGCCGTCCAGGCCCTGCGCGGCCATGGCGGCGCGGATCAGCGGAACATGCTTGGGCCCGAAGGACGGGTCGGTGGATTCGTCGAAGGTCTGGCGCATGGGGAGGATTTAAGCCTCCCCATGCGAACAGGGAAGTCCTACGGCCGCTGCAGAACCAGAGTCGCCCAGGCGTCGCGGTGGATGCGGCTCACGACCTTGAAGCCGCGCGAGAGGTAGGCGGCCTTGACCATCCGCTCCTGGGTGCGCAGCAGGCCCGACAGGATGACCGTGCCGCCGGGAACCAGGGCGCGCTTGATGTCCTGGGCCAGGCTGATCAGCGGGCGGGCCAGGATGTTGGCGAACACCAGGTCATAGGGCGCGTTGTTGGCCACCAGCGGGTTTGACAGGCCCGAGGCGTGCACGAACCGGGCGTTGGCCTTGTTGACCTTGGCGTTCTCCTTGGAGATCCGCACGGACGGCTTGTCGATGTCGGTGCCGACGGCCAGCTTGCTGCCGGTGCGGGCGGCGGCGATAGCCAGCAGGCCGGTGCCGGCCCCGACGTCCAGCACCTTGTTGAACTTGCGGGCCTTGATCAGGCGGTCATAGGCCTGCAGGCAGCCGACGGTGGTGCCGTGGTGGCCCGTGCCGAACGCCGCGCCAGCCTCGATCCGCAGGTTGACGGTGCTGGCTGGCAGGCGGCCGCGGTCGTGCATGCCATAGACGAAGAAGCGGCCGGCGCGCACGGGCGGCAGGCCCGACAGCGCCATGGCCAGCCAGTCGGCGTCGGCCAGGGTGTCGCGCACGACCTTCAGGTCGTATTCGCCCAGCAGGGCCATCAGGCTGGCGTCTTCCTCATCGGTGGTCGGGAACGCGTCGATGCGCCAAATGCCCTTGTCCTCGTCCTCTTCGAGGATCGAGTAGGTCGCGCCTTCCAGGCCCGGATGGTTGTCGATGGCGTCGGCGGCGGTCTCGGCTTCGGCGCGCGCGCCGCGGGCGACGATCTGCTGGGGCGTATAGTCGGTCATGCCGCTCCGTTAGCGGCAAAGGCGTCAAAAAGCGAGCCTTCAGCGCGTCGTCATGCCCGTCGCGGCGGCGTCGACCATCATCGGGGGCGTGGAGGCCGATACGGTTTGGGGCTTGCGATCCTCGGGCAGGGAGATGTCGAGGATGTCGCCGCGTTCTGACGCCCAATTCGGCGCATCGGCTGGCGGTGGGGGCGTCGCCGGACCGTGCTGGGCGGGGACATAGGGCGGAAGCTCGGGCGCCGGCGGCGGTTCGTAGTCAGCGTACTGGATCGGCGGCGGCGGCTGCGTCGACCGCAGGAAGTCCGTTCCGACCACGTAGTCCGGGATCTTGCCCGCCGGCCAGGAGATCGGCTCGGCGTAGTCCTGTCGCGCATACTGGGCGGGTTCCATCTCGGGCGTGTAGCCGAGATGCTGGTCGCCGGTCTGCATGGCCAGGCCCGCCAGGGCGCCGAGCACGGCGCAGGCCGGCGCGCCAAGGGCGACAGGGCGGGTGAGGGCGAAGGCCTTCAGACGGCCAAGGATGTGTTCGAGCCACGGGGCCATATCGGCATAGCGCGCGACGAAGGCTTTTGGTTCGAAATCCCGCTCGCGAGACTCAGCGGCCGGACTCTAGGTTGGGCGTGAAGAGGGACGTCATGAGCCAGAAGCCGCTGCTACGCGAACGCCACGGGCGCGAACACGCCCGCGTCACCTATGTGGAGCTGTTCTTCGATCTCGTCTTCGTGTTCGCGGTCACCCAGCTGTCCCACGCCGTGATCGGACACCCGACCGGCCTTGGCCTGTTGCACGCGGGCCTGTTGCTGCTGGCGGTCTGGTGGGCGTGGGTCTTCACGGCTTGGGTGACCAACTGGATGGACCCCGAGCGGACGCCGGTGCGGGTGATGCTGTTCGTGCTGATGGCGGCGGGCCTGGTGCTGTCGGCCGCCATCCCGGACGCCTTCGGAAAGCGCGGCCTGGTCTTCGCCTGCGCCTATGTGTTCATCCAGGTGGGGCGGAGCCTGTTCTTCCTGGTTGGCGTCTGGCGCGAGCCCGCCCACCGGCTGAACTTCATCCGCATCCTGTCCTGGCTGTCCCTGTCGGCGGTCTTCTGGATCGGCGGCGCGTTCCAGCAGGGCGAGGCGCGGCTGTTGATCTGGGCCGTGGCCATGGCGATCGAATACGCCTCGCCGGCCATGGGTTTCTGGACGCCGGGCCTGGGGCGCTCGTCCTCGACCGACTGGGTGGTCGAGGGCGGTCACCTGGCCGAGCGCTGCGCCCTGTTCACGATCATCGCCCTGGGCGAGTCGGTGATCGTCACCGGGGCGACCGTGGTCGGACTGCCGTGGACCTTCGAGGTGATCGCCGCCTTCGCCAGCGCCCTGGTCTGCAGCATCGCCATGTGGTGGATCTATTTCTCGTTCACGGCCGAGGCGGCCAGCGAGGCCATCGCCCATTCCGACAATCCCGGCCGGATCGCGCGAGTGGCCTATACCTACAGCCACATTCTACCGGTGGCCGGGGTCATCGTGGCGGCGGTCGGCGACGAGTGGGTGCTGCACCATCCGCTGGGCCATACCGATTTCAAGACCGCCGCCGCCGTGATCGGCGGACCGGCGCTGTTCCTGTTCGGAGCCCTGGTCTTCAAGCTGGCGGTGTTCAGACAGTGGTCGAGGACGCGGATCGTCGGCCTGGTCCTGCTGGCGGCGCTGATTCCGATCGCGAGCCACGTCAGCCCGTTGACGTTGTCGGTGGCGACAACCCTGATCCTGGTCGCGGTCGGGGCGTGGGAGACGTGGCTTGCGGAGAGACGGCTGACTTAGCCGATCTGGTCGATGACGATGTCGCGCAGTTGAGCGCGGGTGAGGCCCGGCCAGACCCAATCGGGCTGGGTGGAGCGTGCGGGCGTCGCGGTGCGGAAGGTCGAAGGCATGTGGGGCGCGCTCTTGGCGGCGGCCTTACGGGTAAAGTTGGTTTTCATAAAGTTCCAGACAAGGGCCGGGCGTGTCGCCGGACCCGATAGATCATAAGGGGTGGAGATATCCGCCCGGAGCCGTCGGTGACGGCGGGAGGCGATGGAGCGCCTGGGTTGCTCAGCCGTCTTGGGCTGAAGCGTTTGGCTGCTTCCTGACTAGCATATGGTTATCCGCTTGTCGTGTTCAACCCCCGCGACATAGGGGCGCGGGGAAAGATGCTCCTCACGCGCCGCGGGGGAGCATCCATTGTTGATCAGGCCTTCTCGACGAAGCTGTCGATGACCTTCTTCTCGCCTGCCTTGTCGAAGGCCACGGTCAGCTTGTTGCCTTCGATGCTGGTGACCTGGCCGTAGCCGAACTTGACGTGGAACACCCGGTCGCCGTGCGCATAGGCGCTGCCGGTCGGAGCCGAGACGGCGACCAGGCGGCCTTCGCCCTCGATCGGGGCCGAGCGGGCGGACGAGCCGGCGCGGACGCCCTGGGGGCCGCGCCAGGCGGGGTTGCGCTCGCCAAAACCCGCCGTGCGTTCCTGAGCGCGCTTCCAGCCGGGGCTGTCATAGCTGCTGCCGGCCTGGAAGGCGGAGGTGCCGGGATCGTCCCAGCGCGAGGCGGCCGTCGACTGCATCCCAGGGCCGCCACCGTAGTAGCCGGTCTCGGAGCCCGCATCGACATGGGCGATCGGCAGTTCGTCGACGAAGCGGCTGGGCAGTTGCGATGTCCAGCGGCCATAGACCTGACGGTTGGCCACGAAGCTGATCAGGGCCTGCTCGCGGGCGCGGGTGATGCCGACATAGGCCAGGCGGCGCTCTTCCTCGAGACCCTTTTCGCCCTTGTCGTCCATGCTGCGCTGGCTGGGGAAAACGCCTTCCTCCCAGCCGGGCAGGAAGACCAGCGGGAATTCCAGACCCTTGGCCGAGTGCAGGGTCATGATCCAGACGGCGTCGCCGGTGGCTTCGCGGTCCAGGTCCATGACCAGCGACACGTGCTCCAGATAGGCCTCCAGCGTGTCGAAGGCGCCCATCGACTGGACCAGTTCCTTCAGGTTCTCCAGCCGCGTCTGGCTGGTCGGGCCCTTGTCGAGGCGCAGGGCGTCGGTATAGCCGCTCTCCTCCAGCACCGTCTCCAGCAGGCGCTGGTGGTGGACCGAGCCGATCAGCGAGCGCCAGCGGTCGAGGTCCCGGATGAAGTTGCTGAGCGCCGTGCGCGTGCGGGCCGGCAACTCGTCGCTGGCGATGATCTGGCGCGCCGCCTCGACGGTCGAGACGCCGCTCAGCCGGGCGATCTGCAGCAGCTTCTGCACCGAGGTGTCGCCGATGCCGCGCTTGGGCGTGTTGACGATGCGCTCGAAGGCCAGGTCGTCGTCGGGCGACTGGATCAGGCGCAGATAGGCGTGGGCGTCACGGATTTCGGCCCGTTCGAAGAAGCGCGGACCGCCGACCACCTTGTAGGGGATCTGCAACATCACGAAGCGCTCTTCGAAGGCGCGCATCTGGAAGCTGGCCCGCACCAGGATGGCCATCTGGTTGTACTTGCGGCCGGCCTTCTTGGCGCGTTCGATCTCGTCGGCGATCATCCGGCTCTCGGCCTCGCCGTCCCACACGCCGCTGACCCGGACCTTCTCGCCGCCGGTCGCCTCGGTCCACAGGGTCTTGCCCAGGCGGCCCTTGTTGGCGGTGATCAGGCCGGAGGCGGCCGCCAGGATGTGCTCGGTCGAGCGGTAGTTGCGCTCCAGCCGCACGACCTTGGCGCCGGCGAAGTCGCGCTCGAACCGCAGGATGTTGTCGACCTCGGCCCCGCGCCAGCCATAGATCGACTGGTCGTCGTCGCCGACGCAGCAGACGTTCTGGCGGCCCTGGGCCAGCAGGCGCAGCCACAGGTACTGGGCGACGTTGGTGTCCTGGTACTCGTCGACCATCACGTATTTGAAGCGGCGCTGGAACTCGTCCAGCACGTCGGGATGGCCGGTGAACAGGCTGATATTGTGCAGCAAAAGGTCGCCGAAGTCGCAGGCGTTCAGGATGCGAAGACGGTCCTGGTACTGACGATATAGGCTGATGCCCTTGCCGTTAGCGAACTCGCCGGCCTCGCTGGTCGGCACGCGGTCGGGCGTCCAGCCGCGGTTCTTCCAGCCGTCGATGATCTGCGACAGGATCCGCGGCGTCCACCGCTTGGCGTCGATGTTCTCGGCCTCGATCAACTGCTTGAGCAGCCGCTCGTTATCGTCGGTGTCGATGATCGTGTAGTTCGACTTCAGCCCCACCAGCTCGGCGTGGCGGCGCAGGATCTGGGCGGCCACCGAGTGGAAGGTGCCCAGCCAGCGCAGACCCTCGGCTTCCGGACCGATGATGTGGGTGATCCGCTCGCGCATCTCGCGCGCGGCCTTGTTGGTGAAGGTGACGGCCAGCATTTCCCAAGGGCGGGCGCGGCCCGTCGCCAGGATATGGGCCAGCCGGGTGGTCAGCACGCGGGTCTTGCCGGTGCCGGCCCCGGCCAGGACCAGCAGCGGGCCTTCGGTGGTCTCGACCGCCTCGCGCTGCTCGGGGTTCAGGCCGTCCAGATAGTTGGGCGTGGCATGGCCATGGGCCGGCGGCTGCGGCCGGGCCAGGTCGGAGATGCGCGGAGAGGGCAGGTCGCCCGGAAAGCCGCCAGCGGCTTCGAGCGAGTCATCATCGGGATACATGGAACATATGTAGCACAAACCGCGCGCAGCTTAAGCCCCAACAGCGCCGCCGCGCGGCGGTGAAAGTGTCGGGAAAGGAACTTCGGAGCTCGCGTACCGTTGATCCGCCATCACGAACAAAGCCGAACAGGCACGGAGACTCTCATGGCCGAAGAAACCAGCGGCGGCGGCGGCAACACTGGCTTGGCGTTCATCGTGGGCGGACTGGTCGTGATCGTCGCGGTGATCGCTTTCTTCATGATGTCCGGCGGCTTCACGCAGAACAAGAAGGTCGACGTGAACATCTCGGCCTCGGCGCCGAAGTTGCCGGATGCGCCGAAGCTTCCGGAAGCGCCCAAGGCGCCAGGCTGATCGATGGCCAAGACGCTTGCTCATAACGGCGGTCATCATGGTCGGCGCGAGGGCGGCGGCCTCTGGGCGGCCTTGCTGGTCGTGGCCGTGCTCGGCGCGGCGGTCTGGGGCGCGTGGACGCTGGGCGTGATGGCCGGTGATCGGGCCGACTGGCGCCAGAGCCTGCCGGTGCTGTCGAGAACACTGCGCCAAGCGCCGAACCCGCAGCCAACGCCGATCCCGACACAGCGTCGTCCAGCGGTGAGGCCCGAAGCGCACGCTAGCCTGTCGCGCTAGTCTCAGTCGCCCGCGCCAGCGCGAACACCCGACAGGCCGAGGCCAGCGGCCGCTCCCCGCGCTCCAGGTCGATCCTCTGGACCAGACCGGCCAGGCTCACCGCCTCCTCGGTCGCCGCGCGCTCCAGCACCGCCCAGAACTCCGGCTCCAGAGCCAGCGAGGTCGCGTGGCCGGCCAGGTTCACCGAGCGTTTCTTCAAACCAGCCATATGACGTCCATTGGCCTCAATCCTCGCGCTTGGCGCCGTCGAGGTCGCGCTTGAGCTTGTCGGCGCGCGCCGCGTCCAGGGTCTTCTCGCCCTTGGTGCGGCCGAACTTGGCGCGGTTCTCGGACGCCCGGGCCTTATCATCGGCCTTGGCCTTGGCCTTGCGGGCCTGGTTCAGATTGACGATGTCGGCCATTTCTCCAGGCTTTCTTGCGGGCTTACGGGGACTTCTTCTTGGGGATGGGACGAATGACCAAGGTTTCCTGCAGATGCAACGCCTCATCCTTCTTGAGGACCAGCGGCGCGCGGCCGGGGAAGACGCAGTTCTGCATCGAGCGGTCGCTATACAGCGTCCAGCGCGTGACCGCCTGACCATTGGCCTTGCAGGCCAGGCCCACCGCCCAGGCGGGCGCGGCGTCCCCGGTCCAGGCGAAGCCCATGTTGCCGCCGGCGGTGATCGCCGCGCCGTTCGGGGTGATCGTCTTGCCCCCAGAGGCGAAGGTCAGGTGCTCGGGATCGACCAGCCGGATCGAGAATCCGCCGAAGCCGCGGTCGTCCTCGCTGCCGCCCAGGCCCAGGGCGGCGACGCGCGAGGTGATCGTGGTGTCGAATTCCACCCGTCGCGCGCCGCTCTTCAGGGGACGCACGGTGACCTTGGTGGTCTCACGGGCGACATAGGCCAGCTCCGGTCCGGAATTGACCATCCAGTCGACCTCGACCGTCAGGGTCCCGCCGCCCTCGGCGTCGCCCAGGAACGTCTTGGAGCGGACGAAGTAGCTGAGGCCCTTCATGTACCAGCCGTCGGCGACGGTCTTGCCGTCGGTCTGGACCTTCATCCAGGCCCACCAGATACCGCGCTGGTGCGGGTGGTCGCCGGGCCTGTCCTCGGTCAAGGCCGTTCCGTCCGGCGCGTAGAGCACGCCGACATAGTTCGAGCGGCCCGGCTCGGCGGCGGGATGGAGCGGCTTGGTTCGGTAGACCAGCACGGTCTTGCCCGCCTCGGTCAGGGTCACCGCATCGTCGGCGAAAATGGCGTCGACCCGCTTGTTGATCGCGGGATCCGCCCAAGCGGAAGACAAGCCTGGGCCGGCGACCAGGAACAGGGCGCAGGCGAGAAGGGCGCGGAGGCTCATACGTCGTCCCTCGAATTCTTCAGAACGTATCAAGAACAATCCATGCGTGCATGGCAAGCTGAAACTTAACCACGGGCATGGCCGTTTGATGTCGCGAGGGACCCGTGACGGTCTCGCTCAATCTTGGAGACGACACATGATCGACCTCTCGCAAATCAAGGAGCACCAGGAAGTCGTGGGCTCGGACGGCGGCCATGTCGGTCGCGTCGATCACATCGTCGGCGGGGAGATCGAGCTGGCCAAGCTGGATCTGGGCGCCGGCTTCAAGCACCACATGATCCCGCTGGACTGGGTTGAATATATCAATGACGACAAGCTCCACCTGAGCGTGACCAAGGACGACGCCAAGTCCAAGTGGCGCGAAAAGCCCAAGGACTAGACACTCGGTGAACTCCAAGGCCTTCGCCCTGAAAGGGGCGGAGGTCTTTTGCTTGACCGGACCCCGGAAGCATCCGCCTATCCGCCGCATCAGCGGAGAGGGTTCGATGTACACGTTCTATGGTTCACCCAGCACGGCCGGCACGGCCATACACTGGCTGCTGCTGGAGTTGGGCGTTCCGTTCGAGGCCAAGCTGCTCGATTTCGACAAGGCCGAGCACAAGACGCCGGAATATCTGGCGCTCAATCCTGACGGCGTCGTGCCGACCCTGATCGTCGATGGCGCGCCGATCACCCAGATGGCCGGCATCGCGACCCTGCTGGCCGAGCGTCACCCGGAGGCTGGCTTCGCCCCGCCGCCAGGATCTGCCGCTCGGGCCGAGTATCTGAGCTGGACCCTGTGGTTGGCTAACAGCTTCCAGCCGCACTTCCGGGCCTGGTTCTATCCGCATGAGCCCGCCGGTGGCGAGGCGCAGGCGGCCGTCCAGGCGGCCGCCCGTGAACGGATCGAGGCGGGTCTGGCGCGGCTGGACGCCCGTCTGGCCGACCGCGATTATCTGGTCGGAGACCACTTCACGACCGTGGACGTGCTGGCGACGATCCTGTGCCGCTGGACCCGCAACATGCCCAAGCCGGCGACTGAATGGCCGAACCTGAAGCGCTATCTCGACACCATACGCCAGCGCCCGGCGCTGCGGGAAGTTCACGCCCGCGAAGGCCTGACCGACTGGATCGATGGCTAAGATGAAGAAGGGGACCGGCGCGAACCGGTCCCCTTCATCGTTTCAACGCCTTGGCGTTGTTTACTTCACGCTGGCGCAGAAGCGCTGGATGCGCGCGCAGGCGTCTTCCAGCACGTCGGTGCTGGTGGCGTAGCTGATGCGGAAGAACGGCGACAGGCCGAAGGCCGCGCCGTGCACGACCGCCACGCCCTCGGCTTCCAGCAACTCGCCGGCGAAGTCCTCATCGGTCGCGATGACCTTGCCCGACGGCGCGGTCTTGCCGATCAGGCCGGCGCACGACGGATAGACGTAGAAGGCGCCTTCCGGGGTCGGGCACTGCAGGCCAGTGGCCTGGTTCAGCATCGACACCACCAGGTCGCGGCGCTCCTGGAACAGCTTGGCGTTCGGCTTGATGAAGTCCTGCGTGCCGTTCAGCGCTTCCAGCGCCGCCCACTGCGAGATCGAGCAGGGGTTGGAGGTCGTCTGGCTGATCATCTTGCCCATGGCCTTGATCAGCGCTTCGGGACCCGCGGCGTAGCCGATGCGCCAGCCGGTCATCGAATAGCCCTTCGAGACGCCGTTCATCGTCAGGGTGCGGTCATAGAGCCGGGGCTCGACCTGGGCGATGGTGGTGAACTCGAAATCGTCGAACACCAGGTGCTCGTACATGTCGTCGGTCAGCACCCAGACCTGCGGGTGGCGCAGCAGGACGTCCGCGATCGCCTGCAGCTCGGCGCGGGCATAGGCGCCGCCCGAGGGGTTCGACGGGCTGTTGATGATCAGCCACTTGGTCTTCGGCGTGATCGCCGCTTCCAGGGCTTGCGGCGTGAGCTTGAAGCCGCTCTCGGCGGTGGTCTCGACCGGCACCGGCGTGCCGCCAGCCAGGAGGACCATGTCGGGGTAAGACACCCAGTAGGGCGCGGGGATGATGACTTCGTCGCCCGGGTTCAAGGTGGCGACCAGGGCGTTGTAGATCACCGGCTTGCCGCCCGGGGCGACGTGGACCTGGCTCGGCTTGTAGTCCAGACCGTTCTCGCGCTTGAACTTCGCGCAGATGGCGGCCTTCAGCTCGGGCATGCCGTCAGGGTCGGTGTATTTGGTCTTGCCGGCCTTGATCGCCTCGATCGCGGCGTTCTTGATATTGTCCGGCGTGTCGAAGTCGGGTTCACCCGCGGAAAGGGCGATCACGTCACGACCGGCGGCTTTCAGCGCGCGCGCCTTGGCGCTGATGGCGATGGTGGCCGACGGTGCGATGCGCCGCAGGGCGGCGGACTCGAGCGACATGATGCAGGACTCCCCTGTGCTTACTGGTCCGCCAAACGGGACCGTTTCAGGATTGCGGGGGTCTTTACGCGCCCGTTCGCCGCGGCGCAACGCGGTTAGGCGACATTCTGGTGAAGGCTGTGAAAGCGCGCGTCAGGCCTGGTTCGCGGCGAGGGTCTTGACGTGGTCGCCCAGCAACAGGGGAGCGATCAGATCCCACAACCGGTTGATCTCCTCGGCGGCGGCCGAGCCGGGCTCCCATTCGCAGACCGAGCGGCCGTGGGCGACCGACTGCTGAAAGACGGCGCGGGCGCGCAGGCCGATCGGGGCCAGCGGCATACCGGTGAAGCGCAGGGCCTCGGCGGCCTTGATCACGGCCGGCGGCTCGACGCCGTTGCGGCGCGAGGGGGCCTGGCTGAGAACGATGACGCCCTTCTTGCCCAGGCGACGGACCGACTCGGCCGAGCGCGCCACCGAGGCGATATCCAGGAAGGTCGGGCGGCAGACCAGCACGCACAGGTCGGCGCTGTTGATCGCCTGCAACACGTCGGCTTCCGGGGAGGCAGGGGTGTCGATGACCAGGGCGTCGAAGTCGCCGTGCTGCGCCTGGGTCTGGGTCGAGAACAGCTTGCCGGCGTTGATCTCGGCCAGCAGCGGGCCGTCGCCGGTGCGGGCGCGCAGGGAGTCCGACGCCGACCGCTGCGGGTCGATGTCGGCCAGCATGATCTTCAGTCCCGCCAGATGGGCGGTAATGGCCAGGTTCACCGCCAAGGTCGTCTTGCCGGCGCCGCCCTTGCGCGAGATCACAGCCAGGGTCTTCACGATAAAACTCCTTACAGGGCCAAGGTTTTCCGTCCTTGCGGCCTGTGGATAAGTAACGCTGTCATGTGAAGCCCGTGCAACCGAAATGTCGTAACGGGCGAATCATGTGTCCCCGGATCGCGTTTCGCGGCGCCCGCCGGAAAAGCGCCTCTTTCTCCAGCAGGTGTCCGCTGTCGTTTGCCGCAGCGCCGCTTGACCCTGGGCGGCGCCTGCGCGAGGAGGGGCCGTGATCCGCCGCATCATCGACTTCTTGACCAATATGGACGCCCGCGCCTGGCGCACGGTGGCGGTCTCGTTCGTGCTGTTCGGCGGGGTCGGCGTCGTTTTCCTGTTCGGCGCGCAGATGCTGGGCGTCAATGGCGAGACGGCGGTCGAGCACTGGCTGGGCGCGGCCAGCGGGCCTTGGGCCCTGCCGATGGCCGTGGCGGCTTTCGCGGTCATGGCCTTCCTGGGCGTGCCGCAGTTCGTGCTGATCGCCGCGGCGGTGGTCGCCTTCGGGCCCTGGACCGGTTTCGCCTATAGCTGGATCGGCACTCTGGTCTCGTCCCTGGTCGGCTTCTGGCTGGGCCGGGCCTACGGCGCGCGGATCCTGCGCGACTTCGCGGGCGAGGGCGTCAACAAGTTCATGCGGATGATCGGCAAGAACGGCTTCACGGCCAGCCTGATCGTGCGCCTGGTGCCCTCGGCGCCGTTCATCATCGTCAACATGGCCGCGGGCGTGACGCCGATGAAGCTACGCGACTTCGCCGCCGGCACCGCTATCGGCATCGTGCCGAAGATCGCCCTGACCGCCTTCGCCGGCAATTCGATCGTTCAGGCCATGAGGGGCGGCGGCAAGCAACATATCGTCATGATCGCCCTGGCCGTCGTCATCTGGCTGGCCATGGGCCTGGTCAGCCGCGCCTGGCTCAAGAAGCGTGAGGCGGCGGAAGAGGCGGAGTCGTAAGCCCCGCCGCCGCGTAGGTCGCTTCGCGCCACGCCCGGACGATCTCGCCGAACCAGCGGGTGCGCGTAGCGTCGTCCATGCCGTCGGTTTCCTCGACCCCGGCCGCCCAGGCTTCGATCACGAACGGCATGAAGGTGCGGGCCGCGTGTCTGCAGGTCGCGCGCTGGGCGTCCGAGGCGTCTTCCGGCGGCGCGACGAACGGTTCGATCAGCTTGGTCAGCAGGGCTTCCAGCGCCGCGCGCCAGGCAGCGGCCTCTGGCGCGCCTCGGGCGTCTCGGAGCAGCAGCAAGGCCAGCTTCGGATTGGCGCGCGACATCTCGACCAGCCGCGCGATGCTGGAACCGTAGCCGCCCCAGGGCCGGCCGGCGTCGGCCTTGATCCGGACCAGCATCTCGCCGAACAGCGCGTCGATCAGGCTCTGGCGCGAGGGATAGAGCCGGTAGATCAGGATCTTGGCCACGCCCATGCGGTCGGCGACGTCCTGCATGGTGGCGACCTGCAGGCCCTTTTCGGAGAACACCTCGACGGCGGCCTCCAGCACCGCGAGACCGCGCGCGGCCTTGTCGACCCGGGGCTTGGGCTGACCTGGGCGACCTCTGGGGACAGGGGCCTTGGCCGGGGGGACTTTCGCGACTCCGCTCATGGATGCTATGTAGAATGAAACTATAAAGTTTCAAAACATGGAGGGCGGGATGCGTAGGGAGATTCTGGCGGCCGGTGTCGCGGTTCTGGCGATGGTCGCGGGCGCGGCCAGGGCGGGGGATCCAGCTAGCCCGACTACGGTCGACAGGCAGAAGGCCTTCGCCGCGACCTTGCCGATGGCCGACAATCAGGACTTCGCCTTCGCCGACCAGGGCTTCCTGGGCACGCGAACCGATCCCCTGATCAAGCGCGCCGACGGCCAGGTCGCCTGGAACCTGGCCGCCTATGATTTCCTGAAGGGCGAGCCGCCGGCCACCGTGAACCCCAGCCTCTGGCGGCAGGCGCAACTGCTGTCCAAGCACGGGCTCTTCAAGGTCTCCGATCGCGTCTACCAGGTGCGCGGCTTCGACATCTCCAACATCACCTTCGTGCGCGGCGACAGCGGCTGGATCGTCATCGACCCGCTGACCATGAAGGAGACGGCCCAGGCCGCCCTGGAGCTGGTTAACGACAAGCTGGGCGTCCTGCCGGTCAAGGCGGTGATCTACACCCACAGCCACAGCGACCACTTCGGCGGGGTGCGCGGGGTCGTGGACGAGGCCGACGTGAAGGCCGGCAAGGTGGCGGTCGTCGCGCCGATCGGCTTCATGCAGGAGGTCGCCGCCGAGAACATCCTGGCCGGCAACGCCATGGGCCGCCGGGCCCAATACCAGTTCGGCATCATGCTGCCGCCGGGCGTCGAGGGGCAGATCACCTCCGGCATCGGCCAGACCATCGCCAAGGGCTCGATCACCCTGATCCCGCCGACCATCAGCATCGACCATACGGGCCAGGAGCTGACGCTCGACGGTGTGAAGATCCGCTTCCAGTACACGCCCGGCACCGAGGCGCCGGCCGAGATGAACCTCTATTTCCCGGACCTGCGCATCCTGGACATGGCCGAGAACGCCAATGTCACCATGCACAATATCCTTACGCCGCGCGGCGCGCTGGTCCGCGACAGCAAGGCCTGGGCCGACGGCCTGACCGAGTCCATCCGCCTGTTCGGCGATGTCTCCGACACCATGATCACCAGCCACGGCTGGCCGCGCTTCGGCGGGACGGTGGTCAGGGATTTCCTGGCCGATCACCGCGACGCCTACAAATATCTGCACGACCAGACGGTGCGGATGATGAACCTGGGCCTGACCGGGGACGAGATCGCCGCCAGGATCCAGCTGCCGCCGGCCCTGGCCAAGGACTGGTTCAATCGCGGCTACTACGGCTCGATGAGCTTCAACAGCCGGGCGGTCTATCAGCGCTACATGGGCTGGTACGACGCCAACCCGGCCCACCTGGAGCCCGCGCCGCCGGCCGACGCGGGCAAGCGCTATGTCACCGCCATGGGCGGGGCGGCCAAGGTCAAGGCGATGGCCAAGGAGGCGGCGGGGAACGGCGACTATGCCTGGGCCGCCACCTTGCTAAACCACGCGGTGATGGCCGACGACGGCGACAAGGAGGCCAAGACCCTGCTGGCCTCGGCCTACGACCAGATGGGCTACCAGACCGAGAACAGCCTGTGGCGTAACATCTACCTCACCGGCGCCGACGAGCTGCGGGGCGGGGTGCGCAAGCTGCCGCCCTCGATGGCCCCGCTGGACATGCTGGCGGCGTTGGACAGCGCGATGATCTTCGACGTGCTGTCGGTGCGCCTGAACCCCGACAAGGCCAAGGACGCGCACCTGCGGATCATCTTTGTCTTCCCTGATCGGAACGAGCGGTTCCTGGTCGAGGTGCGCAACGGCGTGCTGGTCGCCCAGCCGTCCCCCAAAAGCGAAAATGGGGAGGGCGAGAAGGCTGACGCCACTCTGACCGTGGCGCGGCCGGTGTTCCTGGACTCGCTGTTCACCGGCAAGTCGCTGGTTCCGAAGATCCTGACCGGGCAGGTCAAGCTCGAGGGCGATCGCGCCGCGATGGGGCGGATGACGGGATGGTTTGACGCTTTCCCGACCGACTTCCCGATCGTTACGCGCCCAAATTAATCTGGACCTGGAATAAACTTGCGCCAGCTGCGACGGATCGCGCGGCTGGCGCAAATTGCTTGCTCGATTCCCGGGCGATGTGTAGAAAGTCCGCCATGAACGTCGCGCGCGCACTGCTTTCGCTTCGGCTTATCAGCCCCTGGGCGCTCTAGGGGCCGCGCTTCGTCGCGGCCGGGCGCACAGGGGATAGTTCCCGCAGCCCGCACGCAGACACCCCATTCGACGAGTATTCCCATGACTTCCCCCATCTCGGGCGTATCGCCCGCCGCTTTCGACAAGCGCGACAACGTCGTCATTTTCGACACCACCATGCGCGACGGCGAGCAGTCGCCCGGCGCGTCGATGTCGCTGGAAGAGAAGCTGGAGCTGGCCAAGATCCTCGAGGAGATGGGGGTCGACATCATCGAGGCCGGCTTCCCGATCGCCTCGAACGGCGACTTCGAGGCCGTCCGCGAAGTGGCCAAGATCGTCAAGAACTCGACCATCGCCGGCCTGTGCCGCGCCCACCAGGTCGACATCGACCGTTGCGCCGAAGCCCTGAAGCCCACGCAGCGCGGCCGCATCCACGTGGTCATCGCCACGTCCGACCTGCACATGAAGCACAAGCTGCAGATGGAGCCGGACGCCGTCATCGACGTGATCGCCCGCTCGGTGGCCCACGCCCGCAACCTGCGCGACGACGTCGAGTGGTCGGCCGAGGACGCCACCCGCAGCGACCGCGAGTTCCTGCGCCGCGCCACCGAGACCGCCATCAAGGCCGGCGCCACGACGATCAACCTGCCCGACACCGTCGGCTACACCTATCCGTCCGAATATGCCGACCTGTTCAGCTGGATGGTCAATAATGTCGAGGGCGCCGACAAGGTGATCTTCTCGACCCACTGCCACAACGACCTGGGCCTGGCCGTGGCCAACAGCCTGGCCGGCGTGCAGGGCGGGGCGCGCCAGGTTGAGTGCGCCGTGAACGGCCTGGGCGAGCGCGCCGGCAACGCCGCGCTGGAAGAGATCGTCATGGCCCTGAAGGTGCGCGGCGACCGTCTGCCCTTCCAGACCGGCATCGACACCACCCACATCACCCGCGCCAGCCGCTACGTCTCGGCCATCACCGGCTTCCCGGTGCAGTACAACAAGGCCATCGTCGGCAAGAACGCCTTCGCGCACGAGAGCGGCATCCACCAGGACGGCATGCTCAAGAACCGCGAGACCTACGAGATCATGACGCCGGAGTCGGTGGGCCAGGCCCCCTCGAGCCTGGTCATGGGCAAGCACTCGGGCAGCCACGCCTTCCGCGCCAAGCTGAAGGACCTGGGCTACGAGCTGGGCGAGAACGCGCTGAAGGAGGCCTTCGGCCGCTTCAAGGACCTGGCCGACCGCAAGAAGCACGTCTACGACGACGACATCATCGCCCTGGTCGATGACGCCCTGGCCCGCGGCTCGGAGAAGATCCGCGTCTCGCACCTGCGCGTGGTGGCCGGCACCGACGGCCAGTCGGCCGAGCTGACCCTGGACGTCGATGGCGTCTCGAGCACGGCCGAGGCCACCGGCGACGGTCCCGTCGACGCGGTGTTCAACGCGATCCACAAGATCGTGCCGCACAGCGCGGCCCTGCGCCTGTTCCAGGTGCACGCGGTGACCGAAGGCACGGACGCCCAGGCCCAGGTCTCGGTGCGTCTTGAGGAGGATGGCCGCATCGCCACCGGCGCGGCCGCCGACACCGACACCCTGACCGCTTCGGCCAAGGCGTACGTCAACGCCCTGAACAATCTCTTCGCCCGCAAGGAGAAGAGCCGGCCCGAAGCGGCGATCGCCAGCGGCTTTTAAAACTGTCATCCCGGCCAAGCGCGAAGCGCGCCGAGCCGGGACCGCGGGAAGCTCTGAGTTCGGGGCGGTCCCGGGTCTTCGCCCGGGATGACAGGATGGTTCAGGCCGCCTGCCGCTTGCTGAACGGCCGCGTCGCCAGGATCTCGGCCCCCAGGTGCGCCTGGGGCTGAACCTCCAGGCCCAGTTCTCGCAGACTGTCGGCGAGCGCCCTGCGGGGCGCCTCGTCCAGCAGCGCGCCCGCGTCCACGACCAGCGTCCCGCCAGGACGCAGCATGGCATAGGTCGCGGCGACGATCGCGCGCGTGTCCTGCAGCGTCTGGCAGTCCAGGACCAGCAGCACGTCGCTGCGCTCGTCGGCCGCGCCGCACGTGGCCCGGCGGGCGGCCTCGACGCGCTGATAGCCGCGACGCCACAGCTGGCACATCGCTTCGCCCGCGCCCGGGCCGGCGACGGCCACGAAGCACAGCGGCGTGGCCTCGGCGAGGTCCAGCATGCGGTCCAGGGCGGGATTGATCCCCTCGGTGGGCACGCCCAGCAGGAACTGGGCGGCCTGCCTAAGAGGCGTTTTCCTGGGCGGGTGGGGCGACATGTTCGGTAAGCCTTCTTCAGCGAGCGCCGCGCGACGGCGACGAGCCCGCCTATCTTGCGCCAGAGGCGCATAAGGGCTCGATGCGAAACTCAACCCGCCCGCCTAAGGGCGTCGTAAAGGTCGAAGATGATCTGGATTCCCATCACCGTGGGCGCGGCAGCCCTGCAGGTGGCGCGCAACGCCGCCCAGCGCTCGGTCATGGGCGGGGCGGGTCCCTGGGGGGCGACTCTGGTGCGGTTCCTGTTCGGCCTGCCGTTCGCCACCGTCTTCGCGGCCGTCGCCTGGCTGGCGACGCCTGGCGCCAACGCCCACCCGACACCAGCCTTCTGGCTGGCTTGCGCCGCCGGCGCCGGCCTGCAGATCGCGGCGACGGCGGCGTTGCTGACGGCCATGCATCGCTCGACCTTCGCCCTGGGCACGACCATGCAGCAGAGCGGCCTGCCGTTCGCCCTGATCTGGGGCGCGCTGTTCTTCGGCGATCACGTCGGTCCGATGACCTGGGCCGGCGGGCTGATCGCCAGCGTGGGTCTGGCCGCCCTGACCTGGCCGCGCGGCGAGGTGGTGATGCGCAAGGGCGCGGCGCTGGCCGGTCTGGGCTCGGGCGCGATCTTCGCCCTGAGCGCCAACTGCTTCCGGCAGGCCAGCCTGGCCTTCGATCCCGCCCACGCCGCGGCCTCGGCCCTGGTGACGGTGATGGTGGTCCAGGCCATCCAGACCGTGGGCCTGACCAGCTATCTGGCCTGGCGAAACCCGGACTCCCTGAGGGCCGTGATCGCCGCCTGGCGGCAGTCGCTGGGCGCGGGCTTCTGCGGCGCGGCGGCCTCGGGCCTGTGGTTCACGGCCATGACTCTGTCGCCGGTCGGGCCGGTGAGGGCGGTCGGGGTGGTCGAAATGCCCATCGCGGCCATCGCCGGACGTCGTCTGTTCAAGGAGCGTCTGACCCTCTTCCAGATGGCCGCCTGCGGCATAACGGCGCTCGGGGTCGTCATGGCCGCGCTCGGCTAGATTTCGCCATGTTGGGGTGCTTGGTCGGCTTGACCGCAAAAGCCTTCGAGAACCCCGCTAATAGACCTTGAATTCAACGCTTTCGCAGGGCACACGGGCGGGCGTCGGCGTGCTTTTGGCCGTTCGGACGACGGCGCGGCCAGGGGGCGGCGCTCCCGCCGAACACCGAAGCATGTTGACCGGATCGAAATCCGCCAAATGCGGGAATCATGTTGTCCTCGCATTGAATTGAAGTAGGAGCCTTTTTTCTCAGCCGACCCCGTCTTCAGGACGGATCAGGCCCCTTCTTCACCGATCTGCCGTCCGTAACGCCCCTCCTACCCCTCAGTCAGGGCTTTCAATGTTCTCTTCCCTCTTCGGCGTGATCTCGAACGACATCGCCATCGACCTCGGCACGGCCAACACCCTCATCTACATGAAGGGTAAGGGGATCGTTCTGAATGAACCGTCGGTGGTGGCTCTACGCAACGTCGGCGGTCGCAAGATTGTCCACGCCGTGGGCATCGAGGCCAAGCAGATGTTGGGCCGCACCCCGGGCCACATGGAAGCCATCCGTCCGATGCGCGACGGCGTCATCGCCGACTTCGAAGTCGCCGAGGAGATGATCAAGTACTTCATCCGCAAGGTTCACAACCGCAAGGGCTTCGTGAACCCGAAAGTGATCGTGTGCGTGCCGTCGGGCGCCACCGCCGTCGAACGCCGCGCCATCAACGACAGCTGCCTGAACGCCTCCGCGCGTCGCGTCGGCCTGATCGACGAGCCGATGGCCGCCGCGATCGGCGCCGGCCTGCCGATCCACGAGCCGACCGGCTCGATGGTGGTCGACATCGGCGGCGGCACCACCGAGGTGGCCGTGCTGTCGCTGTCGGGCATCGTCTATTCGCGCAGCGTCCGCGTCGGCGGCGACAAGATGGACGAGGCGATCATCAGCTACATGCGTCGCCACCATAACCTGCTGATCGGCGAGACGACCGCCGAGCGCATCAAGAAGGAAATCGGCACCGCCCGCGCGCCGGCCGACGGCGAGGGGCTGTCGATCGACGTCAAGGGCCGCGACCTGATGCAGGGCGTGCCGCGCGAGGTCCGCATCAGCGAAAAGCAGGCCGCCGACGCCCTGGCCGAACCGGTCGGACAGATCGTCGAGGCCGTGAAGGTGGCCCTGGAAGCCACCCCGCCGGAGCTGGCCTCGGACATCGCCGACAAGGGCATCATGCTGACCGGCGGCGGCGCGCTGCTGCGCGGCCTGGACGCCGAGATCCGCGACCACACCGGCCTGCCGGTGACGGTGGCCGACGATCCGCTGTCGTGCGTGGCCCTGGGCTGCGGCAAGGTTCTCGAGCATCCGAAGTGGATGAAGGGCGTCCTGGAATCCACGCTGGCCTAAAGCCGGTATTGCTCTAGAGGCGCCTTGGGGGGCGTCGGGAGAAACTACGTGCCCTTTCGCGAAGGTCCCCTCGGCGACCTGAAAGTGCCGCTTACCTGGACGGCGGCGGTGGCCCTGATCGTGGCGGCCGTTATCGCCGTCGCCTTCCTGCTGGCGGACCGTCGCGAGACCCTGCAGGAGCAGGCCTACGGCGTCACCCGCCAGACGGTGGACGTCGTCGCCAAGCCGGTCAGCGGCGCCATCGCCGCGCCCGGTCGCTGGACGGGCCTGGGCCTGGACTTCGTCCGCAGCTACTTCTTCACGGCCTCGGAGAACCGTCGCCTGAAGACGGAGCTGGCCGAAATGCGCCAGTGGCGTGACCGGGCCCTGGACCTGCAAGACCAGAACGAACGCTTCAAGAGCCTGCTGGGCCTGCGCACCGATCCGCCGATCCCGATGGCTTCGGCCCGGGTGGTGGCCGACAGCCGCGGTCCCTTCGCCAACACCCGCCTGGCCGACGCCGGTTCGGAGCGCGGCATCGAGGTCGGCAATCCGGTTCTCAACGAACGCGGCCTGGTCGGTCGCGTGGTCGGCGTCTCGCGCGGCGCCAGCCGCGTGCTGCTGCTGACCGACATCGCCTCGCGCACGCCGGTGATGATCGACCGCACCAACGCCCGCGCCATCCTGACCGGCGACGGCGGCCCGAATCCCAAGCTGGAGTACCTTCGGGGCGTCGATCCCATCCAGCAGGGTGATCGTGTTGTCACCTCCGGTGACGGGGGCGTCGTGCCGCGCGGCCTGCCGGTGGGCGCGGCCGTGAAGGGGCTGGACGGCCGCTGGCGCGTGGTGCTGTTCGCCGACCAGTCGTCGATCGACTACATCCGCATCCTGCTGTTCAAGGATTTCGCCCAACTGGCCGACGAGAAGCAGCTGGAAGCCAAGACCCTGCCGCCGGTGACGACCGAGGATCCGCAGACCTCGATCCTGTCCGCCCCGACGCCCGCGCCGAAACCCGCGGCGGCCCCGCCGGCCACGCCGCCGACCGCCGCGGCTCAGCCCAGGCCGGCGGCCCAGAAGCCGGCGACGCCGAAACCGGCCCAGCCCAGGCCCGCCGCGACCGCGACGCCCGCGCCGACGGGATCGCCACGATGAGCATGAGCGGCGGGCGAGCGCTCAATCCCGCCCGTTGGCTGGGCGTGCCGATGTTGCTGTGCATTTTCGCGACGATCCTGTTCGCCGCGCCGATCCGCATCTGGGGCCTGCAGTTGCCCGAACCGGTGTTCGCCATGGTGCCGGCCTTCGCCTGGGCGATGATCCGCCCCTCGATCCTGGCCCCGTTCGCGCTGTTGATCCTTGGCCTGTTCCTGGACATCTTCTGGGGCGGTCCAACGGGCCTGTGGGGTCTGTCGCTGCTGGTCGCCTACGCCATGGTTCTGATCCTGCGCAACGCCATGACCGGCCAGAGCCGGCCGATGATGTGGGCCTGGTTCGCCGGGGTCACGGCCGTCGCCATGGTCGCCGGCTTCCTGTTCACCATGCTCGACAGTCTGGCCATGCCGAGCCTTTTGGCCGTGTTCTGGCAGTTCCTGGTCACGGCGCTGCTGTTCCCGTTCGCCCACCGCCTGGTCGATCGCTTCGAGGACGCCGACGTGCGGTTCCGGTGAGGCCATGAGCGAACCGTCCATCTTCTTCTTCGAGGTCAACGAGCGTCAGGGGGTATTCCACCGGCGCGCGTTCCTGCTGGGCGGCCTGACGGGCGCGGGCCTGCTGGCCCTGGGCGGACGCCTGGCCCAGCTGCAACTGGTCGAGGCCCAGCGCTATCAGAAGCTCTCGGCCGGCAACCAGTTCAACTACCGCCTGGTGCCGCCGCCGCGCGGCCTGATCCGCGACCGCAATGGCGTATCGCTGGCGTCCAACCGTCCGAATTTCCGGCTGATCATCAACAAGGACAAGGGCCTGGACGCCGAGGCCGTCATGGACGACCTGGCCAAGCTGGTGCCGATCGACGGCTCGCGCCGCGCCCGTGTGTTGAAGGAGCTCGACCGCGCGCCCCGCAAGGCCCCGGTCGTGGTGATGGAGGACCTCTCCTGGGAGGAGTTCTCACGGGTCAACATCCGGGCCCCGGAACTGCCCAGCGTCACCGCCGACATGGGCGAGGTTCGGGTCTATCCGTTCGGCGGCGCCTTCGCCCACGTGATAGGCTATGTCGCCAAGGTCTCGGACCGCGACCTCATAGCGGCCAAGGACGACGCCACCCAGGATCAGGAACTGCTGCACCACCCGGGCTTCCGCATCGGCAAGCAGGGCGTGGAGAAGGCCTTCGACAAGGAATTGCGCGGTCGCGCCGGCGCCACCAAGACCGAGGTCGACGCGCAGGGCCGCGTCGTACGCCTGGATCCGGCCGGCGACGTGCCGCCGACCCCGGGCAAGGAAGTCCTGCTGACGCTGGACGCCGACATCCAGAACCGCGCCCTCGAGGTGATGGGCGAGGAGAGCGGCGCCATCGTCGTGATGGACGTGCGCAACGGCGACCTGCTGGCCATGGTGTCGGCTCCCAGCTTCGACGCTAACCGCTTCGTGAAGGGCCTGTCGGGCGCCGAGTACAAGGCGCTGGCCGAGTACGAGCGCAAACCGATGCTGGACAAGTCGCTGACCGGCGTCTTCCCTCCGGGCTCGACCTTCAAGCCGACCGTGGGCCTGGCGGCGCTGACCGCCGGCATCAATCCCGAGGTCCGCATCAACTGCGGCGGCAGCTGGTACTATGGCGGCCGGACCTGGCGGTGCTGGGAGCCGCGCGGCCACGGCTCGCAGAACCTGCACGAGGCGATCAAGAATTCCTGCGATATCTATTTCTACCAGACGTCGCTGAAGATCGGTCCCGACGCCATCGCGAACGCGGCGCGGGCCATGGGCTTTGGCCAAATCTACGATATCGGTATTCCCGGCCAGAAGAGGGGCAATGTCCCCGACCCGGCCTGGAAGAAGCGGGCGTTCAAGAAGAATCCGGCCAACCAGACCTGGTTTCCGGGCGAGACCCCCAGCTACGGGATCGGGCAGGGGGCTCTGACGGTCAACGCCCTGCAACTGGCGGTGATGACCTCGCGCCTGGCCAACGGCAAGAAGGCGCTGGTCCCGCGTCTGATCAAGTCGGTCGGCGGGGTGGAGCAGCCCAGCGGCGCCGCCGTGCCCGACCTGCCGTTCTCCCCCGAGCACCTGAACTATGTCCGCGGCGGCATGGCGGCCGTGGCCAACGACGTGCGCGGCACCGCCTACAGGCAGAGCCAGCTGGGCCTCGGCGACGTGCAGATGGCCGGCAAGACCGGCACCGCTCAGGTGCGCAGCTACGACGGGGTCAAGAACCGCAAGGGCTACGCCACGACCTGGCGCCTGAAGGACCACAACCTGTTCGTGGCTTTCGCCCCTTATGACGACCCGCGCTACGCCGTGGCGGTGATCATCGAGCACGGCGGCCTGGGCGGCGCCACCGCCGGCGCGCCGCGCGCCCGCGAAGTCATGCGCGTGGCCCTGCTGAAGGATCCCGAGATCCGCGCCCGCATCGAGCGCCCCGCGCCGCTGCCCGAGGTCGCTCCGGAAGACGTCATGGAAGGCGCCGCGCCGGACGACCCCGTCGAGGGCGTCGCGCCGCCCGCGCCCGATGTCGGCGCCGCGCCGACCGTTCCGCCGACCACGCCCCAGGGAGGGCAAAGATGACCTTGAGCGGCGGCCTGACCCGGCCCGGCGAACGCGACCGGCCGATCATCAAGTTCATGGAGGTCGACTGGACCTTCTGCCTGGTGCTGGCGATGATCGCCGGCGTCGGCGGCCTGATGCTGTTTTCGATCGCGGGGGCCTCGTGGGAACCCTGGGCGGACAAGCACCTGCTGCGCTTCGGCGTCTACTTCATCATCATGATCGCCCTGGCGATGTGCGACCTGCGCTGGTGGTTCGCCGCCGCCTATCCGATCTACGGGGTAGGCCTCATCCTGCTGGTGGCCGTCGACCTGGTCGGCGACATCTCGCTGGGGGCCCAGCGCTGGCTGCAGCTGGGGCCGCTGCGTTTCCAGCCGTCCGAGGTGATGAAGATAGGCCTCGTGCTGGCCCTGGCCCGCTACTACCACGGCCTGTCGTCCGACAGCGCCCGGTTCTCCTGGCGCCTGCTGATCCCCGCCGCGATGATCGGCGTGCCGTTCCTGCTGGTGGCCAAGCAACCCGACCTGGGCACCGCCATCCTGATCGCCGCCACCGGCGGGGCGATCATGATGCTGGCCGGCCTGTCCTGGCGGGTGATCGCGGCCCTGGGCGCGATGGCGGCCGTGGCCATTCCGCCCTTCATCATGTTCGGGCTGCACGACTATCAGCGCAACCGGATCCTGACCTTCCTGAACCCCGAGCAGGACCCGTCCGGCGACGGCTACCACATCCTGCAGTCGAAGATCGCCCTGGGCTCTGGAGGCCTGCTGGGCAAGGGCTTTGGCCTGGGCTCGCAGAGCCAGCTGAACTTCCTGCCCGAGAAACAGACCGACTTCATCTTCGCCACCCTGGCCGAGGAGTTCGGCTTCGTCGGCTGTTTCGGCGTGCTGTTCCTGTACGGCGCGGTGATCTTCATGGCCCTGCGTATCGCCTCGATCAGCCACAGCCACTTCGGACGCCTGGCCGCGGCCGGGGTGACGGCGACCTTCTCGCTGTATGTGCTGATCAACGGCGCCATGGTCATGGGCCTGGCCCCCGTCGTCGGCGTGCCGATGCCGATGCTGTCCTACGGCGGCACCGTCATGCTGACGGTCATGGTCGGCTTCGGCCTGGTGCAGGCCGTGCGCGTGCATCGCTACACCGAAGTGACCAGCGGCAAGGGCTCGTTGATGTGATGACGGGCGGCGAGGCGGAACTGTTGCCCGTTCTCGTGACCCCGCGCCTTCGGCTCCGCGCCTTCCGCGAGGGCGACGCGTCAATCCTGTCGGCGAATCTGACGTCTGGTGTCGTACGCTGGCTGACGTCCTGGCCCGATCCGACTTCGACCGAGCTCGCCGCCGCGCGTATTTCCGATGCGCGGCAAGGCGCGCGTGACGGGTGGCATGTCGGCTACGCCATAGAGCGACGGGAGGATGGCTTGGTAGTTGGCGGCTTTGGCGGCGGTTCGCCCGATGGCCGCGTCGAGATCGGCTATCACCTCGCCGAGCACGTCCAGGGCCGGGGCTACATGCTGGAGGCGGCGACCGCCGGCTTGGCGTCGATCTGGGATCTTCTGCCGGTCCGGACGATCGAGGCTCAGGCGCACCCGGACAACGCCGCCTCGCGCGCGATCCTCATCAAACTGGGGATGCGAGAGGTCGGTGAGCGGCTGGTCTACGCCTCGGCGCGTGACGCCTGGGAGCCCGGCTGCTGGTACGAGATCGACAGGCCTAGCTGACCAGCGCCGCTTCCGTCGCCCGGATCAGCCCGTCGATGACGCCTGGCTCGGTCGAGGCGTGGCCCGCGTCCCAGACGATGTCGAAGCGCGCCTCGGGCCAGGCCCTGTGCAGCTTCCAGGCGCTGTCCAGCGGGGTGACGACGTCGAAGCGGCCCTGGACGATCCAGCCGGGGATGTGGCGGATCTTGTCGATGTTCTTCAGGATCCAGCCGTCGTGATCGAAGAAGCCCTTGTTGGTGAAGAAGTGGCACTCGATCCGCGCGAAGGCGATCGCGAAGTCCTCTTCATTGAACTTGGGCGGCCGGGCGTCGGGGCCGCGTAGGGAGATGGTGTCGCCTTCCCACTGGCTCCAGGCGGCGGCGGCTTCCAGCTGCACGCGGCGGTCCTGGGCGGTGAGGCGGCGGTGATAGGCGGCCATCAGGTCGCCGCGCTCCTCCTCGGGGATCGGAGCCAGGAACCGCTCCCAGGCGTCCGGGAACAGCATCGAGGCGCCGTCCTGGTAGAACCAGCCCAGTTCGCGCTCGGTCAGCAGGAAGATGCCGCGCAAGACCAGGCCGGCGACGCGGTCGGGGTGCTTGATGGCGTAGGCCAGGGCCAGGGTCGAACCCCAGGAGCCGCCGAACACGGTCCATTTCTCGACGCCCAGATGCTCGCGCAGGCGCTCGATGTCCTCGACCAGGCTCCAGGTGGTGTTGTCTTCCAGGCTCGCGTTCGGGCGCGACCGGCCACAGCCGCGCTGGTCGAACAGGGTCATGCGCCATTTGGCTGGATCGAAGAACCGCCGCATGGTCGGATTGACCGCGCCGCCCGGGCCGCCGTGCAGGATCACGCAGGGCTTGCCCCGCGGATTGCCGCATTCCTCGTAGTAGATCTCGTGCGGGCCGCCGGTGGGCATCCAGCCGAACGAAAAGGGTTCGACCTCGCGGAAGAGGCCGCGGCGACCAACGGAACTCATGGCGGCGGCGGAAGCGTTACGATCCATGAGACGAACCCTAACGTGTTTTTCCGCCGCCTGTGAACGGAGGAAAGCAAAAGGCCTGCCCGATCGCGGGGATTTTCCTCGCGTCGGAAAAGCAGGCCTTTCGTCAAAGAAACACACGGGTCTGCTTCGGCAGACCCTTGAGGTTTTCGCCCTTCGCTCGGTTCTGTATGTTGCCCGCCATGACTCAGCTCGCGCCCGAAGACTATTCCGATGACGAACTTCTCGCGATGCTGAACCCGGTGCAGTTGGCCGAACTCGATCGGCAGATCGGTGAGATGTTCGGGGCCGAGGGCGTCGATCGCGCCGAGGCGCTGTTCGCCATGGCCAGCGTCTACAGCCTGCGCGCCGGCGAGCGCGACGAGGTCTCGGCCCTGGCCATGCTGCAACTGGCCGCCGCCATGCGGAGGCGGGCTGGCCAGATGATCGCGGCGCGGAACTGAGAGACCGAAAACCTCGTCCTTCGACAAGCTCAGGATGAGGTTTTCTACTGAGCCTGCCTTGATCCTCATCCTGAGCCTGTCGAAGGACGAAGATCACGCATCGGCTACAGCGGGAACCGCCGCTCAACCCAATCCAGGATCGCCGCGTTGACCTCGGCGGGCTTCTCCTGCTGGGTCCAGTGGCCGCTGCCTTCGATCAGCACCTTCTCCAGGTCCGAGATCTGCTCACCCATGCGGTCGGCCATGGCTGGCGGCAGGACGACGTCCAGCTCGGCCATGATCATCAGGCAGGGGACGCCGTCGATCCGGCGGGGCAGGGTCTCGGCCTTCTCCCAGTTGCGGGTGAAGTTGCGATACCAGTTGATGCCCCCGGTGAAGCCCGTACGCTTGAAGGCGTCGACGAAGAAGGCCA
Organism: Caulobacter sp. GW822-FHT07D08; assembly: GCF_058798735.1. Classification (NCBI taxonomy): domain Bacteria; kingdom Pseudomonadati; phylum Pseudomonadota; class Alphaproteobacteria; order Caulobacterales; family Caulobacteraceae; genus Caulobacter; species Caulobacter sp. GW822-FHT07D08. The sequence goes on from NZ_JBXAKU010000023.1 coordinate 28,201, forward strand.
GTTCGTCGGGTTCCAGGAACTGATTGTCGTCGGTCGCCGGGTCGTAGTGGAGCAGGGCGTCCTGCAGGGCCAGGCTCCGGCGTTCGGCCGGGCGGCCCAGGAACTCGTCCTGCGAGCTCTTGGGCTTGCGCATGAAGAAGCGGATCGTCCGCTCCGGATCCGCGCCCAGGCGCGCGTCGGCCTCGCCCGGCTTCTGGAAGTGGACGATGTACATGTCCTCGCCATAGGCGTTGCGGAACATCTCGATCGGATCCAGCGGCAGGCGCGGCGTGAAGGGGGTGTTGAGGCCGATGATCCCGGCCACGCGATCGGGATGCAGCAGCGGCATCTGCCAGACGATGATGCCGCCCCAGTCATGGCCGACGAAGATCGCCTTCTCCACGCCCAGATGATCCAGCAGTCCGACGAGATCGCCGGTCAGGTGGTCCATGTCATAGGCCTCGACCGCCTCGGGACCGGGGGTCAGGCCATAGCCGCGCTGGTCGGGGGCGATCACCCAACGGCCGGCGGCGGCGAGGGCGGCGATCTGGTGGCGCCACGAAAAGGCCAGCTCCGGAAACCCATGGCAGAAGACGACGGGGACTCCGTGGCGCGGACCGGCCTCGTAGTAGGCCATGCGGATGCCGTTGACGTCGGCGTACCGCGGCTCGGGCAGGCCCGGATTCTTGACCGTCATGATCGCGCGTCCTCCCGCGTTTCCAGGTGATTGCTGATCACCCTGGAGCCCGTCGCGGATCCGGGCAAGCTTCATTTCAGGTTTGCGTAAGGTCCAAAGGGCGTAGAAGGGCGCGCCATGACCGACACCGTTCCGCCGCCCGCCGCCGTTCCGTGGCGTCTCGTCCTGCTTCTCGGCGCGCTGACGGCCTTCGCGCCGATGTCGATCGACATGTACCTGTCCAGCCTGCCGGAGATCGGCCATAGCCTGTCGGCGCGGCCGGACCAGACCCAGGCCACGCTGGCGGCCTTCTTCGCGGGCATGGCCATCGGTCAGTTCGTCTATGGCCCCCTGTCCGACCGTCTGGGGCGGCGCGGCCCCCTGCTGACGGGGATCGGTGTCTATATCGTCGCATCGCTGGCCTGCGCCGTGGCGCCCAGCATCCACGCCCTGATCGGGGCGCGCTTCGTCCAGGCCCTGGGGGGATGCGCTGGAGCGGTGGTGGCGCGCGCGGTCGTGCGCGATCGCTTTGGTCACACCGACACCGCCCGAGTGCTGTCGCTGATGATGCTGATCATGGGGCTTGCGCCGGTCCTGGCGCCGCAACTGGGCGGCGTTATCCAGGCGTTCGCCGGCTGGCGGGTGGTGTTCTGGGTCCAGGTCGTCTTCGGTCTCGCCGTCGGGGCCTGGGTGCTGGCGGGCCTGAAGGAATCCCGCTCGGCCGAGACCCTGGCCCAGGCGCGGTCGGAGAACCCGCTGAAGGCCTATATCGCTCTCCTGGGTCTGCGTCGCCTAGTCGGCTACGCCCTGGCCGGCGCGCTGAACGGGGCGGTCTTGTTCACCTACATCTCCGGCGCGCCGGACCTGGTCATGGGGATCTATGGCCACACGCCATTGGTCTTCAATCTGATCTTCGCCTTCAACGCCGTCGGCATCATCGGGGCCAGCCAGGTCAATCGCCTGCTGCTGCGGCGCAACCTGCCGGACGAGGTGCTGAGCAAGGCCAGCATCGCCTCGATCGCCGCGGCCTTCCTGCTGACCGTGGCGGCCTGGACCGGCTGGGGCGGCCAGTGGACCGTTCTGCCGTTGCTGTTCGCCTCTCTGTCGCTGTACGGCCTGATGGGCGGCAACACCATGGCGGGCGCGCTCAGCGTCGACCCGCGCCGCGCCGGTTCGATCTCCGCCCTGATGGGCTCGGCCTCGTTCGGAGCGGGCGCGCTGGCGTCATGGGCTGGCGGCCTGCTGCACGACGGCACGCCGCGTCCGGTGGCCGTTGTGATGTTTGCCTGCCTGGTCGGCTCGGCCCTGGCGATCTTCTTCCTGGCCCTGCCAGGCGCGAAGTCTCAGGCTTGATTGGGCATCGAGAAGCCGCGCCAGGCCATCAGCGCCCACGCGGCCATGAACGACAGCCCGCCGATCGGGGTGATCGCGCCCAGGATCCTCGGCGCGCCCAGGGCCATGGCGTAGAGCGAGCCCGAAAACACCAGCGTCCCGACGAAGAACAGCGCCGTGACCAGGCCCATGCCCTTGGCCCCGGCCCGATGCAGGGCGAAAGCTCCAAACACCGCCAGGGCGTGGATCATCTGGTACTGGGCGCCGGTCTTCAGCCACTCGACGGCCTTCCAGCTGTCGATGCCGTGGGCGGCGAAGGCGCCGAAGGCCACGGACAGCAGGCCGCTCAGCGCCGCCAGGCCCGTCCAGGTCCGGGGAGTCCATCCCTCCATCGGCTTACGCTCCGTCACCGTTGCAATCGTCGAGCGCGACCTTAACGTCGTTCATCTGGACGTAAAGCGAAGCCGACTTCGTAAGCAGTCAGAGCGTTCGCGTGTCCAGAAGGGAGGACGGCATGGCGCTCACCTGGGGCGACGATTACCCGATCCATCAGACGCCCGAGCCCGTGGCCTACGCGGGGACGGATCGGAACTTCTACGACCGCTACTTTTTCAACGGCTACGCCGCTCAGGGCGACGGCGCCGACCTGTTCTTCGCCGCCGCGTTCGGCGTCTATCCGCACCTCAACATCGCTGACGCGGCCTTCTGCGTGATGAAGCAGGGCAGGCAGGTCAATCTGCACGCCAGCCGCTGGCTGAAGATGGAGCGGATGGATCTGACGGTCGGGCCGATCTCCATCGAAGTTCTTGAGCCGCTGCGACGCCTGAAGCTGACCGTAGCCGCGCCGGAGCAGGGGATCGCCGCCGAGATCGTCTTCGAGGGCCGCGCGTTCCCGATCGAGGAGCCGCGCTTCGTGCGCCGCAACGGCCCGCGCACGCTGTTGGACTACACGCGCCTGACCCAGAATGGCCGCTACAGCGGCTGGATCGAGGTCGACGGCGCGCGAACCTCGGTGGACGGTTTCGTCGGCACCCGCGATCGGTCGTGGGGCGTGCGGCCCGTCGGCGCGCGCGACCCGCAGGAGCTGGCGCCGCCGGCCCCGCCGCAATTCTTCTGGCTGTGGGCGCCGTGCAATTTCGCCGACGGGAGCCTCTTCTTCCACACCAATGATGACGAACTGGGCCGCCCCTGGAACCGTCGCGCGCTCTGGCTGGAAGACGGCGATCGCGAGAACGACTTTGGCGGTTTCGCGCGGGCGTCCTGCGCCATCGACTGGAAGAGCGGCACGCGCCACGCGTCCGCCGCGACGCTGGACCTCGGCGCCGATGGCTCTGTGGCGATCGAACCCAAGACCGAGTTCTTCATGCTGGGCCTGGGCTACAACCACCCCGTCTGGGGACACGGCCTCAACCACGGCGAACTGAAGGTCGAGCGGGAGGACTTCGTCACCGCCGACATGGACCGGAAGATGCCGCATCTGCTGCACGTCCAGGCGCTAAGCGATGTGACCTATGTCGACGGCGCGGGCCGCTCGCGGAAGGGCAGGGGCGTCTTCGAGCAGCTGGCCATCGGTCCGCACGCGACCTCGGGTTTCGCCTCCATCCTGGACATGGCGCCTTGAGCGGCCTGGCCGAACGCCTGGAGGCGTATCTCACCCGGACCTGGGGCCAGCCGGTCACCGTCGCCGAGCTGTCGCGCATACCCGGCGGGGCCAGCCGCGAGACCTATCGTTTCGTGGCGAACACGGGGGGAGAGGCCAAGCCCCTGATCCTGCGCCGCGACCCGCCCGGCAGCCTGATCGAGACCGACCGCGGCCTGGAATACCTGGCCCTGGAGAGTTTCCACGATCGCGTGCCCGCGCCGCGCCCTGTCGCCATGGACGCGGAGGGCGCGGAACTGGAGCGGCCGTTCTTCATCATGGAGCGGGTCGAGGGCGGGACGGTGGTCTCGCCGTTCACGGCGATGCCCTACGGCGCCCACGCGCGGACGGTCGGCGAGGCGTTCTTCGACATCCTGGGCCGTATAGCGGGCGCCGATCCCGCCGGCCTGCCATTGGCGAAGGCCGCCAAGACGCCGGCGCCCGAAGACTGTTGGCGGATCGCCGTCGGCCATTGGGCCGCCGTGATCGAGGCCGACGAACAGCATCCGCAACCGATCGTCCGCGCCGCCATCCGGCTGTTGCGCCGCAAGCCGCCGCCTCCGCCTAGCATGGTGCGGGTGGTGCACGGCGACTATCGCGGCGGCAATTTCCTGCACGCTCCGGACGGCCGCATCCTGGCGGTGCTGGACTGGGAGATGGTCCATCTGGGCGATCCGCTGGAGGACCTGGCCTGGGCCATCGACCCCTTGTGGAATCCGTTCGACGCCACGACCGTCGCCGCCATGATCCCACGCGACGAGGCCCTCGCCATCTGGTCGAAGGCCAGCGGTCTCACGGTCGATGAGGAGGCCCTGACCTGGTGGTCGCTGTTCGCGGCCGTGAAGGGCCAGGCGATCTGGACCTCGGCGGCCAAGGAATATCGCGACGGCGGTTTCAAGGAGCCGATCCTGGCGGTGTCGGGCTGGTACACCGCCCGGCGGCACGACCAGATCCTGGCCGCCGCGATGCTGCGCCTGGAGGATCTGCCATGACCCCGAGCCTGCCTGACATCCTGGTCGGCAACTTCATGTGCATGGTCGATCCCGGGCCGCCCGAACAGCAGGGCGAGTTCATGGCCGGCAAGGTCGGGCTGGTGGCTCTGCTGTCGCTGCTGGCCGCCCAGGAAGCCGAGCGCGGCGTGGCGGCGCGGGTGGAGGAGAACGCCCTGATCCGCGCGGCCCTGCTCGAGGCGGCGGCCGACTATGGGCTGGATGTCGCGGGTCTTCCGTTCACGGAGGAGGTGACCGTCTCGGCGCTCGACCGTGTCAACGCGACGCTGCGGAGGGCGCTGATCGGCCTGCACGAGGCGGTCGAGGCGCGGGACGATACGGCGCGCCACCACGCGATCCTGCGGCTCTATGTCAGGATGGCCGACCTGCGGCGGCTGGACCTGCCGCCGCTTCCGGCGCGCTGAGCGTGATCCTCGCCCTACTTGTGCTTGTTGTGCTGGGCCAGCTCGTCCGGCTTGATGTCTAGCGGCGCCGGGGCGGCGGCGTTGTAGGCGGCCGTCTGGTTCAGGTCCATGACCACGCTGCGGTGGCCTTCCCAGATCATGTGCACGGCGACATAGAGCACGATCGCCAGGCCGATGAAGCCGATCCAACGGTGCTTATGCAGCAGGTTGGCGATGGCGCTGGCGGCCAGGCCCATCAGGGCGATCGACAGCAGCAGGCCGAAGATCAGGATGCCCGGGTGCTCGCGCGCCGCGCCGGCGACGGCCAGCACATTGTCCAGCGACATCGAGACGTCGGCGATCAGCACCTGGACAAAGGCCTGCTTGAACGACTTGGCGGGCCGGGCCCGTGGTTCAGTGCTGTCATCGCCGTCGATCGAGGCCATGGCGTCGTCGTTGGCCGCCTGCTCGCGCAGTTCGCGCCACATCTTCCAGCAGACCCACAGCAGCAGGAAGCCGCCGGCCAGCAGCAGGCCGATGACGCCCAGCAGCCAGGTGGTGATCAGGGCGAAGCTGATGCGCAGCACGACCGCCGCGCCCAGGCCGTAGAGAATGACCTTCTTGCGGTCCTTGGGCGGCAGGCCGCCGGCCGCCAGGCCCACGGCCACGGCGTTGTCGCCGGCCAGGACCAGGTCGATCATCAGCACTTGCAGCAGAGCGGTCAGAGGGCCTTGCAGGCCGCCCAGATGGGCCGTCAGCGTTTCGAACATGTACCCTCAATGCGGTGAGGCGCGCGGCGATGCAAGGCGCAAAAAGGTCAGGTCCGCCGCAAATACGACGACGCCCCGGACCGTCGATCCGGGGCGTCGCTTTTTCGTCCGGCGCGGGCCCTAGTGGGCGTGCTCGGGTTCCTTGTGATGGGCGTCGTGATGCCCGGCGGCGTGAGCGTCATGATCGGGCGCGGCGTGCGCGGGCTCGTCATGAGTCGCGGCATGTTCGCCGTGGTGCTCGTCATGCACCGCGGCGTGCGTGTCGTGGCCGTGGTCGTCATGGCTGACCGGGTGGGCCGAGGCGGCGGCGACCATCGGGTTCAGGTAACCGACGTGCTCGGCCGGCGCGTGCGGCTCGGGATGAGCCTCGGCGTGCAGATCGTGGCCGTGGCCGTCATGCGCGGCATGGCCATGGTCGTCATGGGCGTGAGCGTCGTGGCCATGGCTGTCATGCGTCTGACCATGATTGTCGTGGCCATGACCGTGGTCGTCTTGATGCGAGGAGACCGCCGAGGAGACCGCCGCGCCCGCCACCGCGCCGCCGGCCGCGGCCAGGAACGGGTTGACGTGCGAGACGTGGGTCGAGGCCGGGGCGTGCTGCTCCTGCTCATACTCCATCTCGTTGCGGCCGTAGTCGGTCAGGGTGCGGTACTTGCGCTGGCGCTCGGCGCGACGACGCGCCGCCGAGGCGCTGCGCGAGACGCCGACCAGGATGATCAGCGCCAGCAGCACCAGGGCTGCGCCCAGGGCGGTCTTGATCGACACGGCGCCGAGGCCCGGCAGCGTGACGTTTCCGTTCAGGGCGCCCAGGTCGAGCTTGCCCACGCCCTTCTTGGCCTGTTCCGGCAGGGCGGCGACGCGCTTGCTGATCTCGCCCAGCGAGAAGCCCTGCGGGGTCTTGGCGCCGTTCAGCTCGAGGCCGAACCGCGACGTCAGCTGGCCCTTGGCCTCCGGACCGGGCTTGACCTGCCAGGCGAAGGTGGTCGGCTCGCCCGGCTTGACCACGGCCGTCTGACGGCCGTTCGGGGTGACTTCATAGCCGTCGCCCGAGAGTTCGGCATAGGCGCTGGTCTTTTTGGCGGCCTTGGTCAGGCCCAGCTTGGCGGCTTCCTGCTTGATCAGGTCGCCCAGCGTGGCCGGCAGCGACAGGGTCACCTGGCCGGGCTGGTTCTTGCCCAGGCTCTCGCCGGCGGCCAGGACCGCGCCATTGGTGGCGGCGGGCGCGACGACGGCCTGCAGTTTCTCGAGCTTGGTCGCCGGCTTCGCGGGAGCGGCCGGAACGATCGGCGGCTTGGCGGCCACGACCGGCGGCTTGGCCAGCGGCGCGGCGGGCGCGGCCGGCTTGACGGCCTGGACGGGCGCGGGAGCCGGGGCGACCGTCTTCGGGGTCACCGGCTTGGCGACGACCATCGGCTTCGGCGCGGCGTGCGCGGCCGGAATGGTCGCGTGGACGCGACGCGGCTTCTGCTCGTAGCGGCTGGAGCCCTTCGGATTGGCGATCGGGCGCATGGCCGTGACCAGCGTGCCGTCCGGGCGGCGCCAGGTCTTCAGATGCGAATTGCGCGAAGGCGGCGGCAGCGGGCTCGAACCCACGCCGGCGTCGGCGCGGGCCTGGGCCTGCGCCTGGCTCGGACCGCCCAGCAGGCCGTCCTGGGCCTGGTCGGCGCTCGGCGGCGGCGCGGCGCCCATCAGCTCCGGCGTTGTCGACGCATCCTGGCGATCGCTGGGCGGTGGCGGCGCGCTCACCTGGTCGCCGGCGCTGCAGCCGGCAAGCATCAGAACGCCGACCGCCGTAGTGGCCAAGGCGGCCAAGCGTACCTTACGTCCAAACATCGGGTCCCCCGATCCCATGTCTAACTCCTCCGCGAGCAAGCGCTCGCGGACCATTGTTCGCGAGAAGAGCACGTGCTTGCGACGAAATCAAAACGGTTAAGAGGGATTCACGAAACAGTTTCGTCCTGCGCGCGAACTTTCGAGGCTTCATAAAGCGCGATGGCCGCCGCGGCCGACACGTTCAGGCTTTCGAACCCGCCGGGCATCGGGATTTTTCCCAAGGCGTCGCAATGTTCCGCGACAAGACGACGAACGCCTTCGCCCTCCGAACCCAGAACGAGCACGGTGGGCTGGTGGTCGAGTACGGCCTCCAGGCTTTCCTCGGCCTCGCCGGCCAGGGCCACGGCCCGCCAGCCCATGTCGGCCAGTTCCTCCAGGGCGCGGGACAGATTGACCACGCGCGCGTGCGCGACCTTGTCCACCGCGCCCACGGCGGTCTTGGCCAGGACGCCGGAGAGCACCGGGGCATGACGGTCCTGCAGGATCACGCCCTTGGCCCCGAAGGCGGCGGCCGAGCGGAAGATGGCCCCGATGTTCTGCGGGTCGGTGATCTGGTCCAGCATGACCAGCAGCCCCTTGGCGGGCGAGCCCATCTCGGCGATCGACAGGGACTCAGCCTCGTCGATCTTCAGGGCCAGGCCCTGGTGCACGGCGCCCTGCGGCAGGTGCTTGGCGATCTCCTGGCCCTCCATCACCTGCAGGCAGGTCAGCTTCTGCAGATCGGGGCCGAGTCGCTTGGCGCGGTCCGGGGTCGCCAGAAGGCGCTTCGGCGCCGGTCGCAGCGGGTTGGAAAGCGCCGCCTCGACGGCGTGCGTCCCCCAAATCCAGTCCTTGGCGTCACCTTGCCCGCGAGAAAACTCGTTTTTATTCCGGGGCTTGGAACGAAAATCGCGTCCGGGTGCAGAAGGACGTTTCCGGTCGTTGCGTTCGGAATGAGAGGACACTATAAGACGCGCTCCGATTTGGGGCCCCAAGGGTTTCTTAGCCGGCCGGCGCTGCTCTTAGCATCGTCCGTCACCGTCCAAAGAAGCTTTTGTTCTGGTTCGAAGTTCAACGGCTTGCTGTTGCGCATCGAACCGGCTAAAGGCCGCCGGCTTCGGAACTCCGTCGCGTGCTTGGGGGAATGTCCCGAGTGGCAAAGGGGGGGGACTGTAAATCCCCTGGCGTACGCCTTCGCAGGTTCGAGTCCTGCTTCCCCCACCATGCACGCGACGAGTTCCGAGACGGGCGCGTCCTGAAGGCAAGATGGGTCCCAGAGCCAGAGACCGGGAGCCGATCGCGACCCCGCTAGCCCACGATTGGGTGATAAGGCGGGTATAGCACAATGGTAGTGCAGCAGCCTTCCAAGCTGAGGATGCGGGTTCGATTCCCGCTACCCGCTCCAGCTCCCCATATGAGTTACCCCAACAACACCCGCCGGCGCGAAGGTAGAGACGATGGCCAAGGAAAAGTTCGAACGCACTAAGCCGCACTGCAACATCGGCACGATTGGTCACGTTGACCATGGCAAGACGACGCTGACGGCGGCGATCACGATCACGCTGGCGAAGTCGGGCGGCGCGACCGCCAAGAACTACGCCGACATCGACGCCGCGCCGGAAGAAAAGGCCCGCGGCATCACGATCAACACGGCGCACGTCGAGTATGAGACGGCCAACCGTCACTATGCCCACGTCGACTGCCCCGGCCACGCCGACTACGTGAAGAACATGATCACGGGCGCCGCCCAGATGGACGGCGCGATCCTGGTCGTGTCGGCCGCCGACGGCCCGATGCCGCAGACCCGCGAGCACATCCTGCTGGCCCGTCAGGTCGGCGTGCCGGCTCTGGTGGTGTTCATGAACAAGGTCGACATGGTCGACGACGAAGAGCTGCTGGAGCTCGTCGAAATGGAAGTGCGCGAGCTGCTGAGCAGCTACCAGTTCCCGGGCGACGACATTCCGATCACCAAGGGTTCGGCCCTGGCCGCCGTGGAAGGCCGCGACGCCAAGATCGGCGAAGAGGCGATCCTGGCGCTGATGGCTTCGGTCGACGCCTACATCCCGCAGCCGGAACGCCCCGTTGACCTGCCGTTCCTGATGCCGGTCGAAGACGTGTTCTCGATCTCGGGCCGCGGCACCGTGGTCACGGGCCGTATCGAAAAGGGCATCGTGAAGGTCGGCGAAGAAGTCGAAATCGTCGGCATCCGTCCGGTCCAGAAGACGACCTGCACGGGCGTCGAAATGTTCCGCAAGCTGCTGGACCAAGGTCAAGCCGGCGACAACGTGGGCGTGCTGCTGCGCGGCACCAAGCGTGAAGACGTCGAGCGCGGCCAAGTGCTGTGCAAGCCGGGTTCGATCACCCCGCACACCAAGTTCGTGGCCGAGGCCTACATCCTGAACAAGGAAGAAGGCGGCCGTCACACCCCGTTCTTCACCAACTACCGTCCGCAGTTCTACTTCCGCACGACCGATGTCACCGGCATCATCAAGCTGAAGGAAGGCGTGGAAATGATCATGCCGGGCGACAACGCCGAGCTGGACGTCGAGCTGATCACCCCGATCGCCATGGACCAAGGCCTGCGCTTCGCCATCCGCGAAGGCGGCCGCACGGTCGGCGCCGGCGTGGTCGCCAAGATCGTCGAGTAATCTCGAACGGTCTTAGCTTCGGCTGAAAAATGCGAAGGCCCCGGAGAGCAATCTCCGGGGCCTTTTGCTTGCGCCAATGTCTGACTTGGGTGGAGGCTGTGTGAAAATACATTGGCGGCCTGCAACCGCCCCTCAACCCACGTCAAAATCGACGATCTGGCGCTTTGTCGCTCATGACGGCCGATCGGGACGCGAAGGCTTTCTTTTGTGAGGGGGTTCAGCCCTGAGTTTTTACACAGCCTCGGTGGTGAGCGGACCCCTGATCAGGCAGCCTCCGCGAATAGGTTCAGCGAGCGGCGCACGGTAGCAACCAGTTCATCGACGAACTGCATGGGTTCTTCTTGGGTCCACATCACCGTAGTGCAATGATTAGTGTCAAAATGAGTTTTAGCCGCGTCGAACTTGCCTCGCTCGCAAATATAGACGACGGGCTTACCCAAGCCTTCTGCATATCCGGCTTCCCAATAGGCCCCAGAATTGTCGTGCGTCAGGTCAACGAGCACAAAGGCTGCGTCTCGGATCTGCTCGCGCAGGATGTTGTCGATAACACCAGCACGCGAGACATTACGTAGATCGACAAGATCATAGGAAATGCGATCGCGCACGGCGGGCTTGACGTGCTGATCAATAAAGGGATCGAGCACTGCGTCGCCAAATTTCATTGCAATGAAACCGTAACGCGCGGCCCCGCGTCCACGTTGTTCGCTTTCGTATCGCTCCCAGCCATCTAGGGAGAGCCCCCATAAGGAGCCTTGTAGTACGCCGTCTCCACGAGGATTCGAAACCTGATGGCGTTCGACTAGGCGCACCAGCAGGTTTCGAGCAATGAGCTCTGACAGAAGTTGGCTGAACATCGCCCGATTAATCGCACCAATGAGCGGGGTATCGACAACGTCGTCGATGAAATAGCCATCGCCGGTGTCCGCCACTGCGTCACCGATAATGCGGATCAGATTTGAAGCCTGCTGGGCTGGTGTTGGGAGGCGAGCGCCAGACACGAAGCGCGCGAGCCAGTCCGTTGTCACCATTGGCGCACCGGAACCTCGGTTTCCCGTGCGCAGTGCATGGCTCATTGCGGCTTTTTGTAACGGCGTTAGGTGTCGACGGTCGTTGAACCAGTCCACGAGAGCCGTGCGGGTAACCTCGAACTTGCCGCAGCCCTCGCACTGGAAGCCAGCCGTGTCTCGGGGAGTGTAGTAGCCGTAGCAAATCCCAAACTGGCCTTGGCAAATGGGACAAGTAACTTGATCGTTCATCGCGGTCCCCCTTTCGGCACCCTAAGGGTGGATGTCGGAAGTTCGCAGACTGCCAGACTGTTCCGCTCAAACACCAATGCTAAAGTATCTCGGACATGAGCAACGAACCTTTGCCCGTGGCTGCGCGCCTGGCGATTTTCCTCGCGATGGAGGGCGCTATCCTCTGGCATCTCGTAGTCGGCCTTACCAAGTGCCGGTTCACGTTCTTTGACACCCCTGAGCGGATCGATAGGAGGAAAAACGCGATCCGATATTGGTCCTGGGTTTGCTTCCTGGTCCTAGCGATGGTTGCCGTTGGCTGGAGAGCCTGGGACAGCTTGGGCGGCGAACTGACTATAGTGGCGGCTTGCGCTCATGATCGCGGCTATTGCCCATAAGCTTTCTCGAAGTTCCGCCAAGGGGCGAAGGCAGAGTTTCGTAGGGTCTGCTGTCGATTCACGGTGAGCAGCAAATCCCGTCGACGTGCGGGAACTGACGCGCACGACCCGCGCAAAATCAACACCTTGCCCCCGCGACCCACGAGCCAATCCAAAATCGACGCATCGCCCTGAAAACCTGACCCATACTTCTCCTCGCCCCGTCGCGGGGGAGGGCGTTTCAGCTGGCGACCGAACGAGCGGCGGGGGTGATCGAGCGGGAAGCGCTGGTCGTGGCCTTCGGGCCGCCCTCGTGACGGATCTGGACGGGTTCCCTGAAACATCGGGACGAAAATCCAGCGGCGAGGTTCGACCGGCGCGGCAGGCGCGGGCTGAAATCGCCCGCGTGGTCCGGAGGGAACGCATCTCTCTCCGCCCGCCGGGGGCCACTGTCGGAAGCGGGTTAAGACCCCGCGCGCCGAAGGCTCACGAACAACGGTCACGCGGAGCGCTCCGACCTCGGCCGAAACGGTGTTCCTCTACCCCATCATCCGGGCCCTGCCCGGACGCTCCGCCGCCTCCCCAAGCCCGCCGGCTCCACCGGCGGAAGGGCGCCGGCGCGCGCTCAGCCCTCGACGAACCTCGGGATCGGGCCGACCTGTGGCGTCTGGTCCGGCAGCTCCACGAATTCCTCGTCCATGAAGCACCAGCCCCAGCCCTCGGGCGGGTCGTAGCCCTCGATGATCGGATGCTTGGTCGCGCGAAAGTGGGCGGTGGCGTGCTTGCTGGGGCTGTCATCGCAGCAGCCGACATGGCCGCAGGTCCGGCACAGGCGCAGGTGCACCCACCAGCCGCCGGTCTTCAGGCATTCCTCGCAGCCCTTGGAGCCGGGCGTGACGTGATGGATGGAGTCGCCGTGCGTGCAGGTCATAAGCGCGGTCCTCTCAGGCCTCGGCGAGATAGGCGTGGATGGCGGCGACGGCCTGGGCGCCTTCGCCGATGGCGGCCCCGACCCGCTTGACCGAGCCGGCCCGGACGTCGCCGATCGCGAACACGCCCTTGCGGCTGGTCTGCAGCAGCGGATGGCCGGGGGTGAGGTCGGTCCCGGTGCGGACGAAGCCATGGTTGTCCAGCTCGACATGGCAATGGGTCAGCCAGGCGGTGTTGGGCGCGGCGCCGATGAACAGGAAGAGGTGGCTGATCGTCTGGACGGTCTCGACGCCGTCCGGACCGCGCCAGCGCACGGCCGACAACTGGTTGGGCTTGCCGTCCTCGCTTTCCAGATCGACGATCGCGCTTTTGACGATGACCTCGATATTGGGCGTGCTCTCGATCCGGTCGATCAGGTAGCGCGACATGGTCGCCGCCAGGCTCTCGCCGCGCACGATCATCCAGACCTTCTTGACCTGGCTGGCCAGATAGACCGCCGCCTGGCCCGCCGAGTTGCCGGCCCCGACCAGGGCGACCTCCTGGCCGGCGCACAGCTTGGCCTCCAGCGGCGAGGCCCAGTAGTGGACGCAGGCGCCTTCGAAGCGGTCCAGGTTCTCGACCTCCAGCCGGCGATAGCGGGCGCCGCTGGCGATGACGACTGTTTTGGCCTGCGCTGTCTCGCCGCTGGCGAGGGCCAGGCGATAGCGGTGCTGGCCGTCGTCCTCGCAGACCAGGGAGGCGACCTCGTCGGGGATGGCCAGCTCGGCCCCGAATTTCTGGGCCTGGCCGTAGGCGCGGCCCATCAGGGCCATGCCGGTGATGCCGGTGGGAAAGCCCAGATAGTTCTCGATCCGCGCCGAGGCCCCGGCCTGGCCGCCGAAGGCGCGGGTGTCGAGCACCAGCACCGACAGGCCTTCGGAAGCCGCATAGACGGCGGTGGCCAGGCCGGCGGGGCCGGCCCCGACGATGGCGACATCATAGAGGCGGTTGGCGTCGATCGGTCCGACCAGGCCGATACAGCGACCCAGCTGGTGATTGGTGGGCTGACGCAGGATCTCGCCGTTGGGGCACAGCACGATCGGCAGTTCGCTGTCGTCGATCTGGAAGCGCTCAATCAGCACCTTGGCGCAGTCCATCTGGTCGGGGTCGAGGTGCTGGTAGGGATGGCCGTTGCGCGCCAGGAAGCCCGACAGGCGGATGACCTCGGCGTCGGCTTCGCGGCCGATGATGATCGGACCTCCGGCCCCGGTCTCGATCAGGCTGACGCGGCGCAGGATCAGGGCGCGCATGATCTGTTCGCCCAGCTCGGCCTCGGCGACCAGCACGGCGCGCAGACGCTCCGGGGCGATCAGCAGCGCCTCGACCTGGGTGAGGGCCTTGACGTCGACTAGCGACGGGCGGCCCGACAGCTGGGCGATCTCGCCGACGAACTGGCCGGCGGCGTGCTCGACGATCGGCTGGCTTTCGTCGTGGGCGTCGCGGCGACTGATCGCCACCCGACCGGCCAGGATCACGAACAGGCCGGGCGAGGCGACGCCGGCCGTGGCCAGGGCCGCGCCGGCCTCGGCATGGATCACCTGGCCGAAGCGGCGCAGCCGATCGATCTCGGCCGGCTCCAGCCGGGGAAACATCTGGGCGCGTCGGGTGTCGAAGGTCGTGCCAGCCATGGGAGGAGATTGCGTCAGGAACGGCTCCCGGTCATCCGTTGAAGGTGACGGATTTGAACATTCGTGCGGTGACGTGACGGGGTCGTTCGATCGGATGGTTCCTTTCGCACGACGCCAGGCCTAGGCTTCGACCATGTCGCGTTCGTCCGCTACCCCACGCCCCGCCGTGCAATGGCGCGCCGGGACTCCTGTCCAGCCCCTCGAGCGGCCCTTGCCGCGCGAGACGGCTGTGGGCCTCTCGTTCGACGGCCGTCCGCACACGGTGCTGATGGCCACGCCGCAGGATGTCGAGGACCTGGCCCTGGGCTTCGTAATCACCGAAGGCATAGCCGCCGCCGGCGACGTGCTGGACATCGTCCGCAAGGACGAGGCGCTGGGGATCCTGGTCGATATCCGTCTCGCGCCCGGCGCCCTGGCCAAAAAGGCGCGACCGCGCAACCTGGAAGGCCGCTCCAGCTGCGGGCTCTGCGGCGTGCAGCGCCTGGCGGACGCGGTGCGGCCGCTGCCGGTGCTGGGCGAGGGCGCGCGGATCGAACACGCGGCCATCCCGCTCGCTCTGGCGGCGCTGGAGGCCGAGCAGGCTCTGGGTCGCCTGACCCGCGCCACCCACGCGGCGGCCTTCTTCAGTAGAGACGGCGCCCTGGTCGCGGTCCGCGAGGACGTCGGCCGGCACAACGCCCTCGACAAGCTGGCTGGCCTGATGGCGCGCCAGAAGATCTCGGCCGCTGATGGCCTCATCGTCGTCACCAGCCGCGCCTCGTTCGAGATGATCGAAAAGACCGCGCGAATGGGCTGTTCGATCCTGGTCGCGGTCTCGGCCCCGACCGAGCTGGCGGTGATCAAGGCGCAGGAGGCCAACCTGACTCTGGTCGCCCTGGCCCGCGCCGACGGCCACGCGGTGTTCGCTGGCGGCGAGCGTCTTATAGAGTCTGAGCTGGAGCCGATCTGATGGCTGACGACAAGGTTGCTCCAGGCAAGGTCGAGGGCGTTCGCCCCTACACCCATCCCGCTGGCGGCTGGGACGCGCTGAAGGCCGTGGCCGGGGCCCTAGTCGACCAGGAAACGGTGGTCGAGGGCGGCAAGACTCTGATGCGGGCCAACCAGCCCGAGGGCTTCGACTGCCCCGGCTGCGCCTGGCCCGATCCGAAGCACACCAGTTCGTTCGAGTTCTGCGAGAACGGCGCCAAGGCCGTGGCCTGGGAGGCGACGACCAAGCGCGCCACGCCGGAGGTCTTCGCCCAGCACACGGTCAGCGAGCTGTTGACCTGGACCGATCACGCCATCGAGGACCTGGGCCGGCTGACAGAGCCGATGGCCTACGATCCGGCCGACGACCGTTATAGAGCGATTTCGTGGGGCGAGGCCTTCGCCCGCGCCGGCGGAGCGCTCAAGGCCCTGGCCCATCCGGATGAAGCGGAGTTCTACGTCTCCGGTCGGGCCAGCAACGAGGCGGCCTTTCTCTACCAACTGCTGGGCCGGCGGTTCGGGACCAACAATTTCCCGGACTGCTCAAACATGTGCCACGAGCCGACCAGCGTCGGCCTGCCGGACTCGATCGGCCTGGGCAAGGGTTCGGTGACCCTGGAGGACTTCGATCACGCCGACCTGATCCTGTGCTTCGGGCACAATCCCGGCACCAACCATCCACGGATGATGACCTCGCTGCGCGACGCCAGCCGGCGCGGGGCGACGATCCTGGCCTTCAATCCGCTGAAGGAACGCGCGCTGGAGAAGTTCGCCGCGCCGCAGGATCCGGTCGAGATGGCGACGCTCAGCTCGACTCCGATCGCCTCGGCCTATTTCCAGCTGAAGATCGGCGGCGACGCGGCCTTCGTGCAAGGCATGATGAAGGCGGTGCTGGCCATGGAGGCCCGCGACGGCGGCGTCCTGGATCGCGCCTTCATCGAAGAACACACCGCCGGCTTCGAGATCCTGGCCGCCCAGCTTGAGGCCATGGACTGGGCCGATATCGAGGCCGGCAGCGGCATGTCCCGCGAACGGATCGAAGAGGCGGCGGCTGTCTACGCCAAGGCCAAGGCGACCATCCTCTGCTATGGCATGGGCCTGACCCAGCACCGCGACAGCTCCGGCACGGTGCAGCAGCTGGTCAACCTGCTGCTGCTGAAGGGCAATATCGGTCGGGAAGGGGCGGGGATCTGCCCGCTGCGGGGCCACTCCAATGTCCAGGGCAACCGCACGGTCGGCATCTGGGAGAAGCCGTCCAAGGCGCTGTCGGACGCGATCCAGACCGTCTTCGGCTTCGAGCCGCCGCGCGAGCACGGCCATACGGTGGTCGAGACGATCGAGGCGATGGAAGCCGGCCGGTCCAAGGTGTTCCTGGGCCTGGGCGGCAATTTCGCGGTGGCCGCGCCGGACCCGGTGCGGACCTTCGCGGCCATGCGCAAGCTGGACATGGCCGTCCACATCGCCACCAAGCCCAACCGCACGCACCTGCTGATCGGCAAGGCGGCGATCCTGCTGCCATGCCTGGGTCGCACCGAGATGGACGTCCGCGCCGGCGTGCGCCAATCGGTGACGGTCGAGGACTCCATGTCGATGGTCCACGCCTCGCGCGGCCTCAATCCGCCGGCGTCCGAGCACCTGATGTCAGAGCCGGCTATCGTATCGGGGATCGCTCACGCGACCTTCGGCCACGATCCGCATGTCGACTGGCTGGGTCTGGCTGATGACTACGACGCCATCCGCGACCTGATCGCTCGGGTCTTCCCAGGCTTCGAAGACTATAATGACAGGGTCCGCGTTCCGGGCGGCTTCCGTCTGCCGGTCGGGCCGACGGAGCGGGTGTGGAAGACGGCCAGCGGCAAGGCCAACTTTCTGCCGTTCAACCCCAAGGGCGGCGATCCGCGCCAAGGCGATCCGGACGTGATGATCCTGACCACCCTGCGTAGCCACGACCAGTACAACACCACGATCTATGGGCTGAACGACCGCTATCGGGGGGTGTTCGGCCGGCGCGACGTGATCTTCGCCAATCCCGACGACATGGCCCGGCTGGGCCTGGCGCAAGGCGACCTCGTCGACCTGGGCGCGGCGTTCGACGAGACCGGCGAGCGGATCGTGCGGGCCTTCACCGTGGTGGCGCGCGACATTCCGCCGGGCTGCCTGGCGGCATACTATCCCGAGACCAATGTCGTGGTGTCGCTGGACGACCATGACCAGCGCTCGGGCACGCCGGCCTACAAGTCCGCCCCCGTGCGCTTGCGTCCTCACCAGACCGCTTGGCAAGGCGGAGGGGCGCGCAACTAAAGCGGTTGTTAGGAGCCGCTATGTCTAATGCGCCCAACCCAAGGGAGAGGCGCGTGGGCGTGGATGTCGAGACCGTGGCGGTTTCAGAGCTGGGAGCGGCCGAGCGCGCGCTCTGGAGCCGCTTCCGCGAGAAAGACCCCGTCCTAGCCAGTCCCTATTTCGACCTGCGCTTCGTGGAGGCCGCCAGCCAGGTCGCGCCGAACGCCCGGATCGCTGTCATTCGCGAGGACGGGGCGGTTCGCGGATTCCTGCCGTTCCAGCAGCGGGGCGGCCTGCTGCAGCCCCTGGCCGCGCCACTCAGCGACTTCCACGGTCTGATCGCCGAGCCGAATCTCTCCATCGGCGCGTTGTTGCCGCGCCTGGAGGGCGTGCGCCGCGCCCGGGTCAGCGGCCTGATCGGGGCGGGGGAAGCGGACCGGCCGGGGCTGTCGGCCCGTCGCGCGATGGCCGCCGATCTCTCGCAGGGCTTTGACGCCTACCTGGCCAGCCGCGACACGCGGTTCCTGAAGGACAAGCGCCGCCGCCGGCGGGCCCTGGAGCGCGATCACGGCCCGCTGTCGTTCGACTTCGAGCGGCCGACACGGGCGGAAATCGACCTGGTCATCGACCGCAAGCGGGCTCAGCTGGCTCGTACGCACCAGTATGACATCTTCGCCTGCGGCTGGACGGTCGCGCTGCTGCACCGGCTGGCCGAGATCGACGCGCCGGACTTCGGGCTGCGGCTGGCGGTGCTGAAGGCGGGCGGCGCGCTCGTCGCCGCCGAGTTGGGCCTGACCTCGGGCGCGCGGCATCACCTGTGGTTCCCGATCTACGACCCGGCCTTCGCCAAATACTCGCCGGGCAGCCTGATGACGTTGGACACCCTGGAGACCGCCGCGGCGCGTGGCGTCACGCGCGTGGATTTCGGCGTCGACGCCGACGCCTACAAGCGCGACTTCGCCGATCCGGCCGAGGCGGCGTTCGAAGGGCTGATCGAGCGGCGAGTCTCCTCACGGGGGCTGTCGATGCGCGGCTTCGGCGTTTCGCGGCTAGCCCGACGGTTCGACCGCATCGTGGCCTGCGAGCCTGGCCTGGTCGGCCAAATCCGGGGCGGCACGGGCTTCATGGCCGCCATGGCGCGCCGCCATCCCAGGCTGGGGGCGGGCGTGGGCCTAGGATTGGGATTGGGGCTGAGCTTGGCCGCGATGATGGTCGACTAGGCGACCCGCGTTATATGACATCGCGGTCATGACCTCGAATTAAGTCGAAACCTTGTCGGGCGACCGCTAGCTTCCCCTTATCGAATTACACGCAATCGAGGGGAGAACATCGATGCGCGCTCTGACCACCCTGGCCGTTCTGGCCGCCGCCGTTGCCGCTGCTGGCGCCGCACAAGCCGCACCGTCCGTGAAGATCAAGGACGCCGTCGCGCGCGTGGTGGTGATCCCCGAGAACCGCACCGATGTGAAGGTCGAGTTCATCACCACCAACGCCGACCTGCCGCTGAGCGTGCGCCAGAATGGCGACGAGGTGATCGTCGATGGCGACCTGCGCATGAACCGGATCAACAGCTGCAACAGCCGCGACGGTAAGGTCTGGGTGAAGGTTCGCGGCGTCGGCCAGGTGTCCTACGACAACTTCCCGCAGGTGGCCGTGCGCGTGCCGATGAACGTGCGGGTGCAGGCTGGCGGCGCGGTGTTCGGCGACATCGGTCGCTCCGACAGCGTCAACCTGGCCAATGCCGGCTGCGGTGACTGGACCGTGGCCAACACCAAGGGCGAACTGCACGTCAGCCAGGCCGGTTCGGGCGACACCAAGGCCGGCACGGCGTCGTCGGTCGAGATCAGCATCGCCGGCTCGGGCGACGTGGCGACCCAGGCCATCTCGGGTGACCTGGAGGCCAGCATCGCGGGCTCGGGCGACATCAAGGTGGCCAGCATCGCCGGCAAGCTGGAGGGCAACATCGCCGGTTCGGGCAACATCACCGTCCTGGGCGGCCGCAGCCGCATGGTCGAAGTCAATGTGATGGGGTCGGGCGACGTTGCCTTCAACGGCGAGGCCGACGATGTCGACGTCTCGGTCGCCGGCTCGGGCGACGTGCGCATCGCCAAGGTCAACGGCGCGGTCAAGAAGCATGTGGCCGGTTCGGGCGACGTGATCATTGGCGGCCGCTGACCGGCGAGCGTCACTCTATATATAGAGTGAAGGCCCCGGGATCGCTCCCGGGGCCTTCTTCATGTCCGGACCTTGGGTCCAGCCGTCCTTAGCGGACGCCGAAGCCGAACAGGTCGCTGGCCGTGGCCAAGTCGGCGCCGGCGCGATCACGGTCCTTCAGGCTGCCGCCGAACGTGTAGCGGAAGCCGACCTTCACGGCGTCCGAGTTCAGCTTGGCCAGGTCCTTCGATTCCGCGTGGGTGTACTTGGCGAAGGTCGACCAACCGGTGTTGGCGAACTTGTATTCGCCACCGGCGTTCACGTCCCACAGGTCGGCGTTGACGTTGGTGTCGATGCGCGACCAGCCGGCGCCGGCGTTCAGGCGGAAGTTATCAGACACGAAGTAACGGGCTTCGCCGCGGACGGTGTACAGGTCGGCGTCCAGGTCGTTCGACTGGCCGTAGGCGACCAGGCCCGTCAGCGTGACGTTGTTCAGGTACTTCTGGGCTTCGGCGCCGACGGCCCACAGGGTGTCGTTCGACGGACGCGACAGGGCGGTGAAGCCGCCGACGCGCACGGTGTCGCCCAGCTTGGTGGTCAGGTGCACAGCGCCCGACGCGACGGTTTCGTCCGACAGGTCGTTGTCCGAGATCGAGACGTCGCCGTTGGCGGTCACGGTCCAGGCGCCCGAGAGGGGGATGGCGACCGAGCCGTCGAGCACGGCCGACGTGCCGTTGGCGCCGCCGGCGCGGGTGTTGACGTCGGCGTAGTTCACGGCGGCGCCGACCGAACCGATGTTTTGGGCGAAGGCCGGGGCCGAGACGGCGGCGGCGATCAGGGCGGCGGTGGCGAAGAGCTTCGTATTCATAGTGGGGTATCCCCTTACACAAGAGTGGCTCACCGGCTGGCTGGACGGTCGTTGTTGGGGGAGGGGCCGCCCAGTCCGTCGGTGAGGGGCGGCATCTATGGAGGTTCGACCTTGGCCTCAAGATCGCCGGCGACGCTTCAAGGCGGATTTATACAAATTTGTGACACTTGCGCGGGTGAGATTTTCGCCTACGCGCAAGCGGGCGCACGTTCTTGCTAACCATTGGGCCTTATGGGTTAAATGCAGACCGACGTTATGTTTTCGCGGGACTTGCGCCGCGGGGGCAGGGCGCCTATTCAGAACCGGCCCGACGAGTCGCGTCCTACAAAGGCGCGAGGAACCGGACAGAGCGCTTGACGAAACCGATTCCGGAACGTACAAGCGCGCCTCTGTTGGACCGGCTGTGAGCTCTCGGGCTCAAACGCGGTTCGCGAGACGCCCGGACATAGCGCCTCAAGCCTTCTTTCGAGAGGGTGGTGTGATATCTGGTCATCAGCCCCGGCGGGAAACCGCGGGGGTCATTTGTTTTGCGGACGCTGCGTACGAGCTCTCTCGGGAGTTCGAGTTGGTCTTTGAAATGGTTCGAGACGCGGGCGCAGCCCACTAGGAAACCGAGCGATATGGATCGTCAGAACATCCGCATCCGGCTCAAGGCCTTCGATCACCGCGTGTTGGATCATTCCACGCGCGAGATCGTCAACACGGCCAAGCGCACGGGTGCGACGGTGCGGGGCCCCATCCCCCTGCCCACGCTTATCGAGAAATTCACCGTCAACCGTTCGCCGCACGTCGACAAGAAGTCGCGCGAGCAGTTCGAGATCCGTACGCACAAGCGCGTTCTCGACATCGTTGACCCGACTCCGCAGACCGTGGACGCGCTGATGAAGCTCGACCTGTCGGCCGGCGTTGACGTCGAAATCAAGCTGTAAGGAGGGCCGATCCATGACTCTCCCCACCCAACGCACCGGCATCATCGCTAAGAAGCTCGGCATGACCCGCTTCTTTGACGAAGCTGGTCAGCACGTGCCGGTCACCGTCCTGTCGCTCGACGGTTGCCAGGTCACCGCTCAGCGCACCGTTGAGAGGGACGGCTACACCGCCCTCCAGCTCGGCGCCGGCGCCAAGAAGGCCAAGAACACCCCGAACGCCATGCGCGGTCACTTCGCGAAGGCGGCCGTTGAGCCGAAGCGCGTCGTCGCTGAATTCCGCGTCGAAGAGAACGCCCTGATCGAAGTCGGCGCCGAACTGACGGCCGACCACTTCGTCGCCGGCCAGAAGGTCGACATCCAAGGCGTGACCGTCGGTAAGGGCTTCGCCGGCGCCATGAAGCGCTGGAACTTCGGTGGTCTCCGCGCCACCCACGGTGTCTCGGTCTCGCACCGCTCGCACGGCTCGACCGGTAACCGCCAGGATCCGGGTCGTACGTTCCCGGGCAAGAAGATGGCGGGTCACCTCGGTCAGGAAACCGTCACCACGCTGAACGTCACCGTTTGGAAGGTGGACGTCGAGCGCGGCCTGATCCTGATCAAGGGCGCTGTCCCGGGTCACGAAGGCAGCTACGTGAAGGTTCGCGACGCCGTGAAGAAGGCTCTGCCCGCCGACGCTCCGCGTCCGGGCGCCTTCCGCAAGGCTGGCGAAGCTCCGGCCGCCGCTGAGACCCCCGCTGAAGAGGCCCCCGCGGCTGCGACCGAAGAGGGCGAAGGCTAATGAAACTCGACGTCATCAAACTGGACGGCGGCAAGGCCGGTTCCGTTGATCTCGACGACGCCATCTTCGGCATCGACGAAATCCGCGGCGACATCCTGCAGCGCGTCGTGACCTGGCAGCTGGCCAAGCGCCGCTCGGGTAACCACAAGATTCAGGTTCGTAACGAGGTCTCTCGTACGAGCAAGAAGATGTACAAGCAAAAGGGCACCGGCGGCGCTCGTCACGGTTCGCGCCGTGCGGCTCAGTTCGTCGGCGGCGCCAAGGCCCACGGCCCTGTCGTCCGTAGCCACGCTTTCGACCTGCCGAAGAAGATCCGGGCCCTGGCTCTGCGCCACGCCCTGTCGTCGAAGGCCAAGTCGGGTGCGCTGGTCGTCCTGGACAGCGCCATTCTGACCGAAGCGAAGACGGCCGCCCTGCGCGCCAACTTCGACAAGATCGGTCTGAAGAACGCCCTGGTCATCGCCGGTCCGGAAGTGGACGCGAACTTCAAGCTCGCCGCCCGCAACATCCCGAACGTGGATGTCCTGCCGAACGCCGGCCTGAACGTCTACGACGTGCTGCGTCGCCAGACCCTCGTCCTGACCAAGGACGCGGTCGAAGCGATCTCGGCGCGTTTCGCTGAGAAGGAAGCCGCCTAATGGCCGCCACCGCTCGCCACTACGACACGATCCTGTCGCCGGTGATCACCGAAAAGACGACCCTGCTCTCGGAGCAGAACAAGGTTGTCTTCAAGGTGGCCAACGACGCGACCAAGGACGAAATCGCCGCCGCCGTCGAAGAGCTGTTCAAGGTCAAGGTCACGAAGGTCAACACCATCGTGACCAAGGGCAAGACCAAGCGCTTCCGTGGCATCGTCGGGCGTCGCAACGACGTCAAAAAAGCGATCGTGACCCTGGCCGACGGCCAGTCGATCGACATCACGACGGGGCTCTAATCAGATGGCCTTGAAGCATTTCAACCCGACCAGCCCCGGCCAGCGCGGCCTGGTGCTGATCGACCGCAGCGAACTTCACAAGGGCAAGCCCGAGAAGAAGCTCGTTGAAGGCCTGACCAAGTCGGGCGGTCGCGGCGGCAATGGCCGTATCGCGGTCCGTTTCCGCGGCGGCGGCGCCAAGCGCCTGTACCGTCTGGTCGACTTCAAGCGTCGTAAGCAAGGCACGGCTTCGGTCGTTCGCCTCGAGTACGATCCGAACCGCACGGCCTTCATCGCCCTGATCAAGTATCAGGCCGACGGCGAACTGGCCTACATCCTGGCTCCGCAACGCCTGAAGGTTGGTGACGAAGTCGTCACTGGCGAGAAGGTCGACGTGAAGCCGGGCAACGCCTCGCCGCTGCGCACGCTGCCGATCGGCACGATCATCCACAATATCGAGCTGAAGCCCGCCAAGGGTGGTCAGATCGCCCGTTCGGCTGGCGCCTACGCCCAGTTGGTCGGCCGTGACGCCGGCTACGCCCAGATCCGCCTGAACTCGGGCGAACTGCGCATGGTGCTCGATACGTGCATGGCCACCGTCGGCGCCGTTTCGAACCCCGACCACATGAACCAGAACCTCGGCAAAGCCGGTCGTTCTCGTCACATGGGCCGTCGCCCGCACGTCCGCGGTGTCGCCATGAACCCGGTCGACCACCCCCACGGTGGTGGTGAAGGTCGCACCTCGGGCGGCCGCCACCCGGTGACCCCGGCTGGTAAGCCGACCAAGGGCGCCAAGACCCGCGTCAACAAGGCCACGGACAAGTTCATCATCCGTTCGCGCCATAAAGCGAAGAAGGGCCGCTAAGCCATGACCCGCTCCGTCTGGAAAGGCCCGTTTGTCGACGGGTACCTCCTGAAGAAGGCCGACGCCGCTCTGTCGTCGGGCCGCAAGGACGTCATCAAGACCTGGTCGCGTCGTTCGACCATCATGCCGCAGTTCGTCGGTCTGGTGTTCGGCGTGCACAACGGCCAGAAGCACGTCCCGGTCTCCGTGTCGGAAGACATGGTCGGCATGAAGTTCGGTGAGTTCGCGCCCACGCGTAACTTCCCGGGCCACGCCGCCGACAAGAAGGCCAAGAGGAAGTAATCATGGCCAAGCAGAAGCAAGAACGCCGCCTGCCTGCC
The DNA here is from genome assembly GCF_058798735.1 of Caulobacter sp. GW822-FHT07D08. Lineage (NCBI taxonomy): Bacteria > Pseudomonadati > Pseudomonadota > Alphaproteobacteria > Caulobacterales > Caulobacteraceae > Caulobacter > Caulobacter sp. GW822-FHT07D08. Next base: position 52,732 of record NZ_JBXAKU010000023.1, read on the forward strand.
GCCGAAGCGATGTGCAAGGTGCGCACCCTGCGCACCAGCCCGCGGAAGCTGAACCTGGTCGCTCAGTCCATCCGTGGCCTGAACGTCCAGCGCGCTCTCAACGAGCTCGAGTTCAGCCACAAGCGTATCGCTCAGGACGTCCGCAAGGCGCTGTACTCGGCGATTTCCAACGCCGAGAACAACCACAACCTCGACATCGACTCCCTGGTCGTCGCCGAGGCCTATGTGGGCAAAAACCTGATCATGAAGCGTTTCTCGCCCCGCGCTCGCGGTCGCGCGACGCGCGTCGAGAAGCCGTTCTCCGAGATCACGATCGTGGTCCGCGAACTGGGTGAGGCCGCCTAATGGGTCAGAAAGTCAATCCGGTCGGGCTGCGGCTCGGCGTAAACCGCACCTGGGACAGCCGTTGGTTCGCCGACGGCGCCCAGTACGGCAAGATGCTGCACCAGGATCTCGCGATCCGCGCCAACCTGAAGAAGCGCCTGTACCAAGCCGGTGTCTCGCGCATCATCATCGAGCGTCCGCACAAGAAGTGCCGCATCACGATCTATGCCGCTCGTCCGGGCGTCATCATCGGCAAGAAGGGCGCTGACATCGACAAGCTCCGCAAGGATCTGTCGATCAAGACCGAGGGCGAAGTCCACCTGAACATCGTCGAGATCCGCAAGCCGGAAACCGACGCTCAGCTGGTGGCCGAGTCGATCGCTCAGCAACTCGAGCGTCGTATCGCTTTCCGTCGCGCCATGAAGCGTTCGATCCAGTCGGCCGTGCGTCTCGGCGCCAAGGGCATCCGGATCAACGTCTCGGGCCGCCTCGGCGGTGCGGAAATCGCTCGTATGGAATGGTACCGCGAAGGTCGCGTGCCGCTTCACACGCTGCGCGCCGACATCGACTTCGGTTTCGCCCAAGCCAAGACCACCTATGGCATCATCGGCGTGAAGACCTGGATCTTCAAGGGCGAGGTGCTGGAGCACGATCCGATGGCGCTCGACAAGCGTCTCGCCACTGAGTCCGGCCCGGCCGGCGAAGGTGGTGGGCGTGAGCGCGGCGATCGTCCCGACCGGGGCGACCGCAACCGTCGCGATCGCGGTTAAGGATTAGATCGCTATGCTGTCTCCGAAAAAGACCAAATTCCGCAAGCAGTTCAAGGGCCGCATCCACGGCGCTTCGAAGGGCGGCACCCTGCTGAACTTCGGTTCGTACGGCCTCAAGGCCGTCGAGCCGGAGCGCATCACGGCTCGCCAGATCGAAGCCGCCCGTCGCGCCATCACCCGCCAGATGAAGCGTCAAGGCCGCGTCTGGATCCGTATCTTCCCGGACGTGCCGGTCACCGGCAAGCCGGCTGAAGTCCGGATGGGTAAGGGTAAGGGCGCGGTGGACTACTGGGCCGCTCGCGTGGCTCCGGGCCGTATCATGTTCGAAATCGACGGCGTGCCGGACGATATCGCGCGTGAAGCGCTCCGCCTGGGCGCCGCCAAGCTGCCGATCCGCACTCGTGTTGTCACCCGCCTCGACGCGGGCGTGGCCCAGGAGGCTTGAGGCTCATGAAGATCGCTGACATCCGGGGCCTGACCCCCGACCAGCTGGCCGACACCCTGATCAGCCTGAAGAAAGAGCAGTTCAACCTGCGCTTCCAGGCCGCCACGGGCCAGGTCGAGAAGACCCACCGCGTCAACGAGATCCGCAAGGATATCGCGCGGATCAAGACCGTGCTGCGCGCCAAGGCCGCGGCTTAAGGAGAACGATATGCCCAAGCGTATCCTCGAAGGGGTGGTCGTCTCCGATAAGGGCGACAAGACCGTGGTGGTGAAGGTCGAACGGACCATCGTTCACCCGGTTCTTAAGAAGATCGTGCGTCAGTCCAAAAAGTACCACGCGCACGACGAATCCAACGCGTACAAGGCCGGCGAAGCTATTCGCATCGTCGAGTGCGCTCCGAAGTCCAAGCTGAAGACCTGGGAAGCACTTCCCAAGGCTTCGGCTTAATCTGGAAGGTTTAGACCATGATCCAGATGCAAACTAACCTGGAAGTCGCTGACAATTCTGGCGCTCGCCGGGTCATGTGCATCAAGGTGTTGGGCGGCGCAGGCCGTCGCTACGCCAGCGTGGGCGACGTCATCGTCGTCTCCGTGAAGGAAGCCATCCCGCGTGGCCGCGTGAAGAAGGGTGACGTGCTTCGCGCCGTCGTCGTTCGGGTGAATCAAAATCTGAAGCGCAAGGATGGCTCGGTCATCCGCTTCGATAAGAACGCCGCGGTCATCGTGAACAAGGCGAGCGAGCCGGTCGGCACGCGGATCTTCGGCCCGGTTCCTCGTGAACTGCGCGCCAAGAACCACATGAAGATCATCTCCCTCGCTCCGGAGGTGCTGTAATGGCCGCTAAGATCAAGAAGGGCGACCGCGTCGTCGTTCTGGCCGGCAAGGACAAGGGCAAGCAAGGCGCTGTGACCCAGGTTCTTCCGAAGGAAAACCGGGTTGTCGTGGAAGGCGTGAACATGGTTTCGCGTCACACCAAGCCGACCCAAGCCGAACCGCAAGGCGGCATCAAGCAAAAGGAAGCCGCGCTGCACGTCTCGAACGTCGCCATCGTGGACTCCAAGGGCAAGCCCACCCGCGTCGGCTTCAAGATCGAAGGCGACAAGAAGGTGCGTGTCGCCAAGACGACCGGCGAGGTGATCAATGGCTGATCAAGCTTATGAGCCCCGGCTGAAAACCGTTTATCGCGAGCGCATCCGCGCCGCGATGAAGGAGCAGTTCGGCTATACCAACGAGATGCAGATCCCCAAGCTGGACAAGATCGTCCTGAACATGGGTATCGGCGAGGCTGTGGCCGACTCCAAGAAGGCCCAAGTCGCTCTGAAGGACCTGCAGGCGATCGCCGGCCAAAAGCCTGTCGCCACCAAGGCCCGCAAGTCGATCGCCGGCTTCAAGCTGCGCGAAGGCATGGTGGTCGGTGGCAAGGTCACCCTGCGCAAGGACCGGATGTACGAGTTCCTGGACCGCCTGGTCACGATCGCGCTGCCGCGCGTGAAGGACTTCCGTGGTCTGAACGGCAAGAGCTTTGACGGCCGTGGCAATTACGCCATGGGCCTGAAGGAGCACCTGGTGTTCCCGGAAATCAACTATGACCAGATCGAACAGATCTGGGGCATGGACATCATCGTCTGCACCACTGCGAAGTCCGACCAGGAAGCCAAGGCTCTCCTGAAGGAATTCCAGTTCCCGTTCACGAATTAAGGGCGGGCAGGGAAAAGCACCATGGCAAAGAAAAGCGCCGTCAACCGCAACGAAGCCGTCAAGGCCCTCGTCAAGAAGTTCGCCGAGAAGCGCGCCGCGCTCAAGGCGACCGCCAACGACGAAAGCCTGCCGCTCGAGGAACGCTTCGAGGCCCGCCTCAAGCTCGCCAAGCTGCCCCGCAGCAGCTCGGCGATCCGCATCCGCAACCGCTGCGAAGTCACGGGCCGTCCGCGCGCCTACTACCGCAAGCTGAAGATGAGCCGTATCGCGCTCCGCGAACTGGGTTCGCAGGGTCAGATCCCCGGCCTCGTCAAGTCGAGCTGGTAAGGACGATCAGATGTCGATGAACGATCCCCTGAGCGACCTGATCGCTCGCATCAAGAACGCCGCCACGCGCAAGCGCAACAAGGTCTCGACGCCGGCTTCCAAGCTGCGCGCCCGCGTCCTCGACGTGCTGGCCGATGAAGGCTACATCCGCGGCTACTCGCTGATCGAGAAGCCCGGCGCGTTCCCCGAATTCGAGATCGAGCTCAAGTACTTTGACGGTGAGCCCGTGATCGCCGAGATCAGCCGCGTGTCCAAGCCTGGCCGTCGCGTCTACTCGTCGATCAAGGACCTGAAGCCGATCAAGAACGGCCTGGGCATCTCGATCCTTTCGACGCCGAAGGGCGTCATGTCGGACACCGCTGCACGCGACGCTAACGTCGGCGGCGAAGTCCTCTGCCGCGTCTACTAGGCGCGGGAGGGAAAGAGCATGTCACGTATCGGTAAGAAAGCCGTCGCAATCCCCTCGGGCGTGCAAGTCACGCTCTCGGGTCAGACGGTCACGGTAAAGGGCCCCAAGGGTCAGTTGTCGTGGACGATCGCCGACGAAGTCGAAGTCAAGCAAGAGGGCGCTGAGCTCCTTCTGACTCCGCGCGTCGACACGAAGCGCGCCAAGGGCATGTGGGGTCTGTCCCGCACGTTGGTCGCCAACATGGTGCATGGTGTCACCGCCGGGTTCGAGGAAAGCCTCGAACTGGTCGGCGTTGGTTACCGCGCGGCCATGAAGGGCACCGCCCTGAGCCTCCAGCTCGGTTTCAGCCACGACGTGGACGTTGAGGCTCCGGCCGGCGTCACCTTCGCTGTGCCGAAGCAGACCGAAATCAAGATCGCCGGCATCGACAAGCAGGCGGTTGGTGAGATTGCCGCGAAGATCCGCCGCATTCGTCCGCCTGAGCCGTACAAGGGCAAGGGCGTGCGTTATGCTGGCGAGAAGGTTCGCCGCAAGGAAGGCAAGAAGAAGTAAGCCATGGCGCTCTCTCCTCGTGAATCGGCGGCCAAGCGCGCTCAGCGCGTTCGCACCCGCCTCAAGAGCCTCGCCAACGGTCGTCCGCGTCTGTCGGTCTTCCGTTCGTCGAAGAACATCTACGCCCAGGTCATCGATGATGAACGCGGCGTGACCCTGGCGTCGGCTTCCACTCTGGAAGCCGAAGGCAAGGGCGCGGACAAGGATGCCGCCGCCGCCGTGGGCAAGCTCGTCGCCGAGCGCGCCATTGAAAAGGGCGTCAAGGACGTCGTTTTCGATCGTGGTGGTTACATCTTCCACGGCCGGGTGAAAGCCCTGGCCGACGCCGCGCGCGAAGCCGGCCTGAACTTCTAAGGGAACAGAAATGGCTCGTGGTGAACAACAGCGCGGTGAAGGCGGTCAACGCCGTGACCGTCGCGACCGCAACGCCCCCGAAGAGCGGGTCGACAGCGACATCGTCGAAAAGCTCGTCCACATCAACCGCGTCGCCGCCACCGTGAAGGGTGGCCGTCGCTTCAGCTTCGCCGCTCTGATGGTCGTTGGCGACCAAAAGGGCCGCGTCGGCTTCGGTCATGGCAAGGCGCGTGAAGTGCCGGAAGCCATCCGCAAGGCGACCGAAGAAGCCAAGAAGACGATGATCCGCGTTCCGCTGCGCGAATCCCGCACCCTGCACCACGACGGCGCTGGCCGTTGGGGCGCTGGCAAGGTGATGATGCGCGCGGCGCCTCCCGGCACCGGCGTCATCGCCGGCGGTCCGATGCGCGCGGTTCTCGAAACCCTGGGTGTCCAGGACGTCGTGGCCAAGTCGACGGGTTCCTCGAACCCGTACAACATGGTTCGCGCCACGTTCGAGGCCCTGAAGGTCCAGTCGTCGCCCCGCCAGATCGCCGCCAAGCGCGGCAAGAAGGTTGGCGACATCCTCGGCCGTCGCGCCGACGGCGCTTCGTCGCCGGAAGCCATCGAGGGTTAAGTCATGGCTGAAGCTAAGCAAGTCACGGTCCGCCAAACGGGCAGCCCGATCCGTCGTGAAAAGGACCAGCGCGCCACGCTCGCCGGTCTGGGTCTCAACAAGCTGGGCCGTACGTCCACGCTGGAAGACACCCCGTCGGTCCGCGGCATGATCCGCAAGGTCGCGCACCTGCTGGAAATCGTCGAGTAGTCCTCTACGCGACGACGAAATACGCCACCCCGGTGAAAGCCGGGGTGGTTTTCGTTTGAAATGCCATTTCGTCATTGAGTTTCTTGGCGATTTGGGGTTTTAAGCGCGCTCTGATTTTCAAAAGCCGAGTCCAGCCGCTGGCTGGGCGCAGATCTCCAAGGAGAGGCACATATGACCAAGCTGAACGAACTAGCCCCGCAGGAAGGCTCGACCAAGGGCCGCATGCGCGTCGGCCGTGGCCCGGGTTCGGGCAAGGGCAAGACCGCCGGTCGCGGTGTGAAGGGCCAGAAGGCGCGCTCGGGCGTCGCCATCGCCGGCTTCGAAGGTGGGCAGATGCCGCTGCACATGCGTATGCCTAAGCGCGGCTTCAACAACCCCTTCCGCCTCGAGTTCGCCGAAGTGAACCTGTGGCGCCTGGAGCAAGCCGTCGCCGCTGGCAAGTTCAAGGCCGGCGCCGAGCTGGCTCCCGCCGACCTGGTCGCCGCCGGCGTCATCCGTCGTGAACTCGACGGCGTGAAGCTGCTGGGCAAGGGCGAGATCAAGACCGCCCTGAAGCTGACCGTCTACTCGGCCACGGAAGCCGCCATCAAGGCCGTCGAGGCCGCTGGTGGTTCGGTCACCGTGACCAAGAAGGCCAAGGCGCAAGCCGAAGCCTAATCCGTAAAAGCTGTCATCCCGGACGGCCGTCAGGCCGAGCCGGGACCGCGGCAAGCGCCGGCGCATCCTGAGGTCCCGGCTCTCCGCTACGCTTCGGCCGGGATGACAGCTCTTTTCGAGGCTCGCCGTGACATCACGGCGAGCCTCACCTATTTGTGGCCTCTACCTGAGCCTGCCCTTTTCAAATCGTTTGAAACGGATAAGCAGGCTCCGCGCCAAATTTCGTTGGAGTCGCCGGATAGTGTCCGGCCGTCACGCTCCAGAGTCGTGGGGATCTGAATGGCCTCGGCCGCCGAACAACTCGCAGCCAACATGAATTTCGCGTCGTTCCAAAAGGCGACCGAACTTCACAAGCGCATCTGGTTCACGATCATCGCCCTGGTCGTCTACCGCCTGGGCACCTACGTGCCGATCCCCGGCATCGACCCGGCCGCGTTCTCGCGCCTGTTCAGCGGCAACGCCGAGGGCATCCTCGGCATGTTCAACACGTTCTCGGGCGGCGCCGTGCAGCGCATGGCCATCTTCTCGCTGAACGTGATGCCCTACATCAGCGCCTCGATCATCGTGCAGCTGATGGGCTCGGTGTATCCGCCGTGGGAGAAGCTGAAGAAGGAAGGCGGGGAAGCGGGCCGCAAGACCCTCAACCAGTACACCCGCTACCTGGCCGTGGTGCTGGCCGTGGTCCAGTCGGCCTCGATCGCCATCGGCCTGTCCGCCCAGCCTGGCCTGGTGGCCGGCGGCGTCGGTCCGGTGTTCTTCGTCGTCTCGACCGTCGTGGCCCTGACCGGCGGCACCCTGTTCCTGATGTGGCTGGGCGAGCAGATCACCAGCCGCGGCGTCGGCAACGGCGTCAGCTTGATCATCTTCGCCGGCATCGTGGCCCACTTGCCGATGAGCCTGGGCCAGTTGCTGGTCCAGTCGCAGACCTCGGGCAACTACACCCCGCTGTTCCTGATCCTGGTCGGCGCCGTGGCCGCCATCCTGGCCATCGTGTTCATGGAGCGCTCGCAGCGCCGTCTGCTGGTCCACTATCCCAAGCGCCAGCAGGGCAACCGCATGGTCGGCGGCGAGAGCTCGTTCATGCCGCTGAAGATCAACACCGCGGGCGTCATCCCGCCGATCTTCGCCTCCAGCCTGCTGCTGCTGCCGACGACGGCCCTGCAGTTCATCAACGCGGCCAACCTGCCGTCCTGGGCCCAGTGGCTGCCGGGCGTGGTCGGCGCGCTGCAGCACGGCCACCCGGCGTTCCTGGTGCTCTACGCGCTGCTGATCATCTTCTTCTCGTTCTTCTACACCTCGGTCGTGTTCAACCCCGAGGAGACGGCCGAGAACCTGCGCAAGTACGGCGGCTTCCTGCCGGGCATCCGTCCGGGCAAGCGCACCGCCGAATACCTGGACTACGTGCTGACCCGCCTGACCGTGATCGGCGCGGGCTACATCACCGCCGTCTGCGTGGCGCCGGAGCTGGTCATGATGGCGGTCAAGTCGAACCAGTTCGCCCTGGGCGGCACCTCGATCCTGATCGTCGTGACGGTGACCATGGACACCGTGGCGCAGATCCAGTCGCACCTGCTGGCCCACCAGTACGAGGGCCTCATCAAGAAGTCGAAACTGCGGGGCGGCCGTAACCGCTAGGTCGAGCTTCGATCTAATTAGATGCTGTGGAAGCCGGTTTGTCACAAAACCGGCTTCCGTTTTCTTTCCCGGGGCTCTAGGTCTGCACCGGGAGAGCAGCCGGGCGCAGACTCGGCAGACGCGCGAAGGGGCTTATATGAACTTGATCCTGTTCGGTCCGCCGGCGGCGGGGAAGGGCACTCAGGCCAAGCGTCTGGTCACGGAGCGTGGCATGGTCCAGCTCTCGACCGGCGACATGCTGCGCGCCGCCATCGCCTCGGGTTCGGAGCTTGGCCTGAAGGTCAAGGGCGTGCTGGACCGTGGCGAGCTGGTCACCGACGAGATCGTCATCGCGCTGATCGAGGACCGCCTGCCCGAGGCCGAGGCGGCCGGCGGCGCGATTTTTGACGGTTTCCCGCGCACGGTCGCTCAGGCCGAAGCTCTGGATAAGATGTTGGCGGCGCGTGGACAGAAGATCGACTCTGTTCTCCGACTCAAGGTAGACGAGCCAGCCCTGATCGAGCGGATCAAGAAGCGATTCGAAGAACAGGGGCGGCCGGACGACAATCCCGAAGTCTTCGTGAATCGTCTGGCCCAGTACAATGCCCAGACCGCGCCGCTGCTGCCTTACTATGAAGGGCAGGGGAAGCTCACGGAACTGGACGGAATGGGTTCGGTCGAAACCGTCGCCAGTTCCATCGACGCCGCCTTGAGTGTCGTCGTTTAAGAAAGCCCTGATTCACTGGATGTCTGGTGGATTCAGTTGTTGACGGAAGCGAAACGATCCCTATAACGGGGCGCTTCCGCGAAAGGGCGCGATCCGTGCGCGCCGGTTTGGATCCTCTGGATCGAGCCGGGCGCGCCGTTCGCGTCTTTAGTGCGTGACTAGGAGAACATTAGACGTGGCCCGTATCGCAGGCGTCAACATCCCGACGAACAAGCGCGTTCTGATCGCGCTTCAGTACATTCACGGCATCGGCCAACGGTCCGCGCGTGAAATCATCACGAAGGTGGGCATCGAGGATGCGCGTCGGGTCAATCAACTGACCGACGCCGAAGTCCTGGCGATCCGCGAAACGATCGACCGCGACTATACCGTCGAGGGTGATCTGCGCCGCGAGAACTCGATGAACATCAAGCGTCTGATGGACCTGGCCTGCTATCGCGGCCTGCGTCACCGTAAGGGCCTGCCGGTCCGCGGTCAGCGCACCCACACGAACGCTCGCACCCGCAAGGGTCCGGCCAAGCCGATCGCCGGCAAGAAGAAATAAGGTAGCCTGACGATGGCCAAGGAACCGGGTCGCGTTAAAAAGCGCGAACGCAAGAACATCACCTCGGGCGTGGCGCACGTGAACGCCTCGTTCAACAACACCATGATCACCATCACCGACGCTCAGGGCAACACGATCTCGTGGTCCTCGGCTGGCATGATGGGCTTCAAGGGTTCGCGCAAGTCGACCCCGTACGCCGCTCAGATGGCTGCGGAAGACGCGGGCAAGAAGGCCGCCGAACACGGCGTCAAGACCCTGGAAGTCAACGTTTCGGGTCCGGGTTCGGGCCGTGAATCGGCTCTGCGCGCGCTGCAAGCCGCGGGCATGACCATCACGACCATCCGCGACGTCACGCCGATCCCGCACAACGGCTGCCGTCCGCCCAAGCGCCGTCGCGTCTAGTACTATTTAGACCACTAATCTCCTTCGCCGGCTGCGCAAAACGCGGCCGGCGAGCCGCGTTCAAGGGACCCGACCACGTGATCGAAAGAAACTGGAACGAGCTGATCCGTCCTGAGAAGCCGCAGATCGAAACCGGAGCCGATGCGACCCGCAAGGCCCGTATCGTCGCCGAGCCCCTCGAGCGCGGTTTCGGTGTGACGCTCGGCAACGCCCTGCGTCGCGTTCTGCTCTCGTCGCTGCAAGGCGCCGCCGTCACCGCCATCCAGATCGATGGCGTGGTGCACGAATTCTCCTCGCTCGAAGGCGTCCGTGAGGACGTCGTCGATATCGTTCTGAATATCAAGCAACTGGCCGTTCGGATGCACGCCGAAGGCCCGAAGCGCATGACCCTGCGCGCCACGGGCCCCGGCCCGGTGACCGCCGGTCAGATCGAAACCCCGGCCGACATCGAAATCCTGAACCCCGACCACGTGCTCTGCACGCTGGACGACGGCGCTTCGGTGCGCATGGAGTTCACGGTCAACAACGGCAAGGGCTACGTCCCGGCCGACCGCAACCGTCCGGAAGACGCGCCGATCGGCCTCATCGCCGTCGACGCCCTGTACTCGCCGGTCAAGCGCGTCGCCTACCGCGTCGAGCCGACCCGTCAAGGCCAGTCGCTGGACTATGACAAGCTGGTCCTGGAAGTGGAAACCAACGGCGCCGTCACCCCGGTGGACGCCGTGGCCTACGCCGCCCGGATCCTGCAGGACCAACTGCAGATCTTCATCACCTTCGAGGAACCGAAGGCCAAGTCGGCCGACGAGTCCAAGCCGGAACTGCCGTTCAACCCGGCCCTGCTGAAGAAGGTGGACGAGCTGGAACTGTCGGTCCGTTCGGCCAACTGCCTGAAGAACGACAACATCGTCTACATTGGCGACCTGATCCAGAAGACCGAAGCCGAGATGCTCCGCACCCCGAACTTCGGCCGCAAGTCGCTGAACGAGATCAAGGAAGTTCTCGCCGGCATGGGCCTGCACCTCGGCATGGATGTGCCGAACTGGCCGCCGGAGAACATCGAAGACCTGGCCAAGAAGTTCGAAGACCAAATCTAAGAACCTCGAAGCCATCTGCGCTAAATCCGGGCCGCTTTTCCACTCTTCGGAGAGGGAAGGCGGCCTGGGCCTTTTGAAGCCGCACCACGCGGTGGAGGGCCCCGGCGCTTCGCTCTGACCCGGTCGGGACGGACCAGGATTGGTGACAATCAGGCGCTCAACACGTTTTGCGCCGCTCGGGCTCGATGCCCAGGAGACTAAGACATGCGTCACGGTAACGCCCACCGTAAACTCGGCCGCACCTCGGCTCACCGCACCGCCATGTTCGCCAACATGTCGGCCAGCTTGATCAAGCACGAGCAGATCGTCACCACCCTGCCCAAGGCCAAGGAACTGCGCCCGATCGTCGAAAAGCTGGTCACCCTGGCCAAGCGCGGCGACCTGCACGCCCGTCGTCAGGCCATCAGCTCGGTTCGCGACGTCGAGCAAGTCGGCAAGCTCTTCGCGGTCCTCGGCCCGCGCTACAAGGACCGTCAGGGCGGCTACATCCGCGTCCTGAAGGCCGGCTTCCGCTACGGCGACAACGCCGCCATGGCCGTGATCGAGTTCGTCGACCGCGACGTTTCGGAAAAGGGCAAGGACTCGGGTCCGGTCTACGTCAACGACGCCGAAGACTAAGATCTTTCAGCTCAGGCTGAACGCGAAGGCCCCGGAGAAATCCGGGGCCTTTTTCGTTTGGGCTGTCTGAAGCAGCGCGGAATCCCAGAGTCGTTTTTCACCCATTGCGGACTCCCAGTAACCCTCCGCCGAAGGCCGCCTTGTCGGCGTGAGGGCTGATGCGGATGCTGCGCGCTTAAGTCGTCCTTATCAGCGCGCGTAGCAGCACAGCATGACCCACATGACCCTGTTGACGGGGCCTGAGCGCAGGCGCCGGTGGAGCGAGGACGACAGGGTCAGGATCTTGGCGGCGTCGTTCACGCCGGGCGCCGTGGTCGCCGACGTGGCTCGCCAGTTCGAGATATCGACCAGCCTGATCTACAAGTGGCGCAAGGCGTGCCTGTCGCCGTCGGCGCCCACCTTCGCACCGGCGATATTGGTCGATGCGCCCGAGGCGACACCGAACCGGGCTCAGGCTCAGGTTCCCGCGATCCTGGTCGAGTTGCCCGGCGGCGCGCGAGTGAACATCGCGTCGAGCGCGCCGACGGCGTTGGTGGCGGCGACGCTGAAGGCGCTTCGTCCGTGATCCCGGTCCCGGGCGGGGTCCGGGTCTGGATCGCCAGCGGTCACACGGACATGCGCAAGGGCATGCCGGGCCTGGCCCTTCTGGTGCAGGAGCACTTCAAGCGGGACCCGTTCGCGGGGGACGTGTTCGTCTTCCGCGGGCGCGGCGGTTCGCTGATCAAGGCGATCTGGCATGACGGGATCGGGCTGTCGCTCTACGCCAAGCGACTGGACCGGGGCCGCTTCATTTGGCCTCAGACGACGGGCGGGGTGGTGGCGCTGACCACGGGGCAGATGAGCTATCTCTTGGAAGGGATCGACTGGCGTAACCCGCAGGCGACTTGGCGGCCACAGGCGGCGGGCTGAGGCTAAGAATCTGATCCCCAGATGCAGATTGGGGCGCCTCAAGCGGCGGATTTTGTGATTCCATCCCCTTCGTGGATACCGAGCAGACCCAGCCCAAGGAAGACGTCGAGGCGCTGAAGGTCGCGCTGGCCAAGGCGCAAGCCGAGCTTGCCGAAGCCCGCGCTCAGCGGTCCGACGACCAGGCGCTGATCGCACACCTTAAGCTCCAGATCGCCAAGCTGAACCGCGAGCGGTTCGGACCACACGCCGAGCGGGCCGCGCGGCTGCTGGACCAGATGGAACTACAGTTGGAGGAACTGGAGGCCTCGGCCACGGCGGACGAGCTCGACGCCGAGATCGCGGCGGCCAAGACCACGACGGTGGCGGCCTTCACGCGCCAGCGGCCGGCCCGCAAGCCGTTCCCCGAACATCTGCCCAGGGAGCGGGTCATCGTGCCGGGTCCCAGCGCCTGCCTCTGCTGCGGCGGGACGCGCCTGTCCAAGCTGGGCGAGGACATCACCGAGACGCTGGAGGTCGTCCCGCGCCAGTGGAAGGTGATCCAGCACGTGCGCGAGAAGTTCACTTGCCGCGACTGCGAGAAGATCAGTCAGGCGCCGGCGCCGTTCCATGTGATCCCGCGCGGCTGGGCGGGACCCAGTCTCCTGGCGATGATCGCCTTCGAGAAGTTCGGCCAGCACCAGCCCCTGAACCGCCAGGCTGAGCGCTACGCCAAGGAGGGCGTGCCCTTGAGCCTGTCCACCCTGGCCGATCAGGTGGGCGCGGTCTGCACCGTGATGCGGCCGGTCTTCGAGCGGATCGAGGCCCATGTGCTGGCCGCCGACCGGCTGCACGGCGACGACACCACCGTGCCGGTCCTGGCCAAGGGCAAGACCGATACCGGCCGATGTTGGACCTATGTGCGTGACGATCGCTCGTTCGGCGGACCAGCGCCGCCGGCGGCAGTGTTCTACTATTCGCGTGATCGACGCGGCGAGCATCCGCAGCGCCATCTCGCCCGATGGTCTGGCGTGCTGCAGGCCGACGCCTATGGCGGCTACGACGCCCTCTATCGGGGTGGCCGCAGTCCCGGAGACATCCGTCAGGCCCTGTGTTGGGCGCATGGCCGCCGCAAGGTCTTCGAACTGGCCGACATCGCTCAGGCCGCCCAGCGCAAGGCGCGCGGCAAGACCGCGGTCCTCTCTCCGATCGCCCTGGAGGCGGTCAGGCGCATCGACGCCCTGTTCGACATCGAGCGCGCCATCAATGGGAAGCCCGCGGCCGATCGGCTGGCCGTCCGCCAGGAGCAGAGCGCGCCGCTCATCGCCGAGTTGGGGACCTGGATGCGAGATCAGCGGGCCAAGCTCTCGCGCCACGATCCCGTCGCCAAGGCGCTGGACTACATGCTCACCCGC
>NZ_JBXAKU010000024.1:0-65912 GCF_058798735.1 Caulobacter sp. GW822-FHT07D08
TCATCGTCACGCGAAGCGCTTGCCCGGCCTTGTGTTCACCGGCTTGGAAGACGCGTTTCCACACGGCCTCGGTGGGTTAAGGAACCCCCAAGGCCAAGGTTGCGTTACGGTCTGTCGCTTTAGGGAGGGGAGCAAGGCGTGCGCATGACGGGTCCGATCGATTTCGGCGAGATTTTCGATCGCATTCCCTCGCCCTACATGCTGCTGGACCGTAACTTTCGATATGTCGCGGCCAATAGCGCCTATCTGCGCACCTTGCAGCGCGGCTGGGACGAGCTGGAAGGGCGCAACATCTTCGACGCCTTCCCCTCGGAAGGCGAGACGCGGGCCCAGCTCGAAGCCTCCCTGGCCCACGCCCGCGACCGCGGCGAAGTGACCGAGCTGCCGCTGATCCACTACGCGATCGAACGACCGGCCCATCTGGGCGGCGGCTTCGAGGACCGCCTCTGGAGCGCCACCCACACGCCGATCCCCGACCAGACCGGCGCGACCCGCTATATTCTACAGCACACTCAGGACGTCACCGCGATCCAGCGCCTCAAGGACGCGGCCTTCGGCGCGCGATCCACGACCATGCTGAGCGACGAAGTTCTTCGGCGGGCCGAAGCCGTGCAGTCCCAGAGCCGGCAGCTCCGCAATCTCTTCATGCAGGCGCCCAGCTTCATGGCGGTGCTGCGCGGCCCAGATCACGTCTTCGACCTCGCCAACAACGCCTACGCCCAGCTGATCGGCCACCGAGAGGTTACCGGCCTACCGGTGCGAACCGCGCTTCCGGAGATCGTCGACCAAGGCGTCATCGATCTGCTGGATCAGGTCTTGGCGACCCGCGAGGCGTTCGTCGGCCGGCGCGTGAAGATCGCCCTGCAGCGCAACCCCGACGCGGCGTTGGAAGAGCGCTATCTCGACTTCGTCTACCAGCCGATCATCGAGGCGGACGGGACGGCCTCGGGCGTCTTCGTCGAGGGCGTGGACATGACGGATCAGGTCCAGGCGGACGAACGCCAGCGCCTGCTGCTGGACGAGCTGAACCACCGCGTGAAGAACACCCTGGCCACGGTCCAGGCCATCGCCCAGCAGACCCTGCGCGGCGCCACGACGCCCGAGGACTTCGCCGCCGCGTTCGAAGCCAGGCTGCTGGCCCTATCCCAGACGCACAACGCCCTGACCGACAGCCAGTGGGCCGGCGCGGGACTACGCCAGCTCCTGATCCAGGAACTCGGACCCTATGGCCCGGAGCGCATCGTCATGGACGGCCCGAATGTCCACCTGCCGGCGCGCGTTGCCCTGTCGCTGGGGATGGTGTTCCACGAGCTGGCCACCAACGCCGCCAAGTACGGGTCCCTGTCGAACGCCGGCCGACTGGCGCTGGCCTGGTCGGTGCGCGATGACCAGCGTCTCGTCTTTGACTGGCGCGAGCTCGACGGCCCGCCAGCTTGTCAGCCCACCCGACGCGGGTTCGGCTCACGTCTGATCGAGCGCAGCATTACCGGCGAACTCCGCGGCGCGATCGCGGCCGACTACAGCCCGGCCGGTCTGTTCGTCCGGTTCGACGTGCCGCTTGCGCGGGACTTCGGCTAATTCCCCGGATCCGCGGTCCCGCTAAGCCTTGAACACCGTCAAGGCCAGGTGCTGCAACAGCATGATGGTCTTGGCGTCGCGGATGCGGCCGTCGGCGATCATCGCCAGGGCCTCGTCGATGGTCGGCTCCAGAACCTCGATGTCCTCACCCTCGTCAGGATGGCCGCCGCCGTCGCCGATCCGCATGGCCGCATCGTACTCGGCGACGAAGAAGTGCAGGATCTCGGTCACCGAGCCTGGGCTCATGAAGGCCTCGAACACCTTGCGCACGTCGCCCAGGCGGTAGCCCAGCTCCTCCTCGACCTCCGCGCGGATGCGAACCTCCGGCTCGGCGTTGTCCAGCAGGCCGGCCGCCGCCTCGATCAGCAGATCGTCATAGCCATTGACGAAGGCCGGCCAGCGGAACTGCCGGACCAGCAGCACCGTCCGGCTTTCCAGATTGTAGGGCAACAGCACCGCCCCATTGCCCCGGTCGTAGTGCTCGCGATGCTGGGTTTGCCAGGTCCCGTCCCGCCGCTTCCAGTCGAAGGTGGTCGTCTTCAGGACGTACCAGTTGTCGGACAGCAGCTTGGTCTCGCGGACGCGGACCCGATCCTTGACGCTCATGATATTCTCCTAGTCCCGCACCCGCGCCACATAGTCGGCCGAACGCATTTCCTGCAGGCGCGAGACCGTGCGCTCGAACTCGAAGGATCCATCGCCTTCGGGATAGAGCTGTTCCGGCTCGGCGTCGGCCAGGGCCACCAGCTTGGCGTCGGCTTCGTAGAGCGCGTCGATCAGCGTGTTGAACCGCTTGGCCGCGTCACGCCGGGCGGGGGTCAGGCGCGGCACGTCTTCCAGGAAGATGGTGTGGAACCGCTCAGCGACGGCAAGGTAGTCCTGCGGCCCCAGGGCCTGCTGGCACAGACTGGCGAAGGACGAGCGCAGCATGCCGCCGGCGGCGCGGGGCAGGCGCATCTTGCGGCCCAGCACCTCCAGCGTCGCGCCCGTCTCGGCCCCGCCGTCCAGCATGTCGGTCCACAGCCGCTCGAACTCGTCCTGGTTGGCCTTGTCATTGGGGGCCAGCCAGGTCCGGGCCGCCCGCAAGCGGTCGAGGCGGAAGTCGACCGGCCCGCGCACGGCCACGACGTCCATGGCGTCCTTCAGCATGGCGATGAACGGCGTGAAGAGCTGACGGTTGAGGCCGTCCTTGTAGAGGTCGTCCGGCGGCCGGTTCGAGGTGGCCACCAGGGTTACGCCCCGCGCGAACAGGGCCTCGAACAGCCGCCCCAGGATCATGGCGTCGGCGATGTCGGTGACCTGCAGTTCGTCGAAGCACAGCAGGCGAGCGTTCGTGGCGATCAGCTCGGCGGTCGGGGCGATCGGATCATCGCCCCTGGACTGACCGAACCGCGCCTTGCGCGTTACGGCATCGCCCTTGCGCCACGCGTCGATGTCGGCGTGGACCTCGGCCATGAAGGCGTGGAAGTGGATGCGGCGCTTCTTGTTGATCGGCGCGCTGTCGAAGAACAGGTCCATCAGCATGGACTTCCCGCGCCCGACCGGACCCCAGAGGTAGACGCCGCGCTGGCTCTTGGGCTTGCGGCCGAACAGCGAGAAGCCGGGCTCGCCGGCGTTGTCGAGATCGGCTTCCAGCCGGGACAGGGCGTCGACGGCGGCGGCCTGGGCCACGTCGGGCCGGATCTCGCCCAGAGCCAGGCGCTCGCGATAGGCGGTGCGAAGAGAAGTCGGCATCGGGGACTGCGGTTAGCGCGTGAGCGCCTCAAGGGGAAGGGCCTTGCGCCTCTCAACATCGAGGGAGCGAAGCGCTATGGGAGGGGGATGAATATCCTCCACCTGCCCGACGAGGCCGCGACTCAGGCGCTGGGCCGAGCGCTGGCCGCGTCCCTGCGCCCGGGCGACGCCGTGTGCCTGACCGGTCCGCTGGGCGCGGGGAAGTCGACCCTGGCCCGCGCCCTGATCCGCGCCCTGACGACGCCGGACGAGGAGGTGCCCAGCCCGACCTTCACGCTGGTGCAGTTCTACGAAACAGCCGGCTTCCCCCTCGCCCACTTTGATCTCTATCGCCTGTCGGATCCCGAAGAGGCCTATGAGATCGGGCTGGACGAAGCCCTGGACGGCGGCGTCGCCCTGATCGAATGGCCCCAACGGCTCGAAGGGCGTTTGCCCGCGACTCGGCTCGATATAGACATCGCCCTCGACGGCGACGCGCGGCGCGCCGTCATCACACGGCACGGCGATTTCGAGGGACGTGATCTTGAGTTCTGAGAGAGAAGTGGCGAAGGCCGCGTTCCTGGAAACCCACGGCTTCGGCGACGTCCGCCGCGAGAGCCTGGGCGGCGACGCCTCGACGCGGTCGTACGAACGCCTGCACCGCGCCAAGAACGCAGATGAGGACGGGCCCAGCTTCATCTTCATGGACCAGCCGCCGGCGCTGGAAAGCGTCGTCTGCCCGCCGGGCGCGACGGACGCCGAGCGCCTGGCCCTGGGCTACAACGCCGCCGCGCGCCTGGCCGCCGGCTCGGTCGCCGCCTTCGTCGCCACCGCCGACTATCTGCGCCGCCGCGGTCTCTCGGCCCCGCGCATCTTCGCCTACGACGTCGCTCAGGGCCTGGCAGTGCTGGAAGACCTGGGCGACGGCCTCTACGCTACCCTGATCGGGGAGGGCCAGGATGAGCGCCCGCTGTACGAGGCCGCCGTCGACCTGCAGGTGGCCCTGCACGCCGAGACGCCTCCGGACGTTCTGGCCGTCGACGAGATCCGCTGGCCGCTGCTGACCTACGACACCCTGGCCCTGAAATACGCCACCGACACCTTCCTGGAATGGTGGCCCCAGTTCGCCGGCCTTCCGGCCTTCAGCCCCGAGGCCGTCGCCGCGTGGGGCGCGCTGTGGGCGCCCGTCTGGGTGCGCGGCGAGGCCGGGGCCAGCGTCTTCAGCCATCGCGACTACCATGCCCAGAACCTGCTGTGGCTGCCCGAGCGCGACGGCGTCGCCCGCGTCGGCCTGCTGGACTTCCAGGACGCCCTGCGCGCCCACCCCGCCTGGGACCTGACCCACCTGCTGCAGGACGCCCGCCGCGACGTGTCGCCGGAACTGGAAGCGGCCATGCTGGACCGCTATCTGGCCGCCCGGCCGCAAGTCGACCGCGAGGCCTTCATCGCCGACTACCGCGCCCTGGCCGCCTCGAACGCCGCCCGCATCCTGGGCCGGGTCTTCGCCCGCCAGGCCCTGCTGGGCCGTCGTCAGTACGAGGCCTTCATGCCGCGCACCTGGCGCTATCTGGAGCGGAACCTGAACGATCCGGCGCTGGCCGGCCTGAAGGCCTGGTTCGACCAGCACGTTCCCGCCGAGGGCCGCCGATGAGCGCTCCCCCCGTTGGGCCCAAGGTCGCGATGGTGCTGGCCGCCGGCCTCGGCACCCGCATGCGCCCGCTGACCAACGACCGGCCCAAGGCCCTGGTCGAGGTCGCCGGCAAGGCGCTGATCGACCACATGCTGGACCGCCTGGCCGCCGCCGGGGTCGAGACCGCCGTGGTCAATGTCCACTACTTCGCCGATCTGGTCGAAGCTCACCTCAAGGCTCGCCAGGCCAAGGGGCTTGGCCCGAAGATCGTCATCTCCGACGAGCGGCCTCAGGCCCTGGAGACGGGCGGCGGCGTCAAGCACGCCTTGCCGCTGCTGGGTGAGGGTCCGGTCTTCGTGGCCAATATCGACTCCGTGTGGATCGAGCACGCCGGTCCGGCCATCGACGCCGTGGCCGCCGCCTGGAACCCCGAGACGATGGACGTCTGCCTGATGCTGGCCTCGACCTCGGCCTCACTAGGCTTCCACGACAGCGGCGACGTGTTCCTCGAAGACGGCGTCGTCCGCTTCAAGAATCCCGGCGAGACCGCGCCGCTGGTCTATGTCGGCGTCCATATCTGCAAGCCGACCATCACCGCCGACGGGCCGGAAGGCCCTTTCTCTCTGCTGCCCCTATGGAAACGTCTGGCCGCCGACCACCGCGTCCACGGCGTCGCGCCTGATGGCCTGTGGATGCACGTCGGCGATCCCGACGCCAGGCTGGCGGCCGAAGCCAGGCTCTCCCAAGGCGATTTGGCCGAACGATGAGCGGACCGGCCCCCTTCTTCGAAAGACCGGGGCCGCGCTGGTTCTCGATCCCCGCCCATCGGCCGTTCGTCGATGACCTGGCGCGCGGTCTACTGAACACGCTGGAGCCGCTGGGGCCCGAGGCCCTGCCCCGCGCCACCGTCCTGACCCCGACCCGCCGCGGCGCCCGCGCCCTGGCCGACGCCTTCCTGGCGGTCGGCGGCGGTCGGGCGCTGCTGCTGCCGCAGATCCGACCGCTGGGCGACCTGGACGAAGGCGAGCCGCCCTTCGAACCCGGTGAGCTGTCCCTCGACTTTCCGCCAGCCATATCGTCGCGTCGCCGCCGGTTCGAGCTGGCGCGGCTGGTGATCGACCATGGCGACAAGCTGTCGTTCAAGCCCGGCCCGGTTCAGGCCCTGGAACTGGCCAAGGCCCTGTCCGACTTCCTCGACAGCTGTCAGATCGAGGAGGTTCCGTTCGCCGACAAGCTGGACGGCCTGGCCGAGGGCGACCTGGCCCAGCACTGGCAGGTCTCGGCCCGCTTCCTGAAGGGCGTGCTGACCGCCTGGCCAGAGCGCCTGGAAACCCTGGGCCTGATCGACGTCTCCGAGCGCCGGGTGAAGCTGCTGCGGGCCTTGGAAAGACAATGGGCCGAGAATCCGCCGACCGAGGTGCTGGTCGCCGCCGGCTCGACTGGCACCGCGCCCGCCACCGCCGACCTGCTGCGCGTCATCGCCGCCGCGCCCAAGGGCGCCGTGGTGCTGCCAGGCCTCGACGAGGACCTGGCCGACAGCGCCTGGACCCAGATCGAAGGCTCCCAGGGCGAGCAGCATCCGCAAGGCGCGATGAAGCGCCTTCTGGACCGCGCCGGCGTCGCGCGTTCGGATGTCCGCGCCTGGGTTCCCGATGTCGACAGCCGCGGCCGCTGGCGGCGGCGGATCGTCAACGAGGCCCTGCGTCCGGCCGAGGCCACCGCCGACTGGCTGGCCCAGATCGCCGCCCTGCGCGCCGAGGCCCCGGACCTCGACCCCGTCGCCGAGGGCCTGACCGGCTTCTCGGTCATCGCCGCGCGCGCCGAGGAGGAGGCCGCCGGCGCCTGCGCCTTGCTGCTGCGCGAGGCGCTGGAGACGCCGGACAAGACCGCCGCCCTCGTCACGCCCGACCAGACCCTGGCCCGCCGGGTGATGACCCGCCTGCAACGCTGGGGCGTGATCCCCGACAGCTCGGCCGGCGCGCCTCTGGCCGCAGCCGGCTCGGCGATCCTGGCCCTGCACCTGGCGCGGCTGGTCGAGGAGCCGCTGAACCCGGTCCGCCTGCTGGCCTTCGCCAAGCACCCCCTGGTTCTGGGCGAGGACGAGGCGCCCGCCGCCGCGATGCTGGAACGCAAGGGCCTGCGCGGCGCCGCGCCGGGCTCCGCCGAGGTGCTGCGCGCCCGGCTGAGGGACGCGCCAGACGCCCTCGCGCTTTGCGACCGCGTCCTGGCCGCCGTCGACCACGCCGCAGGGCCCTATGCGGACGGCTTCGCTCCGCCTTGCCGGGCCGCCCAGGCCCTGGTCGAGGCGCTGGAAGGCCTGATCGCGGTCAGTCGCCTGTGGGCCGGTGGCGCGGGCGAGTGCCTGGGCGCCCTGATGGCCGCCCTGATCCAGGACGGCGAGCCCCTGCCGGACGCCTCGCCCCAGGCCTTCGCCGACATCCTCGACCGGCTGGTCAACGAGGAGACCGTGCGCGTCGGCGGCGCCACCCATCCGCGTCTGCGGATCCTGGGCGCCATCGAGGCCCGCCTGGTTCGCGCCGACCGCCTGGTGCTGGCCGGGCTGGAGGAAGGCGTCTGGCCGCAGGGCGCGCCGATCGACCCGTTCCTGTCGCGGCCGATGCGCTCGCGCCTGGGCCTGCCGCCGCCCGAGCGCAAGATCGGCCTGACCGCCCACGACTTCGCCCAGGCCGCCAGCGCGCCAGACGTGGTGCTGGTCCATTGCGAGCGACGCGGCGGCGCGCCGGCCGTCGAGTCGCGCTGGCTGTGGCGGCTGAAGACCCTGGCCGCCGGCGCAGGGCTGTCTCTGCCCCGCCGCGACGACGTGCTGGACTGGGTCCGCGCCCTCGACGCCCCCGATCCCTACGCACCGATCGGCCGCCCGGCCCCGACCCCGCCGGTCGAGGACCGCCCGCGCAGGATGGCCGTCACCCGCGTCGAGGCCCTGACCCGCGACCCTTACGCCGTCTGGGCCCGCGACATCCTCAAGCTCTATCCGCTGGAACGCCCCGACGAGCCGGTCGAGGCCCGCGCCCGGGGCACCGCCATCCACGCGGCCTTCGAGACATTCGCCGAGACCTATCCCGACGCCGTGCCCCTTGAGGCCGCCGGCGTGTTCGAACGCTTCTATATCGACGCCTTGGTCGCGGCGGGCATGCCGCCCACCGCCTTGACCCGCGAGAAGGCCCTGGCCCGCGAGGCCGCCCTGTGGGTCGCCGACTGGGAGCGTCATCGCCGCGTCACGGCGCGCAAGGTCGTGGTCGAGGCGGCGGGCGAGCTGTCGCTCAGCATCAACGGCCGCCCCTTCACCCTGACCGCCAAGGCCGACCGGATCGAGCCGACCGCCGACGGGACCGCCCACATCCTCGACTACAAGACCGGCGCCGCCCCGTCGCAGAAGCAGGTCGACACCGGCTTTTCGCCGCAGCTGACCCTGACGGCGGCGATCCTGATGCACGGCGGGTTCCCCGACCTGGGCAGCCCCGCGCCCGGCGACCTGACCTATGTCCGCGTCACGGGCCGCCGCCCCGCTGGCGAGGAGCAGGTCCGCGCCCTGGCCGGCGAGGAGAGCAGCGCCGCCGCCGCCAAGGCGCTGGAGGGCCTCTCCACGCTGATCGCCCGTTATGACGATCCGACAGAGCCCTACCGCTCGCGGGTCGCGCCGCAGTTCGTCAAGGAGCATCCCGGCGACTACGCCCACCTGGCGCGGGTGTTCGAATGGTCGACCAGCGGCGACGACGGGGACGGCGAATGAGCGCGCCCGATCATCAGCGCATCGCGGCCGACCCGACGATCTCGGCCTTCGTCACCGCCAATGCCGGCTCGGGCAAGACCAAGACCCTGATCGACCGGGTCGCGCGCCTGCTGCTGGCCGGGGTCGAGCCCCAGGCGATCCTTTGCGTGACCTACACCAAGGCCGCCGCCGCCGAGATGCAGCGCCGCCTGTTCGAGCGGCTGGGCAAATGGTCGGTGACCAGCGACGCCGACCTGCGGGCCGAGTTGATCAAGCTCGTGGGCGAAACGGATGCAGCTTACAACGCCAAGGGCCTGTCGGACGCCCGCGCCCTGTTCGCCAAGGCGCTGGAAACGCCGGGCGGCCTGAAGATCCAGACGATCCACGCCTTCTGCGAAAAGCTGCTGCGGCGCTTCCCCCTGGAGGCCGGGGTCTCGCCCGGCTTCACGGTGATGGACGACCAGGCGGGCGCCGCCATCGCCCGCGCCGCCCGCCGCGCCACGGCCCAATGGGTCGATACGCACGAAGACGCATTCTCGGAGGCCTACGCCCGCTTCTCCGTGGCGCTGGACTTCCAGAGCTTCGAGAACATGTTCGCGGGCTTCGAGGCCCGACGCGGCCAGATCATGGCCTATGTGGCGCGATGCGGCGGGCTGTCCGAAGCCGTGGCTGACGCCTGGGAGCGCTGCGGTTTTGATACGCCGACCTCGGCCGGCGACCTCGCGGCCCAGGCCATGGCGCGGCTGGACCTCGGCGCCTGGCGAGCGGCGGCCACGGTGCTCTTCGATGGCGGCGGCAAGCAGGACGCCAAGTACGCGGAAGGCTTGGCCGCCGTGGCCCGCGATCCGGACGCCACGCTGGATCTTGCCCTCCGCGCCCTGTTCACCGAGGGCGGCGAGGGCGCGCCGGCGACCTGGCCGGGCAAGACCTCGGGCCTGAAGAGCCGCGAGGGCCTTCGGGAGGCCCTGCTGCTTGACCAGGCCAAGCTGGAGGCCGCCCGCGAACGGGTCCGCGCCGCCAAGGTGGCCGAGGACACCGCCGACGCCCTGCGGCTGGCGGTGCTCTATGTGACCTCCCACCGGATCGAAAAGGACGCCCGCGGCGCGCTGGACTTCACCGACCTGATCGACAAGACCCGCGTACTGCTGACCGAAAAAGTCGAGGCCGCCTGGGTGCTCTACAAGCTGGACGGCGGCATCGATCACATCCTGCTGGACGAGGCCCAGGACACCGCGCCGGAGCAGTGGGAAATCCTGTCCGCCCTGACCGCCGACTTCTTCGTCGGCGAGACGTCGGAGGGCTGGAGTGGTCGCCGGGCCGAGCGGACCCTGTTCGTGGTCGGCGACGAGAAGCAGTCGATCTATTCGTTCCAGGGCGCTGACCCGCAAAGACTACTGGTCGAGACGCAGGGTTACATCACCCGCATCGAGGCCGTCGGCGCGGTCGGCAAGGGCGTGCCGCTGACGGTGTCATATCGCTCGACCCGCGAGGTGCTGAGCTTCGTCGACGCCCTGTTCTCCGATCCCGAGACCCGCGAGGGGGTGCCGCCACCCGTGGGCCAGGACCTTGTCCGCCATGAGCTGTTTCGCCACGGCCATCCTGGCTGCGTCGATCTTTGGCCCCTGACCCGCGAGCTGCCGGGCGAGGAGCGCGAGGCTTGGGAGGCGCCCGTCGACTCGGAAGGCGAGCGTAGCGCCAACCGCCGCCTGGCCGAGGCCATCGCGGCCGAGACGAAAGCGATCCTGGAGCGCGGCGACGCCGTGTTCGACAAGGAGATCGGCCGCCACCGCGCCGCCCACGCCGGCGACATTCTCGTCCTCGTTCGCCGCCGCAAGGTGCTGTTCGAGGAGATCATCCGGGCCCTGAAGCGACGGGGCGTGCCGGTGGCGGGGGCTGACCGGCTGTCGCTGTCCAGCCACATCGCCTTCGAGGACCTGCTGGCGCTCGGGCGATTCATCCTGTTCCCGGATGACGACCTGACCCTGGCGGCGCTGCTGAAGTCGCCGTTCTGCGCCTTGACCGACGAGGACGTCTACGCCCTGGCCAAGGGCCGCCGGGCCACCTTGTGGGCCGAACTGCGCCGCCGGGCCGAGGAACGTCCGGAATGGACCACGGCGCGGACCGTGCTGGACTGGGCGCTTACGGAAGGCCGCAAGCGCCAGCCATTCGAGTTCTTCGCTGGCTGGCTGGGCCTGGCCGACGCCACCGGCCGCTCGCACCGCGCCAAGGTGCTGACCCGCCTGGGGGCCGAGGCCGAAGAGGCGCTCGACGAGTTCCTGGCCCAGGTGATGGAGGCCGAGCAGCGCGGCGTGCGCGACCTCGAGGCCCTGGTCGCCGACTTCGCGGCGCTGGACATCGTGGTCAAGCGCGAGATGGAGGGCGCCCGGCGCGAGGTGCGAGTGATGACCGCCCACGGCTCCAAGGGCCTGGAGGCGCCGATCGTCTTCCTGCCCGAGACCACGGTCAAGCGCGGGGCCGGCGGTTCACCGCTGCTGGTCACCGAGGATGGCGGCCTGCTGTGGTGCGCCAGCGGCAAGGGCGACTGCGACGCCTCGGCGCGCGCTCGCAAACTGCGCGAGGACAAGGAAAGTCAGGAGGCCCTGCGCCTGCTGTACGTGGCCCTGACCCGCGCCCGGGACCGGCTGATCCTGTGCGGCCGCATCGACGCCCGGACCAAGGACGACAAGGTCGGCGGCTGGTACGCCGCCGCCCGCGCCGCCTTCGGGCATGCCGACATCGCCCCGGAGGTGCGGTCAATTGGCGAGGATGAAACAGCCTTCCTGCGCTTCGGTCCCGATCCGGTCAGCGCCCCGCGCGTCGAGGATACCGTCCGCGATTCGGCGTCCGCGCCGGCCTGGATCAAGGTCGACGCGCCGCCGGAGCCCGCCGCCGCCCGCTACGCCGCGCCGTCGCGGATCGAGGACAACGCCCGCGTCCCGGCCCCCTCGCCGCTGGCCAGGGTCTCGGGCCTGGGCCGCTACCGGCGGGGCGAGATCGTCCACAAGCTGCTGCAGCTGCTGCCCGAGGTCGCGCCGGACCAACGCGCCACCGCCGCCCGACGCCTGCTGACCGCCGAACGCGACCTGACCGACGCGCAGCGTGAGGAGATGGCCCAAGCCGCCTTCGGCGTGCTGGATGATTCGCGGTTCGCCGCCGTGTTCGGCCCCGGCTCTCGCGCCGAGGTCGCCCTGGCGGGGACCAGCGCCCATCTGCCGAAAGGGCTGGCCGTCTCGGGTCGCGTGGACCGGCTGGTGGTCGACGAAGGTCGCGTGCTGGTGGTCGACTACAAGACCAATCGCCCCTCGCCCGACCGGATCGAGGACGCCGACCCGGCCTATCTGGCCCAGATGGCGGTCTATGCCGCCGTACTGCGAGAGGTGTTCCCCGGCAGAACGGTCGAAGCGGCTTTGGTATGGACGGACGGCCCCAAGCTGATGCCGGTTCCAGAAAAGGTGATGGCCCAGGCTCTGGCGCGACTGACCTAAGGCCGTTGCCGGACGCGCTCCGTCCTCCTACATCTGCTGCGAGCGCTCGGAACGAATCCGGGCACATTGACCTTATCGCGTCCTCCGCGCCGAACGCGTGACGCCAGACTGGAGCAAGCCATGAGCACCGTTGTGGTGACCGACGCCACCTTCGAATCCGACGTCCTGAAGGCCAGCAAGCCCGTGCTGGTGGACTTCTGGGCCGAGTGGTGCGGTCCGTGTAAGCAGATCGCCCCGGCCCTGGAGCAGATCTCGGAAGAGCTGGCCGACGTCGTCACCGTCGCCAAGGTGAATATCGAGGACAGCCCGACGACCCCGTCGCGCTACGGCGTTCGCGGCATTCCGACCATGATGCTGTTCCGCGATGGCCAGATGACCTCGATGAAGGTCGGCGCCATGCCCAAGCAGAAGATCCTCGAATGGCTGAACGAAGCCGGCGTTCAACCGGCCTAAGCGGCTTTCGCGGCTGAATTGAAGACGCCCGCTCCGGTCTCCGGGGCGGGCGTTTTTCGTGTCGGCCTACTTCTTGGGCGTCACGATGAACGGCGAGACCGAGACCGGAGGGGCTTTCTTTTCGGCCTTCGGTTTGCGGACTTCCTTGTTCGACTTCTTCTGACCCTTGGCCATCGGCGGTTCCTGCCAGGACGGGTGCGCTCGCCGAGGATGTCCAGCGGGCCGCGCCGCCCTATCGGCGTGGGCTCAGCCTTACGCTTTTAGGTCGGCCAAGTCTCTGGGCTCATCGCCAGGACCTCGCCAGCCAGGTAGAGCGAGCCGCAGATCAGGACGTGGGGCGTCGGCTCCAGCTTGAGGGCCCGGTCCAGGGCGTCCTCGACCGAGTCGCAGGCGCAGGCCCTCAGGCCGGCCAGCTCGGCGGCGGCGGCCGTATCGGCGGCGCTGGCGGCGGCGGCGCCTTCGAAGGTGACGGTGAAGACCTTGGCCGCCACGCCCCGGAAGGGGCCGAAGAAGCCGGCGGCGTCCTTGTTGGCCAGCAGGCCCGAGATCAGCGCCACCGGCCGGCCGTCGCGGGCTGCCAGATCGGCGACGGCGCGGGAGACGGCGCGGCCGGCGTGCGGATTGTGGCCGCCGTCCAGCCAGAGGTCGGCCCCGGCGGCCTTGGCGCGCTCGGCCAGCGGGCCGGCGGTCAGGCGCTGGAAGCGGGCCGGCCAGACCGCGCTTGCGATCCCCCGCCCCATGGCCGCCTCGTCGATGCGGGGATCGGCCAGCGCCAGCAGGGCGGCGACGGCCAGGCCGGCATTGGCGAACTGGTGCTCGCCGAGCAAGGACGGAGCCGGCAGGTCCAGCAGACGGTCCTGCATCTGGACCAGCAGCCGGCCCCGCTCGTTCCAGGCGTCGAAATCGCGGCCCATCAGGGTCAGTTCGACGCCGGCCAGGGCGGCCGTGGTCTCCAGCACGTCTTCGGCTTCGCCATGCTGGCGGGCCGAGACAGCCGACGCGTCCGGCTTGATGATCCCGGCCTTTTCGACGGCGATCTTGGCGATGGTGTCGCCCAGGAACTCGCGATGGTCGATGTCCACCGGGGCGATGACGCAGACCGCCGGCCTCTGGATGACGTTGGTGGCGTCCAATATGCCGCCCAGCCCGACCTCGACGATGCACAGATCGGCCGGAACCTCGGCGAAGGCGACGAAGGCGGCGGCCGTGGTGATCTCGAAGAAGGTGATCGGCAGGCCGGCGTTGGCGGCCTCGACACGGTCCAGCACATCAGCCAGATGGGCGTCGGTGATCAGGGTTCCGGCCAGGCGGATCCGTTCGGCGAAGCGCACCAGATGCGGCGAGGTGAAGACGTGGACCTTGAGCCCGGCCGCCTCGGCCATGGCCCGGAGATAGGCGACCGTCGAGCCCTTGCCGTTGGTGCCGGCCACGTGGATCACCGGCGGCAGGCGGTCCTGCGGATCGCCCAGCGCCGCGCAAAGCCGCCGCATCCGGTCCAGCGACAGGTCGATCAGCTTGGGATGCAGCGCCTTGAGCCGCTCGAGCGCGGCGTCGTGAGCGCGGAGATGCTCGGCCAAGTTCGAGCTCAAGCCGCCTTGCGGTTGCGGCCCATCATCAGGGTGCCCAGGATCGAACCCAGCACCTGCGGCAGGTCCTTGCGGTGAGTGACGCGGTCGACCATGCCCTTCTCGACCAGATATTCCGAGCGCTGGAAGCCCGGCGGCAGGGTCTCGCGGATGGTCTGCTCGATGACGCGCGGACCGGCGAAGCCGATCAGGGCGCCCGGCTCGGCCAGGTGAACGTCGCCCAGCATGGCGTAGGAGGCGGTGACGCCGCCGGTGGTCGGGTCGGTGAGGACCACGACATAGGGCAGGGCCGCGTCCTTCAGCTCGTTGATGGCCAGGGTCGTGCGGGCCATCTGCATCAGCGACAGCGCGCCTTCCTGCATCCGGGCGCCGCCGGCGGCGGTGAAGGCGATCATCGGGACTTCACGCTCGAGCGCGGCCTTGGCGGCGGCGATGAAGCCCTCGCCCGCGGCCATGCCCAGCGAACCGCCCATGAAGGCGAAGTCCTGGACCAGCACCACGGCGTCGACGCCGGCGACCTTGCCATAGCCGATGGCCATGGCGTCGGGCTCGCCGGTGGCCTTGCGAGCCGCGGCCAGGCGATCCTTGTAGGGCTTGCCGTCCGAGAAATGCAGCGGATCCTCGGCGACCGACGGGGTCGGCAGGGCCTCGTACTGGCCGTCGTCGAACGTGAACTTGAAGCGGGCTTCGGGCCCGATCCGCATGTGGCGACCGGCCGGGGTGACCCACAGGGCCGCCTCCAGGTCGGAGCGGAAGATCATCTCGCCCGTGTCGGGACACTTGACCCAGAGGTTCTCGGGCGTCTCGCGCTTGGCGAACGCGCCGCGCACGCCCGGCGCGATCCGCGACAGCCAGCCGCCTCGGCGGTCCGTCGCCACTTTCTTGTCGCCCTTTTTCGGGTCCTGGGGTTCAGCCATAGCCATAGCCTTAGAGCCTCACTTCGTCCCGACTCGCGCCGAACACACAGCCTTAGCCAGCTCCGACGCCTTGAGAAGAACCTTCTCGGTCACGTTTTCGTTCAACTGGGCCGCGGACTCGATTTCGTCGACGAGCGCGGAGCCCACCACGGCGGCGTCGGCCACGCGGGCGACGGCGGCGGCCTGCTCAGGGGTGCGGATGCCAAAGCCCACCGCGACCGGCAGGCCCGAGGCCTTGCGCAGCCGCTCGACGGCGGGCGCGACATCGGCGGCGTCGGCCGACTTCACCCCGGTCACGCCGGCGACCGAGACGTAGTAGACGAAGCCCGAGGTGCGGCGGACCACCATCGGCAGGCGCGCATCGTCGGTGGTCGGCGCCGCCAGACGGATCAGGGCGATACCTTCGGCCTCCAGCGCATCCGTCAGCGGATCGGCTTCCTCGGGCGGACAATCGACGATGATCAGGCCGTCGACGCCCGCCTTGGCGGCGGCGACGGCGAAGCTTTCGAAGCCGCGGTTCAGCACTGGGTTCAGATAGCCCATCAGGATGACCGGCGTGTCCTGGTCGCCCTCGCGGAAGGCGCGGACGATGTCCAGCGTCCCGTTCAGCGTCATCTTCTGGGCCAGGGCGCGCTGGCTGGCGCGCTGGATGGTCGGCCCCTCCGCCATCGGGTCCGAAAATGGAAAGCCCAGCTCGATCAGGTCGGCGCCGGCGGCCGGCAGGCCCTTGACGATCTCGAGCGCGGTCGCCGCGTCCGGATCCCCGGCCATGACGTAAGCCACGAAAGCGGCGCGGCCCTCGGCCTTCAGCGCCGCGAAGCGACGGTCGATGCGGTCTTTGGTCAAGCGGTCTGTACCCTAGATCGTCCGCCCGAGGGCGTCGGCCACGGTGAAGATGTCCTTGTCGCCCCGGCCCGACAGGCACAGCACGATCACGCCGCCCTCGCCGATCTCCTTGGCCAGCTGCGGCAGCTTGGCGATCGCGTGGGCGCTTTCCAGGGCCGGGATGATGCCCTCGAGCTCGGCGCACAGCTGGAAGGCCTTCAGGGCCTCGTCGTCGGTGCAGGTCAGGTACTGGGCCCGGCCGATGTCGTGCAGGAACGAGTGCTCGGGACCGATGCCCGGATAGTCCAGGCCCGCCGAGATCGAGTGGGCGTCCAGGATCTGGCCGTCCTCGTCCTGCAGCAGATAGGTCTTGTTGCCATGCAGGACGCCCGGACGGCCGCCGGTCAGGGACGCGGCGTGCTTGTCGGTCTCCAGGCCGTGGCCCGAGGCCTCGACGCCGTAGATCTTGACGCTCTCGTCGGCCAGGAACGGGTGGAACATGCCGATGGCGTTGCTGCCGCCGCCGACGCAGGCGACCACCGCGTCGGGCAGCCGGCCTTCCATTTCCTGGATCTGCTCGCGGGTCTCGGTGCCGATCACCGCCTGGAAATCCCGAACCATGGCCGGATAGGGATGCGGGCCGGCGGCGGTGCCGATCATGTAATAGGTGTCGTCGACATTGGTGACCCAGTCGCGCATCGCCTCGTTCATGGCGTCCTTGAGGGTCGCCGCGCCCGAGGTCACCGGGCGGACTTCCGCGCCCAAGAGGTTCATGCGGAAGACGTTGGGCTTCTGCCGGGCGACGTCGACCGCGCCCATATAAACCACGCAAGGCAGGCCGAAGCGGGCCGTGACGGTGGCGCTGGCCACGCCGTGCTGGCCCGCGCCGGTCTCGGCGATGATCCGGGTCTTGCCCATGCGCTGGGCCAGCAGGATCTGGCCCATGCAGTTGTTGATCTTGTGCGCGCCGGTGTGGTTCAGCTCCTCGCGCTTGAAATAGATCTTCGCGCCGCCGAGGTGGCGGGTCAGGCGCTCGGCGAAATAGAGCGGGCTGGGCCGGCCGACATAGTGCGTCAGGTAGCCCTTGAGCTCGTTCTGGAAGCTCGGATCGTTCTTGGCTTCCGTGTAGGCGCGGTCCAGCTCCAGCACGAGCGGCATCAGCGTCTCGGCCACATAGAGGCCGCCGTAGTCGCCGAAGCGGCCCTTGGCGTCAGGATAGGCCGACCAGTCGTTAGGCTTTGCGGGGGCGTTCAAGAGCTCACCAAAGGCTAGACGCGTTTGACGGCGTCGAGGAACGCCGCGATCAGAGCCGGGTCCTTTAGGCCCGGACCGCGCTCCACGCCAGAGGAAACGTCCACCAGCGGGGTTCCGGAGACCCGGATCGCGTCCGCCACGTTCCACGGATCGAGGCCGCCGGCCAGGAAATGCGGGCGAGAAAAGCGCCGATCGGCCAGCAGTCCCCAGTCGAACCGTGCGCCTGTGCCCCCGGGCAGGGCGGAGCCTTCCAGCGGCCTGGCGTCGAACATCAGGTGTTCGGCGACGCCATCGAAGGCCGTGGCCTGGTCGACATCGGCGGAGGACGACACCGAGAAGGCCTTGATCACGCCGACGCCGGCGCGGGCGGCGATCTCGCGGACCCGCGAGGGCGTCTCCTTGCCGTGAACCTGGATCAGGTCGGGCCGCATCGTGGACATCAGGCGGTCGATCAGGGCGTCGTCGGGATCGACCGTTACGGCGACGGTCTTCACGCCGCGACCGCGCCACATTTCGCCTTTGGCCGGCTCGACCAGCCGCGCGGCGGTCTCGGGCGCGACGTCGCGCGGGCTCTTGTCGAAGAAGACGAAGCCCAGGAACGCCGCCCCGCCATCGAAGGCGGCCTTCACCGTCTCGGGCGTCGACAGTCCGCAGATCTTGGCCCCAAGGGCGGGAATGCTCATGGTGCGGGGGAGTTACGTGCGGGGCAGGCAGGATGCAAGCCCTGGGCTTCTGAAGACACCCCCCTCCCCCGTCCAGGGAGAGGGAACGTGTTTCATCGACCTCGCGCCGTGCGGCTGCGAGTGGGATGGGGAGGCGACGGAGCGGCCGGGCGAACCCGGAGACCGTGAGGTTTGTTGTGTTTCGGCTCGCTTGACCGCTCCGCCAGGCTGTTCTTGCCCGTGAGGATGGGGGGCGTGAGCGTCTTTCAGCTCGGGACCCCACTAGCCCCCGGACGGGCGCGGACCAACTGGATCGGCTACATCCGTCTCCAGCCCGACGGTCCACGATAGGCGGCTTGTACGATCACCGCCCTGTCGCTCCGCTGATGGCTTTGATCCCGGAGACCGCCCGTTCGCCAACCGATCCGCCTGAAGAGTACGGACGGGGCGACTTTCGAGCCTCCAGGAACCGCCAGCGGCCCCGCTCAACCTATCCCCGCCGCCGTTTTGGGCCGGATCCAAACGCCCTCCCCCGCGACGGGGACGCATTGAGTATCGCGGCGGATTCAACGCGGATCATTCAGGGGCGTATAAAAGTGGGAAGTTGTTGATTTCGTGGGGTTCGACGCCGCCAACGCCGGGGATACAACGCCCTCTATCCCCGTGAACCCTCCCGCGACCGGGGGCGCTGTCGCGTAAGGGCCGGCCGGCGTCGCAAGGGGATGACGCCGGCCGGAGGGCTTACGCGTCGGCTTACTGTTGCCGACGAGAACAAGATGGGTACGCCAGACAGGCCCAAAAGGCCCTGTGACGCCCTGACGCGGAGGCGCCCGGCGAAGCTTAGTCAGCCACTTCCTCCTCCGGCTGGTCGTAGGCCGCCATCATCGCCATGTTCAGGATCTTGGACACCGAGGCCGACAGCGGGGCGATCTGGATCGACTTGGACAGGCCCAGCAGCACAGGGCCGATCACCGTGGCCCCGCCCAGCGACTGCACCAGCTTGGTCGAGATCGAGGCGGCGTGGATGGCCGGCATGATCAGGATATTGGCGCTGTCGGTCAGGCGCATGAACGGATAGTTGGCCCGCTTTTCAGGATCCAGGGCCAGCTCGGGCGGCATTTCGCCCTCGTATTCGAAGTCGACGTCCATCTCGTCGAGCATGGCCACGGCCTCGCGCACCTTTTCCGAGCGCAGGCCCATCGGGTTGCCGAAGGTCGAATAGCTCATGAAGGCCACGCGCGGCTTGAAGCCCAGGCGGCGGACGGCGCGAGCGGCCTCGCAGGCGATCTCGACCAGTTCCTCGGCCTCGGGCAGCTCTGTGACGTTGGTGTCGGCCACGAAGATCGTGCGGCCCTTGGCCAGCACCACCGACATGCCCATGATCCGGCCGCCGGGGGCGGGGTCGACGACGCGCAGCACCTCTTCCAGGGCCTGGTCGAAGCTGCGGGTGACGCCGGTGACCATGCAGTCGGCCTCGCCCAGCGTGACCATCGAGGCGGCGAAGCTGTTGCGGTCCTGGTTGATCAGGCGCTGGACGTCGCGCTTCAGGTAACCCTGGCGCTGCAGGCGGGCGTAGAGGGCGTCGACATAGTCCGGATTGCGGTCGGACAGGCGGGCGTTGACGATCTCGAGGCCCGCCGTCTCCGGATCCAGGCCCACGAGCTTCATGTTCTCGTGCACCAGGTTCTCGCGGCCGCACAGGATGGCCGCGCCGTAGCCGCCGGTCTGATAGGCATAGGCCGCGCGGATGACGCTGGGGTCCTCGCCCTCGGCGAACACGATGCGCTTGGGATTGGCCAGCACCGAGCCGGAGATCTTCTGCAGGAAGCCGGCCGTCGGATCCAGGCGCTGGGCCAGGCCGGCGCGATAGGCGTCCATGTCGGCGATCGGCTTGCGGGCCACGCCGGTGTCCATGGCCGCCTGGGCCACGAACGGCGGCACGTACCAGATCAGGCGCGGATCGAAGGCCGAGGGGATGATGTAGTTGGGGCCGAACTTCAGCTGGCGACCGTGATAGGCGGCGGCGACCTCGTCCGGCACGTCCTCGCGCGCCAGCATGGCCAGGGCCTGGGCGCAGGCGATCTTCATCTCGTGGTTCACGCGCTTGGCGCGAACGTCAAGCGCGCCGCGGAAGATGTAGGGAAAGCCCAGGACGTTGTTGACCTGGTTGGGATAGTCGCTGCGGCCGGTGCCCATGATGGCGTCGGGACGCACGGCGTGCACCTCTTCGGGCGTGATCTCCGGATCGGGATTGGCCATGGCGAAGATGACCGGGTTGGGGGCCATCGAAGCGATGATCTCCGGCGTGAAGGCGCCCTTGGCCGACAGACCCAGCAGCACGTCGGCGCCGGCGACGGCCTCGGCCAGGGTGCGCTTGTCGGTCTTGACCGCGTGGGCGCTCTTCCACTGGTTCATGCCCTCGGTGCGGCCCTGGTAGAGCACCCCCTTGGAGTCGACGGCGATGCAGTTTTCGGGACGCACGCCCATGGCCTTGATCAGCTCCAGCGAGGCGATGCCCGCCGCGCCGGGGCCGTTCAGCACGACCTTCACGTCCTCCAGCTTCTTGCCAGTGATGTGGCAGGCGTTGATCAGGCCGGCGGCGCAGATGATCGCCGTGCCGTGCTGGTCGTCGTGGAACACCGGGATGTCGAGCAGCTCCTGCAGCTCGGTCTCGATGCGGAAGCACTCGGGGCTCTTGATGTCCTCCAGGTTGATGCCGCCGAAGGTGATCCCGATGTTCTTGACCACCGTGATGATCTCGTCGGGATCCTTGGAGCTGATCTCGATGTCGATGCTGTCGACGTCGCCGAAGCGCTTGAAGAGGACGGACTTGCCTTCCATCACCGGCTTGCTGGCCAGGGCGCCCAGGTCGCCCAGGCCCAGGATCGCGGTGCCGTTGGAGATCACCGCCACCAGGTTGCCCTTGGAGGTGTATTCGTAGGCCAGGTCCGGATCGGCGGCGATGGCGTGGACGGGCACGGCGACGCCGGGCGAATAGGCCAGCGACAGGTCGCGCTGGGTGGCCATCGGCTTGGTCGGCACGATGGCGATCTTGCCGGGGGTCGGATAGCGATGGAAGGCCAGGGCCTCCTCGTCCGTGAAGGTCTTGCGTTCCGCGTCGCTCATCCGGCGTTTCCCATTCCTGCTGCGCAAGTTGAAGAAGGGACGCGCCGATCGATGCGAACACGCCCTTATGTGGGATCACCGTAGCGAGGGGCGCCGAGCGTCACAACCGGGGAAGGACGCGAAAATCCCAGCAAACGCTTGTTGGACTTGGCCTTGCGTCAACTTCGCTGACGTTCGGGAAGCCCGGGAGAGGTTGACCCGAGGGGGCGGATTGGGCGATTTGCCTCAAGTACATTTTGTACTGGAGCCTGACTTGTCCCAGCCCGTGAAGATCGCGATCGCCGGCGCCAACGGCCGCATGGGCCAGGCCGTGGCCAAGGCGGTGGAGGGCCGCGCCGACGCGGTCGTGACCGCGCGCTTCGAACGTCCGGGCGTGGATGGCGCCGGTCTGGTCTCACGCGACGAGGCCCTGGCGACGACGGACGCCGTGATCGACTTCACCCTGCCGGAAGCCTCGGTGCTGCTAGCCGAGGCGGCCGCCGTCTTGTTTAAGAAGAATGGGGGCGGCCCGGCCCTGGTCATCGGTTCGACCGGCTTCTCCGACGACCAGCTGGCCCGCATCGACGACGCCGCCCGGAAGGTCGCCATCGTCCGCTCGGGCAACTATTCGCTGGGCGTCAACATGCTGATGGGGTTGGTGCGTCAGGCCGCCGCCGCCCTGCCGGCCCAGGACTGGGACATCGAGGTCTTCGAAGCCCACCACAAGCGCAAGATCGACGCCCCCTCCGGCACGGCGCTGATGCTGGGCGAAGCCGCCGCCGAAGGGCGCGGCGTGGACCTGGGCCAGGTCGCCGACCGCGGCCGCGACGGCGTCACCGGTCCCCGCAAGGAGGGCGCGATCGGCTTTTCGGTCGTGCGCGGCGGCGGGATCATCGGCGAGCACAGCGTGATCTTCGCCGGCGAGTCCGAGAGCCTGACCCTGTCGCACTCGGCCATCGACCGGGGCCTGTTCGCGCGCGGGGCCATCGCCGCCGCCGTCTGGGTGAAGGGAAAGCCGCCCGGCCTCTACGACATGCAGGACGTGCTGGGCTTTTCGAAGTAGGGATCTAAGCTGAGCCGGGGGGCTTTTTCTAGGATCTGGACTGCCAAGGACCTGATGGCCGAGCCCCCGACCGCCCCCGAAACCCGTAAGACGCCCCGGAAGGCCTGGGATCGCGCGCGCCTGATCGACCTCGGCCTCGAGGCCCTGTCGCTGTCGATGCTGGCCATGATCGCCACCGGCCTCGTGGTCTGGTCGGGCCGACGCGAAATCAGCCGCGAGCTGGCCGAGGCCTGGCTGCGCGAGCATGGCGTCGAGGCCGCCGTCGAGCTGGACGACCTGGACGCCACAGGCTTCACCGGCAAGGTCCGCCTGGGTTCGCGCGACAACCCCGTCTTCGCCGCCGACCGGCTGGAAGTCGCCTACGACCTGTCCGCGCCGTGGAACGGCGAGAAATTCGGCATCCAGACCAAGGCCGTGCGGCTGGTCCGCCCGCGGGTGCTGGCCAGCATCGACGACAAGGGCCAGGTGCGTTTCGGCGCCCTGCAGCCGCTGATCGACGACTTCCTGAAGTCGCCCAAGACGCCGAACGTCCCGGGACCGGCCGTGCTGGTCGAGGACGCGCGGCTGGACCTGATCACCCCCGGCGGCCGCGCCCGGATCACCGGCGACGCCAGCCTCGACGACGGCCAGTTGCTGCGCTTCGACGGCCGCCTGGCGCCGCTGCGCTATGCGGCGCGAAACCTGGTCCTCGACGCCAAGGGCGCGACCGTCACGGCCCGCAAGCGCGGCGACCGGCTGACCATAGACGTCTCGCTGGCCCTCGACAGCCTGGAGGCCGAGGCCGCCGACCTCGCCGGGACCACCGTCAGGCTCTCCGCCGACCTGCCCTATCCGGACCTGGCCAGGATGACCGCCAGCGGCCCGCTGGAAGCGCGGCTGACCCTGCGCGCCGAGGACGGCCGCTTCGGCGACGCCCAGGGCGAGGCGGTGACCGGCGACCTCTCCTTGACCGGACGCCTGGACGGCGGGCTGGAGAGCTTCGCCTTCCTGGGTCGAGGCCGCGCGGCCCTGCGCGGCGGGCGACTGTCGGCGCCGGCGCTGGACGCCCGCGAGGCCAGCCTCGCCGTCGACCTCGCCCGCATCGCCGGCGGCCGCCAGGACGGCCGGCTGACCCTGCGCGGCGCCGCCAGCGCGCAGTTGCGGGTCGGCGAGGCCGTGGCCGCCGGAACCGCGCTCCGCGCTTTTCGCGCTCGAGCGACCTCCGACAATCTGGGCCTGATCGCCGACGCCAACGGCGCCAGCGTCAACGGTCCGCTGAAGATCGAGGCCGGCGCCGACCGTCTGGCCGCCGGCGCGCTGGCCGTGGCCTCGGCGCGGCTGAACGCCAGCGGCCGGGTCGACCAGAGCGCCAAGGGCCTGTTCCTGACCCTGAACGGCTCAGCCGGCGGCCACAGCGCCGTCTCGGGCCCGGACGCCGAGCGCCTGGCGGCCCTGATCCCCAACCCGGACTACGGCAAGCCGTTGAGCCAGGCCCTGCGGACCTTCGACCTGGCCTTGCCCGCCGTCGGGCTGGAGATCAGCGGCGCGCGCGCGAAGCTGACCCTGCCCCGCGAGGCGCGCCTGTCCGCGTCCAACGGCGTCGTGCTGACCGCCGCCGCCCCGAAGGCCCTGCTGATGGACGCGGGCCCGGAGGGGGCGCGTGGCGCCTTGCAGGTCGCGCTCGCGGGCGGCGGCCTGCCAAAGGTGCGGATCACGGCCAGCGACTGGCGCGCCGCGGGCGGGATCATGACCTCGCCGCTGACCATCGCCACCGAGAGCTTCGACCTGCCGCCGATCCAGGGCGTCACCGGCCAGATCGATGGCCAGGCGCGGATCGCCGGCGGCCGCTTCACCCTGACCACGCCCAAGTGCGCGCCGATCACCGCCAAGGCCTATGCCCTCGGCGACGCCCCGGTCACCGCGATCAAGGCGACCCTGTGCCCAGCCAGAGCCCCGCTGGTCACGGCCGGGGCCAACGGCTGGAACGCGGCTTTGCGCTTCCAGGACGCCGAAGGCGAACTGGCCCTCGCCCAGGCCAAACTCCGGGGCGTCAAGGGCGAGGCGACCCTGGGCGGGGCCGGCGGCTTCGAGCGCGCCAGCGTTCAGGTCGCCAGCGCCGCCGTCACCGACGCCGCGCCGGAGCGCCGCTTCAATGCGATCCTGGCGAAGGGGGGCCTGACGCTGTCAGGCGGTCTCTGGAACGGGACCTTCCAGGCCGCGACGCCCGTCGGCGCGCCGCTGGGCGAGATCCGCCTGCGCCACGTGGTGGCGACCGGCGTCGGCCAGGCCGATATCGACGCCTCGAAACTGACCTTCGCCAAGGACGGCCTGCAGCCCGCCGACCTGTCGCCGATGGCCGCCTTCGCCACCGACGCGCGAGGCCCGGCCAGCTTCACCGGCGTCTTCGCCTGGGACGCCCAAAATCCGAATGGAGGGGGGGCGACCAGCCGGGGCCGTCTGGTCGCCGACAAGATCGACTTCACCAGTCCGATC
This sequence comes from Caulobacter sp. GW822-FHT07D08, assembly GCF_058798735.1. NCBI lineage: Bacteria > Pseudomonadati > Pseudomonadota > Alphaproteobacteria > Caulobacterales > Caulobacteraceae > Caulobacter > Caulobacter sp. GW822-FHT07D08. The sequence continues at coordinate 24,474 of NZ_JBXAKU010000024.1, forward strand.
GGCTTCGTCGCCACCCTGGACGGCGCCGTCGCCTTCGACAGCCTGGCGCCCCTGACCACCGCCCCGGACCAGACCCTTAGGATCGTCAAGATCGACTCCATCGTGCCGCTGACGGCCGTGGAGTCGGTGTTCCAGCTTGCCGCCGAGAGCCTCAAGATCTCCAAGACCACGTTCGAGGCCGCCAAGGGCCGGATCTCGATCGAACCGATCGACGTGCCCCTGGGCGTCGACAAGCCGCTCAACGGGGTCATCGTCATCGAGCACCTGGACCTGGGCGAGGTGATCGCCGCCTCGTCCCTGGCCGAGAAGGTCACGGTGCAGGCCGTGGTCGACGGTCGCCTGCCTTTCACCTTCGGTCCCGAGGGCCTGCGCTTCCACGAGGGCAGGATCACCGCCATCCAGCCGGGCCGGGTCGAGCTGTCGCGCACGGCCCTGACCGGGGTCGCGGCCAGCCCCGCCGACAGCCCGGGCGCGCCGCCGCCGGCGCCGGCCCAGGTCAACGCCATCCAGGACTTCGCCTATCAGGCCATGGAGAACCTGGCCTTCGACCAGATGGAGGCGGGCGTGAACAGCACCGACAACGGTCGCCTCGGCGTGCTCTTCCACATCAAGGGCCGGCACGATCCCAAGGTCCCCGAAAAGGCCCGGGTCGGTATCCTGGACCTGTTGCGCGGCCGCGCCTTCGACAAGCGCATCGCCCTGCCGGCCAAGACGCCCGTCGATCTGACCCTCGACACGTCGCTGAACTTCGACGAGCTTCTCAATGCCTGGAAGCTCGCCTTCTCGAAGCCGGCCCAAACCCGTTCAGGCGCGGTTCAACCTTGACCCGCCAAGCTGAATACGAACTGGAGACTTCACGCATGAAGACGCGCGCCCTCTTGCTAACCCTCGCCGCGACGGGAGCGCTCGGCGCGGCCGCCTGCACGCCCACCGTCCGCGTGAAGGTCGACCCGATCAACATCTACGCCAAGCTGGACGCCGATGTGCGCGTGCGGCTGGACAAGGAAGTCCAGTCGCTGATCCAGCAAAACCCCAACCTGTTCTAGAAGGAGAGCCGACATGATCCGCAAGACGATGACGGTTCTGGCCCTTGGCCTGGCGATGACCGCCGCCGGCGCCAACCTGGCCATGGCCCAATCCGCCGCCGCCAAGGCCGCCGTGGACGCCGCCAAGGCCGCTGGCACGGTCGGCGAGCAAGCCGACGGCTATCTGGGCATCGTGTCCGGCGGCGACGCGTCCCTGCGCGCCTCGGTGGCCGAGATCAACACCGGCCGCGCCGCCGCCTACAAGGACATCGCCGCCAAGACCGGCGTGACCCAGGACGCCGCCGGCCAGGCCACCGCCAAGCAGCTCTACAGCCGCCTGGCGCCGGGCCAATACTGGAAGCCGCTGGATGGCGGCTGGGTGAAGAAGTAAGCGCCTGATCTAAACCGTCATCCCGCGCCTTGTGCGCGGGATGACGGGAAGGGTTCGCGGCCCTAAAAGCGGCCGATGTCCGCCGCCCGCCAACGCTTCCTGCCCTATGCGGCCCTGATCGGGGCGATCGTCACGCTGTGCGTCGGCACGTCGCTGGCCAAGGGCCTGTTTCCGGTCGTCGGCGCGCAGGGGACCAGCGCCTATCGGGTCGGGTTCGCGGCGCTTATCCTGATGCTCGTCTGGCGGCCCTGGCGGCATCCGATCTCGCGCGCAGATCTAGGCCGGGTCGCGCTGTACGGCGCGGTGATGGGCGTGCTGAACCTCAGCTTCTACATGGCCATCCGCACGGTGCCGCTGGGCGTGGCCGTGGCCATCGAGTTCATCGGGCCGCTGGCGGTCTCGGTCGCCAGCTCGCGCAAGCTGATCCACTTCGTCTGGATCGGCCTGGCCGTCCTGGGCCTGGCCCTGCTGCTGCCGATCGATCCCGGCGCCAAGCCGCTGGATCCCGTCGGGGTCGGCTTCGCCTGCGTCGCGGCGGTGATGTGGGCGCTCTATATCATCCTGGGCAAGCGGACCGGCCACCTGCACGCCGGGCGCTCGGTGGCGCTGGGCATGGCCGCCGCGGCCCTGATCGTCGTGCCGATCGGCGTCGCCTCGGCCGGGACCGCGCTCTTCCAGCCCAGGCTGATCGCGCTGGGCCTGGTGGCGGCGGTGATGTCCAGCGCCATCCCCTATTCGCTGGAGATGATCGCCCTGCGCGCCATCCCCAAGCGAAGCTTCGGCGTCATGCTGAGCCTGGAGCCGGCGGCCGGGGCGCTGGCGGGCCTCGTCATCCTGCGCGAACACCTGGCCCTGACCCAATGGCTGGCCATCGCCGCGATCGTCGCGGCCTCGGCCGGGACGATCATGACGACGCCCGGCGAGACCGTGACGGAGGAGGTTCCCTAGAGCCTGTCTGGTTTAGATGGAACCATCTAAACCAGATAAACAGGCTCTATCTTCATACACTTAGAGCGCGTTCGAGCGGTTTAACCGCTCACACTTAAACCTAACGCGCTCTAGGCCGCCGGCCCGCCGCGCACCACGAACCAGCCGTTGCGGAAGCCCTGGTCGGCCTTGCCGTAGAGGAACGGCGAGCCGTCCGGCTGGGTGAAGGTCCCGCCGGCCGCGACCACCACCGCGTGGGCGGCGGCGGTGTCCCACTCCGAGGTCGGACCATGGCGCGGATAGATGTCGGCCGAGCCCTCGGCGATGCGGCACATCTTGATCGAGCTATCCATCGGCGCGCGCAGGTCGAAACCGTATTGGGCGGCCAGTTCCGCGGCGTTCTCCTCGCGCATGGTGTGGCTGACCAGACCCAGAGCCTCGCCCGTGGGCCAAGGACGCACGTGGACCGGCGTCTCGGCCCCGTCCGGGCCCGAGCGCTTCACCGCCCCTTGCGCCGTCGTGAACCACACCTCGCCCGTGGCCGGGGCGCAGACCGCGCCGGCGACCGGCGCGCCGTTGTCGATCAGGCCGATATTGACCGTGAAGTTGGGGTCGCCGCGCACGAAGGCCTTGGTGCCGTCGACCGGATCGACCAGGAAGAAGCGCGGTCCCACGGCGTCGGGAGTCCCGAACTCGCTGGCGTCCTCCTCGGAGATCACCGGCACGTCCGGATAGAGCTCGGCCAGTCGCCGCAGGATCAGGCGCTCGCCGGCGCGGTCGGCTTCGGTGACCGGGCTCTCGTCGGCCTTCTGGACCACGGCCAGCTCGGTGCGCCAGAACGGCAGGATGACCGCCGCCGCCTCATCGGTGATCGTGGCCAGGGCGCGGCCCCAATCCGCGAGATTTTCGCTGCTCATTGTTGTCCCCTCACCCCAGTCCTCTGGGGTCGTCGCCGACGAAGACCAGACGCACGCGGTTGGCGTCGATGGTCTGCTTGCCGGCCTCTTCGAAATTGACGGTCACGCGGTGTCCGATCACGGACTGAACCTGCCCCAGACCCCAGTCGGGCTGGCCGGGATGGCGCACCAAAACGCCGGGCTCTAGAAACGGATCGACCACGGGCTTCGTTTAGAGCGGCGGGCCCCGTTTGCCAAAGCCTCAAATCACGGCAGAGTCCGCCGCCATGACCGACATCGTCCCAGAGACCTCCCTTGCGGCCCCCGCTTCCGCGTCCCCCGAAACGGACGTCCAGGGTCCCGACTTCGCCGCCATGCTGGCCGCGCGCCTGTGCCATGACTTCATCAGCCCGGCCAGCGCCATCGTCTCGGGCCTGGATCTGCTGGACGACCCGGCGGCCCAGGACATGCGCGACGACGCCATGAACCTGATCGCCTCGTCGGCCCGCAAGCTGGCCGACCTGCTGCAGTTCACCCGCGTGGCGTTCGGCGCCTCGGCCTCGGCCGAGAACTTCGACTCGCGCGAGCTGGAAAAGCTGGCCCAGGGCGTGTTCGCCCACGTGCGCCCGACCCTGGACTGGCAGATCGAGCCGCAGGCGATGAACAAGTCCTCGTCGCGTGCCATCCTCAACATCGCCCAGATCGCCGCCAGCGCCCTGCCGGCGGGCGGCGTGGCCACGGTCAAGGGCGTGGCCGCCGACGGCCGCTTCTCGATCATCGCCGACTCGGTGGGCCCCCGCGCCCGCCTGCGTCCGGAGGTCCTGGCCGGCCTGAAGGGCGAGCCCCTGGCCGAGGGCCTGGGCGGTCCGTGGGTTCAGGCGGCCTATCTGAACGCCCTGGTCCGCGCGGCCGGCGGCCAGATCGCCGTCGAGATCGGCGAGGAACGCGCCTGTATCGCGGCTTGGGTCCCCGCCTAGGGTTCTCTGGCGGAAGCTCCACTATAAAAGTTACATTTGCCGCACCCCGATCCGGGTCTAGGCAAACCGCTCCTTAACCAGACCGCTCACACGATGGCGGCCTGAATTGGAGCATGCCGTGAAGACCTGTCTGGTGGTCGACGACAGCCGGGTGATCCGCAAGGTCGCCCGCCGGGTCCTCGAGGACATCGGCTTCGAGATCGCCGAGGCCGCCGATGGCATGGAGGCCCTGGCGTGGTGCCGCGCGGCCATGCCCGACGCGGTGCTGCTCGACTGGAACATGCCGGTGATGAACGGCATCGACTTCCTGCGCCAGCTGCGCAGCGAGCCCGGCGGCGCCGCGCCCAAGGTCGTCTTCTGCACGGTCGAGAACAGTCCCGATCACATCCGCGCCGCCATCGAGGCCGGGGCGGACGAATACATCATGAAGCCGTTCGACGGCGACATCATCGAGGCGAAGTTCGCCGAGGCGGGCCTGCTGTGACGCCCGAGGACATGGACCTGCTGGCGGCCCTGGGCCGCGCCCGCGCCGGCGTGCGGGTCGAAACCGAAAAGCCTTACCTGGTCGAAAGCCGTCTCTCGCCGCTGGCGAGACGCGAAGGCTATGACTCGATCGAGGCGTTGATCGCGGCCCTGCGGGCCAAGCGCGAGGACCGGCTGATCTGGGCCGTGGTCGAGGCCCTGTGCCGCAGCGACACCACCTTCTTCCGCGGCCGCGAGGCCTTCGCCCAGCTGCGCGACGAGGTGCTGCCCGCCCTGTCGCATCGCCGCCCCGACGCTCCGATCCGCATCTGGAGCGCGGCCTGCGCCACCGGCCAGGAAGTCTATTCGCTGGCCATCGCCGCCAATGAGGCCAACGCCCTGGCCACCGGGACGCGGTTCGAGTTCTTCGGCTCCGACCTCTCCGAGCGCTCGCTGGAAAAGGCCCAGGCCGGCATCTACACCCAGTTCGAGGTCCAGCGCGGCCTGCCGATCCGGATGCTGATCAAGTATTTCGAGAACCAGGACGACACCTGGACGATCTCACCGCGCATCCGTCAGATGGTGCGCTGGAAGCGGATCAACCTGCTGTCCGACCTGTCGGTCATGGGCCGCTTCGACGTCATCCTGCTGCGCGGCGTGCTGCGGAACATGGACGGCGCGTTGCGGGCCAAGGTGGTCCAGGCCCTGGTCGCCCTACTGCCGGGCGACGGCGTGCTGGCCCTGGATCCTGAAGACGACGTCTCGGAATTCGACGACGTGCTGACCGCCGCGCCCGGCGGGGTCGGTATCTACCTGCGCGATCCGTCCGTGCGAGTCGCCGCGGCGGCGTAGGCCTTGGCGGGCGCGCGCGTCACCGTCGCCCCACCGACGAGGCCGCCCAGCGCCTCTCCCAGCTTGGTCATTCCGCGCACCGGCGCCGGCGTCACCGCCGCGAAGGCGGGCGCGAGCTTGCGGAACAGGATCGGCGGCGCCTCCGGACCGACGATGGCGCCGTGCAGGTCCATCAGATCCACCACCCGGCGGGCGGCCTTGCGCCACGCGATCGGCGGGACGATGCCGTGCGGCGCCGGGGCGCGGCAGTCGGAGAAGTCCGGCTTCAGCCCGCAGCCGGCCTCGATCGCCGCCTCGATCTCACGAGCATAGGCTTGGTCACGGGCCAGGCGATCGACATCGACCACCAGGTCGGCTTCCGGCAGGGCCTTCAGGTACGAGCGCAGCCACACCGCCAGGAAGGCCTGGAACGAAACGCTGGCCGGGGCGCGCTTCAGGCGCCGGCGGACGGCGGCGACGCGCGCGTCCAAGGTCCCGCCTCCCTGGCCCCCGGCGTCGAAGTCGCGGCCCAGCAGGGTCCGCGAAACGTCGCCGCAGCCGGCCATCTCGGACAGCAGAACATAGTGGCAGAGCTCGAAATAGGTCGGGCGCGGTCGCTTGCGCAGCGAATAGAACGACAGCCATTGCTGCACCGGATCGCGGATCAGCACTACGTGGAAGCCGCCGAACCGGCGCTTCAGCCATCCCGCCCGGCCCAGGGTGCGGCAGCAGGCCAGCACCGGCGTCTCACCCCGGACCCTGGCGGCGGAGACCAGTTCCTCGACATAGGCCTGCTGGGCCAGGTCGCTGGCTTCGGGCTCGATCCAGAAGCGATCGAGGGCGAAGCCGGGCTCGAAGCGCCGCACGCCGCCCGCGGGGTCGAGGACGACCTCGAATTCCTTCAGGTAGGGCTCGGTCCCGCCCGGATGGCGCAAGCCGCTGTTGTCGGGGGCTTCGACATCGATGGTCCGCGCCGTCAGCCTGGCCAGCTGCTCGTGCCAGGGTTCGTAGTAAGCGCGCACGCCCGCGAGCGCCCTGAAGCGATGCCAGACATAGGTGCTGGAGCAACGCCAGCCGCTATGCACGAAGACGGTGTGGGTGTGTAACGACAAGCGCGCCCCTCGACGGGGACAAGTCTGGCTTGGCAATCTTGCAGTCGGATATCGACGAAGCCACCCAAGGTCGCATTCGCGCAATACTGCGACGTTTTATGGCGCGAACGAAAAAGGCCCGCCGGCGGAACCGGCGGGCCTTTCGCTAGAACAGGTCTGAACGCCTTACTTGACGTCCTTGGCCGTCTCGCTGACGGCCTTGCCGGCCGACGAAACGTCCTTGCCAGCGCCCTCGACGGTGTTGCAGGCGGCGACCGACAGCGACGCGAGGGCGGCGGCGATAATGACGAGCTTACGCATGGTCTTCTCCGATGTTCGCCCCCGAAGGGATGGGGAAGGGGCGCTTGAAACGATTGCCCCTCAAGAACGTCAGCGGCGAAGCTCGGTTCCAGCCTAGGTTAGGGGAATCACCGCCTGCGGGGTCGGGAAGGTCAGGCGTACGGTCAAACCGCGCGGGGTGTGGCTTTCGAACGTCACCTTGCCGCGCAGCTGACGGGCGAAGGCGGTCATCAGGGTGCGGCCGACCCCGCCGCCGACACTGTCGGGCGCGCCCGGACCATCATCGCTGATGGAGAGCTCGGCCTCCTCGCCACGCACGTGGAAGCCGACGCTCAGCATGCCGCCCGCCGGACCGAAGGCGTGCTTCTGGGCGTTGGTGATCGCCTCGACCGCGAACAGGGCGATCGGGGCCAGCCGGTCGGGATCGATGACCAGCGGATCGGCATGGACCTCGGTCCGCACCAGCGGCGAGGTGGACATGTCGTTCGCCAGCAGCTGGGCGGTCAGCTCCTCCAGGAACGGCCGCAGATCGACGCGCTTGAGATCCGGCCCCTGGTAGAGGGCGCGGTAGATCTGGGCCAGGGCGGTGATCCGCTGTCGGGTGTCGTTCATCGCCGCCTTGGCCGCGGGATCGGCCAGGGCCCGCTGCTGCATGTTCAGCAGCGAGGTGATGATCTGCAGATTGTTCTTCACCCGGTGATGGATCTCGCGCATCAGCGCGTCTTTCTCGGCCAGGCTGTCCAGCAGCGAGGCGTCGCGGGCGACGATGCCGCCGGCCATGGCGTCGAGGGTCGCCGCCAGCTCGCGGATCTCCGGCGGCGCGCGCTCGGCCTGCAGCGGCCGAACGGTGAAGCGGCCACGCGCATAGATCGCCGCCACGCGCTGCAGGTAGACGATCCAGCGGATCACCTCCCGCTCGGCGACGATCAGCACCGCGCCCAAGGCCAGGAAGAAGGCCAGAAGCGGCAGCAACAGGCGCGAGATCGGATTGATCCAGGCCCAGGACACCAGGCCCGGCGTGGGGGCCGACAGCACGACGAAGACATCGTCATTGACCAGCGGCGCGGCCGAGTAGGTGCGCTCGTGGTGGGCCGCGTCCTCGTGGCTCCAGATCGCCGCGCCGCTCTTGGCCGCGCGCTCGCGCCAGCCGCGCGGCGGCGCCGAGAAGGCCGAAGGGTCGGTGGCGGCGAAGATCGCGCCGTTCGAATCGGCCAGCGCCACCTCGGCCCCGTCGGGCATGAAGCGGTTGACCGTGCCGACCTTGAGATCGCGCAGGTTCAGGACGGCGGCCATGGCGCCTTCGAACTTGTCGGGCGCGCCGGCGCGGACGGCGGCCAGCACCGCCGGCTCGTTGGCGTAGACCGCGCCGGGATCCGAGGCCACGACCATGCTTGCGCCGTCGCGCAGCTCCTGGAACCAAGGCCTTTGCCCCCGCTCGGCGTCGAACGGCGTGGTGGCCGCGGCGCAGGCCACGCGGCCGCGCGAGTCGAAGCGGATCAGGTTGGCGTAGCCCGGCAGGCGGGCGCGCACGTCGGCCAGGCGCTGGGCGCATTCCAGCCCGACCGAGCCTGGGCCCAGGGTCTGGAGCAGCACCCCGGCCGCCTCGATGCGGGCGCGGGCGTTGGCGGCGCTCTGTCCGGCGGCCAGCTCCAGGCTCTGGCGACGCGAGTCGGCCTCGGCTCGGAAGGCGAAGATCGATTGCGCGCCGCCGATGATCAGCACGGGAAGCAACGCCACGCACAGCGCGAAGGCCAGGCGGACTCGGATGGAGGTTACGGCCTGCTCGGCGCGGCCGGCGAAAGTCTTCACCGCAGAGAGCTCAACCGCTCCGCGTCGGCGAGGATCGCATGCATGGCGTCACCCGCCGATGCGCCGTCACGATCATAGGCCCCCGCTTCGAGGATGGCCTGCAACGCCCGGCGGGCGCGGCTGACCCGGCTCTTGACGGTGCCCACGGCGCAGCCGCAGATCTCGGCCGCTTCCTCGTAGGCGAAGCCCCCGGCCCCGACCAGGATCAGCGCTTCGCGCTGCTCGGCCGGCAACATGGCCAGACCCAGGCGCAGCTCGTCCAGGGCGACGGGCGCCTCGGGATCGTCGACCGCCACCAGGGTCCGCTCGGCGGCTTCCTGGTCCAGCTGGCTCTGGCGCCAGCTGCGGCGCTTTTCCGAATAGAACTGGTTGCGCAGGATCATGAAGGTCCAGGCCTTCATGTTGGTGCCCAGCTGGAAGCTGGCGCGCGCGTCCCAGGCCTTCATCATGGCGTCCTGCGCCAGATCGTCGGCCGCGGTGGGGTCGCCGGTCAGGGTGCGGGCGAAGGCGCGCAGATGCGGAATCAAGGTGACCAGTTCGCGTTTGAACTGGTTGTCACGGACGGGGTCGGGCGGCGAGCGGCCGACTTGCGGTTCGCTCATGCTCAGCGCTCTCCCTTCGGAGGCTCGGCCTTGCGGAGAATCTCGAGGAATTCGTCGGGCACCGCCTCGTTGACCACCTCATCGAACATCTGGCGCAGCTTCACGCCGATGGCCTGCTGGCGCAGACGCGCCTCATCCAGCGCCGCGGCGCTCTTGCGTTTGTCTTCCATGGGTACGTGTTCGATCATGTCCTCGACACCGAACTGCATTTGCATCGGCGTCCGCCCCCTTTGGCCGAATGTCTTTCCGCCAGACGACAACGTGGTTTTCCGTGCCCGGTTCCATAAGCTTGAGCTTAAGATGTCAAAAATCCGCACCGGACGGAACCGCTCAGTTGAGGAGGCGTTATCGACCATCGACGGAACGGCATAGCTTTGCCGTTCGTTCGTTAGTTTTCGAAGACACCGCATCGGGAGGGGTCATGAGTCTTCTTGCTCGGCTGGCGCCGCATCTGCCTTACATCCGCCGCTACGCCCGCGCCCTCACCGGCGATCAGTCGACCGGCGATCATTATGTCCGCGTGGCCCTCGAGGCCCTCGCGGCCGGCGAGCGTTCGCTGGACGACGATCTGTCGCCGCGCGTGGCGCTGTATCGCGTCTTCCACGCCATCTGGCTCAGCTCCGGCGCCCAGCTCGAGGCGCGCCGCGACGAAGGCCTGACGGCTGGCGACGACGCCGCCCAGCGCCTGATGCGCATCGCCCCGCGTTCGCGGCAGGCCTTCCTGCTCACCGCGCTCGAGGGCTTCACCCCGTCCGAAGCCGCCCAGATCCTGGACTGCGACTTCGGCGAGGTCGAACGCCTGATCTCCGACGCCCAGGCCGAGATCGACGCCGAACTGGCCACCGACGTGCTGATCATCGAGGACGAGCCGGTCATCGCCGCCGACATCGAGGCCCTGGTCAAGGAACTCGGCCACCAGGTCACCGACATCGCCGCCACCCGCAGCGAAGCGGTCGAGGCGGTCGCCCGCCGCACCCCGGGACTCGTCCTGGCCGACATCCAGCTGGCCGACGGCTCGTCGGGCATCGACGCGGTCAAGGACATCCTGGGCCGCATGGACGTGCCGGTGATCTTCATCACCGCCTTCCCCGAGCGCCTGCTGACCGGCGAGCGCCCGGAACCGACCTTCCTGATCACCAAGCCCTTCCAGCCGGAAACGGTGAAGGCGGCGATCGGCCAGGCGCTGTTCTTCCACCCGCGCCGGACCGCCAAGGCGGCCTGATCTCAGGGTCGCTCCCGACAAGACCCTTTGAAACGGCTCTCCGAAAGGAGGGCCGTTTTTCTTTCGGCCCCTGGCGGGAAGGACGGAGCTCCTACGGACATGGAGAAGGGGCGGCCTCCTTTCAGAAGGCCGCCTTCGATCGCCAAGGCTAGAGCATTTCCGACGAAGCGCGGACCGATTTGTCGCCGGAAAATGCGTCCAGACAGAACCCTAGGGCGTCTGGCGCGCCGGCGTCTGCTGGGTGTCGTAACGCTGGGCCTCGGCCGGCGTCTTGGCGCCGTTGTTGACCTCGACCTCGGCGAGATCGCGGGCGCGGAAGGTCCAGGCCCCGAACAGGGCCAGCGCCGCGAGCACGGTGGAAATGATCAGCACCCAGAACACCTGGCGGCCCCAGCGACCCTGGCGGGCGCGGGTGGCGTTCAGGCGGGGGCCCTGCGGGTCTGGCGCGGCGTCGTGATGAATGTCGGCGGGCATGATGTCATACCTCCTTATGGCGTCCAGATACGGGTGGCGTCCGCGTGGTCGCGGTCGTTGAAGGCCTGCACCATCCCGGCGGAGGCTCCGACCGCCACGATCACGACCAAGGCCATGACGCGCGAGCGCACCCTTCTTTGACGCTGCGTGAGCGTCGAGACGAAAACCGTACCGCCATGCTCGGCCTGATAAGTCCGGATCACGACGTTGCTCCCCTGCCTCGGCGGACCACATGTCCGCCTGGGATTTCAACGTGTTCCGGACACCGCCGTTCCCGCCGCCCGCCCCTTTCGGTCGTTCGCGAAAAAAAACGCGCGAGGTCGGAACCGTTCGCGCGAAACGTCGTTTTCATCCTTGCGAAGGCGGCGACGCCCCCCCGACTTGAGGCTGGCGATAGCCAGCCTGCCGCCTTCGCACCCCCCTTTGTTGATGCGAACTTGGGCGGACCGGGCGACCGGCCCGCCTTTCCTTCGGCTGCGCTCAAGCGAACGGCCTGAGCGGCCCGCCCGTCCTGGCCTATTTGCTCTCCAGGTCGAACAGGATGTCCGCCCGACGGCGCAGCGGCGCGGATGCGCCCGACGCCGCAACGGCCCCGGCGTCCCCCACGGCGGTCGTATCGATCTCGACCTTGCCAAAGCCGGCCTTGGCCAGGGCGGCGGTCACCGTCGCGGCGCGCCGCTGTGACAGGACCAGATTCGCCCCGGTGGTCCCCACGGCGTCCGCCAGGCCGGTCACCCGCACGGACTTCACGGCGCAGCCTCTCGCCTGGGTCTGGGCGTTGGCCAGCAGCATGCGGGCCTCCTTCGTCAGATCGGCGCTGTCCTGCTCGAAATAGACCGAGGACTGGAAGTCGGCGCAGGCCGCCGGCGCGGCGGCCACGGGCTTGCGCAACACCCGCCATGGGCTCTCGGACGTGGCGCAGCCCGCCAGCGCCAGGACCACGCCCGCCACGCTGATGGCCTGCACGGCATAGGTGATCTTCATCGTCTTCATTCGAACCCTCCTCCTCGAACCTGCGAACACAAGAAAGGCGATCGGCTGGGCCGATCGCCTTCCATGGGGCGTCGTCGCGTCTCGTCCAGCTTAGTAGCGGCGCGCGCCATCTTCCCAGTAGTAACGACCGCTGCGGGAGTCGTAATAGTAATAACGGCCCGCCCGCTCGTCATAGTACTGGCGGCGGTTGGTGTCGGTCGCCCCGCAGCCGCCGTCTTCGCGGCAGCCCTTGACGGCCCCGGCGGTCCCGCCGATGGCGGCGCCGATCGCGGCCCCGGTTCCGGCGCTGCCGCTGCCCACATTGTTGCCGATCACGGCGCCGGCCAGGGCGCCGATGGCCGCCCCGCCGGCAGCGTTGCGCTCCACATTGCCGGTCGAGGTGCACGCCGCGGCAAGCACACCCACGCCCATCAGGGCGATCATGGTCATCTTCATCCTGGCTCTCCGTTCCAAGCTTCCTGTCCCCTGCCGCTGCTAACGACTCCCGGGCACGACGGTTCCGTTTGGCGGGGAACCACGGTCGAGCTCCGCCCGTTGCGTCGACGAGTTTGACGAGAAGAGGGGAGCGCGTGAAGCGTATCGAGGTCATCGCCAACACCGCGTCCGGATCCGTCGGCCCGGACGCGCCGCGGATCGCCGAACAGCTGCTGGCGGAATACGGCGTTTCCGGCGTCGTCCACGCGCCGCGGCCGGGCGAGCTGATCAACTGCCTGAGGACGGTGATCGACAGCGCGCCGGACGCGGTGCTGGTGATCGCCGGCGACGGCACGGCCCGCGCCGCCGCCGAAATGGCCGGGCCCGACGGTCCCTTGATCGCCCCCCTGCCCGGCGGCACCATGAACATGCTGCCGCACGCCCTCTATGGCGAACGCGACTGGCAGGCGGCGATGAAGGCCTGCCTGGAGAGCGGCGAGGCGCGGACCATCTCCGGCGGCGAGGTCGGCGGACGTCTTTTCTTCGTCGCCGCCATCCTGGGTAGCCCGGCCCTGTGGGCCACGGCCCGCGAGGCGGCCCGCGAAGGCCGCTTCAACATCGCCCTGGCCCGCGCCCGCCGCGCCTTCCGCCGCGCCTTCTCCGGCCGCCTGCGCGTCTCGCTGGACGGCCGACCCGAGATCAAGACCGAGGCCCTGACCCTGATGTGCCCGCTGGTCTCGACCGCCCTGGACGCCGACGAGCGCGCTCTGGAGGCGGCGGCGCTGGATCCGTCCAGCGCCCTGGACGTCTTTCGCCTGGGCTTCAACGCCGCGCGAGGCCAGTGGCGCGAGGACCCGTCGGTCAACGCCGGCCGCTGCCGCACCGGCAAGATCCGGGCTCACGGCCGCATCCCGGCGATCCTGGACGGCGAGCCCGCGCGGTTCGATCCCGAGGTGTCTGTCCGCTTCCGCCCCAAGGCCTTCCGAGCCCTGGTTCCGCCAGATGAGACCTCAAAGGACGGGACGCCAGAGTGAGCCTAGACCGATGAGACTGGTCCAGCTCTCCGACATCCATTTTGGCGGCGAGAATCAGGAGGCCGTCGAGGCCGCGACAGGCTGGATCGCCGAGGCCCGGCCCGACCTGGTGGTGGTGGCCGGCGACCTGACCCTGGACGGCAAGACCCCCGAGTTCGACGCGGCTTCGGCCTGGCTGAAGCGCCTGCCCGATCCGATGATCGTCGTGCCCGGCAACCACGACACGCCCTTCGTCGGCCTTGGCGAGCTCTTCGAGCGCTTCACCCGCACCTGGCGGCGGTTCAGGGACCGGTTCGGCGACGAGGACGGCGCGGCCTGGCGGACGCCGGGGATCACCGTGACCTCGCTGAACACCGCCCGCGCCGCCCAGGTGCGCTGGAACTGGTCGAAGGGCGCGGTGTCGCGCGGCCAGATCCGCCGCGTCGTCCGCGAACTGGAGGCCGCGCCCGCCGACGACCTCAAGGTGGTGGTCTGCCATCATCCGCTGATGGAGGTTCTGGGCGGACCGATGACCGCCAAGGTCCATGGCGGGGTCGACGCGGCCAACCGCTTCGTCCAGGCCGGGGCCGACGTCATCCTGTCGGGCCATATCCACCTGCCGTTCGTCACCGCCGTCCCGTTCGGCGACGGCAAGACCCAGGCGATCGGCTCGGGCACCCTTTCGCACCGGGAGCGGGGCGCGGCGCCAGGCTTCAATGTCATCGAGGTCGAGCCCGGCTGCGTGCGCGTACAGGCCCTGGCCTACGCGCACGGCAAGTTCGAGGTCTGGCGCACCTGGGCCTGCGACCGCAGAAGCCCAAACGAAAACGGCGCGGCCTGAACCGCGCCGTTCCGCCGTTTTGTCTCGGTCCTACCTAGCGTGGCGCGCCGCGCCCGCCTCGGAAGAGGTGGCTGACCAGCGACACCAGGAACAGGATCAGGAAGACGTAGAATAGGATCTTGGCGATCCCGATCGCGGTCCCGGCGATGCCGGTGAAGCCCAGGAGGGCGGCGATCAGGGCGACCACCAGGAAGGTCACGGCCCAGTTCAGCATGGGTCTCTCCGGATGAGCCCGGCCTTTCGAGCCGGGGCGTTGTCTTTAATCAAGGCCATGGCCCCGCTTCGAGAAAACGCACCCGACTCCCGGGCGTTCCGGAAATTAGTCGCCGAGCATGGCCCTATTCCGGAGCCGGATAGGCCCAGCCTTGCGAACCCGACTTGGCCGCGGCGTACTGGCTGTCGGCCAGGGTCCAGTTGATCAGGTTGTCGAAGACCGCTTCCAGGAAGCCCTTCCGCAGGTTCTGGTAGTCCAGATAGTAGGCGTGCTCCCAGACGTCGGCGACCACCAGGGCCGTGAGATCCTGGGTGACCGGGCTTTCGGCGTCGTGGGTCGAGATGACCTTCAGCGCGCCCGAGGCGTCCGAGACCAGCCACACCCAGCCCGAGCCGAAGTGGCCGATGCCCTCGGCGACGAACTTTTCCTTCAGGGCGTCCAGGCCGCCGAAGGTCGAGTCGATGGCGGCGGCCAGATCGGCGCCCGGGGCGGTCTTGGTGGGCGAGAGGCCGTCCCAGAAGAAGGCGTGGTTCCAGGCCTGGGCGGCGTTGTTGAACACCTTACCCGGACCGGCGCCCTTGATCACCGCTTCCAGCGAGCCCTTGTCGTCGCCGTTCAGCAGGCCGTTCAGCGCGGTCACATAGGCCGCGTGGTGCTTGTCGTGGTGGAAATGGAGGGTGTTGGCGGAGATCGTCGGCTCCAGCGCGTCGTACGCGTAGGGCAGGTCCGGCAGCTTGTACGTCATGTTCACTCCATGGGAAGGCGTTCCAGGGAGGAGGGAACGCGCGGGAAGCATCTAGAGCCCACCAGGACAAAGCGTAAGCGGTTTCACCGCCGCAAGCCGCCAAGGCGCGCTCAAATTTTCGAGATAGATTCCCTTGAAAACTTAGGGTTTCCGGGAATCCGAAGACCAATGCTCCAAGACAAACGCCACCGAACGGATCCGGTGGCGTCTGTCTTGAACAACATTGGCGTGATCAGCGCTGCGGCGGCTTCGGGTCCAGGAACGCCTTGGCCAGCGAGGCGGTCAGGGTCGGGTTCTTCAGCGCGAAGATCCCGGCGGCCAGACCGATGCCGATCGACATCAGCGGCCTGTCGCGCACGATCTCGATGACCTTGCTGGTCATGTCGAAGCCCTGCTGCGGGGCCTGTTGGTTGTTATGATGACGACCTTCGACCTTGCGGGCGGCGATCATGCCGGCGATGGCGACGATCAGGGCCGCGACGGCCGCGACGATCGCGGCCGCGCCGGCTGCCGTCACCAGCGGAACCAGCACGGCGTAGATCGCGAAGGCGGCGGATACGACGGCCACCGCGGCGGCGGCGGCGATCGCCGCGGCCGCGGCCAGCGTCATCAGGGTCTTTTCGAAGATCACCGGTTGTTGCTGCGGCCGCCGGAGAGCAGCAGGCCGATCAGCACGCCGACGCCGAGACCGGCGAGGGTGGCGGTGATCGGACGCTCACGGATACGCTCCGAGGCATAGCGCTGGGCGTCCTCGATCTGCTGGCCGGCGGTGTCGGTATAGGTGCGGCTCTGGGCGCGCAGGGTTTCGAAGCCTTCCGAAACCGACTTCTCGACGCGCTTGGCGGCTTCGGTCAGCGAGACGCGGGCGGCGTCGGCGGCGTGGGCGAAGCTGCGCTCGGCGTGTTCGACGGCCTCGAGCGTGGCCGACTTGGCCTTCTCGGCTTCCTTGGCGGCGGCGGGACTGGCGGGCATGATCATCTCCTGTTCGCGACGCGACCGACCTGGGGCGCTGAAGCTGCGCCTCGTCAACGCCTGCTCGACGTCGGGGTTCCACGTTAGCGCAAGGGCCCAAGCTTCACCACTGTGGAATCCCCGGTTGAGCGCGGGCGAGGCCCGAAAAGAAGCGTCCAAAGGCGCTCGCGCTAGACGCGAAGCGGGTCTAAGGTCGAATCATGGAGGACGCCCCCATCGTCAGCGACGAGCGCCAGGAAGCCGCCCGGCTCAACGCCTTGAAGGCCTTGAACATCCTGGACAGCGCGGTCAACGAGCCTCGCTTCCTGCGCCTCGCGCGTCTGGCCGCCCGGCTGTTCGATGCGCCCAAGGCCGCCGTCGTCCTGGTCGACGAGGACAGGGTCTGGCGCAAGGCCTTCGTTGGCTACGCCGGCCCCGAAGGACCCCGCGCCGGCGACCTGGCCGACCAGGTCGTGACCGCCAACGGCCCCGTCGCCCTCGGCGCGCCGATCCGCGACAAGCAGGGCCATGTGCTGGGCGCCCTGGTGGTGGAAGGCCCAGGCGCGAGCGGCCCCGCCTCCGACGAGGATCTGCAGGCCCTGGAAGACCTGGCCGACCTGGCCGCGGAAGGCCTGGCCGACCAGCCATGCCTGGCCCGCAATCTCGAGAGCGAGCGCCTGGACCTGGCCATCTCGGCCGCCAGCCTCGGCGAGTTCGAGTGGGACATCAAACGCGACGTCTTCAAGATCAGCCCCCGCCTGGCCAAGATCTCGAACGTCGAGCCCGGCGAGATCCCTGCCGAGGACGGCGACGCGCTCTATCAATACCTGCATCCCGACGATCGGGCCTGGCTGAAGGAATCGATCGACGAGCAGTTGGCGGAAAGCGATCGCTACGAGGCCGAGTACCGCCGACCCAGCGGCCCCGACGGCCGCGAAATCTGGAACCATGGTTCGGGCGTCATCGTGCGCGACGCCAATGGCGAGCCGGCCTATCTGATCGGCGTCGTCCAGGACATCACCGAGCGCAGGGCCGAAGAGGATCAGCGCGAAAACCTGGTCGCCGAGCTGGACCACCGCATCAAGAACCTGCTGGCCGTGGTTCAGTCGGTGGCGGCCCAGTCGGCGCGCAAGTCGGCCTCGCTGGACGTGTTCCTCAAGACCTTCGCCGCGCGGCTGAAGTCGATGAGCTCGGCTCACGACCTCTTGACCGCCGCCCGCTGGCGCGGCGCGACCCTGGCGCGGATCGCCGCCGCCGAACTGGGCGGTCTGGCCCCGACCCAGACCCGCTGGGACGGGCCGGAACTGTTCCTGACGCCGCGCGCGGCCTCGGCCCTGTCGCTGGCGCTGCACGAACTGGCGGTCAATGCGATGCGCTATGGTTCGCTTTCGACCGAGAACGGCAAGGTCGAGGTCGTCTGGCGGCGCACGCCCGAGGGCGGCTTCGCCCTCGAATGGCTGGAGACCGGCGGTCCGCCGGCCACCGCGCCAGTCGCCAAGGGCTTCGGCGCCACCCTGATCGAGGACGTCGCCGGCCGCGAACTGGGCGGGTCGGCCAAGATCAACTACCGCTCCAGCGGCGTCACCGCCATGATCCAGGGCGCGGCCGAGGCCCTGGCCGACGCGCCGCCGATCGAGCCGGCCGAGGTCGCTCCCGAACGCATCGTCGAAACCGTGGTCGCCGCCGACGAGACCGTTCGTCCGGGCGCCATCGCCGGCCTGAAGGTGCTGATCGTCGAGGACTCGCTGCTGCTGGCCCTGGAGCTCGAAGCCGGCCTGGAGGACGCCGGTGTCGTGGTGGTCGGCTGCGCGGCGGAACTCAACGAGGCGCTGTCGATGGTCGAGATGGACTTCGACGTCGCGGTCCTGGACGCCGACCTCAACGGCCAGTCGGTCGCGCCGGTGGCCGAGATCCTGCGCACCATGGGCCGGCCGTTCGTGTTCGCCACGGGCTATGCCGACAAGGCCGCGCCGATGGGGTTCGACGCCCCGATCGTGCGCAAGCCCTACAACGTGCACCAGATCGCGCGGGCCGTGGCGGGGGTCACGGGGCGGGCTTGATCATCAGCGGGACCGACACCTCGTCCTTCGACAAGCTCAGGATGAGGTTTCTTACTGAACCGCCCCGAAAGTAGTCCTCACCCTGAGCCTGTCGAAGGGCGAGGACGGGCCCTCAGATAGCGCCCCGCTTCCGCAGCCCCTGCACCGCCTCCGCGCTCATCCCGGCCACCTGCGTCAACACCGCCTCCGTATGCTCGCCCAGCGTCGGTCCGGTCCAGCGCACCCCGCCCGGCGTCTCCGTCAGCTTCGGGAAGGCGTTCTGCATCTTGATATGCCCGAACACCGGGTGCGGCGTGGTGACGATCGACTCCCGCGCCGCGAACTGCGGATCGGCGATCATGTCGGGCGCGCGGTAGATCCGGCCGGTGGCCAGGCCCGCGGCCTCTAGCTTAGGCAGCAGGTCGTCGATCTCCTGGTCGGCCGTCCAGGCGGCGATGCGGGCGTCGAGTTCGGCTTGGTGCGCGCCACGCGCGGCATGGTCGCGGTAGCGGACATCGTCGGCCAGATCCGGCCGGCCCATCAGGTCGCAGAGCCGCCTGAACAGGGTGTCCTGGTTGGCGCCGATCAGGACCAACTCGCCGGACTTGGTCGGATAAACGTTCGACGGCGCGATGCCGGGCAGCACCGCCCCCGAGCGCTCGCGGACATAGCCGGTCAGGTCGTATTCGGTGATCAGGTTCTCCATCACCGTCAGCACGCTCTCATAGATGGCCACGTCGACCACCTGGCCCCTGCCGGTGCTCTGGCGGGCGTGCAGGGCCATCATCACGCCGAGCGCGGCGTTCAGGCCCGACAGGCTGTCGCCGATGGAGATTCCGGCCCGGGCCGGCGGCCGGTCGGGTTCGCCGGTGATGTGGCGCAAGCCGCCCATGGCCTCGCCGACCAGGGCGTAGCCGGCGCGGCTGGCATAGGGCCCCGTCTGGCCGAAGCCCGACACCCGCGCCATGACCAGACCCGGATTGGTCTTGGCCAGCGCCTCATAGCCCATCCCCCACTTCTCGAGGGTGCCGGGGCGGAAATTCTCGACCACCACGTCGGCCTTGGCGATCAGGGCGCGGGCGATGTTCCGGCCTTCGTCCGTACGCAGATCGACGGTGACGGATTTCTTGTTGCGGCCGATCACCGGCCACCAGGGCGACAGGCCCTGAGGCTTGGAGCGCCCCCATTGGCGCATGGGGTCGCCGACCTTGGGATCCTCCAGCTTGATGACCTCGGCCCCGAAGTCGCCCAGCACCTGACCGCAGAACGGCCCGGCGATCAGCGAGCCCATCTCGATCACCCGCAATCCGGCTAGCGGACCCTGCGTCATGCGATTCTTCCCCCACCCTTGCCGGAACCGTTCACGGCCCCGTGAAGTTTTGTTGGTCACACGGCGTCGCGCGCGTCGCCTGTCCACCAACCTCTAAGAAAAACGCACAGGGAAAGACAGAGCCATGAACCGTCATATCATGTTCGGCGCCGCCGCCATCGCCGCCCTCAGCCTGGCCGCCTGCGGCCAGAAGGCCGAAGAGACCAAGGGCGCCGCCACCCCGGCCGAACAGGCCGCGACCCCGGACGCCAATCCGGCGGCCACCGTCCCGACCCCGGCGGACGAGACCAAGGCCGACGTCTTCGCCATGAAGGCCGCCGACAGCGACATGTTCGAGATCGCCGCCGCCAAGCTGGCCGCCACGCGCTCGACCAATCCGTCGGTGAAGAAGTTCGCCGCCGCGATGGAGAAGGCCCACATGGCCACCAGCGCCGAGCTGAAGTCGGCCATCGCCGCCTCGGGCGCGGCCATCACCCTGCCGACCGTCCTGTCGGAAGACGCCCAGGGCAAGATCGACGACCTGACCAAGGCCGACGCCAAGGACTTCGACAAGAAGTACGCCGACGGCCAGGTCGACGCTCACCAGTCGGCCCTGAACCTGCTGCAGCGCTACGCCCAGGACGGCGACACCGCCGCCATCAAGGCCTTCGCCGCCGCCACGGCCCCGAAGGTCCAGGAACACCTGAACATGGCCGAGGGCCTGAAGAAGGGCTTCGACACCGGCGAGGACGTCGCCAAGGCCCGTCAGTAACGGTCAGGGAATGGCGTAGGCGACCGTCGCCTTGGCGGCGGCCCGCTGGCGCCCTTCCGTCCACATCAGGACATCGGCCGTCGCGATGCGGCGGCCGAGCTTGAGCAGGGTCCCCTCGGCGTAGAGATCGCCAGGCTGGCAACCTCTCAGGAAATGAATGTTGAGCGAGGTGGTCACCGCCATGGCCACCTCGCCGATATGCGCCAGGACCAGGGCATAGGCCGCGGTGTCCGCCAGCGTCATCAGGGTCGGTCCTGAGATCACCCCGCCCGGCCGCAACTGCCGGGTCTGATACGGCAGCTTCAAGAGGACGCGTCCGGCCTCGACCTCCACGACGGAGGGCATGTGCTCGGCGTCGGCCTCCGGAAACGCGGACCGCAGGAACGCGTTCAGCGCCCCCGCGTCCATCCGGATCGCCGGCCCGCTCATCCGCCGACCTTGACCGTATTGTCGTCGCCGTTGCGGTCGATCACCGTGTTGTACGGATCGACGCCCGCGAACGTCGGCGCCCTGGCGGTCGTGAAGGTGAAGGTCTGGACGCCCGAGTGGATCGGCCGGCGCTCATAGACCACCACGTCCCTGGCGTCGAAGCCCTTGTCGCCCGGCTTGGCCGTGAACAGGCCGATATCCATGGTCTCGTTCAGCGCGGCATTGGTCTCCTTGCCCTTGCCGTCGGCGTATTTCTTCTGGGCGTCGACCGTGATCGTCACGTCGAACCTGCCGTCCGCCCGCTTCTTCACCGCCGCGCTCTTGGTCTTCAGGTCGTAGAGCGTGATCCTCTCGAACAGGTCGGTGATCAGGGCCTGCTTGTCGGCCGGGGCCTCGGCGCGCAGGGCGGTCAGGAAGTCGGTGGTGATCGGATAGGGCGCGCCCTTGAAGGCGTGGTCGGCGATCAGCTTGCGCAGGGCGCGGTTGACCGTCTCCTCGCCGATCTGGTCCTGCAGCCGGTACATGACCAGCGAGCCCTTGCGGTAATAGACGTAAGGCTGGTTCTCGACCTTGTAGAGCGGCTGCTCGTCGATGACGTCGCCGCCCCGCGCGCGCAGATAGCTGTCCAGCTCGAACTTCAGGAACTTGCGGATCTGAGCCTCGCCATAACTCCGCTTCATGACCATCAGGGCCGAGTACTGGGCGAAGGTCTCCGAAAGCATCGCCCCGCCCTGCTGGTCGGCGCCGATCACCTGGTGGGCCCACCACTGGTGGCCGATCTCGTGCGCCCCGACATAGGTGACCATGTCGATCTTGGTCGGGTCGCGATAGTCGGAGATGAAGAACATCCCCTCCGACCACGGAATGGTGTTGGCGAACGACTGGGCGAACTGGGCGTAGTCCGGGAACTCCTGGAAGCGCAGCTGCCGGAACTGATACGGGCTGAAATTGGTCCCCATATAGTCCAGCGACCGCTTCATCGCGGTCTTCATGCGCTCGATGTTCCAGGGGTGCTGGGCGTCGTAATAGACCGCCAGCTTCACGCCCTTGTAGCGTTCCTCGGCGACCTGGTAGCGGGCCGACTGGATGGAGACGAACGGCATGATCGGCGCCTCGGTGACGAAGCGGGCCACGCGGCGACCGTTCCTGACCGTGTCCGAGACCTTGTAGCCCGGCGCGATCGGGGTCTGGTCGGCCTCGGTGGTGACGGTGATGTCCGAGGTGATGAAGTCGGCGTCCTTGCGCAGGCCGTTGAACTGGCGGGACGGAACGTCGCCCAGCTTGGCCATGCGGCGCTCGGGCGGCAGGCCGTACTTGCGGCGCTTGGCGCGGTCCTGCAGCAGGCCGTCGCGGGCCATGCCCAGGATCGGCGCGATCTCCAGGTTGTTGACGAAGGTCCCGTTGTCGACGACCCGGCTTTCCTGGTCGCTGTTGGGGAAGCCCCGCTGCGAGCGCAGGGTGATGAAGCTCATCTTGCGCCGCTCGCCCGGCTGCATCGGCGTGTCGAAGGCGAAGATGCGGTAGTTGAAGCGCTCGAAGGTCTTCTTGGGTCGCGCGCCCTCGATCGACAGGCCCTTGACCGCCAGGTCACGGTCGAAGCGGACGTGGATCTCCCTCAGCGGCGCGCCCGTCTTGTTCTCGATGACGTACGAGCCCTTGGTTTCAAGGCTGGGTTCGTGCGGCTTCAGGTCGACGTCGAGGGTCATGGCGACGATCTTGGGCTGCGGCGTGTTCTCGAACGGCAGCAGGGTCTTTTCGTAGTCGGCCTGCCACTTCTCGTTGTCGATCTTGGTCCGGTAGTCGTTCCAGACATTGGTGTTGACGTAGATGAACGCCCCCAGGCCGACGAAGGCGACCAGGGCGCCGCCGATCAGCAGGCCCGCGACGCCGCGCAGGCGCAGCGGCAGTCGGCGCAGGCGCGGCAACAGGCGGCTCTCGGTCCCGCGACGCCACAGACCGTAGGCCAGCACGAGCAGCACCACCGCGAAGGCCGTCCAGTAGGCCCGCAGCCACCAGGCCCCGATCCAGAACTTGCCCAGGCCGTTCATGTCCGAGAACGGCGTGTCGGTGGTCGAGCCGTAGTTGTAGAGCTTGGACTCGAAGCCCAGATTCACGAACGTAATGGTGGTGACCAGATAGATCACCATCAGGCCCCAGCCGATGAACTTGTGCGGGCTGATCGTCTGCAGGAACACCGCCAGCACGGCCAGCAGGATCCAGTCCACCGCCTGCGGCAGCACGTACCAGATCAGGTACTTGTCGAGCTCCAGCTTGAAATAGCCGTGGAAGATCTGGCTGAGGATGGCCGCGAACACGCTGACCAGCAGGGTCGAGACCAGGACGAGGCTGATGGCCAGGGTCTTGGGCGCCACGAAGGCCCAGTCGGGCACGGGGGTGGCGTCGATGATCTCGTGAGTCTTGCGCTCGCGCTCGCGCCAGACCAGCTCGCCGGAATAGTAGATGGCGATGATCATCGGGATCAGGCCGAACGAGCCCAGAAGCGGGCTCAGCAGCACGCGGGTGACCGGATAGATCACCCCGCCGTAGCGACCGGCGTCGGTGGCGAACCACAGGGCGCCCATGGCGTTGGCCAGCCCCAGGAACAGCAGCACGAAATAGGCCGGGCTCTTGAACACCTGGCCCATGTCCAGGCGCGTGCGGACCACAAGTTGGGCCCAGGCCGTGGCGCGGTCGAACTTCGGTTGCGGCAGCGGACCGGCGATCAGGACCGGCGCGGCCTTGTCCTCGGCCTTGCCCTTCTTGACCTTGGCTTGCCCCGAAAGATCGGCCGACTGGAAGCGGAACAGGCTGTAGGCCAGCGTCAGGAAGCCGGCCGACAGCACGACCGCCAGTGCGCGGTTGAACAGCAGCGCCCCGGCCAAGGGCGGGATCACCGCGTTGCGCTCGCTGGCGGTCCAGTACTTGGTCGCCAGGCCGTAGGCCGCGGTGCCCATCGGCTCCCAGTAGGCGGCGATATTCTCGAACTCGGGCTTGTCCAGCGCGATGTTGGCGATGATCCACAGCACCATGAAGGCGACCACGCCGACATAGGTCCACATCATCGAGCGGGTGATCGTGGCCAGGGCGAAGAACAGCGCCGAGGTCAGCAGGATCGACGGCAGGGCCAGGGCGAAATAGGAAAACAGGTAGGCGTGCAGGTCATTCGGGCCCAGGCGCTCGGGGTCGATCCACGGCATGAACGAGCCGATGAAGATCGCCAGCGGCACGGCCAGGAACGAGATCGCCGCCGCCAGGAAGGCCCCGGTGAACCGGCCGTACAGATAGTCGAACTTGCGGATTCGCGTGGAGCGCAGGATCGGCCCGAAGCCCGTCTCGTCGTCGCGCACCACCACATTGGCCACGAAGGCCGTGGTCACGAACATGTAGAAGATCGACAGGATCAGGTGGGTCTGGGCGATCGCGAACGGGGCGTTCTTGTGGATGTTGCCGCCGCCGCCGATGCGGATCTGGTCGATCGTCGCCGCCCCGAAGGTCAGCAGGAAGAAGATGACCGCCACCACCCAGAAGACGGGCGACTTCAGCTGGTAGCGGAGCTCGAAGCCCGCGATCTTGCGAAACATGCCGTCGCTCCCCGTCAGGCCGCCCGCCGGGTGGTCGAGAGGGTGGAGAAGTAGACGTCCTCCAGCCCGCCCTCGATCGGCGTGAAGCCATTGCCGGGATTATCGTCCGACAGGATGTGGATGACCGTGCGGCCGGCTAGCAGGCGCGTGGAGATGACCTTGTACTGGGCCTTGGCGGCCTCCAGCTCGGTCTTGTCGATCAGCTTCTTCCAGATCCGGCCCTTCAGCTGGCCAACCAGGTCCATCGGCGCGCCCTCGCGCACGATACGGCCGTCGCAGATGATGGCCATGGCCGGGCAGAGATCGGAGACGTCCTCGACGATGTGGGTCGACAGGATCACCACCACGTTCTCGCCGATCTCGGCCAGCAGGTTCAGGAAGCGGTTGCGCTCCTCGGGGTCGAGGCCCGCCGTGGGCTCGTCGACGATGATCAGGCGCGGATCGCCGATCAGGGCCTGAGCGATGCCGAAGCGCTGGCGCATCCCCCCCGAGAAGCCGGCGATGGCCTTCTTGCGCACGTTCCACAGATTGACCTGGTTCAGCAGGTTTTCGACGGTTTCCTTGCGATCCTTGGCGCTGGCGATGCCCTTCAGCACCGCCATATGGTCGAGCATGTCGTAGGCCGAGACCCGCGGATAGACGCCGAAGTCCTGCGGCAGGTAGCCCAGCGTCTTGCGCAGTTCCTCAGGCGTCTTCAGCACGTCGATGTCGCCGAAGCGGATATGGCCCGAGGTCGGGGCCTGCAGGGTGGCGATGGTGCGCATCAGGGTCGACTTGCCGGCGCCGTTCGGACCGAGCAGCCCGTACATGCCGCGGGGGATCGTCAGGCTGACCTCATCCAGGGCGCGCACGCCGTTGCCATAGACATGGGTCAGGTTCTCGATGATCAGCATAACGGCCCCCGAATATAAACGCGCCCACTACCCCAGCGCCGACATGACTCGACGGTGACGACTGGGGCAAGTGAAAGAACGTTTAGGCCATGGGTTCAACCGCGGGATTTCTGAACAGCGGCCACTTTGCGGCTCTTGGGGTTCGCCGGCGCTGTTTGAACCGCACAGGGGTTTTGGGCGGCGGCTTTTGGGTCTAAACGAAGCGCCATGACGACCTACGCCTTTCCCCCGCACGCCATCCCGACGGTTCCGGTGGAGGGATCGGACGCGGTCTTCCCGGTCCGCCGGATCCTCTGCGTGGGCCGCAACTACGCCGCTCACGCCCGCGAGATGGGCGCCGACACCCGCGATCCGCCGTTCTTCTTCAGCAAGCCCGCCGATGCGGTGGCGCCGCTGAAGGGCCAGATCGCCTATCCGCCGGCCACCAACGACCTGCATCACGAGATCGAGCTGGTCGTGGCCCTCAAGAGCGGCGGCGCGAACCTGACCCCCGACCAAGCCCTTGAGGCCGTGTTCGGCTACGCCGTCGGCGTCGACCTGACCCGCCGCGACCTGCAAGGCGCGGCCAAGGCCAAGGGTCATCCCTGGGAGGCCGGCAAGGCTTTCGACGAGAGCGCGCCGATCACCGCCATCCGCGTGATGGACGCCCCGCCCCCCGAGGCCGCCGTCACCCTGTCGGTCAACGGACAGGAACGCCAGCGCGGCGAGGTCGGCGACATGATCTGGAACGTTGGCGAGGTGATCGCCAAGGCCAGCGAACTGTGGACCCTGGCCGCCGGCGACCTGATCTTCACCGGCACGCCCGAAGGCGTCGGCCCCATCGCCCGCGGCGACAAGATCGTCGGCGAGGTCGAGGGCGTCGGCCGCCTTGAATTCACGCTCGTCTAGGAGCTGGAAGTGAAGCTGGTCCTGCACAGCGCCAAGCGCGCCAGCGCGCCTTACAGGGTGCGCATCGGCCTGAACCTGAAGGGCCTCGCGTACGAACTGCGCCCCGTCGACCTGGTGGCCAACGGCCATCATGAACACGCCTATCGGGCGCTCAACGCTCAGGAGCTGGTCCCGACCCTGGAGGTCGACGGCCGGCCGCTGACCCAGAGCCTGGCCATTCTGGAATGGCTGGACGAGGTCTCGCCCGAGCCCGCCCTCTTGCCGCACACCGCCTATGAACGGGCCATCGTGCGCGGCATGGCCGAGATCATCGCCTGCGACATCCATCCGCTGAACAATTTGCGCGTCCTGCGCCAGCTGACCGCGCTGGAGATCGGCGAGACCGACCGCAACGCCTGGGTCGCCCGCTGGATCAGCGACGGCTTCCGGGCCCTGGAGCCGATGGTCGCCGCGCATTCCGGCGGCTTCGCCTATGGCGACGCGCCGGGTCTGGTCGACTGTCTGCTGGTGCCGCAGGTGTTCAACGCCGGCCGCTTCAACCTCGACCTGTCGCCCTTCCCTTCGATCGTCGCCGCCGCCGCCCGCGCGGCCAGGCACCCGGCCATCGAAGCCGCCCATCCCGACCACCATCCGGAGCGCTAGATGCTTGAGGACCTCAAAGCCAACAACGCCGCCTGGTCGGAACGCAAGACCCAGGTCGATCCGGAGTTCTTCAAGCGCCTGGAAGGCCAGCAGAGCCCGGAATACCTCTGGATCGGCTGCAGCGACAGCCGCGTACCGGCCAACGAGATCGTCGGCCTGGATCCGGGCGAACTGTTCGTCCACCGCAACGTCGCCAACCTCGCCCCGCCGCAGGACGCCAACTACCTGTCCGTGCTGCAGTTCGCGGTCGAGGTGCTGAAGGTCAAGCACGTCATGGTCGTCGGCCACTATGGCTGCGGCGGCGTGGCGGCGGCCATCGACGGCCAGCGCCGGGGCCTGGTCGATCACTGGCTGCACCCGATCCGCGAGATCCACGCCGAGCACAAGCACGAACTGGAAGCGATCCCCGAGCAGCGCGCCATGCTCGACCGCCTGACCGAGCTGAACGTCGCCCGCCAGGTCCGCAACGTGGCCGCCGACGTCTTCGTCCAGGACGCCTGGGCGCGCGGCCAGGACCTGTCGGTGCACGGCTGGGTCTATTCGTTGCACGACGGCCTGGTGAACGATCTCAACATCGGCATCAGCAGCCTGGCGGACTACGAGCGGATGATGGCGGACTCTAACCGCCCCTGATCCGCACCCGCGCCTGGGCCTTGCGCCCTTGCGCGTCGACCACCGACAGCTTGTAGAAGCCCGGCGCGGCCGGCCTCCAGATCGCGCGGCCGCTGACCGGATCCAGGTCCAGCGGCCGGCCTTCCACGTACCAGGTCAGGCCCTCGCCCTCGGCGGCCAGCACCAGGCCCCGCGCCTTGGCATTGAAGGCGTCGACCTGCACCGACGCGCCGTCGGGCGGGAAGATCAGGCGCGGGCCTTCGTCGGCGGCGCGCAGTTTCCGCAAGGCCAGCGGCGCCAGCTTCGGCGCGATCGGGCGCGGGGCCGAGGACTGGGTTCCGATGGCGTCGGCGACGTCGAACAGCAGCGGCAGGGCCGCGTCGCGGCCCGTCAGACCCCCGCGCGCGCCGCCATCGGCCCGGCCCGTCCAGACCAGGATCGCATAGCCGCCGACCACCCCGGCCGCCACCGCGTCGCGGAACCCGTAAGAGGTGCCGGTCTTGAACGCCATCGACGGCCCGCCGCGCGTCAGGGCCGAGGGCGCGCGGCCGCGCGGCGCCGGGGCCTCGCGGAGAATATCCAGCACCTGCCGCGCCGCCTCGGGCCGGACCAGCCGCGTTCCCACCGAGCGCTCGCGGGCCTTGGCGTCCTCTTCCGTCCAGGCCAGCGGCTTGGCGATCCCGCCGTCGCCCAGCGCGGCATAGAGCATGACGAGATCGCGCCAGGTGATGCCTTCGCCCCCCAGCGCCAGGGCGAGGCCGGCTTCCTTCAGCTGCGCCTTGGGCCGCGCCAGATGCGCGCCGGCGGCCTCGATGCGGCCGGCGAAGGCCTCGGGGCCCAGCTTCTCCAGGGTGGCGACGGCCGGCACGTTCAGCGAATGGGCCAGGGCCTCGCGCACCGTGACCTTGTCGTGGAACACGCGGTCGAAGTTCTCGGGCTGGTAGTCGGCGAAGCGGGTGGCGTTGTCCTGCAGTTGGGTGTCGGGCGCGACCAGGCCGTCGTCCATGGCCATGGCGTAGATGAACGGCTTCAGGGCCGAGCCCGGCGAGCGCAGGGCGCGGGTCATGTCGACCCAGCCGCCGGCCCGGTCGCGGCCAGCGGAACCGACAGCGGCGCGGACGGCGCGGCCCTTGATCTCGACCACCAGGACGGCGGCGGTGGCGTCCGGACCTTGCGCGCCCGCCACGGCGGCGACCATCGGCTCCAGCCGCGACTGCAGGTCGGCGTCGAGGGTCGAGACCACGCTGGCCTGGCCTTGCGGCGCGTTGCGGGCCAGCTCACCGGCCGCGTGCCAGGCCAGGGCCGGGAACGGCGCGCGGCGCGGCAGCGGCTCGTTCTCGGCCTCGAAGGCGGCCGCCTCCGTGATCGTGTGGGAACGAACTAGCTTGTCGAGCACCGCGCGCCGGGCGGCCTTGGCGGCGTCGGGACGACGGTCGGGACGGCGGGCCTCGGGCGACTGCGGCAGGGCGATCAGCAGGGCCTGCTCGCCGTCGGTCAGGCTGGTCGGCTCGTGGCCGAAATAGCTGAGACTGGCCGCCCGCGCCCCTTCCAGGTTGCCGCCATAGGGCGCCAGGGTCAGATACAGCGCCAGGATCTCGCGCTTGGACAGCCGCGATTCCAGCTGCACGGCGCGGACCATCTCGATCAGCTTCGAGCCCAGATTGCGCGGGCGCGGCTCCAGCAGGCGCGCGGTCTGCATGGTCAGGGTCGAGGCGCCGGACGTGACGCGGCCATGGACCACCGCGGAGCCGACGGCGCGGACCAGCGACAGCGGATCGACGCCCAGGTGCCACCAGAACCGCGCGTCCTCGGTGCGGATCAGGCGCTTCTGGAAGGTGGGGTCGGTGCGCGAGAGGTCGGCGCGGATCCGCCAGCGGCCTTCCTCGACCGGCAGGGCCCGCAGCCAGGCGCCGCGACGATCCAGGGTGACCGGCGAGGAATGCCTGGCGCGGGTCATGTCCGGCGGGAACACGGCGCCGAGGGTGGCGAGGACGACCTCGGCGGCGAGCACGGCGACGAGGATTTTGGTGATCAGCCGAATTCTCCCCTCCCCCTGGATGGGGGAGGGGCCGGGGGTGGGGGTGACTAAGGGATCGGACGGCATCAACGACGCGCCCTATCCTGACGCGCTGTCACCCCCAACCCCGCCCTTCCCCCATCGAGGGGGAAGGGAGAGCTTCCGATCATCACTGCCCCGGCGCGATCGTCGCGCGCGAGGCTTCCGAGCGCGCATTGACCGCCGGACGGTACATGTCCTTGGCCACGGCGCCGGGCAGGAAGAAGCTCCCCGGCGTCACGGCCCGGGCCACATAGGCCAGGGCGAAGCCCTTGTTCCCTTCCAGGTCCAGCGCGGCGATGAACCGGTCGTCGCGGCTTTCCTGAACATCGGCGGCGGTCAGCTCGCCGAGGAACTTGAACGGACCGTTCTGGGCGTCGTCGGCGCCGAGCGTCGTCTCGATCTCGAAACCGGCCGGCAGGGCGTCGTCGACGACCAGGGCGGTCGAGCGGGCCTGCATCGAGCGTCCGGAGACCAGCACGATGATCCGGTCGCCCTGGCGGATGGTCGCCGGGTCGATCGCGCCGCCGCCCATCGACAGCAGGCGCTTGGAGACCGACAGACCGCTCGCGCTCGCGCCCGGCGCGGCGACCGGCGTGCCGCGCACGCTGACCGTCCGCCAGATCGCGCCCTTGCCGGCGTTGACGAAGTGGGCGTCGGCCAGCTTGCCAACCGCCCAGCGCGGCGCACCGCCGGCCGGGGGCAGCGGGTTGGCGCCCGTCGCGGTGATCGAGATCGGCCCCGAGGCCTGGATCAGGGCGTTGGCCGCGTGCAGCAGCGCCGCCTGTTCCTGGGTGTTCAGGGCGTCCGGATCCTTGCTGACGTTCTCCAGCCGGCCTTGCAGCTGGCGGGCGACATCCATCATGCCGGACTCGGCGGCCAGGGCGGTCAGCACGGCCGTGTCGCGCAGCGGCGTCTGGTACCAGTCCTGCTCGTCCTTGTAGCCCAGGCTCGACACCGCCTGGCGCATGGCCGAGCGGGCGCGGGCGTTGTCGCCCATGCGGGCCAGGCCGGCCGCCACATAGGCCTTGGCGATCGGCTGGGCCTCGTCCTTCATCTGCACGTCGTGCCACCAGCGCAGGCGGGCCAGATCCCCCTTGCCGGCTTTGGCCATCACATAGAGGGCGTAGGCCGAGGCGCGGCGGCGCATCCGCTCCGTCGCCTTCTTCGAAGCGTCCTCGTTGCTCGCCCACCAGCCCGGATATTCCATGCGGTAGGCGACCGACGAGAAGCCCTCGGGCCGGCTGACCTGGCGCATGGCGCCGACCGCCTTGTCGATGGCGTTGTCGGGCACGGCCACGCCCTGCGCCTTCGCCTCCAGCAGGAAGTCGACGACATAGGCGCCGAGCCACGGATCGGCCTCGCCGTCGCCGACCCGCCACAGGCCGAAGGCGCCGTCCAGGGTCTGGCGATCCAGCAGCTTGCCCACGGCTCCGGCGAGGGCCGCCGGCGTGCGTTTCAGCTTCGGATCGGTCGAGAAGGTCTGGGCGTAGAGCAGCGGATAGGCCGTCGAGACCAGCTGCTCGGTGCAGCCGTACGGATAGCGCTGCAAGGCCACCGCGATCGCCGACGGGTCGAAGCCCCGGATCGGCGAGTAGCTGACCTGCAGAGTCACGTCGCCCGCCGCCAGGCCCGACAGCAACTGGTACGAGGGCGTGAAGCTCTCGCCCGGCTTCTGCGCTTCGGTGGTGGTGCGCACGATGTCGCCCCAGCCGAGACGGGTCTGGATCGGGTAGTCCTTCTGGGTCGCGAAACCCGGGCCGGCGACCTTGAAGCCGATCTTGCCAATGCCGGTGACATCCGGCGCCAGGAAGGGGATCTTCTCGGCGATGCGCTGGCCCAGGATCAGCTGGAACACCTTCTTGAAGGCCACCTTCAGCCCATTGGTCGAGAAGGCCTCGGCCGTATAGGCGCCCGGCTTGCCCTCGACATTGTGCAGCTCCAGCGTGGCGTAGGCCTGGTCGCCCGGAGCCAGGAAGCGCGGCAGGTTCAGGTCGGCCACCACCGGCTGGCGCACGGTCAGGGGCTTGGAGGCCGAGCCGACGGCGGTGTCGGTCCAGGCCACCGCCTGGATGCGCAGCTCGCCATTGAAGTCGGCGGCCGGCAGCTTGATCACCGCCTTGCCGTCGAGACCGGTCTCCACGATGCCGGACCACAGGGCCACGGTCTTGATCGGGGTGGTGGTCAGGCCTTCGCCGCCGACCTCGTCGCCGCCGAAATTGACGTTCGCGGGCGCGCCCAGGTTCGGGTCGAGCAGGCGGCCGTAGTCGTCGCGGTAGTTCAGGGTCAGGGCGCGCTTGCCGAAGTACCACTTCACCGGGTCGGGGCTGTCCTGGTGGGTCAGGCGCAGGATGCCTTCATCCACCGCCGCGATGGTGACCTTGGCCTTCTGCCCAAAGCCCAGGCCGCTGACCTTCACCGGAATCTCGACCGGCGTCTTGCTGTCGATCTTGCTCGGCGTGCCGAGGTCGACCGTCAGCTTGCGGTTCTTGGGATCGATCGGGACATAGACGAGGCCAAGCGCGCGGCGCGGCTTGGGCGAAGCGACCGGGTCACGCGGCTGGATGACGCTGACCATCACATAGGCCCCGCCGCCCCAGGCGGCCGAGGTCTTCAGGCGCACGGTCGTGCCGTTCTCGCTGACGGAGACGGTCTTCAGGTCGATCAGGCGGTCGGTGGCGACCGCGATCTGGGCCTCGCCAGCGTAAGGCGGCTTCAGCGTGATCTCGACCGTATCGCCCTGGCTGTAGGTCCGGGTTCCGGCGGACACGCGGACCACGTCCGGCGCCTCGCCTTCACGGGCCGGAGCACCCCAGCCCGCCGAGAAGCGGGTGACGGTCCTGGCGCCGTCCGCGCCCTCGACCTCGAGGCGGTAGTCGCCCCAGCCGAGACGGCGGGTGAACTTGGCCGGCGAACCGGCGCCGATATTGACCTGCGCCTTGGCCACGATGGCGTCGCGGCTGCTGCGCCGCCACTGCCAGCGGCCGTTCTGCTGGAACCAGTCATAGTCCCAGCGCTCGGCCACCAGGGTGTAGGTCGCGGTCGCGCCGATGCGCTGGCCGGCGGCGTTGACGGCGATGATGTCGAGGCTGACGGGCGGATCGCCCTTGCCGGCCTCGCCCTGGTCGACCTTGACGCCGTAATAGATCGCCTTCGGACGCACCTTCAGCTCCAGCCCCTCGCGGACCGGACGGCCGCCGGGCTCGAACACCGAGGCGGTGACCGAGGCCACCAACGGCTGGGCGGTGTCGCCGGCGTCGGTGGTGGCGACCGACAGGATCGCGTGGCCCTCGCCGTCGGTGACGGTCGAGCCGAGATCCAGGTACTTCTCGTCGAACGGCTTCCCCTGGTCGCCCCATTCGAAGCCTTTGTAGGCCGGGAATGGGTCGGTATCGGCGCGCAGGCGGGCCTCGCCTTGCGTCTGCAGGCCAGCGCCCGGCGCGCCATAGAGGAAGCGGGCCGAGACGTCGACCTTGCGGGCCTCGCCGGCGCCGAGCGCGACGGAGTCCTGGCCCGTGGCGGTGACCGCCAGGCGTTGCGGCGCGAAGTCCTCGACCGAGAAGCTCAAGCTGCCGGTCGCCTCCTCGATGCCCTCGATATGCAGCTCGGCGGTCCAGCGGCCGCGCGGGGCCGATCGCGGCAGAGCGATATCGGCCAGCACGGCGCCGGCATTGGCCTGGCCGAACGGATAGCGCTTGAACTCGACGCCCGAGGGCCGCTTGACGATGACCTCGCCCTTGCGGTCGGAGACGGCCTTGGCCATCCGGTCACGGACCATGGCGGTCAGGTGGACGGTCTCGCCGGGCCGGTAGATGCCGCGGTCGGCATAGAGATAGCCGTCGATATCGGCCGCCACGCTGCGTCCGTCGACGCCGCCCTCGGTGCGGCCGCCGACGCCCTGCTTGGACAGGTCGACCGGCGAGCGATCCAGATCCAGCACGGCCAGGTCGCCTTGCGGGCCATAGGCCATGACCATCTTGGCGCGCTCGGCGCCCTGGCCCTTCAGCAGCGGGCGCAGGAAGCGCACGCGACCGTCGGCGTCGCTTTTGGCCTCGGCCAAGGGCTCGCCGTCGGCGGCGACCAGGTTGACGGTCACGCCCGACAGGGTCTTGGCGCTCTTCAGCGAGCGGACCACGACGTCCAGGCTCTCCGAGCCGTCATAGGCCAGCATGGCCATGTCGGTGAACACGATCCAGCGGCGGGCCTGGGCCGGGTTGTTCTCGCTGTCGTCCGGATCGCGGCCCCCCGAGGCGTCGCGCGCCTTGATGACATAGGCGCCGGCCTTCATCTCCTTCAGCACCGCGCCCAGCGGGAAGACGGTGGTGGC
This sequence comes from Caulobacter sp. GW822-FHT07D08, assembly GCF_058798735.1. Taxonomy (NCBI): domain Bacteria; kingdom Pseudomonadati; phylum Pseudomonadota; class Alphaproteobacteria; order Caulobacterales; family Caulobacteraceae; genus Caulobacter; species Caulobacter sp. GW822-FHT07D08. Next base: position 58,200 of record NZ_JBXAKU010000024.1, read on the forward strand.
CTTCTGGCCGGTCGCGCCGCCGGTGACCTGCACCGTGCCCTTCCAAACCCGGCGGCCGTCGTCGCCCACGGCGTCCTCGCCATAGTCGCCAGCCCAGTCGCCCTCGCCGGTCGGATCCGGAGCGGTGATCGACTTGCGGACCAGATTGCGGTCCGGCACGCGCCAGACTTCGATGGCCAGGGCCTGGACGTTGATCGTCTCGATGCCGACGCCGTCGGACTCCTCGCGCGGCAGGATCACGCCGTCGCCGGCGAAGCCGACATACGGAGGCTTCTCGCCGAACGTGAAGTCGACGTCGGCATTGGCGGCGAGCGTCTCGCCGCCCTTGGCGGGCAAGCCCTTGAGCAGGGTGATTCGGTGGTCGGTGAAGCCGATGCCGCCCAGGCACAGCTCGTCGCCCTTCACCCGCACCGAGGGCTGGCGGCCGAGGTCCGGTGAGACCAGCACGAAGTCGGCATAGGACTTGGACGGATCGAGATCCTTGCTCATGCGGATGCAGGCCAGCGGATCGGGGCCGCTGCTGTCGACGCGGGTCTGCCAGACCGCGAAACCGTCGGGCTTGGGGATGCCGCGACGCGGCGCGTTGGCGCCGCGCGGCTTGCCGAACAGCGACCAGGCCTCGCCCTTGACCGCCGTGGCTGCCGCCGGCTTGCCGCCGCCGAAGAACAGGCCGGCCTTGCCGACCGCGAAGCCGCCGCCGAAGCCGACGACCAGCGCCCCGGCCACGGCGATCGCCACCGGGCCTCTCAGCGCGGCGGGCCAGCGTTCCGACACGGTTCGACGAAAGCCGTCCCAGCGATCGCGCCAGGCGTTTTGCCGGGGACCTTGGATGTCGGAACCGCCTTCCGGCGGCGTCTCGTCCGTCGACATCCGTTGTCTCCCACTGATTTGCGCTTGGTTCAGGCGAATTGAACCTAAGCGCGATCAGGGGTCAACGGCGGTCGAATGACAGTGTCACGACCAATGCTCAAGCTTGCCAGCGATTGCTCAGCGTCACTCGCCCCGCCAAAGCGGCGACGCCCGCTTTAAGCGTCGAACGCCACCACGCCCGTGGAGAGGTCGTAGCAGGCCGAGACGACCTTCAGCCGCCCCTCCTCGATCCGCTCGGCCAGGACGCCGTCGGCGACCTTCAGGCGGCCGGCGATGTCGCGGACATTGCGGCGGATGGCGGCGTCCTGCAGGTCGGCCGGATGGGTTTCGTCGGCCTCGAGCACGGCCGGGATGATCGGCAGCACCATCTCGTACAGCGCCCCGTGCAGGTTGGCGTGCTTCTTGGCGACGTCGACCGCCGCGCCGACCGCGCCGCACTTGGTGTGGCCCAGCACGACGATCAGCGGCGCGCCCAGGTGCTCGACGGCGTAGACGATCGAGCCCAGCCCCTCGCGGCCGACGGTCGAGCCGGCCACGCGGACGACGAACAGCTCGCCCAGATTGCAGTCGAAGATCAGTTCCGGCGCGGCGCGGCTGTCGGCGCAGCCGATCACCACCGCGAACGGCTTCTGGCCCTTGGACAGCTCGGCCACGCGCGCCAGGGTCGGCAGGATCAGATTGGCGCCGCCGCGGGCGAAGATGGCGTTGCCGTGCTTCAGGCGGCCCAGCGCCTCGTCGGGCGCGACCTCCTGTCCGGACTCGGCGTGCCCGGCCGGGGCGTGAGCGGGCTCGGCCTCCAGCGGCTTGACGCTGGCCATGGCCTTGTCGAGCGCGGCCTTGTCGCTGGCCTGGTGCTTCAGGGCGCTGGAGGTCCGGCGGCCCTTCTTGGTCAGCAGACTGGGATGGGCCGGGCCGTCACCCTCGGCGAAAGCCAGGGCCGGCGCGGCCAGGCCCGCGAGCGCGCCCAGCAGAAGTCGTCTCGAAACCATTTCGTCCCCCGACGCGGTTTGATGTCGACGGGGAGCTTAGCCGATCGAAGTTAACCGGGATTAACAGCAGTCCGAAGTTTCATAGCGGCAGTTCGACGCGCTTAACGACAGTGCGCATGGCGATACTGCTGCTGACGCGCACCACGCCGGGGATCCGGGTCAGCTCCTGGGCGTGGACCCGCTCCAGGTCGTCGACGTCGCGGACCACCAGGCGCAGCAGGTAGTCCGAGCCGCCGGTCATCAGGTAGCACTCGGCCACCTCGCGGACATTGGCGATGGCCTTCTCGAAGGCGCTCAGCGCGGCTTCCGCCTGCGACGACAGGGTCACCGTCACGAAGACGCTGAGCGGCAGGCCCACGGCCCGCTCGTCGATCACCGCCGCATAACGCCCGATGACCCCCGCCTCCTCCAGCGCCCGCACGCGACGCAGGCACGCGGACTCGGAAAGATTCACCGCCTCACCCATTTCCACATAGCTGGCGCGGCCCCGCCGTTGCAGCAGGCGGAGAAGCTTCCGGTCGAAGCTGTCGAGGCTGACGGGAGGTTTCTTCACCTAAGCATCCCTTTCACGCAGGATTCCTGCATAACACGGTTTTCTCCGCATGAAATCCCCAAGGAACCTGCGAGCCACGAAGCGTAAACCGGCGTCAAATCGCTTTTGGAGGAAAGCACCATGCGCGTAGGCGTCCCTTCCGAGATCAAGCCGGGCGAACACCGGGTGGGCCTGACCCCCACGGCCGTCCGTGAATATGTCGGCCACGGCCACACCGTCCTCGTCCAGTCGGGCGCGGGCCTGGGCGCCGGCTATGCCGACGACGTGTATGTGAAGGCCGGCGCGACCATCGCCCCGGACGCCGCCGCCGTCTTCGCCGGCGCGGACATGATCGTGAAGGTCAAGGAACCGCAGAAGGTCGAGTGGGAAAAGCTCGAGCCGCGCCACATCCTCTTCACCTACCTGCACCTGGCGCCCGATCCGGCCCAGACCGAAGGCCTGCTGAAGAGCGGCTGCGCGGCCATCGCCTATGAGACCGTCACCGACGCGCGAGGCGGCCTGCCGCTGCTGGCCCCGATGTCGGAAGTGGCCGGCCGGATCGCCGTGTTCTCGGCGGCCGAGACCCTGCTGAAGCACAATGGCGGCATGGGCCTGCTGCTCTGCGGCGTTCCCGGCGTGCCCCCGGCCCGCGTGGTCGTGCTGGGCGGCGGCGTGGTCGGCAGCAACGCCGCCCGCATGGCCGCCGGCCTGGGCGCCGAGGTCGTGGTGCTGGAACGCTCGATCCCGCGCATGCGCGAACTGGACGACCTGTATCAAGGCCGCATCCTGACCCGCTACTCGACCTTCGCCGCCGTCGAGGACGAAATCCTCAAGGCGGACGTGATCATCGGCGCGGTGCTGACCGCCGGCGCGGCCGCGCCCAAGCTGGTGCGTCGCGAGCACCTGAAGCAGATGAAGCCGGGCTCGGTGCTGGTCGACGTTTCGATCGACCAGGGCGGCTGCTTCGAGACCAGCAAACCGACCACCCACGCCGAGCCGACCTATGTGGTCGACGGCGTCGTCCACTACTGCGTGGCCAACATGCCGGGCGCGGCGCCGCGCACCTCGTCGGAAGCCCTGGGCAACGCCACCCTGCCGTTCGGCCTGGCCCTGGCCGACAAGGGCCTGGACGCGCTGAAGGCCAACATCCACCTGGCGCGCGGTCTCAACGTCCTGAACGGCGAGCTGACCCACCCGGCCGTGGCCGAGGCGCTGGGCAAGGCGTCGGTGGATCCCTACGGGGCCTGGAAGTAGGCCAAACCCCACACCCGATCTTCCCAGCGAAGGCCGGGACCCAGATCACCGGGCTGTGAGGCGCATGCAAAGACGCCCGCGATCCTCTCCGGACCGCGGGCGTTCTTGCATCTGGGCCCCGGCTTTCGCCGGGGAAACGGTTCTAAGCGATCACGCCGCGAAGCGGGCGATGTCCAGGCGGCTCTCGACCATGTCCAGCACGTCGGTCATCCGGAAGTCCGGGTCGACCGGGTGCAGGGCGTCATAGACCGAGCGCGCGAAGGCCAGGTCGGCGGCGGTCTTGACCCGCCAGTCCAGGCGTGACCAGTCGCGCGGGGCCTTCAAATGGGCCTGGCTCCAGCGCTGGGGCTGCTCGCGGATGGCGGCGGTCGGCGAGATGCGGGCCGTCGGGTCGCGCTCCTCGGCGGCGGCGGCCCGCAGCGCGCCGGCCGTGATCACCTCGACCTCGAGACCGGCCGGGAAGGTGCGATGCACGCGGTTGGACGTGTAGTCGGCGCCGCTGGACAGGGCCATGCGCACGGCGTCGTCGATGATCCCCGGGTCCATGAACGGCGCGTCGCCCTTCAGGCGGACCACGTGGCTGACCGCGCTGATCGCCTCGGCGCAGCGAGCGATACTGGCCAGGATGTCTGCGCCGGTTCCGCGATGGACGGTATGGCCCCGCGAGACCAGGAAGCCGGCCAGGGCGTCGTCGACCGTCTCGTTGCTGGTCGCCACGATGATCTTGGACAGGCAGCGGGCGCCGCGCAGGCGCTCCAGCTGGCGCACGATCATCGGCTCGCCCCGCAGGGTGGCCATCGACTTGCCCGGCAGTCGGGACGAACCCATGCGGGCCTGAAGCACGGCGAGGATCATGACGCGTCTCCCTTCGTTGGGATCAAGCTAGAGCATACTCATAAAACTCAAGTGAATCAGAAGCTTACACGACCTTAATCGACAAGCTTAATTGTCGCTGAAGAGGCGTGCGAACGGGCGGCCGATCCAGCCGTCGTCACTGTCGCAGCTGATTCCAGGTGTGGATCAGGCGACCCAACGTCGCGGGTCGAGCGCGACGGGATCGTCGATCGCCATCTCGTCCCAGTCGAGATCCGGCGGCGGGCTGGAGGCCGCGGCGACCACCGCCGAGAGCTCGGCGGCCGAGTTGACGCCGACCAGCACGGCCGAGCCTTCCGGGCGCGACAGCGCGAAGCCCAGGGCGGCCTGGAGCGGATCCGAGCGGCCCTCGGCGATCATCCGGCGCACGCGCGACAGACGGCCCGAGGCGCCTTTCAGCTGGGCCGGGACGCGATCGGGCGGCAGGAACAGCAGGCCGTTCAGGAAGATCGAGCGCAGATGGACCTCGACGCCCATGCCGGCGATCCGTTGCAGCGAGCCGTCGGCCAGCAGGCGCTGGTCCAGCAGGCTGGCCGGCGCTTGCAGGATGTCGGGCTTGAAGCGGCGCGCGACGCCGACGGGATCGTCCGTGGCGTGGGCGGCGATGCCGATCTTGGCGAACAGGCCCTGGTCCTTGAGGCGCAGCAGGCGGTCCCACAAGGCCGCGCCGTGCGGGCCGAACAGTTCCGAGGGCGAGTGGACGATGATCGAATCGGCGCGCTCGACGCCAATGCGGCGCAGCGCGGCGCGGGCCTCGGTCTCGACATGGTCGGGACCACGGTCGGCGCGGGCCGTGGACAGGCAGACGCGGAAGGGCACCGGACGCGGGATCAGGTCGCCCAGCAGGGTCTCGGCGCGGCCGAACAGGCCCGAGGCGTCCAGCACCGACAGGCGGGCGCGGGCGGCGATATTGAGAATGTCGCGCGCTTCGGCTTCGGGCGAGCGACCGCGCGGCGCCGACGAGCTCCCGCCGTCGAGGCCGAACTGGGCCGCAGCCAAACCGAGTTTTGAGACCGAAATGGACATCGCCATCCGTGCGCGAACACAACAACAGACCGCGACGGTACGCGCCAAGGTTTGAACATCCGGTTTCTGGAACCTTGCCGAGGGGTTAAAGTCACCCCGATGACGACAGACCTCTCAGACGACGCCAATGCCGACCCATGGCCCATGCACGGCATGGCCGACGACGCCCGTCCCGCCTTGGCGGCGGCGCTTTGCCGAGGGCCGGCGGCCCTGGCCACCATCATCGCCCTGGGCGACGGCGGACCCCGTCCGGTCGGCGCCCAGATGGTGTTCGGCGAAAATATTCTTTCGGGTTTCTTGTCGGGCGGCTGCATCGAGGCCGATGTCGAGGTCCATGCGCGGGCCTGCCTGGCCGACGGCCAGCCGCGCCGCCTCGTCTATGGCGAAGGCAGCCCCTGGCCGGACATCCGCCTGCTGTGCGGCGCGCGGATCGAGATCCTGGTCGAGAAGATCGAGCCCAACGACCCGGCCGCCCGGACCTTGCTGGACCTGGCCGAGGCCCGCGCGCCCGCCTTCTGGATCAGCGACGGCGCGCGACGGCTGTGCGTCGAGGAGCCGCAGGCCCTGTGGCCCGGCGCCTTCGAACGCGCCTACGATCCCCCGCCGCGCCTGGTGGTGCTGGGCGGCGACCCGACCGCGCTGGCGGTGGCCAGCCTGGGCGCGCAGTCCGGATTCGAGACCCACCTGGTCCGCCCCAAGGGTCCGGCCGCGCCGCCGCCCCTGGCCGGTGTCGCCTATCGCCGCGAGTCCGCCGACGAGGCCCTGGCCGCGATCGGCCTCGACGCCTGGACGGCCGTCGCCGTCTGCGGCCACGACATGGAAATCGACCACGCCGCCTTGATGGCGGCCCTGCCCTCGCCCGCGCCCTATGTCGGCCTGCTGGGCGCGCGGCGGCGACTGCCGGAGCGGATCGCGCGGCTGAGGGCCTCGGGCCTGAGCGACCGCGATCTGGCCAAGCTGCGCGCCCCGATCGGTCTGGACCTCGGCGGCAAGGCCCCGTTCGAGGTCGCGGTGGCGGTGATCGGCGAGATCATGGCCACGCGCCACGGCCAACCGGCCTTGGCGCGACGGGCGGTTGAGGCCTAAGCCGGCGCCGTCTCGGCTCCGAACGCGGCGATGTCCTCGAGCAGGGCGTTGGCCGCCATGTCGACCAGTTCGCCGCCCTTTTCGGGCGTGGCCTGGGCCGGGTCGGAACCCATGCGGCCGTCGGCGTAGCGGGCGCGGAAGTCCAGGGCTTCGCGGATCGGACCGCTCGGCGCGATCTTCGGCTCATAGGCCGTCGTCTTGATCGTCTCGGGATAGGCCCATTGGGTCACGGCGATCTCGGACGGGGTCGCGTGCGAGCCGTGGCCGACGGGGAATTGACGGTTGGCCAGGGCGTTGACGCCGGCCAGGTCCCACCAGTTCTTCAGCTTCAGGGCGAACGGCGCGCGTTGCTGGCGGAAGCTGTAGTCGGCGTAGATCTCCGAGAAGGCCGCCTCGATCGAGGCGACGTTGCCGCCGTGGCCGTTCAGGAAATAGATCCGCGTGAAGCCGTGCGCGCCCAGCGACCGCACCCAGTCGCCGATCGCGGCGATGAAGGTCGACGGGCGCAGGAAGATGGTGCCCGGAAAGGCCAGGTGGTGCTGGGCCATGCCGATGTTGAAGGTCGGCGCCACCAGAATCCTGTCGCCCGCCCGCTTGCTGGCCTCGTGGGCGATGATCTCCGGGCACAGCCAGTCGGTGCCGAGAAGACCCGTTGGCCCGTGCTGCTCGTTGGAGCCGATCGGCACCACCACGCTCGTGCTGGTCTTCAGGCGGGTCTCGATCTCGGACCAGGTGGATAGGGCGAGCAGCATGGGCGGAACTCCCGGAGCCTGTCTTAACAGGCTCCAATCCAAAAAGGGGAGAGCGGGGCGGGCGCCGAAACCGGCATCCACTTTCGGCTGCCCCGCTCTACGATACGCCTCTCAATTGGACCTCGCCCCGCTTCGGCGCAAGAAACCGCGGAGGTCTTCTTGCGCCTAGCGCCGCCCTGCGCATAACTCCGCCGCAACGACAAAAGGGAGTAGGCGGCGTGAGCGACGGACAGGTTTTCCCGGTTCCCGAGGATCTGGCGCGGGGCGCCCATATCGACGCGGCCGCCTATGAGGCCGCCGTGGCCCGGGTCGAGACCGATCCGGAAGGCTA
>NZ_JBXAKU010000025.1:0-64593 GCF_058798735.1 Caulobacter sp. GW822-FHT07D08
GGCGTGTTTCGTGGCCCAGCGCGCCGATCTCGCGTGCCCAGTAATGTGCGCTGGCGCAAGCTTCCATCGCCACCAGACAGCGCGGCTGGCCGGCGAAGAACGCCAGCAGCTGATCGCGCCTAAGCTTCTTGCGAAAGACCACGCCGCCGGCAGCGTCGGCTCCATGAGCCTGAAAGACCGACTTGGCCAGGTCGAGCCCGATTGTGATAACTTCTCCCACGGACGCCTCCTTTGAAGTGGGGTTCTGACACCTCCACTTTGGCACATCGATGCCGTCAGGGGGCGTCCACCCCATCGACTCTGGTCCGCGCTGGATGAAAAATCAGGGGCAGGTCAGGGCTCAACAGCTAATACTACGGATTTGCAGGCCCGTGCGAACTTAGTGAATTCAAGCGGTTGGCTGCAAAGAGGCCGATTTTGGCCCCAAGCAAAATCAAGGGCTTAGCCGACCTCTGCAAACCAAAATCGGGCCTCCTGGGAGGCGCGAAATGAGCCTCGAAGCCCGCAATTGGGCCCGCCGCATCGGCGGCCTCTCGATCGCCGCCAAAGCCGTCCTGATGGCCCTGGCCGACCACGCCGACGCCGACGGCAAGGCTTGGCCCAAGCTCAAGACCCTGGCCGAGATTACCAGCATGACCGAACGGCATGTGCGGCGTCAGATCGGTGTGCTGGAGGGGAGGGGACTGCTCGTCCGCGAAGATCGATTCCGCAAGGACGGCGGCCAGACCAGCAATGTCTACCGGTTGGCGATCGAGCGGCCAGCGCCGGACCGTGAACCGGCCAACAAGCCCGAGCCTTTCGCAGGTCCGCCCCTGAAGGACGCTCCAGTCCGTGGGAGGCGGACGCTCAGGTCCGAGCTAGGAACCCCACCTGAACCTTCCTCTCCTGACGAAGAAGAAAGCACGGACGCCGCGGACCTGGACACCAGGTCGACCTTCGACCAAGCTTTCGAAGCCTGGAGAACCATCAGCCCGGCGCGCCTGTCCCGTCCACGCGCTTGGCCACTGTGGCGCCGCTTCGCCCGCCGCCTGTCTCCCTCGCGGCTTCTCGCTGCCGCTCTGCGCTACCTCCGCGAAGATCCGGACGTGAGGCGCTACGGCATGCCGCAAGGGCTCGCCAACTGGCTCGCCGACGAGAAGTTCGAGGCGTGGATGCCAGCGGCAGCAAAAGCCGCGGCGCCGGCGGCGCCATCATCGGTCCCCGCCGCGCTTCGAGAGGCTGCAACCCTGCGGAAAGGGGCGGGTTGGACCGCCAGCTGGCTAGCACCATGCCGCTATGACGCCATCGCACGCGTCCTCCACGCCAAGACCACCTTCGCGGCGAAGATCATCGCCTCGGAGTTGGGAGGGCTGCTGCGCGATCTCGAGGTCGGCTTGGCGCCGGTGATGCCAATCTAAGTGACAGTAGGCTCAGCGACGGCGGTCCGCCTTTCCGGGGTAGAGCATAGCCGGCCAATCGCCAGGCGTCAGTTGGGCGCTACGGCGACTGCTGAACCGCACGCCAAGATCTTCCGGGTCTATCCGCAGGATGTTCAGCTTCCTGAAGCCTGGCTCGACGGGTTCAAGCGGGAAGGGACGTCGGCCATAGTAAATCCAGAGGCGGAGATCGCTGTCGGAGAGGCGGCCGAGCTTGAGTAGAGACTCATGCCGCCAGCAGCTGTCGATCTCGAAAACGATGCGCTTTGCGCTGACATCAGTGGGAAGCCAGACGACATCGAACCGACCTGTCCGAGACATTTTGCGGTGTCCCGTGGCGACTTCCGCCTGCGCGTCAAATCCAAGGCGAACGCCAAGCTCGAGCATACGTGCCTGGATGAGGTTATGGCGCTGCAACTTGGAGGTCGCGCGGGGTAAAGGCGCGGTTGCCTCGGCATGGATCTGGCTGATCAAGGAGGTCGGAAGCTGCCAGTTGTTATCGGGCGCTGACCAGAAGGAGATCGGGGTTGGCATGAAGGAACCTACAGAGTGAATGACACTCTGCCTCGCCCCTCCTTCAATCTTTGGAGTTGTGGTTTCCGACCTTCGGATCGAGCGGCAAGGACCAGAGGGCAATGGCAACGCCGCGGCCGCCAGCCCGAACGTGCAACTGAAGTATTCGACGCGCCGCAATGGCAACGGGCAAAGAGCTGTCGCAATTTCTGGCGACGCTTGGGGCGCGCATGCGCGCGAAAAGGCAGGGCTCCGCGCGCATTTCGTTACAGTCATTACGGTCGATATCGTCAAACTAGTCGAGAAAGGCTTTCTTGACGGCATGCCGGCGCCTCCCAATAGGGCGCGCAATGTCCCTTGAACGCGCAGGAATCGCAGCTTTATGGAAAAAGGTTGGTTAACAACCACGGCGGGCGGTTGTTTGTGGAACGCTGATTTAGTAAAGGCTTCTTAAATCATCGGGCAAAGACCCGAACACATACACTGGTGGGGACCACGTGCTGATTGCATCTAATCCGTCAGCGGATCAGCGAACCTGCGCCGTGAAAGCGTCGCTGGTCGCGAAAGATCCGCTCAAGCGAGCGATGGATATTCTGGTGGCGGGCGGCGCACTGCTGTTCTTCGCGCCTCTCCTCGCCCTCGTCGCCGTCCTGATCAAACTGGAATCGCCCGGTCCGGTACTGTTCCGGCAGTCCCGTGGCGGGCTGAATGGCCAGGCTTTCACCATCTTCAAGTTCCGCTCGATGCGGTGCCAGGAGAACGGGGCGAAGGTGGTTCAGGCGAAACGCGATGACGATCGCATGACTACCCTCGGTCGCATCATCCGTAAGACTAGCATCGACGAGCTTCCCCAGCTCCTCAACGTGCTGAAGGGCGATATGTCCCGGAATCGAACCGGGGTGCACGGATTTGCAGTCCGCTGCGTCACCACTCCGCCACCGGGCCATCCGGATCGACGACGCAAATCACGTCGGCGGGGGAGGGCGTTCGATACAGGAGCCTCAGCAGGGCCGCAACTCGAAAACGCACGCCCTAACCCGGTCGCTTCTGTCTAATGTTGGGCTAGCGCTTCCACGAGCGTCACAACAACTCGCTCTACGTCCGCCTCGGCTAAATCTGCATGAACGGGCAGGTTCAAGCCGTTCTTAGCGATGGCCTCGGCCCATCGCAGCTCGCCCGTGTTCAGGTGCGCGTAGGGGGGCATGAGATGAATTGGCGCAACGACACGCGTGCTTTCGATCCCGCCAGCTTCGAGGTAAGCTATAATTATATCACGCGAGTTCGCGTCGTGGTCAGCAAGGCGAACGGTGTACGCGCCGGATGCGTGACGAGCGGCGTCTTTGGGGGGCAAGCTAGATAAGCGATCGCCAAGCCGAACAAGCTTTTCTTCGTACCAGGTCGCGACCTTCCTCCACGCTTCTGCACGCTCGTAAGCATGCTCTAGTTGCGCCAAGCCGATAGCTGCCTGAATGTTTGTCATCCTATAGTTGTATCCAACCACGGGGAACCAATAACGCCGAGTTAGATCCATGCCCTGGCCGCGCAACAGGCGAATTTTGGAGGCAAGGTCATCGTCGTCGGTTGTTATCATTCCTCCTTCGCCGGTGTTGATCAGCCTGCTTCCGGAAAAATTGAAAATGGCGCAGTCGCCTTGGCGCCCGATACTGGTGACATTCTGCTGGCCAGCTCCAATATCGGATGCTTCTTCGATTACCTTTACGCCATGACGCTGCGCGATCTCCACAATTGACGCCATATCGCAGGGCGCCCCGTATAGGTGCGGCGCCAAAATGGCTTTGGTGCGTGAGGTGATCCGCGGCTCGAGTGTTGCGGGGTCTAACGTAAGTGAATTAGGAGCGCAGTCGAGAAAGACGGGGGTGGCTCCAGCGTAACTTACAGCGTGCGCCATATGAACTTCCGCCAAGCTCGGCAGAATCACTTCGTCGCCCTTTCCGATCTCTAGCGCGACAAGCGCCAGATGGAGCGCCATCTCACCATTTGTGCATGTAATGGCGTTCCGTGCGTGGAAATATCTCGAGAACTCCTGCTCAAACTCTAAGATGAATCGGCCAGCCGACGAAATCCAAGTCGTGTCGACGCACTCCAGAACGTAGTTCCGCTCGTTTCCAGCCATATCAGGTTGGGCGGCGGAAATTCTGGGTAGTTTGGAGTTCGCCAAGGTAGACATTTCAGGCACCTTTTAATCTTGCCGAAGAAAGCGGTTAGCGGCTCCGGAAGTTCGTATATATAACCGTCTGTTGGGGCGACTGCACCGCTGTTGACTGCAAAAGCGCCAACCACGATGCGTGGGCGAAACCCGCGCGCCTGCCGCAGCTACATTGATGGGCAGTTTAGGCTCAATCACGTCAGAATTTCATTGCAATAGATGTGGTGCGCGGTTTCCGAACGCTGGGCGCTGCAATTTGCATTCCAGAGGCGCGCTCTGAATATCAGAATTCCCTGCGCTTTTTCTGGTCCAGTTTCCTATCAAAAAAATGCGACTTATCGCCAAGCGCTCACCCCCCTTCGAGCAGTGCTTGGAGCCTTTCAACCACCAGATCCGCATCCGCCACTGAGAGTTCTGGATGCATCGGCAAGCTGATGCAGCGTTCGCTGGCATGGCTCGCAACCGGAAAATCGTCGCGGTTCCAATCGAAGGTCCGGCGATACCAATCCAACTCGTGGATCGGGCGGTAGTTGATCGACACTTCGACACCGTTGGCCTTCAAGCGCGACGCCAAGGCGTCTCGCTCGACGTCCTTGCGGTCGATGAGGATGACGAAGAGGTGGTGGGCGTGCGTCACCTCGGCGCGACGCCCGAGCACCCGGACGCCGTCAACCCTCGCTAACAGCGTCTCGTAGCGCTCGGCGACCGCGGCCCGTCGATCGCGCCAGGCGGGGAGGTGAGGGAGCTGCCCTCGGCCCAGCAGCGCCGGCAGCTCGGCCATCTTGTAGTTGAAGCCGGGCCGGGCCAAGTCCCAATGACGCCAGTGCGCGGCCGCGTCGCCGTGCCGATCGAAGGCGTCGGCTGACATGCCGTGGTTGCGGAGCAGGCGGGCCGTGCGGGCGATCTCGGGGTCATGCGTTGTGAGCATGCCGCCTTCGCCGATCGGCAGGTTCTTGGTCGCGTAGAAGCTGAAGCAGGCGGTGTCCGCGTGCTGGGCCATCGATCGTCCGCGATAACGCGCCTCGGCGCTGTGCGCTGCGTCGTGGATGAGCGCAAAGCCGTGGCGCTCACGCAGGGCCAGGAGGGCATCGAGGTCCGCGGGGTGGCCAGCGAAGTGCACGGGCATCACCGCCTTGGTCTTCGCGCTGATGGCGAGCTCGATCCGATTGGGATCTATATTCAGCGTGTCGGGCTCGACATCCACGAGCACGGGCGTCGCGCCGGCGTGGATGATGGCGTTGCAGGTCGCCGCAAAGGTGAAGGGCGTGGTGATCACCTCGTCGCCGGGACCTACGCCGTGCGCCAGGAGAGCAAGGTGTAGAGCGGCCGTGCAGGAGGATACGGCCACGGCGTGTTCCACGCCCTGATAGTCCGCGAAGGCCTGTTCGAAGGCGCGCACTTGGCCAGCATTGGTCAGCCACCCCGAGCCAAGCAACTGGGCCACGGCGTCGAGGTCGAGATCCGGGAAGGTGGGCTGGGCCAGCCGCACGATCCGCTTGGGATCATCCGGCATGGCTATGCTCTTGGCGCTGAACCTCGATCATAAGCGCCAAACCTTCCTCCAGGGAGGTCCGCGGCGCCCAGCCGAAGTCGTCTCGCAACGCCTGGGTGTTGGGCTGCCGTCTAATGATATCCTGATAACCATCATAGAGTTGGTCATAGGGAATGACATCGAGGCGCGAGGTGCTCTGGGCGAGGTGAATTATCTTGCGGGCCAGGTCCAGCACCGAGGTCTCTTCCTCCACGCCCACATTATAGACGCCTCCCAGGTCCATGGGCGAGGTGATGATCGCCAGCAAGGCCTCGACGACGTCGTCGACATAGCAGAAGCACCGCGTCTGGAGGCCGTCGCCGTGGATCACCAGGGGCTGGTTGGCCAGCGCCGCCGCGACGAACCCGTCCACCACGCGTCCGCGCAGGCCAGGCCCATAGGCGTTGAACAGGCGCACCACGGCGTATTTCAAACCAAGCTGTCGGCGAAGAGCGTCCAGATAGTGCTCGGCCGCCGCCTTGGCGCTGGAATAGCACCAACGCACGTTAGCAACCGGGCCAAGCACCCGATCGGCGTCCTCGCGCCAGGGCACGTTCGGATTGACGCCGTAGATCTCGGAGGTCGAGGCGAACAGAAGAGGACGGTCGTGGCGCGCGCAGGCCTTGGCCACGTTGATGGACCCCAGCAGATTGACGTCCATCGTCTCGAGCGGGTGGCTGCCGTAGCGCATGGGTTCAGCGATGCCGGCCAGATGGATCACGCGCTCGGCCTCGCCGATCAGCCGATCCGTCAGGGCGTCATCCAAGACGCTGCCCTGGACATAGACGAGCGCCGGATCGAACGCCGCGGGAGGGGCGGCGACGTCGAGGACCGTCACGGTCCATCCGACCTGCCGCATCTGCTCTACGAGGCGTCGACCGATGAACCCCGCTCCTCCGGTAACCAGCGCCTTCAAGAACGGACTCATCTTTAAGTGTTTACGGTCGTTGGCTTATCAGTGTGGCGCTGCCCAGTACAGCAAACGACGGTATCGAGGCTTTGGTGTTTGTCATCGGTGCGCTGGCGCCGGATAGATCAGGCATGGACGCAGACACGCGTTGGGAAAAGCTGCTGGGCGACGCGTTTGGTCGCGTGCGGCTGAGCCCGGAGGCCAGCGCCCCCTGGCATGCGCTTCTTGAGGCCTACGACGCCGTCGATGATCCCAACATTCGCGTACTCACGCAGAGGATGGTCGCCGATCAAGCGCCCACAGACGGCGTCGCGGGTTTTCTGCGTGCGAGCTTCCTGAGCGGGCTGGAGGATGGCGACGCCTTCGCGGCTGAGGCCGGGGCGGCGCTCGAAGCCATTCGTCCCGTTGATCTGGACCGGCTGATGGCCTTCGCCGGCTATGAATGGGGGCGGGCGGTCGCGCGCGAAGGCGGCCGGGCGCGGTTTGCGCGGCGCCTCATCGCCACCCGATTGCCCCAACTCATGGCCATGGCGGGTGAAGTCCTGGCCGAAGACGCCGTGGACCTGCCGGTCAGGCCGATCGATGGCGTGAAGAGGGTGGCGCTGGTGACGCCTTTTCTCAGCTTCGCGGGCCATCCGCCGACGGTGCTGGCGCTAAAGCAGGCCGGCCTGCTGCAGGCCGCAGGCTTGACCGTGAAGGCCTTCGCCTGCCAGGAGCCGTTGATTCCGGGAATGCGCGACTATCTGGGCAATCGCGGCGAAATCCTCGCCGCGCCGCCCGATCTGCGGGACTTGGCCGCCCTGGCGCCGGCCGGGCTGACAATCAGCCTCGGTGACGCGGCGTTTCCCCTGCATCATCGTTGGCGCGAGACGTTGCGGGAAATCGGCGAATTCGATCCGGATCTCATCCTGTTCGTCGGACTGTTTTCGCCCTTGATCACGCCGCTGCACAAGGTTCGTCCCGTGCTGGGGCTGAGCATTCATGCCGTAACGCCGATGGCGCCGGTGGACGCCTGGCTGACCTCTGATCCGCATCTGGCGGATCGGGCCCTGACGCCCTGGGGGAACGCCCTGCCGCCAGCGTGGGGAATCCACCATCCCTTCCGGGTTTCGTTGAGGCCCCGCGCCTGGTCCATCACGCGGGACCAGTTGGAGGTCGGACCAGACGACCTGGTCTTGGTCAGTGTCGGCGCCCGGCTCGACGCCGAGATCGGTGGCGAATGGGCCGCTCGTATGGTGGCCCTGATGGAAAGCCGGCCCGATATCGTCTGGATGCTGGTCGGCGGCGGCGGCGCCTTGCCCCAGGCCTTGAGCGTTCTGCCCGAACACCGCATTCGCCGCGTCCCGCACCAGGAGGACATCCGGGCTGTGCTTGCCTGCTGCGATGTCTTCGTCAATCCGGCCAGGCTGGGCGGCGGCTTCAGCGTGGCTGAGGCGATGGCCGAGGGGGTGGCGGTCTGCGCGCTGGCGGACTCGGACGGCGGCGACAAGCTGGGCGGCTATGCGGTTGTGGACCTGACCGCCTATTTCGAACTGCTTTCCGCTCTGCTGGACGATCCGGCGCGCCGGCGCGGCCTCGGGGAGTCTTTGCGCGCACGGTTCTTCGCGTCACTGGACCTGGATCGCTCGGGACCGTCGCTGCTGGCCGCTTGCCAGACGACACTCGACCGCTTCAGTCGGAGAGGCGGCTAATCAGCCGGCGAGGGCGTCATTGGCCTTGAGGGTCTTGATGACCTTAGCCGGGATCCCGACCACCAACACATTCGGCGGAATGTCGGACAGCGCCACGGCGCCGGCGCCGACGAAGGCGTTGTCGCCGATGATCACGCGCTCGATCACCGTCGCGCCGATGCCGATCGTGACGCCGCGCCCATAGACCGACAGGCCGCCGACATTGCTGCCGGGCTGCAGGCGCGAGAAGGCGCCGATCCGCGTGTCGTGCCCCACGGTGACGCCACGGTTGATGAAGACGTGCGGGGCCAGGCGTGCGCCGGGTCCGATGACGCTGTTGGCGCCGACGAAGACCCCAGGGCTCAGGCTTGCCAACGGCGAGACAAAGGCGGTGGGGTGGACCAGGGTCGCGAACGTCAGCCCGAAGCGATCTTCAAGCTTGCTGGCCAGCGCCGCACGGGTGGGCGTCGTCGGGCCCAGGATATAAAGTTCGCCGTCCTGGGGCTGAAAGTCGTCGAGATCCTCGACGCCCGGGTATTGGCCTAGGGGCGCGAGTGCGGCGATACGCTCGGCGACACTCTTGTCGCGCTCGCCGGTCTCTTCTGGCAGGTCGCGGACCACCTTGGCGATGTCGAGCCCATTGGCCAGAGCGCAGTCGAAGACATCCGACAGAATGTTGCTGACGCCGAAGATCACCAGGCTCGGCTTCATATATCTCGTTCCAGGTTCAGGCGCCGACGCACCTGCGCCGGCGTGGCGATCGGTCGTCCGATCGCTGTAGCCACCGCCACGACGCGCTCGACCATCTGGCTGTTGGTCGCCAACTGGGCGCGGTCGTCGTCCAGCCAGAGATTGTCTTCCAGTCCGACCCGAACCCCGTCGCCCATCATGACGCCCAGGCCATTGGCGCGGGTTTGGAAGCGTCCGATCCCGGCGAGGGACCAGACCGATTGCGGCGGCAGGTCCCGGACCAGGGTCCCGACATGGCTGAGATCCAGCTGCGCGCCAGACGGACTGCCCAGAAGGATGTTGAAATAGAAGGGCGGCGCGATCAGGCCCTTGTCGATCAGGACCTTGGCGAAGTTGATCATGCCCAGGTCGAAGACCTCGAGCTCCGGCTTGACGCCGCGCTCCAGCATGATCCTGGCCAGCGCCATCACGGTGGCGGGCGGATTGATATTGGCTTCGCTGGCGAAGTTGATCGAGCCCAGGGTCAGGCTGGCCATGTCCGGCTTGGCGGGGCCTTCCAGGAAAAGGCTGGAGGCGCGTCGATCGATGTCGGGAGAGCGGCGGCCGCTGGTGGTGGTCACCACCACGATATCGGGGGCCTGCGCGCGGACCTGGTTGATGATCTCGGCGAAGATGGCGGGATCGTCACTGGCCGCGCCGTCCGCTCCGCGGGCGTGCAGGTGGGCCATGGAGGCGCCAAGCCGGGCGCAACGGCTCACATCGTCGGCGATGGCTTGCGGCGACAAGGGCAGGTGGGCCGACTGCGCCTGCGTGGAGGTCAGGCCGGTCGGCGCCAGATTGATAATTAAAGGTGTCATCAATCGGCGCCAGAGGCTTGAAATTGTGTGTTGGGGATCGCTCCAAATGGAGTGCGGCGGGTCGAGGTTTTCGGCCCGCCGCGTCCAGCTTGAAGGCTCTACGACTAGACCGTGAGGACGCCCGCGGCGAAGCTCGAGGTGGTCAGGCTTGGGCCACCGACCAGCTTGACCACGATGTCTATACCAGCATCGAACGTCGCGTTGGCGCTCGAGTCCTGAACGACGTAGGTATCGCCGCCGAACGTGAACCATTGCACGATCGCCGTGCCGCTGCCGTCGCCGGCGGCGGCGGCGTCGAGATAGGCCGCGAGGCTGGCCTGACCGGTGACCTCAGCGCCCAGCGTCGTCGCGGTGACGGCGCCGCCTTGAGCGGTGAGGCCCAGCTTGTCGCCCGCGCCGAAGCCGGTGATCGCCGTGAAGGCCGTGTTGCTGGCGGCGTTGGCGGCCGTGACGTTCACCACGTCATTGCCGCTACCCACATTGATCGTGTTCTGGCCGCCGTTCGCCGTGACGGTGTCGACGCCCGTGCCGCCGGTATAGGCGTTGTCGCCGAGGGCCGCGGCGAAGTTGACGGTGTTGGCGCCCGTGGTGGAGCCCTTGATCGTCGCGGAGCCGGCGAGGGCGCCCGACGTCCAGGAGAAGCCGCCCAGGGTGATGCCGCTGGCGTCGACCGCGGTCAGGGCCGTGCTGGCCGCCGTCAGAGTCAGGCCGGCGTTGCCGCTGGCGTTGATCGTCTGGACGATGTTGCCCAGCCAGGTCACCGAATCTTTGAACGACCCGGTCGGGGTAGCCTGGGTGTCAGCGGTGCTGACGTTGAGGGTTTCGACACCGGAGGCGGTGATCCCGGTGGAGGCGAAGGAGACGCCAGCGGTCGAGCCGTCGGTCAGCTGCAGGTTGAAGGTATCGGAACCACCGCCGAAGTTGCCGGCCCCGACCGTGTAGGCCGTGCCCGCGCCGGTCAGCACCAGGGTGTCACCCGACGAGAAGTTGTTGAGGGTCAGGCCGTTGCCACCGCTTGTAGTGACGTGGTGGTAGGGACCGATGACAGCCAGATCAATCGTCTGGTTGGTTGCGCCGGTCAGGACCAGGCGCTCGAAGTTGGTGAAGGTGGTGGCGAAGACACCCGAACCCGAGGCAGTTGCGGCCTGGGCGGCCGACATCTTCAGGACGTCTTGCGTGCCACCGCCGGCATCATACGTGCCGCCGGTCACCGTCGTTCCGGCGGTGATGTCCAGGCTGTCGTTGCCAAGGCCGAGGGTGAGGCCCTTGCTGGCCGCGCTTGCGGTGAGGGCGACGGTGTCCACGCCCGAGCCGCCCGAGAAGGTGGCTTTGCTGGCGTCGATCGTCACGGTGTTGGCGCCGCTGGTGGCCGAGGCGTTCACCGAGGTGACGGTGGCGCCCGAGAGGTTGGCGGCGATGCCCGCCGCACCCGTGACCGTCACCGTCTGCAGCGCGGTCATGCCGGCCGTGCTGGTGAGGGTCAGCTTGCTGGACCCGCCAATGCTTAGCGCGGTCAACCCTCCGAAGGTGAGGTTGGCCAGCACCGAGTTTTCTGCCCCCGTCGTAACGTTCAGCGTCGTGTAGACGTCGGCGTCGTCCAGGGTGCCGCCGGTCGTGCCGCTGATGGTCAGGTTCAGCGTCTTGGTAAGATCGCCGCTGGCGAGGCTGCTGGAGTTGTCAATGATCAGGTTACCGCTGGTGTGGGCGACGCTGAGGGTCGACAGGGCGTTGTCTTGGATGCCGACGGTCGTGGCGCCGTCGACGCTGATCGAGGTGATCGTGCTTTTGGTCGTTGAGGCGCTGCCGCTATTCTTATCGGTGATGGCGACGGAGTTGCCGTTGACGCCCGCCACTGAGCCGGAGGCGGTCGCCCTGGCGGGGTTGTGAACCGAGACCGACGTCGTCGTCGCGCCACCGTTGACCACGATCGTGCCGTAGGTTTGGGTGGTGGCGACAGCGTTGGTGGCGACCTGGGTGATGTCGACCGTCGTGCCGCCATTCACGGTAATGTTGCCGGTGGCGCCCGCCACGCTCGACGTACGGCTGACGACGATCGAACCCGTGGGCGCGACCGTGTTGCCAACCGTGACGTTACCGGTGGTCGCGCCGGTGGCCGTGATATTGACGTTGCTCCCGCCGTTGACGGTGATGTTGCCGGTGGCCTGAGACGTGGCATTGGTCGTGATCGCGACGCCGGCTCCGGCCGTGACGGTCGCGGCGCCGACGCTGGTGACGTTCAGTGCGGTGACGCCGGTCCAGGTGGCGGTGTTGGCCGTGACGCTATTGTCGCCTGTCACGTTGACGGTCTCGATCCCGGTCACCGAGGCGACTGGCAGGGTCAGGGCCGCGCCAGTGCCACTGACGATGTTGAGGGTGTCGTTGCCGGCGCCCCCGTCCAGGGCGTCGCCGGTGGTGAGCACCGCAAAGTGGCCGCCCAGGCCGTCGGCGTCATCGGCGTTGAAGGTGTCGTTGGCGGTCCCGCCGGCGAGGCTATCTGTGCCGGTCGTCAGCCGCACCGTGCGGGCTGAGTCCGCCGGGGCCGTGGGCGTCGTCGGGGTCAGGGGGACGTCTCGGTCGATCGCCTTGCCGGCGCCATGAGCGAACGAGTCGGCTGACGGCGCGTAGGTCTTCGTGATGTCGGTGCCGTAGACCGCCGTGCCAGTGGCGAGGGCGACCATGAAGTTGTCCGTGGCGGCGGCATAGAGCCCGATGTCCGCCTTGATCGCCGCGGCCATGACCAGGCCCGCCATCGCCGCTTTCACGGCCAGGTCGATCTGGGCCGGCGTCGAGTTGGCGTTGATCAGACCGGCCGCGGCCACGGTCGCCTGGACGGCGGCCTTGGTGCTGATCAGGTAGGCGATGGCGGCGTCGACGTCGACGCCGGCCGTGGTGGCCATGGTCCGGCCGATGACGGTCTGATAGATCGAGGCGACATAGTCGGCGAAGCTCATCTCGCCGTACTTCGTGGCGAACGCGAACGCGCCCTCGCCGTTGACGCCCAAATTGGCGGCGAAGTTAATGTAGCGGTTCTCGATATTGAAGCCGCTGTAATAGGCGTCGTTGAGGTCGGTCGAATTGTAGGGTGAATTGACCAGGTAGCTCATGCCGACCTGAGTTGGGCTCCTGCCCGTGAAGAACTGGTAGCTCATTACGGCCAGAGCCGTGCTGTTGTCGGCGCCGTTGAGGATATTGCTCAGGATCTGGCTATCGCTGGCGCCGCCACCGGCCACGGCCGTAAACGTGGCGCGCACCTCTGGGGGCGGTACAACGCCCACGTGCACGGCGGTATAAGCCTTAACGAGTTCCTCGGTCGTGTAGCTCATCTCGCCATCTCCCAAGTTTTATTTGGTTCGCTGTTGTTCCGGCGCACCTTTATGTTGCGCAGTGTTACACCCGCCTGAGTTTTTCAACAGCCTGATAACTTTATTTTTCACCCGCCGGTTGCGACGAGATCGGGGATGAAAACCGCGCAGTTAAGTCAACTCTCGCAGGTCGATCCACGTAGTCTGAATGCGATTGCGTGACGCAGCTGCTAACTTTGGCGGGCTCGCGCGAGGACAAGGCTCGATTGGCTTGGGTCAAGACGCATCAAATCGATCAGTTGGCCTAACGGGTGAGAGCGCTATAGCGTTCCATTCTGGGGCGTCCTGCAATTGTTTCAGCCGGGCCTCGCAGAGTTCCTTAACCAGGGCTGGCCTACCGGATTGCTGAAGCAGCGGAGGCCTTGGCCATCAGCCGTAGTCGCTTCTACGAGCTCGTGGCGGAGGGGCGCATCCGGGTCTTGAAAGAGGGGGCCCGAACTCTGGTGCGCTCGTTCCGAGCTGGAGCGCTATCTCGACGATCTGGACCGCTGCGCCGATTTCTAGTGCTGGGCTTTCTCCGCGGCTTGCGCTGAAGCGGCGAAGGCCGTGGAAAGCGCCGTGACGGCCAGGATAGCGATACAGAAAGCCTTCACGAGGAACCTTAACTGTCTAGTGGGCAGCCCGAGAGGCGTTCTTCGAGCGCGCTAGGGGGCGATGGCGATTTCCAGATCGTCCAGGATGTCGGCCAGTTCCACATCGCACTCCAACAATCGCGGATTTGAAATCGCGTGAAGCCTAACGAGCGCGCGATCATAGACCGCGATGCAGGGCTGGCTGTTTAGGCGCGACATATAAAAGACGCCGTCGGGCTGATCCTTATGGGCGTGAAACGCCGCCGACCAGGCGCGCGCCAAGGCCTGGTCACTGGAACCCACGACATCGGACGGAACACCCATCCGCAGCCGCCCGTCGTCGGCCAGATCCACCAGTCGGAGCGGCTTCGTCAGCGCGATGCTTGCCAGGGACCGCTTTTCGATTTCCGCCATGTCGAGCACGAAGTCGCCGCCGCGGCCATCCGCGCGATCACGCAGGACGGTCTCGACGAAGGCGACCTTGGCGCTGGCGCCCAGATAGACCACGCCAAAGGCCATGCCGGTGGGATCGCTAAACCGGCTCAACCCCAAGCCCCAGCCGAGGGGATCAGCAAAGCGGGTCTCGGACATCCGCCGCCAGACCTCGCCTTCGGGGAGGGTTCTCAGAACGAGCGATCGTTCCGCGATGGCCGGGCCTGGGAGAGCCGGTGGAAGAGACACGTCAGCTAAAGGCGCCGGCGGCCTGATCTGTGGCTGCGCGCACAACCATGTCGACCTGCCCAGCCTTCAAGGCGTCGAGCGCCGTACGGCCACCCAACTCGGCGTGGGTGGCGCGCAGAAAGCGAAAGACGGTCCAAGGGTGCTCGCCCAGCGCGTCGAAAACTCGCGCCAGGCCCGGAAGGGGCAAGCCGTCATCGGTGATCTGCCATCGCGGATATTTCAAGCCCCGCGTGGCGCCCTCCAGGCCCAAAACCTCGTGGCGCTTTCGCTTAGCATTAACGGTCTCGTGGGAGGCGCCGATCAGCGGCCCAAACTCACGGGCGGTCAGCATATCCGCGCTCTTGAGGATATCGCTGACCTTACCAGCTCCGCGCGCCTTGGCGCGGGCGAGCGCGGACTCCAGTCGGCTGGGAGCCGTCTTGGCCGGCGCCTCGAAAACGGCCTCGGCCTTGCCATCGGGCATCACCCGATAGGCGAAGATGAGCGGCTGACCGGTTCGCTTGGCTTTGGCGGCGGCGTCGGCGTAACCGGAGATTACCTTACCCACAACGTTCATCTTCCCAGCGATGTCGGGGAGGCGTTCCTTGGAAACGGTCGCTTCAGCCAAGACCTGGCCATCCTGCAGCAACACAAATTGGCCAGATGTGGCGCTGCGCGCCGCGGCGTTCTTGGCGCCGGGCAGCTTGGTGGTGGCGTTGGGCGTGTCGCGGCGAGCTTGAACCATGAGGCCTCCTAATCTGGAATATGGGGCGCCTCGTCAAGTTTGTCAAATTCGTCAAGTTTATCAGGCTTGGCAAGGTGAACGCCTTTTGCTGCGCCTGGAGGCGTGAGCGCGGCCATCGCGGCTGGGGTGGGGGCTATGTCGACATGTTGAAGTCGCCGTCGCGCCAGCGCCCGCGCGATGGCGCCGCGGTCGGCATAACGCTCCAGGCTGGAGAGGTTGCGAAAGGCGTGTCCGGTGCAGAACGCCACCTCCTGCAAGGTCCAACCCTCCGCCAACCGCCGGGTGACGAAGGCACCGCGCAGATCGTGAAAGGTCAGATCGGTGATCCCTGCCTTTCGACAGTAGAAGCGCCAGGCGTTGCGGAAACCGCCATCGGATGCCCAAGGCTCACCATCCTGACGCACGAGGATAAAGGGGCCGGGGCGCGGCACGTCCGCCAAGGCGCTCGCCAGGCGTAAGGTGATGGGCACGGCCACATCTTGCCGGGTCTTGGCCTGGCGCAGGCTGATGACATCTTCGTCGATGTCGCTCCAGCGCAGGCCCAGAAGGTCGCTTTGCCGCTGACCCGTCTCCAGGGCCGTGATCAGCGCGAGGCCAAGATTGGGAGGCGCGACGGCGAGAAAAGCCTCGATGTCTGTGTCGTGCCACACCTTGTAGCGGCGATCACTGCGATAGAGGGGCGGTATGCCGGCGGCGCGATTGCGCTCGACGAGGCCACGTCCGGCCGCCCAACCCAGCAAGGCTTTAAGTACCTGCACCCCGTAGTCGGCCCGGCGCGGACTGGCCGCGCGCCGATCACGCCAGGCGAAGATCCGTTGGGCGGCGGTCTTGTCGTCGAAGGCTGCCAGTGGCTCACGGTCAAAGGCGCGACCGATGCGCAGGAGTTGCTCGCGATAGTCGTCCTGAGTGCGGGCGGCCAGTCGCTTGAACTCGGGCGACTGTTGATAGCGCCGGATCAGATGGTTGAGGCTGCCTTGGGCGGGCTCGGGACCGAGCAACGCGTTGTCGAGCCGCGTGGCGAAATCCCTGGCGTCGGGCGCGCCCAGCGGGATGTAGCGGCGGCCGCGGCGCAGATAGGCCTGGGGCAGGGCGCCGCCGCGACGCGGCGGGCCGATGACGACGCCTTTGGGCATGCCTGTCGATCGCGACATCGCATTCATCTTCGCAGCTCCTGATCGTCCGGCCCGGCGCCGGCGCCCGTTCAGGTGCTACGTATAGTCATCTATAGCAATGCTACTTATCGTCTTCATGAGCTCGGTATCCTCGTGGGGCGAGGGCAGAATGCGGTGGAGCTCCTCGCGGAGGCGTCGGCGAGGCAACTGAAGGTTAAGCTTGACCTTAAACCGCTCCGAAATAGTTTTGTTCAACCTTGCCGTCAGCAACTTGGAGTCGAACATGATTGTTCTGGCGTTGACGGGCTTGGCGCTTTTTGGGGGCGGCGTTGCGCTCAACGTTTGGGTGGATCGTCGCCAATTCTACCGTCGTAACGTTGCCGGTATCGAGGAGTTTGCATCCTATGGCGCGGCGGTGGCCGCGCGTGGCCTCGAGGGGCTTGCGCGCTTGGGCGCCCGTTCGGCGCAGGGCGTTGGGTTCATCTTGCTGGGCTTTGCGCTGATCCAAATTGTGTTCAAGCACCCGTGAACGTCCAGCGCCGAGCGTTGCGCGACCTCAATCCCGCCTTTTCCTGCCCTATAGAAATGGACTGTTCGATGAGCCTCTACGATTTCATCAAGGCCGACGAGCATCACGTCGCGCGCGAACGCTTGCTCTACACCCGCGCGGCTTACGAAATGAAGTTGCATGGCGCCCGGCACGGTGTGCAGGTTCAGATGACAGAGCCGGAAATTGATAATCGTGGATACGATTTCACAGTTGTCATCGGCTATGAGCCGCTACATCTGCAAAACAAGGCCACTGTCAGCGATACTACGGTCGGACGATGGGATATTCATGCAAGTCTCATCCAGCCGCGTTGGCATGATCGCGACTTGGCCCCATTTAATCGCGGACTGCCGATCGGGAACTACGACGGCGCCTCGGGCGGCGTCCTGCTGCATGAGATCTGCGCGCAAGCGGCCAAGGCTGGCGAGCTGAAGGTGCGGTACTTCTACTTCGACCAATACTATGCCGCCGGTGTCGCTTCGGGCGCTGTGGCCGCGCCCGGATTTTCCGCTAAGGACGCGGCGGACCTCTTGGATCTCTTGCAGAACGCCGTCGGTCGCTTCCAGCTTCCTAAACGCGCCTTTCTGCCTATTTCGTCGCCCGCGGCCATTCTCGCGCTGCGCATGCAGACGCCAGGTCCGAGCAACTACATGAGTCTGGCGGGGGAGGGCGATGTGATCGGTTTGTGGTCGCATGAGCTAGAGGCCTGGAAACCCGCAGCCTGACGGTGGTAGTGCAGCGTTATGCGCCAGCCGCATTGCGGGCGGGCGGAATTGCTACTTATCGTCTGTCGACGCAAAGTCATCACTTTCGAAGATGGCGGCATGAAAGCTGCGCCCTCCGCCCTCCGCCGAATCGTCGCTGACAATGTTCGCCGGCTTCGCCGCGACTTGGCCTTGAGTCAGGAAGATCTGGCCGGGCAGGCGCAGTTGCACAGGACCTATGTCGGGGCGATCGAGCGGGCCGAACGCAATCTCTCGCTCGACAATATCGAGCGTTTGGCGCTGGCCCTGAAGGTGACGCCCGCCGCCCTGCTGACGCCGGGCGAGGGGTAGAAGCCGGCCGGCTTGAAAGCGCGAAATCGGCGCGAGCTGTCCAGATCTGTCCAGCGTGATCGCCACACAGCCAGACGGCAAGCGGGGGGCAAAACGGGGGGTGGCTTTCCGGGGAAAACGCTAAGTATTTGAAAGGTTTGCGGTCCGTCCGGCCAATGCCCGGACTCCGTCTCCGCCATTTTCCCCAGTAAATTGTTGATTTTACTGGGGAAGGATATTTCAGCCACACGCTAACCTAAAGCTTGCCCTAAGTGTCGGCGGAGTTCGGCAGCGGCGCCTATGTCGCTCGGTAAGATGGGCTCGGCGGCGCGGGCGTCGATCCATTTCTCGAGGACTGGGATCTGTCGCAGCAGGTCTCGCAAGCATCGCCTTTGTGCGCAACTGAAGCATCAGAGGGCGTGGCGCGACCGAATGGTTTCGCTTCAACGAACATCAACCGGCGACACGGCCGCGCCGGAGCGCTGCCGCGACGTGCGCTGGCTCACGGCGAGCTTGGCCGAAGTTTTATGAAAATCAGTATGTTGCGGGATATTGTGTACATGAGTTGCACACGAGAGCGCTTTTTCTGAGGTTCCCTTGGCGCGCGAGCGCTGGGGCGGGACCTAGATTTTGAGCATCGGCGCCGGGGACGCGGGGTGATTATTGTGCTTATGTGTTCAATAGAACAATATCTTGTCCATTCGAGACCTGACGCTATCATCGGCGGGGGCAGAAACGGAGAGGCGCATGAGCAGGATGACCACAGCGGCCGGACTCGGCGTCCTCGCAGTGTTGGCGACAGGGGGCGGGCCGGCTACCGCCGCCGGGCCCGATGCGGCTCTCCAGCGCTACCGCGATACCTATCGGGAGATGGTCGAGACCGATTCCAGCGCCGCCACCGGCAGCTGCACGGCCGTCGCGCAGAAGGTGGAGGCGCGGCTATTGGCGGCCGGCTATCCGCGCGCGAGTGTCGAGGTCATCATCGCCCCCGGCTTTCCCAAGGACGGCGCGCTTGTGGCGCAATTGCCCGGCTCCGATCCGAAGGTCCCCGCCGTGCTGCTCCTGGCCCACATCGATGTGGTCAACGCCGACCCCGCCGACTGGAAGCGCGACCCGTTCAAGCTGGTCGAGGAGGATGGATATTTTTACGGACGCGGCGCGATCGATGACAAGGCCATGGCTAGCAACCTGGTCGACGCCCTGGTCCGCTATAGGGAAGAAGGTTTCAAGCCCCGCCGGACTCTGAAGCTGGCCTTGACCTGCGGCGAGGAGAGCGGCGGCCGGGTCAAGGGGGTCAAGTGGTTGCTGGAGCATCGGCCCGAGACGCTGAAGGCGGCCTTCGCCATCAACGAGGGCGGTTCGGGCTATCTGGACGCGGCCGGCAAGCCGAGGGTGTTTGGCGTCGAAGCCGGCCAGAAAGTCTATCAGGACTTCAAGCTGGTGGTGACCAGCCCCGGCGCCCATAGCTCGCGCCCCGGCAAGGACAACGCCATCACCCGCATGTCGGCGGCGCTCGTCGGCTTGGGCGCCTATCAGTTTCCGGTTCAATTGAGCGACGTGGCCAAGGGGTTCTTCGGCCGCTCGGCCGCGCTCTACGAGGGCCAGGTGCGCCAGGACATGGCCGCGATCGGGGCGGGTGCGGCGGACGCGGCGGCCATCGCCCGCATCGCCGACGCCGATCCGACCTGGAACGCGCGCCTGCGCACCACCTGCTCATCGACGATGATCGACGGCGGCCACGCCCGCAACGCCCTGGCTCAGCATGTCGAGGTCAACGTCAACTGCCGCATCGTGCCAGGACCCAGCATCGAGGACATCCGCTCGGCGATCGTGACCGCCTTGGCCGATCCGTCGGTCGAGGTGACTACCAACTCGCCTCCGCCCCCGCCACCGGTCCCCACGCCCCTGACCCGCGAGATCATGGCGCCGATCGAGACGGTGGCCGCGCGCCTGTGGCCGGGCACGCCGGTGATCCCGGCCCTATCGACCGGAGCCACCGACGGGCGTTTCCTGACCGCGGCCGGCATCCCGACCTACGGCGTCACTGGCATGTTCGTCGATCCGGACGGCAACGGCGTCCACGGCCTGGACGAGCGGGTCAGGGTCAGTTCGCTCTACAAGAGCCGCGACTTCCTCTACCAGTTGATCAAGCTTTACGGCATGGGGCGGTGAGCCTCGCGCGGGGCCTCCTCGCGCGCCTCGGCGATGATCCAGTCGCGCAACTGGGCAAAGCCTAGCTTGTCACGCTGGCCGGGCGGGTAGACGAGATAATAGGCCCCCTGGCTCGACATCGGCAGATCGAAGGCCTGGACCAGCGCGCCAGAGGCCAACTCCGGTTCGATCAGGAAGCTTGGGATCAGGGCAGCGCCCGCGCCGGCGACGGCGGCCTGGGCCAGCATCAGGAAGTGCGCGAAGTCAGGCCCCGCGCGCATCGACGGCCGGGGTGACACCCCGGCCAGCTCGAACCATCGCGCCCAGGCGTCTTGGCGAAAGCTCTGGGTGAGCAGCGGCAGGCGCGCCAGGTCCGCCGGGCTCGCCAGTCCGTATTGAGCGGCAAGCGATGGCGCGACCACCGGGATGCTGCGTTCGTGGAACAGAAGGTCGTGTTGCGCCCCGCGCCAGTCGGGGCGGCCAAAATGGATAGCCGCGTCGAAGGGCTCCTGAGCGAAGTCGAACTCGTCGGTGCGGGCGGCGAAATTGACCATCAGGTCCGGGTGGCGGCTGGTCAGGTGCGGCAGGCGCGGAGCCAGCCATCGCATGCCGAAACTGGGCAGGGTGGCCAGATTGACCATCCGGTCGGACGAGGGCGCTAGCGCCTTGGCCGTGGCGCGGCGGATGCTGTCCAAGGCCGGGGCGATGGCCGCCGCATAGGCCTCGCCCTGCGCGTTCAGCGCCACGCGCCGTCCCGAGCGGTCGAACAGGGTCAGGCCCAGCCAATCCTCGAGATGGGAAATCTGCCGGCTGACGGCGCTCTGCGTCAGGCCGATCTCGTCGGCGGCTCTGGAGAAGCTGCCATGGCGTGCAGCGGCGCTGAAGCTATGTAGCGCCGCCATCGGCGGAAGCAGCTTTCGGCTCGCATCATTCATTCCAAAAGCTCATCTAGACATTCGAGTTTTACGTTTGCTGATCGGAAGCTTCCGGTCAATCTATCGCACCAAATGGCACAAGGTGCGGCCTGGAGCGGGCCGTCTCATCCTTGCGTTTTGGAGTGCCCTGACATGTCCGACCCGTTGATGAACGTCTATAATCGCGCGCCTCTGGCCCTGGTCCAAGGACGCGGCGCGTGGGTCTACGCCGAGGACGGGGCGACCTATCTGGACTGCGTCGGCGGCGTGGCCACCAATGCCTTGGGACACGCCCACCCGGCGCTCGTGTCGGCGCTTACCGAACAAGCCCATCGCCTGTGGCACGTCTCCAACATCTTCCAGATTCCGGGTCAGGACGCTCTGGCCGAGCGCCTGGTCGCCGCCTCGTTCGCCGACCGGGTGTTCTTCGCCAACACCGGCTCCGAAGCCGTCGAGTGCGCGCTGAAGACAGCGCGCCGCTACCACGCCGCCAACGGCCAACCCGAACGCATCGATATCATCGGCTTTGAGGGGTCATTCCACGGCCGCACCTATGCGGCGGTCAACGCCTCGGGCAATGCGGCCTATCTCGAAGGCTTTGGCCCGCGTCTTCCAGGCTATGTCCAGCTGAACGTCCGCGATGCGGCCGGGATCGAAGCGGCGATCGCCGCCAGCGCCGCGGCGGCCGTCATTGTCGAGCCTGTGCAGGGCGAGGGCGGCGCGAAGGCGTTGAGCGGAGAATTCCTCCAACGCCTGCGGGCGCTCTGCACCAAGCACGGGGTGCTGTTGATCTACGATGAGGTGCAGAGCGGCATGGGGCGAACGGGCAAGCTCTTCGCCCACCAGTGGTTCGAGGACGCCGCTCCGGACATCATGGCCCTGGCCAAGGCGCTGGGCTCGGGCTTTCCCGTCGCCGCGTGCCTGGCCACCCAAGAAGCCGCCAAGGGCATGACGCCTGGCTCTCACGGCTCGACATTCGGCGGCAATCCGCTGGCCATGGCCGTCGCCATCGCCGCCTTCGACGAAATCTCGCGTCCCGAAACCCTGATGCTGGCGCGCGGCGTCGGCCACCACCTGGCCGTCGAACTGGACCACCTGATCCGTCGCCGTCCCGACGTCTTCGTCGAACGTCGCGGCAAGGGCATGCTAATCGGTCTGCAGCTCAAGCCCAACAATCGCGATTTCATGGCCGCGGCGCGGGACCGGGGCCTGCTGGTGGCTGGCGGCGGTGAAAATTGTATCCGCCTGCTGCCGCCCCTGATCCTGTCGAAGGAAGAGGCCGATTTCGCCATCGAGCGACTGGAAGAGACCTGCAACGCCTTCGGCTCGGCTTCGGGGCAGGCGGCTTGATCATGGCCAGCCTGTTCATTGACGGCGCCTGGCGCGACGGGCGCGGCGAGGTTCTGGTTTCGACCGATCCGGCCAAGGGCGATCCGGTGTGGCGCGGCGCCGCGGCGACGGGCCTCGACTGCGAGGACGCCCTGCGCGCGGCCCGCTCGGCTTTCGCCGGTTGGGCCGCGACGCCACTGGAGCGGCGGATCGAGCATGTCCGCGCCTATGGCGAGCGCCTGAAGGCGCGGTCCGAAGACATCGCGCGCGACATCGCGCGCGAAACCGGAAAGCCGTTGTGGGAAGCTCGGACCGAGGTCGCCGGAATGGTCGGCAAGGTCGAGGTGTCGATCCGGGCTCAAGCCGAGCGGGCCGGCCATCGCGCCGCCGAGGCCGCCTTCGGCCGGTCGGTGCTGCGCCATCGCCCACATGGCGTGATGGCGGTGCTGGGGCCGTTCAATTTCCCCGGTCACTTGCCCAACGGTCACATCGTTCCGGCCCTCCTGGCCGGTGACACGGTGGTCTTCAAGCCGTCGGAGGAAACGCCGCTGACCGGCGCCAATCTCGCGCGGGCCTGGGACGAAGCTGGCCTGCCGCCGGGCGTGCTGAACCTGGTACAGGGCGGGCGCGATACGGGGGCGGCGCTGATCGCCGGCAAGATCGACGGGTTGCTGTTCACGGGCTCGGCGAGCGCTGGCGCCCACTTCCGCCGGGCGTTCGTCGATCGGCCGGAGGTGATGCTGGCGCTGGAGTTGGGTGGCAACAATCCTCTGATCGCCTGGGACGGGGATCCGGCCGCCGCCGCCTCGGTCATCGCGCAGTCAGCCTTCATCACCGCCGGCCAGCGCTGTTCGTGCGCGCGCCGTCTGATCCTGCCGCGGGGGCCACAGGGCGAGGCGATCCTCGAGGCGCTGGTTGCCCTGAGCGCCCGGCTGACGGTCGGCGACTGGGACAGCGAGGCTCCATGCTTCATGGGCTCGCTGATCTCGGCCCCGGCCGCCGAACGGGTGCGGAGCGCGGTCGCGGCCCTGGTCGCCCGGGGCGCAAAGACGGTGTTCAAGGGCGCGCTACCTTCGGGGCTGTCGCCCGCCTATGTCTCGCCGACCATTCTCGACGTCACTGATGTCGCCATTCCAGACGAGGAGATCTTTGGCCCAGTGCTGCAGGTGATCCGCGTCGATGACTTCGAGGCGGCGATCGCCCGCGCCAACGACACCGTCTACGGCCTGGCGGCCGGTCTGGTCACCGAGGACGACGGTCTGTGGGAGACGTTCTTGAATCGCGCGCGCGCCGGCGTGGTCAACCGCAACCGGCCCACGACCGGCGCGGCGGCGACCTTGCCGTTCGGCGGCCTGGGCGCTTCGGGCAACCATCGCCCCAGCGCCTACTATGCGGCGGACTACTGCGCCTATCCGGTGTGCAGTTTCGAAGCCGATCGGTTGGTCGATCAGACTACGGACATCACCGGGCTGGCCGCCTCGGCCTAAGACGGGCCGCGGCCAAGACAGGGGCGCGAAACGCGCCGACGGCTTCGGGGGGGCTCACTTGAGCTTGGCGTGATCCGGGTTCATGACGCCGTGATGGGCGCTGGTCGTCAGGTGGTTGCGCATCAGGGCCGAGGCTTGCTCGTTATGGCCCGCGTCCAGGGCATCGAGGATCGCCAGGTGCTCCGTGATCGATTCCTGAACCCGCTCGACGCCATACTCCCAATTGTAGTTGAGGAACCGGCGAAGCTGGATCTGCTGCTGGACAGCGGCGAGCATGAAGCGGTTGCCCGAGCAGCGGGCCAGGCCCTCGTGGAAATCGGAGTTCATTTCGTAGAACTCGACCGCCAGGACATCGCGCCAGGGGCGCTCGCGGAACGCCAGGTGCTTGGCGCGTGACTCGGCCAACCATCCCCGATCGAGCGAGAAGGTCGGTTGAACCAGCAGGGCTGGTTCGAGCGCGTGGCGGAAGGCGTAACTTTCGGCCTGGGCGCGCGCGGAGTCGATCGAGGGGAGGAAGGTCCAGCCGTTACCGGCCTTGCGCTCGACGAGGCCAAGCGCCGAGAGGCGGCGCAGGACGCGCAGCACCTGCGGCAGCTTGGCGTCGAACAGACGCATGATCTCCTGCTGCGTGCAGTCGGCGGCTAGACGCCCGGCGTTGCGGGCCTGGGCGATGGCGACCGCCAGCCTCTGGTCCTCCTCCTCCTGCAGGTTGACCGGATCGATCTCGGGGGCGGCGATGACCGGCTCCAGAAGCACGAAGCCGCGATTGGCCCGGGCCTCGACCGCGCCCTGGTCGGCCAGCAGCTTCAGGGCGCCGCGGATAGGCGTGCGGGACACGCCGAAATGCTCGCACAGGTCCAGTTCGACCAGGTGATGACCGGGACCGGCGCCTTGGTCCTTCAGCAGACGAAGGATGCGCGCGGCGAGGTCGGCCTGCAGGCGACTCGGGCCACGTCCCGTCGATCCCGCGGGATTGGCGCTGGCTTCGGCGGGCGGCTTCCTGTTTGTCCGTGCAACCATCGCGCGTCGCCTTCAACTCCTTGGATCTTCTAACGCCACAAACCTTGAGCCACGCGCAAGGGTTTCATTCCGTTGTCGCCCGCGTCGGCGCATCCTGGCAAGCAGCCGCGTTGATCCTTCACGGGTCATATCCTGCCCAGAAGTGCGGCGTGCGCCGCCGCGACGGGCGGTATTGGCATTTTGTCTTTTTGACACCGAGAAAACACTTATATAGAGTCCTGAGCTTGTCCGGAAGAGACGACGACCATGCCTGACTGGGTAGAGCGTCGGGGCCCGGGGTGTATGTGATGGGGAAGTGCGAGCGATGAAGCCGTCAGGCGTTTTCGTCCAGCTGGCGACGGTGCTGGCGGTCTGCCTGGGCCTGACCGGGGCGGCCGGCGCCGAGACGGTGCTCCGTGCGCGCCTCAACGCCGACATTCTGTCGCTGGATCCGGGCGCGCGCCGTGACGAGAACACCGACGCGGTGATCCTGCATGTCGTCGAGGGTCTGGTGGCCTCGCGCGAGGACGGTTCGATCGGGCCGATGCTGGCCAGCCGCTGGGCGGTGTCGCCGGACGGGCGGACCTACACCTTCGCGCTGCGCCAGGGCGTGACCTTCCAGAACGGCGCGCCGCTGACCTCGACCGAGGTGGTCTGGTCCCTAAAGCGCTATCTCGATCCCAAGACGCGCTGGCGTTGCCGGTTCGAGTTCGGCGACGAAGGCATCACCAGGATCGAGTCGATCGCCGCGCCCGATCCCAGAACCGTGGTGGTCCGACTTTCCAGGCCCGCCCCGATGTTCCTCAAGACCCTGGCGCGCAACGACTGCGGCGGCACGGGGATCCTGCATCCGGATTCGGTGGGATCCGACGGCGCGATTCGCCGCCTGATCGGCACCGGTCCCTTCGAGGTCTCCGCCTGGAAGCGCAACCAGTTCATCGAGCTGTCGCGCTTTGCCCGCTACGCGGCCCTGCCTGGGCCGCGCGACGGCAATACCGGCGGCAAGCGGGCCTTGGTGGACAAGATTCGTTTCCTGATCATCCCCGACGGTTCGGCGGCCCGCGCGGCGCTGCTGCGCGGCAATCTCGACGTCTTGGACGCACTGAGCCCCACCGAGCTGGCCGGGGTTCGGGGCAAACGAGGCGTGCGGCTGGAGATCAATCCGACGATGGATCTCTACACGGTGCTGTTCCAGACACAGGATCCGGTGATCGGCGATGCGCGCCTGCGCCGGGCCATCGCCCTGTCGATCGACACCGCCGGCCTCGCCAAGGCGGTGACCTGGGACACGGCCAAGGGCAACACTTCGCCCGTGCCGCGCGTCAGTCCGTTCTTCGGGCCGGTGCAGGCCGCCCAGCGACGGGTCGATCTGGCCGAAGCCCGGCGCCTGGCCAAGGCCGCCGGCTACAAGGGGCAGCCGATCCGCCTGGTCACCAACCGCCGCTACCCGCAATGCTTCGACGCGGCCGTGCTGATCCAGGCCATGGCGGCCCAGGCCGGCATCAACATCCAGATCGACACCCTGGACTGGGCCAGCCAGCTGGATCGCTACGCCACCGGCCAGTACCAGGCCATGGTCGAGCCGTTCTCGGCGCGCCTGGACCCGTCGTTGAATTTCGGGCTGCTGATCGGCGACAAGGCCAAGGACCCTCGCAAGGCGTGGAGCACGCCGCAGGCGCGGGCGTTGCTGCGCCGCTCGATGGAGGCCGAGCGCCCCGCGGATCGCCAGGCCGCCTTCGACGACCTGCAACGCGCCTTCCTGGAAGAGACGCCGGCCATTGTGCTGTTCAGCAGCTCGCGGATCGCCGTCGTTCGCCAGAACGTCACGGGCTACAAGGGCTGGCCCGCCGCACAGCAGCGCCTGTGGGGCGTTGGCCTACGCTGAGCCCGGAAAGAAAGCCAGAGATGCTCAGCTATATCCTCAAACGCCTGCTGCTGACTCTGCCGACCCTCCTGATGGTGGCCCTGGCGGTGTTCTTCCTGATCCGGCTGATCCCCGGGGATCCGGCCCTGGTCATGCTGGGCGACGCCGGCGACGCGGCCTCCCTGGCCGCGCTGCGTCAGGATCTGGGCCTGGACCAGCCGCTGCCGGTGCAGTTCCTCCTGTGGGTCGAGCATGCCCTGAGGGGTGATCTTGGCCACTCGATCCTGACTAGCGAACCGGTCTCCGTCTTGATCTGGCAACGCTTCCAGCTGACCGCGATCGTCGTCGTCGTGGCCGTCAGCGCCGCGACCGTGATCGCGGTGATCGCCGGCCTTGCGGCCGCCTGGCGGCGCGACACGCCGCTCGACTTGGCCGTGGTCGGCGCCGCGAGCCTGGTGCTGGCCGTGCCCAGCTTCTGGCTGGGCCTGATCCTGCTGCTGGTGTTCGGCCTCAAGCTCGGCTGGCTGCCGGTGGTCGGCTATGTGCCGTTCTCGGAGAGCGCGGTCGAGGCGGCGCTGTTCCTGGTGCTGCCGATCCTGACCCTGACCATCACCGAGAGCGGCGTGCTGACTCGCATGATGCGCTCCAGCGCCATCGACGTCCTGCGGCTGGAATATGTGACTCACGCCCGCGCCAAGGGGCTTTCGGAATTCACGGTGCTAAGCCGTCACGTGTTCCCCAACGCCTTCGCCCCGACCCTGACCCTGGTCGGCCTGATCCTGGGCCACCTGCTGGGCGGCATCGCGGTGATCGAGACCGTGTTCACCCTGCCGGGCCTGGGCCGCCTGATGGTCGATTCCATCCTCGGCCGGGACTACCCGGTCGTGCAGGGCTGCCTGCTGTTCACCGCCGTCGTCTACGTGGCCGTCAACCTCGTCGTCGATCTCTGCTATCCGCTCTTCGATCCGCGGGTGACCGCCCAATGAAACCCTCCGTGCTCTCCGGCGCCAAGCCCAACGCCGTCATCGGCGGTCTGCTGGTGGGCGGCCTGCTGGTCGTCGTCCTGCTCGGCTATGTCTGGACGCCCTACGATCCGATCGCCATCGACTTGGCCCACCCTCTGGCGCCGCCGTCCTGGACCCACTGGTTCGGCTCCGACGAGTTCGGCCGCGATGTGCTGAGCCGCGCCATGCTGGGCGCGCGGATCAGCGTCACCATCGCGCTGGGCGTCGTCGCCGCGGCCGTGATCGCCGGCACGCTGATCGGGGCGATCGCCGGCTTCCTGCGCGGCTGGGTCGACCGGGTGATCATGAGCGTCAACGACGCCATCCTGGCGTTTCCCGGCATGCTGCTGGCCCTGGCCCTGATCGCGGTGCTGGGCTCCAATCGCGGCAGCATCATCCTGGCGCTCAGCGTCGCCTACCTGCCCTCGATCGTGCGGGTGGTGCGCGGGGCGGTGCTGTCGATCCGCGAGCGCGAATATGTCGAGGCCTCCAAGGTGGTCGGCGACGGCGCCCTCTACACCATGGTCCGCCATGTGCTGCCCAACGCCCTGCCGCCGGTGGTGGTGCTGGCCACGAGCCTCTTTGGCTGGGTGGTGCTGTCGGAAAGCGCCCTCAGTTTCCTGGGCGTGGGGGTCCCGCCGCCCGCGCCGACCTGGGGCAACATGCTCAGCGCCGCCCGGCCTTACATGGAGAACGCCAGCTGGCTCAGCGTGACCCCGGGCGTTTGCATCGCCCTGACCCTGCTGGGCGTCAATTTGCTGGGCGACGCCTTGCGTGACCGCCTCGACCCTCGGAGGGACGCATGACCGCCGCGACGCCGCTGCTGCGGCTTTCCAACCTGCGCATCGAGGCCAATGTCCATCCGCGCGCGCGGCCGCGCCCGCCGCTGCTGGAGGGCTTGAGCCTGGACCTGGCCGAAGGCCAGGTGCTGGCCATCGTCGGCGAGTCCGGCAGCGGCAAGACCATGGCCGCGCGGGCCGTGCTCGACCTGCTGGTGCCGGGCGTGCGCCGGACGGGCGGGTCGATCCAGCTGTCGGGCCGGGAACTGACCGCCCTGTCGCCCGACCAGATGAGGGCCGTGCGCGGCGGCGACATCGGCATGGTGTTCCAGGAGCCGATGGTCTCGCTGAACCCGGCCATCCCCATTGGCAAGCAACTGGCCGAGGGTCTGCGCCTGCACCGCAAGCTGCCCGAGGCCGAGATCCGCCGCCAATGCCTGGAGATGCTGCGCCGGGTCCAGATCGCCGATCCGGAAAAGTGCCTGGCCGCCTATCCGCACGAGTTCTCCGGCGGCATGCGCCAGCGGATCATGCTGGCCTCGGTCATGCTGCTCAAACCCCGCCTGCTGATCGCCGACGAGCCGACCACGGCGCTGGACACGCTGAGTCAGCGCGAGGTGCTGGAGCTGATGGTCGAGCTGGCGCGGGACTATAGGGTCGCCGTTCTCCTCATCACCCACGACCTGGGCCTGGTCGCCAAGTACGCCGAGAAGGTGGTGGTGCTGGAGAAGGGCAAGCTGGTCGAGGCCGGCGACACCCGCCAGGTGCTGACCGCGCCCGAGCATCCCTACACTCAGCGCCTGGTCGGCTCGCTGCCGCGCCGGTCGGACGGCCGCCAGGCCCTGGCGCCCGACGCGCCGGTGCTGTTGTCGGTCAAGGGCTGCTGCATCGACTACGCCGGCAAGCCGGGCCTGCTATGGGCCGGGCCGCCCAAGCGCGTCGTCCATGGCGTGGATGTGGCCGTCCGCGCCGGCGAGATCCTCGCCGTCGTCGGGGCCAGCGGCTCCGGCAAATCGACGCTCGGGCGGGCCATGCTGGGTCTCAAGCCGATCGCCGAGGGGGCCGTGACCTTCGATGGCGTCGACATCGCCAGGATGCGCCCCGAACAGATGCGCGCGTTTCGTCGCGACGCCCAGCTGGTGTTCCAGGACCCGTTCTCCTCTCTGGATCCGCGCTGGCGAGTGGGCCAGATCATCGCCGCGGCGCTGCGCAATGTTCCGGGCCTCGACGCGCGCCAACGCCACGAGCGGGTGGAGCGCATCCTGGAGGAGGTGGGCCTGGGCGGCTTCGCCGACCGTCATCCCCATCAGATGTCCGGCGGTCAGCGCCAGCGGGTGGCCATCGCCCGCGCCGTGGTCTCGCAACCGCGCCTGGTGATCGCCGACGAACCGGTCTCGGCTCTGGACATGACAATCCAGCTTCAGGTGCTCGATCTCTTCCAGGCCCTGCAGGCCCAGTACGGCTTCGCCTGCGTGTTCATCACCCACGACCTGGCGGTCGTCGAGCAGATCGCCGACACCGTGCTGGTGCTGTCGCAGGGCAGGGTGGTCGAGATCGGGACGGTCGAGGCGGTCTTCGCCGCGCCCCAGCACGCCTACACCCAAGCGCTGCTGGCGGCCACGCCGACCTTGGCGGCTGTTGCGCTCGCGGGTTGACGACCGGCGCTCGCGCGGGTCTTCAATGACCAAGCGGCTCTTGGCGCAGCGGCCCGTTGCCGTCGTGAGGCTGAGGCGGGTGAACCGATCGTCGCGGCGCTCGCCACGGGGATGGCGCCGGGGCGGAGCACAAGCTACTGGCGTCATAAAGAGAATGGGCCGCGCGTTTTGGATCGCGCGCCGAGCAGGCGGAGATCCGCAATTGGGGAGGTCGGCATGTTTCCGCAGGCGTTCCGCGCTCGTCGCCTGGGGTGCGTGGGAGGGCTCCTGGCCCTGGCCGCGCTCGTCCCCGCGCACGCGCTCGCGGAACAGGCGGCGGCCAATTTCGACCAGGACGCTTCCAGCCTCGGCCTCGCCCTGCAGCGGTTCGGTCAAGCCACCGGCTTGCAGTTGCTCTACGCTCCAGACCTGACCGCCGACCAGCGCGCGCCGGCCCTGCGCGGCCGCATGAGTCCCGAGCGCGCGCTGAGCGCCTTGCTGGCTCGCACCGATCTTGCCTTTCGCAAGACCCCCTCGGGCGTCATCGTCATCGACCGTGTCATGCCGGCGGCGCGGCGGGAGCGGGAGCCTTCGCCCGTCGTCCGCCAGGCCCAGGAGGTCGAGCCGGTCGTTGGCCTGGAGGCGGTGGTCGTCACCTCGGGCAAGCGGGTCGAGACCCTGAGCCGCTCCGACGCCTCGGTGCAGGCGCTGTCCAGCCAGACGATGGACCGCGCCGGCGTGCGCGACTTCGACGACCTGACCAAGCTGGCTCCGACCCTGACGATCTCGAAGACCACCCAGCCGGGCAACAACAGCATCAATGTCCGGGGCGTGGGCACCTATTCCTATTCGATCGGCGCCGAGCCCAGCGTGGTGGTGGTGATCGACGACGTTCCGCAGGCCTTTCAGGCCATGGCCTTCACCGCCCTGGCCGACGTGCGGCAGGTCGAGATCCTGCGCGGCCCCCAGAGCACCCTGTTCGGCAAGTCGGCCTCGGCGGGCGTCATCTACATCACCACCAACCCGGCCAGCGACGTCTTCGCCGCCCGGGCCGAGACCATGGTTACCGACGATCACGAGCGGCGGCTGGGGGCCAGCATCACCGGGCCGATCAGCGACGACCTCAAGTTCCGGGTCTCGGCCGCCTATGGCCGCTATCGCGGCAACGTCTTCAACCTGGCGACCCGGCAGTGGCTGAACGGCCAGTCGGACGTCAATCTGCGGGGCAAGCTGGTTTGGACGCCGGGTGACAACTGGACCCTCGCGCTCTCGCCCTACTACACGCGCTCGCAGTCCTCGTGCTGCGTCGGGGCCGACACGTACATCTCGCCCAAGGCCACGCTCAGCCGGGCCGCGCTGCCGCGCGAGGTGGTGCTGCGCGGCATCGTGCCGGGGCCCGACAACCACTTCGCGCGCTACGACACCAACGCCCGCGGCAACGGCGCGGACAAGGGCGTCACCGCGAGGATGGGCGGAGCGATCGGCTCGTGGCGGCTGACCGCGATCTCGTCGCTGGACCGCTACTCTCTCTACGACCGCCAGGACACCGACGCGACGGACCTCGACTACAGCCTCTACGCGCCGCAAGCCCCGCGCGGCGGCTCGTCGAACGGTGGCTATTTCCGCATCCGATCGGAAAGCCAGGAGGTCCGCTTGAACAGCCCGACAGGCGGACGCTGGGACTATGTCGCTGGCGTCTACGTCGGGCGGACACGCTCGGAGCGCGCCTTCGTGCGGGGCTCCAACACCCTTGGCGACTACAACGGGCTGCCGGCCCTGCCGACGACCAATAGCACGGCCTATGCGAGCTACGTCGCGCGCGCCTTCAGTCGGACGATGGCGGTGTTCGGGCAGGGGGCTTACGCCGTCAACGACCGGGTTTCGGTCCTGTCGGGTCTGCGCCTCAGTCACGACAACATCGGCTACCGGTTCGACGACCTCGGCAATGGCGTCACCTATGGCGCGCCGCGCTGCTCGCGCGCCAGCCCAACCCTGCCGATCGACACCTGCCACAGCGATACCGCGCTCAGTGGGCGTATCGGCCTTCAGGGCAAGGTCGCCTCGGGCGTCACGACCTACGTCACCTATTCGACGGGCTACAAGGGCAGGGCCTACGACCTGACCAGCAGCTTGACCACGCGCACGCTGCTCACCTCCGGTCCCTATGCCGGTAAGCCCGTGGCCGACGCCATCGCCGCCCAGCAGCCGATCGCTTCGGAGACCGTCGGCAGCTATGAGGCCGGCCTTCGAGTCGTTTCGCCGGATCGCAACCTCAGCTTCAATATGACAGCCTATCAGGAGCGGTTTTCCGGCTTTCAGGTGCAGAGCCGTGACGACGTGACGGGCTTCAACGTGCTCAACAGCATCGGAGGCATGCGCGCCGAGGGGATCGAGAGCGAGTTCAGCGCTCAGCTCAGTGACCGGCTGACCCTGGGCGGCGCGGCCGCCTACAGCCGGGCGATCATGACCGACTTCGACGCCGCGCCTTGCTATTTCGGTCAGAGCGCCGGGCAAGGCTGTGTGGGCGGCAAGCAGGACCTCAGCGGCAAGACCCTGTTCAACGCCCCGCGCTGGTCGCTCACCCTCAACACCCTCTACCGCAAGCCCCTGGCCGGCGACCGGCTGCTGGAGGCCAATCTCGGCTACCGCTGGCGCTCGCGCGTAATCTACAGTCTGCTGCAGGATCCGGCCTCGGTCGAGCCAGCCTATGGCGTGCTGGACGCCTCGGTCGGGGTGAGCGGGGAGGGGTGGCGCCTCACCGGCTTCGTCAGCAATATCTTGGACGAACGCTTCGCCGTGACCCGGGGCCGGGACGTGCAGTGGAACCTCATCGGCGCCGACGGCCAGCCAGCCATAGCCACGCACTGGAAGCCCGCGCGCGACAGCGGCCGCCATGTTGGCCTGCGCCTGGCCGTGAACTACTGAGATTGGGCGCGTGCGCCTTGAGGACTTCGCCCGCTGGCGCGTCGGAACAGGATAGGCGCGGCGTAGACCCGCGCGCCCCGGAGGAAACGTTCTAGGCCATGGCCGCGCAGCCTAAACTCGATCCGCGCGAGCAGGCTTTTCTCGAGCGCCTGTCGGCAGCCTATCGCGGGCCGCTGATCGCCTATTTCGAGCGCCGCGTGCGCTCGCGTGACGAGGCCGAGGACCTGACGCAGGAGGTGTTCCTGCGCCTGGTGCGGCTGCCGGACGGGGCGGTGATCGACAATCCCGAGGCGTTCGTCTTCCGCACGGCGGTCAACCTGCTGCGTGACCGCTCGCGGCGGCGGAAGACTTTCCGCAGCCACCTCGACGAGACCGAACTTCGCCAAGACCGCTTTGAGGGTATTTCTCCCGAGCGCGTCTTAGGAGATAGGCAGGCCTTGCAGGCGGCGATGCGGCGACTGTCCGAACTGGACGAGCGCACGCGCGACGCCTTCATCCTGCACCGGCTGGAAGGCTGGAAACATGCCGAGATCGCCCGAGCCTTCGGCGTTTCCGTCAGTTCGGTCGAAAAGTACATCATCAAGGCCCTGGCGCACCTGATGCGCGGGGCCGATCCGTTCCAGAGCTAGGCCCGTGTCCGATCCGCCGCGACAGACCCTGATCGACGAGACCGCCGCGGGCTGGGCCGCGCGCCGGCTGGGCGGGGCCGCGTCCGACAAGGCCGGTTTCACGCGCTGGCTGGCCGAGGATCCCGCGCACGAAGAGGCCTATGCCCGCGCCGAGACGGTCTGGCGTCTGATGGGCGAGGGGGGCGGGACCGATGGCCTGCTGGCCATGCGCCGCGAGGCTCTGCAGCGCGCCCGCGCCGGGCGATCCGGTTGGAGCCGCCGGGCGGTCGCCGCCGGGGTGGCCGCCGCCATCGCCGCGCCGGTCGGCGGCTTGTGGTGGATGCGCCACCGGGGGCGGCAGGGCGAACTCTTCCAGACGGCGCTGGGCGAGCAGCGCACCCTGACCCTGTCTGACGGCAGCCGGGTGACCCTGGACGCCTTGAGCGTCATGCGCGTTCGCTACACTGCCGCCGCGCGGTCGATCGACCTCGTGCAGGGCAGGGGCTATTTCGAGGTCGCCCACGACACCAGCCGGCCGCTGCGGGTCCATGCCGGTCCACGCACGGTGACGGCCGTCGGCACCGCCTTCTCGGTCCGCCGCGAGCCGGGCGAGACCATGGTCGTCCTGGCGGAGGGCAAGGTCGCCGTCAGCGATCACGAGAGCCCGGTGACCCTAGCCGTCCTGGCGCCGGGTCAGTCGATGCTGCTGGTCGACGGCATGGGCGCGAGCCAGCCGGTGACGACCGCGCTCGACCAGGCTCTGGCCTGGCGCCGTGGCCAGTTGGTGTTCGACAACGTCGCCCTGGCCGATGCGGCGGCCGAGATGAACCGCTACTCGACCTTGCAAGTGGTGGTCGCCGATCCCCGCCTGCGGACCTTTCGGATCAGCGGCACGTTCCTCGCTGGCGAAAGCCGCGCCTTCGTCGAGGCGATCCAGTCCTACTTCCCCGTGCGGACCCGAAACACCGACACGACCGTCGAACTGCTGGCGGCCCCGTAAAAAAGTTTCGCTTTTCATTGAGGGTCCCGCCGGGAGGCGCGTCGGAACGGT
The DNA here is from genome assembly GCF_058798735.1 of Caulobacter sp. GW822-FHT07D08. Classification (NCBI taxonomy): domain Bacteria; kingdom Pseudomonadati; phylum Pseudomonadota; class Alphaproteobacteria; order Caulobacterales; family Caulobacteraceae; genus Caulobacter; species Caulobacter sp. GW822-FHT07D08. The sequence goes on from NZ_JBXAKU010000025.1 coordinate 34,534, forward strand.
CAAGAGCAAGGCCGGAATGGCCACTCGGGGAGGACTGTCGACTTGTATATGACACCGGTTACCAGCCTTTGGATCGCAGCTTTGTTGCTGGGCTCGGGTTTCGCCGCCCATGCCGGCGAGGCTCCGACCGCCATTCCGGCCTACGACGTCACGGTCCGCGATCGCATCCAGCCCCAGACCGAGCAACTGCTGTTGAAGCTGGTCAAGGACGGCCGCAAATTGGAGCTGGACGGTACGCCGGTGTTCAACGGCAGCGACAAGTTCCTGCCGGGCAAGATCGCGCTGGGCCTGGTCGACTTCCTGGTCACCCTGCCGGACAACGATCCGCGCCTGCCGACCTACCTGGCCGACTTCCGCAAGATCGCCAAGCTGACGGCCGACGACGCCAATGACAGCTGGGGCGCCTACTACTACCTGTCGGCGCTGAACAAGCTGCGCGAGGCCGGCCGGCTGAAGGACGCCGTCGACCCTCTGACCCTGGCCAAGCTGCGCGTGCGTCTCGACTGGCGGATGTTCGTCGACGTCGACACCTACCAGCTGATCGACCACCCCAATAACTACTACTGCGTGGCCTTCGCCATCGCCCGCCTGCGCACGCGCATGGGCTGGGACGACGGCGCGCCGGCCGAGAAGCTCTACGCCAAGATCGCCGAGCACTACGAGCTCTACTCCGGACAGTACGGCTTCGCCGACGAGACAGATGGGGAAGGGCGCTTCGACCGTTACAGCGTTTTGCTGGCCGGCGAGATCGCCCAGCGCTTCATCGAGACCGGTGGCAAGCCGCCGCAACAGGTTCTCACATGGCTGCGCAAGTCCGCCGATGTGATGCTGATGCGCCTGGACGCCGAGGGCAGGGGCTTCGAATACGGCCGCAGCATCGGGCCCTATGGCGAGACGGCGATCATCGAGGTGCTGACCGCCGCGGCGGTGCTGGATCTGCTGACCCCGCGGGAAAAGGACCTCGCCTATGCCTATTCGGCTCGCGCCGCCCAGCGCTACGCCGAGTTCTGGCAGGACCCCAAGACCGGTTCGGTGAACCTTTGGGATGGCGGCCGCCGCACCGACGACTATCGCGGCAAGTTCCGCATCCTGGGCGAGAACCTCTCGCTGGCCCACCAGTACGCCTACACCAGCGCCCACTGGGCCCGCATGGGCTATGGCGGCAAGGCCCCGGCGGCCGACTGGGCCAAGGGCCTTGCGACCCTGCCGCGCCGGCAGGTGACCTGGTTCCAGCGCGGCGACTACGACCGCCTGCTGGTCACCGTCCGCGACGGCGATCGGCTGATCAGCCTGCCGGTGATCAACGGCGGCGAGAGCCAGCACATGCACAATCCGTATTTCCCGATCCCGTTCTCGCCGGGGATGCTGTCGGGTTCGCCGGATGGCGTCGCGCCGTTCCTGACCCCGCGCCTGACCCTGGACGATGGCTCGGCCCTGATGCCGCTGGCCTATTTCAAGGACGTCAAGGTCGAGGCCAAGGGCGCCAAGACCACCGTCTCCTGGCGTCAGGACGAGTTGGACAGGATGGGCGAGCGCGCCCCGGTCGCCGACAAGCGCGTCTCTGTGAAGACGACCTACGTGCTGGAGCCAGGCCACATCACCCGCACCGACGTCTTCACCCCGGCCGCCGGCGTGAAGGTCAAGGAGATCGAGCTGCAGTTCGGCTCGTTCTCGGGCGGCCCGAAGCAGGCCGGCGCCACCACCACCTTCACCGAAGGGGCGGCCCGCCGCTTCACCGTCGAAGGCCTGAAATCCTGCGAGTCCGGCCCTGTCGGCCAGGACAAGGAATACCGATCCGCCACGGGCGCCATGACGACCAAGGTCGTCTGCCAGGGCGCCCCGACGGGTCCAGCGACGCCTTTCAAGATCACCTGGCGTCTGGACTACCGCTGAGGGGAGGACCTCGGCGCGACAAACAAAAAAGGAAGGGGAAACCTATGAAATCAACGTTCTATCGTAGCCTGCTGCTGAGCGCGGCCATCATCCTGCCGGCCCAGGCCCTGGCTCAGACCGCCCCCGCGACGCCGCCCGCGGACGACACCATCGACGCGATCGTCGTCACCTCGGCGCGCGCCACCCAGCGCAGCTCGATCGAGACCAAGCGCACCGCCAGCGTCATTGTCGACGGCATCGTCAATGACGAGATCGGCGCCCTGCCGGACAACTCGGTGGGCGACACGCTGGAGCGCATCACCGGCGTCACCGCCGACCGCTTCAAGGGCAACGCCAACGAGCTCAGCGTCCGGGGTCTGGGTCCCGCGCTCAGTTTCTCGACCTTCAACGGCCGCGAGGTCTCGACCGCAGGTCCCGACCGCTCGGTGGCCTTCCAGCAGTTCCCGTCGGAACTGGTCAATGGCGTGCTGGTCTACAAGAGCCAGCAGGCCGACTTCCTGGACGGCGGCATCGCCGGCGTGATCGAGCTGAAGTCGATCCGACCCATCGACTACGGCAGACGCCGCATCCAGATGGAAGTGCGCGGCGCCTACTTGCCCAAGGACGATGATATCCGCGGCCATAACGGCCTCGGCTACCGTGGCAACGTCTCCTATACCGACAGCTTCGACACCAAGTTCGGCGAGATGGGCGTCAGCCTGGGGTATCAGCGCCTGGATCAGGCCACGCCCGAGGATTACTACATCACCAACTCGGCCTTCGTGCCGTGCGCCACCTACGCGGCGGCGCCGGGCTCGGCGACGACCAATTGCTCGAACGCCACGACCGCGCCGACCGGCTCGACGATCGGTCCGCGCTACTTCGCCACCAGCTCGCGCACCTTCCAGTCCAAGGTCACGGACGAGAAGCGCGAAGCGCTGATGGGCACGTTCCAGTGGAAGCCGACCTCGAACCTCGACATCAGCATCGACGGCCAGTACTCGACCCGCAAGAGCGGCGAATACCGCAACCAGCTGGCCATCACCGAGGCCCTGCGCGGCGTCCAGCCGCTGATCGTCGGCGGCCAGTCGAACGACTTCAGCGACGGCGCGCTGATGAAGTACAGCGGCAACTCCAACCTTGAGATCCAGGTCGAGGACCGTCAGCGCAACGAGAAGTACATCGGCGGCGGCGGCGCGGTCACCTGGACCCCCACGGATCGCCTGACGATCAGCGGCGACCTGTCCTACTCCCAATCGCACCGCACCGAACTGCAAAAGGCCACCAACATGCGCTCCAAGTCGCGCGTGGCCTATACGCTGGACGCCACGACCGACGAGGTTCCCTCGGTCACCTTCACGAACTTCGACGTCAACGATCCGGCCAACTTCCTGATCGGCGCGCCGACCAGCAACAGCAACTATGCGCGCTATCGCCTCGTCACCGACCGCTTCGACAAGATCGGCGCGGTGCGGGCCGACGTGACCTACGACTTGGGCGACGGCTTTTTCCAGAGCATCAAGGTCGGCGGCCGGCTGTCGGATCACCGCCGGACCCAGGACGCCAACAACAATAGCGACCTGGCCATCCCCGTCACCTATGACGGCCGCACCCCGACCCAGCTGGTCGCCGACGCCAACGCCAACTGCCGCGTGCCGTTCTCGACGTCCGACTTCATGGACGGCAAGACCAACCTGAAGTCCTGGGCGCTGTTCGACAACGACTGCCTGTTCCGCACCTATAGGGGCAAGGACAAGGTCGACCTGCCGTCGAACGCGCCCGGTCCGGAAGACTCGAACATCCGTGAGCGGATCAACACCGCCTACGTCATGACCAACTTCCGCACCCAGCTGGGCGACACGCCGGTCTCCGGCAACGCGGGCGTCCGCTACGTCCGCACCCGCGTGCTGTCGAAGGGCTTCCGCGGCGAGCTGACAGTGACGCCGTCGGTCGGCGGCGCGGCCGCGACCGTGGTCCGCACGCCGGGCACGCCGCTGCAGGAGATCGAGGGCACGGGGGGCTACGAGTATTTCTTGCCCAGCGTCAACGTCGCCTTCGACCTGACCGATATCGTGAAGCTGCGCTTGGCCGGCTACAAGGCCCTGTCGCGCTCGGGCATCGAGGACTTCAACGTGGGCATCACGCCTGGCGTCGACGCCAACGCGACCACGGTGCAGGGCGTCCTGGCCAACAGCACCACCGGCAATCCGAACCTCAAGCCGATCCGTGGCTGGAATCTGGACGCCTCGCTGGAGTTCTACATCAACCGCGACACCTCGTTCGCCGTCGCCACCTACTACAAGTGGCTGAAAGGCGCCTCGTTCGACGCCCAGGAGCCGCGCGAGACCAGCATCGTCGCCAACGGCCAACTGGTGACCTTCAACGCCATCGCGCCGGCCAACGATCCCGCGACCCGCGACCTCTACGGGATCGAGTTCTCGGGCAACCACGCGTTCAGCTATCTGCCGGGAATCCTCAGCGGGTTCGGCGTGCAGGGCAGCTTCGCGATCACCGAGGCCAATTTCGAGATCCCCGATCCCTCGACCGTCGCCCCCTACACGGACATGGCCAACCTCACGGGCCTCTCCAAGTACACGGGCAACGGCTCGGTTTACTGGGAGAACGAAAAGCTCTCGCTACGCGCCTCGTATCGTTACCGTTCGAGCTACTTCAAGCCCAACAGCAACACCAACCGCAGCGCCAAGGGCTCGGGCTATCTGAACCTGTCGGCCTCCTACGACCTGACCAAGCAAGTGCAACTGAAGCTCCAGGCCCTGAACGTCACCAACACCCGGGACGTGATGTACAAGGCCGGCGAGGACTCGATCACCGAGGTCTCGGACAATGGGCCGCAAATCTACGCCGGGGTTCGTCTGCGATTCTGATCCAACGCGATCCGGCGGGTTCTTCATTCATCCCCGCCGGACCGACGACTGTCCCGCCGCGTCGTCGCGGTCCGTCGACCATCAGGACTCCCCAATCGCCTCCCAAGCGCGGATTTCCTGACCGACGGATGATCCCCGGGCCGAGCCCCGGGGGCGCGGGACCCTTTTATTCCCTCGTTGCCGTTCGGAGCGGTTCATGAACCGACGCGATTTCTTCCTCGGGACGGGCCTGGCCCTGGCGGCGTTTGGCGGCGCGACGGCGGCGCCGCTCGACATCGCCGCCGTCGATCGCGCACGCATCCTGCAGGCCGCCGACCGCCACCTGGCCGAGGCGCCGGCGACGATCACCGCTTTCGCCGCGCGGCGCAGCCCTGGCGGCCGACACGACTACTATTCCGAAGCCGACTACTGGTGGCCCGATCCGGCCCATCCCAAGGGTCCGTATATCCGCAGGGACGGCTATTCCAATCCCGACAAGTTCACCGCCCACCGCGACGCGGTGATCCGGCTGGGCGTCCAATTGCCGGCCCTGGCGGCGGCCTACAAGGTGACCCGGGACGCCCGCTACGCCGAGCACGCCGAGAAGCACTTGCGGGCCTGGTTCGTCGCGCCCGACACCCGGATGAACCCGAACCTGGAGCACGCCCAGGCCATCATCGGCGTCAACACGGGCCGGGGTATCGGCGTCATCGACACCCTGCACCTGGTCGAGGTGGCGAGGGCGGTCTCGGTGCTAGGGGCGACGCGGCCCGAGCTCGGCGTCTATGCTCCGACCATCGCCTGGTTCGACGCCTACCTGACCTGGCTGACCACCTCTCCGAACGGCGTCGACGAGCGCGACCAGAAGAACAACCATGGCACATGTTGGGCGCTGCAGGCGGCCGTGTTCGCGCAACTGACGGATCGCAAGGTCGAACTGGATGTGGCGCGCCGCAGGATCAAGGCGCTGGTTCCCGGCCAGATCGCCGCCGACGGCTCCCAGCCGCTGGAGCTGGCCCGCACCAAGCCCTACGGCTACTGCCTGTTCAACCTGGATGTCCTGGCCGCCTGCGCCCACGTGATGTCGACGCCGGGCGACGATCTCTGGACCTTCAAGGGCGCGCCGGACACAGGTTTGGGTGGCGGGTCGATCGCCGACGCCCTGGCCTACATGGCCCCGTTCGTCGCTGACAAGAAGACCTGGCCTAGGCCCGCCGACGTCGAGGCCTGGGACGGCTGGCCCGTCCGCCAGCCCAGCCTGCTGTTCGGCGGCCTGGCGCTAAGGCGGAAAGACTATCTGGACCTCTGGAAGAAGCTCGACCCCGACCCGACCGATGCTGAGATCATTCGCAATTATCCGCTTCGTCAGCCGGTGCTCTGGACCGATGTCTGATCTCGTCTCCCACGAAAGCCGCACGGGCGCGGCGGCGGCTCTGATCGCTCTGATCGTCCTGATCGCCGGCGCCGGCGGGGCCCGCGCCGCCGAGGTCCGCCGTCTGCCGTTCGGCAAGACCAAGGCCGGCGTGGCCGTGGTCAAGACCGTGCTGCGCAACGACCTGGGCATGAGTGTCGCGGCCATCGACTACGGCGCCACCCTGACCGCGATCGAGACGCCCGACCGCCAGGGCAAGTTCGCCAATGTCGTGCTGAACCGGCCCGACATCGGCGCGTATGAGACCAACCAGCGCCGGTACGGCGCGGTGATCGGTCGCTATGCCGGCCGTGTCACCGACGCGCGCTTCACCTTGGACGGCCAGACCCACCAGCTTGAGGCGGGGCGCAACAACATGACCCTGCACGGCGGCTCACGGGGCTACGACAAGCGATTGTGGTCTAGCCAGGTCGTCTCGGACGGTCAGTCGGTCGGCGTCCGCTTCAGCCTGCTCAGCCCGGCGGGCGACCAGGGCTTCCCCGGGACGCTGCGGCTGACGGTGACCTACCGTCTGATGCGCAAGTCCAACGCGCTGCGCATCGAATATGTCGCCTGGACCAGCGCGCCGACCGTGGTCAATTTCACCAACCACGCCTTCTTCAACCTGGCCGGAGCCGGGGCCGGGGCGAGCGCCGTGGCGGATCACCGCGTCCAGATCGACGCCGACCGCTACGCCGAGGTCGACGCCCGCAAGGCCCCAACCGGCAAGCTGCCTTCGGTGGCGGGCACGGTTCTGGACTTCCGATCGCCACGACGGGTGGGCGACGTGCTGCGTCTCGACGATCCGCTGCTGGCCGCGTCGAACGGCTTCGACCACAGCCTCGTCCTGCGCGACGCCATGGCGACCGCTCCGGTTTCGGCCGGCTGGATCGAAGATCCCGCCAGCGGTCGCCGCATGACGGTGCTGACCACCGAGCCCTCCATTCAATTCAACAGCGGCAACGGGTTCGACGGCGGTGAGACCGGTTCGGAGGGCGTGGCCTATCCCCGCCACGCCGGCCTGGCGTTCGAGACCCAGCACCTGCCTGACAGTCCCAACCAGGCGACGTTCCCTCCGACGGTGCTGCGGCCCGGGACCCCGTTTCGATCGACGACCATCCTGCGCTTCTCCTGAACCCAAGGGGGCCGAAGTCGCTCAAAGGCGCAAGTCACATCCCATCGGCTCGGGCGCGGCGTTCGCGGCCGGGCGCGATACGGACCTGAACGCCAAGGTCGACCCGCAAGGCGCGTCGGGCCGTCTCGTCGATGGCGACCTCGCCAGCCGCGGCGCGGGCGCGGGTCTCCACGACGCGGAAGTCCTCAAGGTGCGTGTTCGAGACCAGCCAGGGCGAGGTCTCGCCCGCGGTGGTCCTCGCGACCTGGACCGAACGGCTGTCCTGCACTGTGCGGATCTTGTCGCGCGCGGCATGCACCTGGGGGCCGCCGTCAAAGACATCGACATGGGCCTCGTAGCGGAAGTCCTCGTCCATAAGCATCGCCATGGCCTTGGCGCTGACGGCGTGAGCCCGGCCGATAGCCTGGCGCGCCGCCTCTGGAAGCAGGGCGGTGTAGATGGGCTGCTTGGGCATCAGGTCGGCGATGAACCCCGCGCCCTCGACCGCGCTGAGACGGTCGGCCTCTTCGAACGGCAGGTCGAAGAAGCGCGCGCCGATCGCGTCCCAGAACGGGCTACGTCCGTCCGCATCCTGCCAGCCGCGCATTTCGGCCATGACCCGGTCCGCGAACAGCTGCGGAAAGGCGGCGATCAGCATGTAGCGGCTACGGGCCAACAGGCGGCCGGCGCTGGTCCCGCGCAGCTCCGGTCGGATCGCCAGGGAGCCGACCTCGGTAGCCCCGGTATAGTCGTTGCTCAGCGTCAGCAACTCGACGTCGACCCGGCGACCTAGAAGGTCCGAACGCTGCACCAGCTTGGTGAGCTTGTAGGAGAAGAAACCGTGGCGCTCGCCGATGCAGGGATAGACCGCCGAGATTCCCAGGACGCGGCCGTCGGTAAGGTCCTCCAGCACCAGAACGTGCTGGCGGTCGTCGGTCTCCTGGCCGGCGAAGGTGCGTTCCGAGCACGCGATCTTGTGGGCCAGAACCGCCGCGTCCGGGGGCAGGGTGGTCATGCCGGGACCCAGGGCCCGGGCCAGGTCCAGCAGCGGATCCAGGTCGGCGGCCCGCGCGGCGCGGACCACCCAGGCGGGCGGGGCGGTCATTGTGGCTCGAGGCTCCGGTCGGCGGTCCCCGCCAGCTCCGGCCAGGCCAGGGCCCCGGAATTGACGTTGACGGTGCGGGTAAGCGTCAGGCGCTCGCCCTCGAAGCGGCACCAGACGGTGTCGCGAAAGGCGGTGTCGGGAAAGATCCAGGTCAGGCGCGTGGTGGTCTCGTTGATCTGTTCGGCGCCCGCCAGCACCCGCGCGCCTTGCAGGGCGTAGCCGTGATGCAGGTCGCGGCCCGGCATGTCGGTGACTCCCGCGATCCAGGTCCGGCGCCCCGCCGCGATCACATGCTCGCCCGCTGTGTCGACGAGGGTGAAAACGCACGCGTCCTTGTGGAAATCCAGCCGAACCGTCCGCGCCCCGACAGGATTGTCCTCCAAGCGGTAGGTGACGCCGTCCACCAAACGGGGCGTGTTGGCGCGCACGGAGTTGAGCGGTCTTGGGCGATGCAGATCCGACAGGACCGCATCCAGCGCCGCGTCGCCTTCCGCCGAGCCGCCGTTGAAGGCCTCGGGCATCCAGCGATCGATGAAGGGCGCGATCTTCTCGCTGCCGTCGATCGCGCCGACCACGACCAGGGTGGCGCCCGCCTCTGGGAAGACTGTCGCCATCTGTACGAAGAGGCCCAGGGCGCTGTAGCTGCCGTCGGGGCGCACCACCCAGTGGTAGCCATAGCCGCCGTCGCCATAAGCTCTTGTGGCGCGCGCCACCCAGTCGGCCGGCAGCAATCGCCGCCCGTTCCAGACGCCATTCTGCGCGTGCAGCGCGCCGATCTTCAGCAGGTCGACGGGCTTGAAGGTCAGGCCGTTGCCGCCCGGATTGATGCCGTCCGAACCGATGTCCCACTGTTCGTCGGCGATCCCCAGCGGCTCGAACAGTCGCGGCTTGAGATAGTCGTGGAGGGTCAGCCCGGTTGTGCGCGACAGGATCGCGGCCAGCATGTAGCTGGCCGCGCTGGTGTAGACATAGGCGCCGCCCGGCGGGTGCGTGATGGGAATGCCGAAGAACTTGGCGATCCAGCTTTCGCTGCTGCCGCGCCAGAGGGCGCCGGAAGTCTCGGCCGCATGCCCCGTGCGCATGGTCAGCAGGTCTTCCACCGTCATCGCCGCCAGCTTTTCGTCCACGACGGGCGGCAGGTGCTCGGGGAAAAACGACACCACCTTGTCGTTCAACGCAAAACGGCCTTCCTCCAGAGCCAGGCCGATAGCGCAGGCCGTGACGCTTTTGGCCACCGAATGCATCACCCGCGGGGTGTCGGTCCGGTAGGGCCACCAGGCCGCGTCGACGGCCACATGGCCGTGACGATGCAACATCACCGCATGCAGCTCTAGGCCCGCCTCCAACGCCTCGCGCACGAAGCCGGCGATCTTGGCGCCGTCAACGCCCACGGTCGAAGGGCGCGCCCGGGGCAGGCCGTCGACCGCGACCGCCGCTTCCGTCGCGGAGCTATCGGAAATGAGCGCCATTCACCCCAGCCTGAAAGTCTCGCGGCGACGACCGATCGACGCAAAAAGTACCGTTGGCGAAAGTCGATACGGTTGACCGGAGCAGGCGTCAATGATTTTGTATTTATGCAAGCAAAAAGACGAAACGACCTTCTGAGTCGGCGCCTTTGCGTTTCTTGGCCTTGCTGTCGGGGGGAGTACGGGGTGACGAACGACAACCACGAGGCGCGCGCGGCCAGGCCCGTTGAAGCCGAAGATCGCTTCATGCTCGACCGCTTGGCGCGGGATGGGGCAGCGCTCGTCGAACGCGCCACGACGTGGTGCGGCGTCAACTCCGGCAGCCGGAACCTCGAGGGCCTGGCGATCCAGGCCGACCTGCTGGTCGACGCGCTAGAGGTCTTGCCTGGGGAGGTGACGCGCTCGCCTCTGGGCCACACCCTCGAAGTCGCCGCCGACGGCGCCGAGCGCCGTCAGGCCAATGGCGAGGCGCTGCTTCTGACCGTGCGGTCGCATGCGCCCGTCCAGGTGATCCTGACAGGCCACTACGACACGGTGTTCCCGGCCGACACCGCCTTCAGGCACGTGGTCTCGCGCGACGACGGGGCCCTGAACGGGCCAGGCATAGCCGACATGAAGGGCGGGATCAGCGTCATGCTGGGCGCCCTGGCCGTCTTCGAGCGTCATTCGCTGGCGCATGCGGTCGGCTACCGCGTCCTGCTGTCGCCCGACGAGGAAACCGGATCAATCGCCTCGGCGCCGCTGCTGGCCAAGATCGGTCGGCTTGGTCACGTGGGCATGACCTACGAGCCGGCCATGGATGATGGCGGGTTGGCCGGCGCCCGCAAGGGCTCCGGCAATTTCCACATCGTGGTCCGCGGTCGCGCCGCTCATGCCGGTCGTGACTTCGACAAGGGTCGCAACGCCATCGTCGCGGCCATGGCCATCGGCCAGGCGCTGGCCGCGCTGAACGGCCGGCGGGAGGGCGTCACCGTCAACCTGGCCAAGATCGACGGCGGCGGGGCCCCCAACATCGTGCCGGACCTGGCGATCCTGCGGTTCAATGCCCGCTTCCCCGACGCCGCCGCGCAGGCCTGGCTGGAGGCGGGGATCGACGAGGCTCTCGAGGTCGGGCGGGGCGAGGGGCTGAGCGTCGAGCGCCACGGCGGTGTCACCCGCCCCGCCAAACCGCTCAACCCGGCCCAGGAGCGGCTTTTGAACGCGGTGCGCGAGACCGGTGCGATGCTGGGCCAGCCGATCGCCTGGAAGGCGTCCGGCGGCGTGTGCGAAGGCAACAACCTGTTCGCCGCGGGCCTGCCCAACGTCGACACCCTTGGCGTGCGCGGCGGCGACATCCACAGCCCGGCCGAGTTCGCTCGACCCGAGAGCTTCGTCGAGCGCGCGCAGCTCTCGGCCCTGCTGCTGGCCCGGCTGGCGCGCGGCGAGATCGACGCCCCGGCGCTGCGCGCCGCCATGACCTAGGCGCTGTCGCATGCTGAAGGAACTGATCCGCCAGATTCATTGGGCGCTAGGCGTCACCCTCGGGCTGGTGCTGACGGTGATGGGCGTCACCGGGACGATCACCGCGTTCGACGATGAGATTCTGAGAGCTCTGGACCGCGGCGTGATCCAGGTCGCGCCCCGGCAGGCGCCATCCCTGTCGCCCGACGCCCTCTTGGCGCGCTTCGCCGCCCAGCGCCCCGGAGCCAAGCCGACCCTGCTGACCCTGCAAGGCGAACCGGGCGGCTCGGCGCGGGTCACCTTCGTCCCCGCCGGCCGCCCCAAGGACTCCACGGCTCCGCCCGAGAAACTGTACCTGGATCCCTATGACGGCCGCGTGCTGGGTCAGGCGCGGGGCGAGGCGTTCTTCGCCCGGATTCTGCTGCTGCATCGGGTGCTGCTGCTGCCGGGCGGGAGCGAAGGGCCCGGGCGGCAGGTCACCGGGGCGGCGGCCCTGGCCCTGCTGTTCTTCGTGATCTCGGGGATCTATCTGCGTTGGCCAAGATCGGCCGCCCGCTGGCGCGCCTGGCTGACCTTCGATCCGCGCCAGCGCGGCCGGGCCCTGTGGCGAGGCCTGCACGCGACGGTCGGGACGTGGGTGGCCCTGGCCTATCTGCTGAGCGCGGTCAGCGGCCTCAGTTTCTCCTACGATGGGTGGCGCGACGGGCTGTCTCGCCTGCTGACCGGCCAGGCTCCGCCCGCCAAAACCGCCGAGTTGACCAAGGCGGCCCGGAAGACGAGCGGCAAGGACGGGGCGGCGGTCAAGAAACTCGGCCGTCCGTCGCTGGACAGGGCCTGGGCCGGCATGAAGGCGATCAATGGCGGCCGCTTCGACAGCGCCATCGTCACCATTCCCAAGGACGCCAAGGCGACGGTGCGAATCCGCTACCTCGACCTCGGCGCGCCGCACAACCGCGCCTTCAACGAGCTTCAGCTCGACCCCACGACCGGGGCGGCGCGCAAGGTCACGCGGTTCGACGATCTGCCCCTGGGCCGCAAGCTGATGCAGGCCATGGTCGCGGTGCACCGGGGCGCGTTCTTCGGCCTGCCGGGACGGATCCTGGTCATGACCGCGGCGGCCCTGCTGCCGGGGTTCTTCATCACCGGCTGGCTACTTTATCTCGACCGCCGCCGCGGAGGGCGGGCCGCGCGGGTCCTGGCCAAGGCCGCCAAGCGCCAGGAGCGGCGGGCCGGCGGCGAGGAGATCCTGGTGGCCTTCGCCAGCCAGACCGGCACGGCCGAGCAACTGGCCTGGCGAACGGCCGCGGCCCTGGTCGAGGGCGGCCGCGTGGCGCGCGTGGCGTCCCTGGCCAGTCTCGACGCCGACGCTCTGGCGCGCGCCGACCTCCTGCTGGTGGTGGCCGCGACCTATGGCGAGGGCGAGCCGCCGGACGCGGCGCGCGCCTTCGTGCGCAAGCTCATGGATCGGCCGCTCGACCTGTCGCGGCTGAGTCACGCGGTCCTGGCCCTGGGCGACAGCGCCCATGCCGATTTCTGCGCGTTCGGGCGACGACTGGACGCATGGCTGACGGCTAGCGGCTCGCGAGCCGTGTCCGCCCCCATCGCGGTCGACGGCGGGGAGCGCGACCATCTCGCCCTGGCCCGCTGGCGCGACGTTCTGGCGGCTCTGGGCGCGGCGGCGCCCGCCGAGACCTGGAGCGCCGACCACCACGAGCCTTGGATCCTGACCGCGCGGGAGCACCTCAACCCAGGCTCGCCCGGCGGCGAGACCTGGCGGGTGGTCCTGACCCCGCCCGATCCGGCGCGCCTGGTCTGGACGGCCGGTGACATCGCCGAGGTGGTCGCCAGGGCTCCGGACGGGGACGACCGAGGCCCCGCGCCCCGCGACTACTCGATCGCCAGCCTGCCGTCCGAAGGCCACGTGGAGCTTCTCGTGCGCCAGTCGGTGCTGCCCGATGGGCGGCTGGGTCTGGCCTCGGGCTGGCTGACCCGGCACGCGCCCCTTGGCTCCAGCATGCCGATGCGCCTGCGCGCCAACACCAACTTCCATCCGCCGCGCCAAGCCCGGCCGATGATCCTGATCGGGGCCGGCACGGGCCTGGCGGGCCTGCGCGGTCATCTGGCCCATCGGGCCGAGCGAAACCTGACCCCGACTTGGCTGATATTTGGCGAACGCTCGCCTCGCGCCGACCGCTACTACGCCGACGCGTTGGAGGCCTGGCTGGCGTCAGGCGTCCTGAGGCGCCTGGACCGGGTGTTCTCGCGCGAGGATCAGCGCCGGGAGGGACCTCGCTATGTGCAGGACATCCTGGCTCAGAACCCTGACGCGGTGCGCCAGTGGGTCGACGACGACGCGGCGATCTTCGTCTGCGGAGGCCTTGCCATGGCCGCCGCCGTGGATCGCGTTCTGGCGAACATTCTCGGGCGGGAGCGTCTCGATGACCTTGCCGCCGCCGGGCGCTATCGGAGGGATATCTATTGAGCCGTCATCCTGCGCGAAGGCGGAAGGCCAAGCCCTGCCGGCGCACGGTCTTTGGATTGGCCGCGGTGTCCGCGGCCCTGCCCATCGGCGAAGCCGCCTGGGCGCGGGAGGGCGAGGTCTGGAAGAGTCAGGCGGCCTATACGGCGGATCTTGTCGTCACGCCCAACGGACCGGGGCGCGCCTGGGCCCTGGACAATCTGGACCTGACCGGCGACCTCGATCTCGACGCTCTGGCGGGCCTTGGCGACGCCGTCTTCCACGCGGGTCTCCTGGTCAACGCCGGCGGCCAGCCCGACGCCGCGCTCGGGACGCTGGAAGGACTCGACAATATCGAGGTGACGCGGCCGCGCACCCGTCTGTTCGAGGCCTGGCTGCAACAGGATTTCGGCGCGGGGCGAGGATCGGTGCGCGCCGGACTCTACGACCTCAACAGCGAATTCTACGCCACGTCGGCCTCCGACCAACTGATCCATCCCGCGTTCGGGATCGGCACGGAGTTGTCGGCGACCGGATCGGCGGGGCCTTCAATCTTTCCCTCGACGGCGCTGGCGGTGCGGCTTCGCTGGGAGGACGAGGACAAGCGCTATGTCCAGGCGGCTATCATAGACGCCAAGGCCGGGACGCTGGGCGATCCCGGCGGCGTCGACCTCGGGTTCGCCCAAGGGGCGTTGGGCATCGTCCAGCTCGGCGGGGGCGACCGCGGGCGTTGGGCGGTGGGGGTCTGGCGCTACGGTTTTGAGCGCGACGACACCGGAACGCCGCGCGCGCGGGGGATCTACGGCCTGTTCGAGCGTGACCTGACCTCGGACAATGGCCGGGGGATCACCCTGTTCGTCCGCGGCGGCGCGAGCGCCGGCCACGCACCGGTCGCCGTGTCCCTGCAGGCCGGAGCGACCAAAAGCGGCGTCTGGGCCAGCCGCCTCGACAGCCGCCTGTCGGTCGGCTTTCACTACGCCAAGGCCCGCGGCGAGGGGAGCGAGGTCGGCCTCGAGGCGGCCTATGCCGACAAGATCGCGCCGCGGATGACCCTGCAGCCCGGCCTGCAGCTTATCGCCGCGCCGGGCGGGCGGTCCATCGCCATCGCCTCCCTCCGGCTCATCGTTGAAGCCTGGTGAGACGGGAGACCGTAGGCGCCAGGATCAGGTTCGCCCTTCGTCGGCGCTGGTGTTCAGCCGCGCCGCGGCGGTCATGGCGAAGGCGACCAGCGTCAGGACGGCCAGGAACAGCAGGCCCTTAGCCGGGTCGCCGGTGCGCGTCTTGACCCAACCCAAGGCAAAGGGACCCGCAAAGCCGCCCAGGTTGCCGATCGAATTGATCACCGCCACCGAGACCGCCGCCGACGAGCGGGTCAGGAACAGCCCGGGCAGCGACCAGAACGGCGACTTGAAGGCGTAGAGACCGGTCAGGGCCAGGGTCAGCAGCACCATCGACAGGACGATGTCGCGGGTCAGAACCGTGGCGGACAGGGCCAGGCCCGCCACCAGTAGGGGCAGGGCCGAATGCCAACGTCGCTCGCCGGTGCGGTCGGAGTTCTTCGACCATAGCACCATGGCCACGGTGGAGACCGCATAGGGCGCGGCCGAGACCAGGCCGATCTGGAAGGCGGTGAGGCTCTTGGACAGATGCTTGACGATCTGCGGGGCCCAGTAGCCGATCCCGAGATTGCCGCACTGGTAGATGAAATAGATCACCGACAGATAGAGAACGCCGGGCGCCAGCATGGTCTTGAGCGTTCCCAAATGCTTGACCTGGCCGCGCTGGGCGTGATCGGCCTCGATCTCGGCGTTCAGCCAGTCGCGCTCCTCGGGCGTCAGCCACTTGGCGTCCTTGGGGCGGTCGGTCAGCAGCCAGTAAGCGCAGACCCCGCCGACGATCGCTGGCGCACCCTCCAGGAAGATCATCCAGCGCCAGCCGCCAAACCCTAGGACCTCGTCCATCCGCTCCATGATCAGGGTGCTCAGCGGCGCGCCCAGGAGATAGGAGGCGGGGATGGCGGCCAGGAAGAAGGCGACCGTCGCGGCCTGCTCCTTGGAGCGCACCCAATAGGTCAGATAGACGATGATGCCGGGGAAAAAGCCGGCTTCCGCGACGCCGAGCAGAAAGCGCAGGACGTAGAGCTGCGCGGCGTTCTGGACGAAGGCGGTCAGGACCGACACCGCGCCCCAAGTCAGCAGGATCCGGGCGATCCAGATTCTGGGGCCGAACCGGTTGAGGGCGAGGTTGCTGGGCACCTCGAACAGGAAATAGCCCAGGAAGAACACGCCGGCGGCGAAGCCGAACGCCTCGCTGGTCAGGGCCAGGTCGTGGTTCATCTGCAGGGCCGCGTAGCCGATGTTGGCCCGGTCCAGATACGAGATCATGTAGAGCACGAAACAGGCGGGGATCAGTCGCCAGAACACCTTGCGCGTGGTGCGGGTCTCTAGCGCCCGCGCCGCCTCGTCCTGCTGCATCGCTCGTCTCCCAACGTTGATTGTCGTGGGGCGTCGTCGCCCTCTTTCCAGCGCAGGATTGAACTATTATAGATAGAAATACAATAACGATCCGGAGCCAGCCCGTGCCGCCATCGATCCAAGCCGACGTCTTGGCCGCGCCCAGCCGGCGCGGCGTGGTCGCGGGGCTTGGCATGGGCCTGGTGGCCGGATCCAGCGCCGTGGCGCGGGAAGGAAAGGCGAAGGGGATGACGAGCTATCTGGCCTATGTGGGCGCGCGCACCTCGCGCGAGCGCAACGCCCGGGGCGACGGGATCAATGTCTACCGGGTCGACGCGGCCAGCGGCGCCTGGACTCACCTGCAACAGGTCGGCGGCTTGGTGAACCCCTCGTTCCTGGCCTTCGATCGCACCGGCTCGAGCCTCTACGCCGTGCATGGTGACCAGACCGAGGTCAGCGCCTTCCGGGTCGGGACGGGCGGTCATCTAACGGCGATCAATCGCCGTTCCGCCGGCGGTAAGAATCCAGTGCACCTGGCCATCGACGCCACCAATCGCTGGCTGGTGGTCGCCAACCACGTCACCTCGAGCTTGGCGGTGCTGCCGCGCGGCGAGGACGGGGCGCTGGGCGAACTCGTCGACCTGGTCGCTCTGTCGGGGCCGATCGGCCCCCACCGCGTCGAGCAACCCTTCTCCAAGCCGCACCAGGTGGTCTTCGACCCGTCCAATCGCTTCCTGGCCGTGCCCGACAAGGGCCTGGACCGCACCTTCGTGTTCCGGCTGGATCCGGCCTCGGGCAAGTTGACGGCGATCGAGGCGCCGCCGGCTCTGTCGCGCGAGGGCGCCGGCCCGCGCCACATCGCCTTCCATCCGGACGGAAGGCTGGCCTACGTCATCAATGAGCTGGACTCCACCATCTCGGCTCTACGGTTCGACCCGGCGAGCGGCGCCCTGACCCCGTTCCAGATCGTCTCCAGCCTGCCCGACAGCTTCGTGGGCGCCAGCAGGGGCGCGGAGATCGAGGTCTCGGCCGACGGCCGCTTCGTCTACGCCTCCAATCGCGGCCACGACAGCCTGGCCGTGTTCGCCATCGATCCCGCCGACGGACGTCTGTCCCCGATTGAATGGCGCGCAAGCGGCGGCAAGACCCCGCGCTTCTTCGCCTTGGCGCCAGATCGCCGATTCCTGTTCGCGGCCAGCGAAGATAGCGACCTCATCATGCCGTTCGCCGTCCATCGGAAGTCCGGCCGCCTGACCCCATCAGGCCCGCCGGTCAAGGTCGGCAGCCCGGTCTGCATCGTCTTCCGCGGCCAGGCCTGACCTATGCGCGTCGTCAAGATCGAAGGCGCGTTCGGCGCCCTGGCCTGCGCGGATCTGGTGGCCGAGGCGGGCGCGGACTTGCAGCGCCTGCCGGTCACCCATCGGATCCTGCTAGAGAACGTCCTGCGCCAGGGCGGCGAGGCGGCGCGGCAGGGCAAGGCCGACCTGCTCGGCTGGCTGGCCCTGGGCCGCAGCGAGGCGGCAATCACCTTCTCGCCCTCGCGGATCCTGATGCATGACACCACCTGCGGCCCGGCCCTGGTGGACATCGCGGCCATGCGCGACGTACTGGCGGCGGCGGGCGGGGACCCGTCCCGGCTCAACCCCGACCGGCCCGTGGCGACCTCCACCGACCATTCCCTTGCCGTCGATTTCGCCGGCGTCGGCGACGCGGCCGCCCGAAACATGGCCCGCGAATTGGAACGCAACGGCGAGCGCTACCGGTTCATGAAGTGGGCCTCTGGCGCGGTCGACGGCTTTCGAGTGTTCCCGCCCGGCAGCGGCATCATGCACACCATCAACATGGAGCGCCTGGCCATGGTCGTCGGCCAAGAGACGCGCGACGGCGTCGCCTGGGCGATCCCCGACACCCTGGTGGGCACCGACAGCCATACGCCCATGATCAACGCCTTGGGTGTGCTGGGCTGGGGCGTGGGCGGGCTAGAGGCCGAGGGCGCGATGTTCCGCGTGCCGGTCACGCTGCGCATCCCCGAGGTCGTTGGCGTACGGCTGACCGGCGCGCTAGGCCCGGGCGCGACCGCGACCGACCTGGCCCTGATGGTCACCGAGCGGCTGCGCAAACTGGGCGTGGCCGGGGAGTTCGTCGAGTTCTTCGGTCCTGGCGTGGGCAATCTCAGCGTCGGCCAGCGGTCTGTGGCGGCCAATATGGCGCCCGAATACGGCGCCTCGACCGGCTTCTTCCCGATCGACGCGCGCACGCTCGATTACCTGCGGATCACCGGCCGGAGCGCGCCCCAGATCGACCTCGTCGAGGCCTACGCCCGCCACCTTGGCCTGTGGCGGACGCCGGAGCTGGAGCCGCGCTACACCGAGACGATCGAGATCGACCTGTCGGCCCTGGCGCTCAGCGTCGCGGGACCGCGCCGACCGCAGGATCGGTTGGAGCTGGCGGCCGTGCCCGCCGCCCTGGCGCCGGCCCTGGCGGGCGTCGCTCCAGGCGGTCCCGGCGCGCCTCCGGCCGACGCGGTGGCCATCGCCGCCATAGCCTCCTGCACCAACACCACCGACCTTGCCCTGCTGGTCGGCGCCGGCCTGGTGGCGCGCAAGGCCCGAGCCCTGGGCTTGACGCCGCCCGCCTGGGTGCGCGCGTCCCTGACGCCGGGCTCGCCCGCCACGCGTCGCCGGCTGGAGCGGGTCGGTCTGCTTGAAGACCTCGAAGCCGTGGGCTTCTCCATTGCCGGCTATGGCTGCGCGACCTGCATCGGCAATTCCGGCCCGCTGCCGGCCGTGATCGAGCAGGCGGTCGCCGAGCGGGGTCTCAAGCCCATCGCCGTGCTGTCGGGCAATCGCAACTTCCCCGGCCGGGTCCACGCCCAGGTCGACAACGCGCTCCTGGCCTCGCCCGCCCTGGTGGTCGCCTACGCCTTGGCCGGCCGAGCAGCCCTGGACATCGCCGAAGACCCGATCGGCCACGGCCCGGGCGGCGAGGTCGTGCGTCTGGCCGATCTCTGGCCCGCGGCGGATGAGGTCGAGGCGTTCGTCCGTCTCGCCGCCGATCCTGGAGATGTCGCCGAGGCCTATGATGCGGCGGAGGCCTCCCCCGCCTGGGCCGCTCTGTCGGCGCCGGAGGCGGCGCGGTTTCCCTGGGACCCTTCGTCGACCTATCTGCGGCCGCCGCCGTTCGTGCGCCTGGAGAGCGGCGCGATCGCGCCAGGATCGATGCGGGCGCGGATCCTGTTGGCCCTGGGCGACGACGTCACCACCGACCACATCTCGCCGGCCGGGGCGATCCCCGCCGCCAGCGAAGCCGGGCGCTGGCTGGTCGCCCACGGCGCCGACCCAGCCGACCTCAATGTCTACGCCTCGCGCCGCGGCAACTGGGAGGTGATGGTCCGGGGGCTCTTCACCAACCGGACGCTGAAGAACCTTCTGGGCGAAGGTCTCGCGCCCGGCTGGACCTTCGATCCCGACGGCCAGCCGGCTCCGGCCTGGACGGCCGCGCAACGCTACGGGGCGCTCGGCGCGCCGCTGGTGATCGTGGCCGGAGAGCGCTACGGGACCGGCTCGTCGCGCGACTGGGCGGCCAAGGGCGTTCAGCTCCTGGGCGTGCGGGCGGTGCTGGCCAGAAGCTTCGAGCGCATCCATCGCTCGAACCTGGTCGGCATGGGCGTGGCCCCGTTGCGCATGCCCGAGGGCTGGCGCCCCGAGACCCTGGGCCTGACGGCGGCCGACCACATCGAGATCGACTGGGACCTCGACGCGCTGGCGCCCCGCGCGTCGGTCGCCATCCGGATCCTGCGGGCCGACAGGACGGTGCTGGAGGGCCAGGCCACAGCCTTGGTCGAGACCCAGGCCGAGATCGCGCTGCTGCGGGCGGGAGGCATGATCCAGAGCATCCTGCGCCGGGCGCTGGACAGACCCGACGCCTAGAGCGTGGCAGCCGAAAGTGTGAGCGGTTTCGGCGCCTGCCACGCTCTAAATGCTTGAGATAGAGCCTGTCTGTTTCTGATGTTTCCATCAGAAACAGACAGGCTCTAGGCGGCGCCCTTCGGCCGGCTCTTGGCGGCGCCGACCGAGGACAGATGCCGGCGCATCAGCTCGGCGGCCTCGGGCCGGCGACCTTCCAGCAGCAGGTCGAGGATCGCCACGTGCTCGCGGCACCGTTCCACGGCGTCTGTCCTGTCGAGCTTCTGGCAATGCTCCATCAGCCGCCTCAGACGGTTGAGGCGGACCAGGGCGTCGATGAAGAAGCCATTGCCGCTGCAGGCGATGATTGTCTCGTGCAGGCCGCTGTTCAGTTCGAAGATTCGGGCGTCGGATGCGGTGTGGATCTCGCCGTCGATCAGGGCCTGTTGCTGGCGCCGCCGCCGGTCCAGGGCCGGGACGTCGAGCACGAACCCAGGCTCGAGCATGGCGGCCGGCTCGATGGTCAGACGGAAGCGATAGCTGTCGCCATAGGCCGCCAACGAGGTCAGGGCCGGCAGGAAGGCCCAACCGTGGCCGGGCAGGCGCTCCATCAGACCCTCGGCGACGGCGCGACGCAGCAGGCGCGCCAGCTGGCCGCGCGTGACGTCGTAGCGGCGGACCAGCTCGTTCTCGGTCAGACGTTCGGGCAGGCGCTGGTCCAGCCGGTCGTTGATCAGCCGGTCGTACAGCGCCGTGTCCTCGTCGGCCGCGTCCGGCGCGCGGGGAGGCGCCAGGCCGCCATCGATCGCCACATAGCCGCCGCGCGCGGCCGGACACACTACGCCTTCGGTCTCCAGCAAGCGCAGGGCGCTCCTCACCGGCGAGCGCGATACGCGCATCCGCTCGGCCAAGCCGCGCTCGGTGAGCTGGTCGCCAGGGGCGAGAGCGCCCTCCCGCATGAGATCCAGGATCTGGTCGGCCAGACGGCGGGTGAGGGCGGTGGCGGTCATGGCTCCTGCTTCGCACGACAACTTCCCCGCCGCAAAGATCAATGGCCCTTTCATTGGTCAAAATGCCATTAAATGGAATATTGAAGTTGTAAAATGCCAAATCGTCCGCCATAGCTCGCGAGCCCTACCTGGAGACCCGGCATGCGCATTCTTGTTCTTCCCGGCGATGGCATCGGTCCGGAGATCACCGATGCGACCTTGAGCGTACTGGAGCGGGTCGACGCCCGTCTCGGCCTGGGTCTGGCCTTCGAAATCCACGATATCGGCCTGGCCAGCCTCAAGGCGTCCGGCATGACCTTGCCGGACGCGGTGATGCGCCGCGCACCCCAGGTGGACGGGGTGATCCTGGGCCCGGTCTCGCACTACGAATACCCCGCGCGCGCCGAGGGCGGGATCAACCCGTCGGCCGAGCTGCGCGTGAGGCTCGAGCTCTACGCCAACATCCGCCCCTGTCGGTCGCGGCCGGACCTGACGGTGCTGCGTCGGCCGATGGACCTGGTGATCGTCCGCGAGAACACCGAAGGCTTCTATTCCGACCGCAACATGTTCGCCGGCTCCGGCGAGTTCATGCCCGATCCCGACATGGCGTTGTCGGTGCGCAAGGTCACCGCCAAGGGCTCGGCCCGCGTGGCTCGCGCCGCCTTCGACCTGGCGCGCGCTCGCCGTCGAAAGGTCACGGCCGTGCACAAGGCCAATGTCCTGAAGCTGTCCGACGGGCTGTTCCTGCGCGAGGTGCGCAAGGTCGCGGCCGACTATCCGGACATCGAGCTGGAAGAGGTCATCGTCGACGCCGCAGCGGCGCTGCTGATCCGCAGCCCCGACCGCTTCGACGTGATGGTCACCACCAACATGTTCGGCGACATTCTGTCGGACGAGGCCTCGGAACTGACCGGGAGCCTGGGGCTGGGCGGTTCGATCAATGTCGGCGATGCGGTCTGCGTGGCGCAGGCCCAGCATGGTTCGGCCCCCGACATCGCCGGCCAGGACCTGGCCAATCCGACCTCGCTGATCCTGTCGGCGGCCATGCTGCTGGATTGGCGCGGCCGCCGCGACGCCGACGCCAAGCTGGTCGAGGCCGCCCGCCGCATCGAGGCGGCGGTCGAGCGGGTGCTGGACGATCCCGCCGCGCGCACGCGTGACATCGGCGGGACCTCGGGGACGGCGGCTTTCGCCAAAGCCGTGTGCGACGCCGTGGAGGCGGCATGATGGAGCGGCCGCTGTTCGTCTCCATCGACCCGGCGACCAACCGGGAGTTCGCGCGCTACGACGGCGACACGGCCGCGGAGGTGGAGCGCAAGCTCGACGACGTCGTCGCGGCCCAGGCGAGCTGGCGGCGGCTGTCCGTTGAAGCGCGCGTGTCGTTGTTGCGTCGCTTGGCCGAGACGCTGCGCGCCGACCAGCCGCGCCTGGCCAGGCTGATCACCGACGAGATGGGCAAGCCTCTCGCCGAGGCGGCCGGCGAGATCGAAAAATGCGCCTGGACATGCGCGTTCTACGCCGACGCCGCGCCGGCCTGGCTGGCCGACCAGGTGGTGGCTTCCAGCGCCGCCTATAGCGCCGTGGTCCATGAGCCGCTTGGCGTGGTCCTGGCGGTGATGCCGTGGAACTATCCGTCCTGGCAGGTGATCCGTTTCGCCGCGCCCGCCCTGGCGGCGGGGAACGCCATCGTCCTCAAGCACGCGGCCAACGTCCCCGGCTGCGCCCTGGCCATCGCCGACCTCTTCGCGCGCGCCGGTTTCCCCGACGGACTCGTCCAGGTCGTGATGATCGAGCCTGGCGCGGTCGCCGGCCTGATCGCCGATCCCCGCATCGCCGCGGTCACCCTGACCGGCTCCACCGAGGTCGGGGCCATCGTCGCGGGTCGGGCGGGGCGGGCGTTGAAGAAGCAGGTGCTGGAGCTGGGCGGGTCGGACCCGTTCATCGTCCTGGCCGACGCCGACATCGAGGCGGCCGCCCGGGCGGCCGTCACGGCCCGGTTCGTCAACAACGGCCAGTCCTGCGTCAACGCCAAGCGCTTCATCGTCGAGGACGCCGTCGCCGACCGGTTCGTCGAGGCCTTCACGCGCGCGGCTTCGGCCCTGAAGGTCGGCGACCCGCTGGACCCAGAGGTCCGGATCGGCCCGATGGCGAGGGCTAACCTGCGCGACCAACTGCACGACCAGGTCCTCCGCAGCCTGGCGGACGGGGCCGTCCTGGCCCTGGGCGGAGCCCCTCTGGATGGCGAGGGCTTCTACTATCCGCCGACCGTGCTCGACCACGTCTTGCCCCACATGGCCGCGTTCCGCGAGGAGACCTTCGGGCCGGCAGCAGCGATCATCCGCGCGCCGGACCGCGAGACGGCGATCGCCCTGGCCAACGACACCGAATTTGGTCTGGCGGCGGCGCTCTGGATCGGCGACGCGGCCGCCGGCTTGGCGCTGGCGCGCCGCCTCGACGCCGGCGCGGTGTTCGTCAACGGCGTGGTCGCTTCCGACCCGCGCTTGCCGTTCGGCGGGATCAAGCGATCCGGCTATGGCCGCGAACTGGGCGAGCAGGGCCTGCGCGAGTTTGTCAACCTCAAGACCGTCTGGGTGGGGCCCGCCCAGGCGCCGTCGCCCGCACAGGCGAGCGCATGACCGATCAAGCCGGTCCCGCCGTGCTGCGTCCGGCCGCCATCACCCCGCGCGAGCGCGGCGGCGGCGCGCGCACCACACCCCTGGTCAACGCCCGCGTCGGCTCGCAGCGGACCTTGAGCGGCATTACCGAGTTCGAGTCCGGCGCGGCCATCGCCCTGCATTTCCACAGTTGCGAGGAGACGGTGATGGTGCTGCAGGGCGCGGCTGTGGCCGAGATCGACGGGGTCGAATACGCCGTGAACGAGACCGACACCACCTGGATCCCGGCCGGCGTCCCGCACCGCTTCCGCAACGCCTCGCTCACCGAACGCATGCGGATCTACTGGACCTACGCCTCGATCGACGCCGACCGGACCATCGTCGCCACCGGGGTCACAACGCGGATCGACGCCGAGCACGGCGTCGCTCCCTGAAGCGCGACCCGGCGCGCATGCGCCAAGCGAGATGACGCCCGCCCGGCCCCGAGGGATGCCCACGTCTCGAACTTAAGTATCCAAGACCGGCGGGGCGGACGCCGAGGCCTTGGCGCAAAAGAATGGGCCGGCCTCGCGATGAGGCCGGCCCCCGGTCGACGGTTCTGGGGGAGGGATCAGAACTCGGTCGAGATCGCGAACTTCACCGTCGACGGCGCGCCTTGCGCGGCGAAGAGGGCGCCGGTGGAGGCGAAGTACTTCTTGTCGCCGATGTTCTGGCCGTAGACGCGGAAGGTTGTCGGCCGCCCGGCGATCTCGGTGCGATAGGACGCGCCCAGATCGAACAGGGTGTAGGCGGGGATGAAGTTCTGATTGAGCGGATTGATGGCCTGGTCGCCGGTGTGGAAGACGCCGCCGTTGATCGCCAGGCCCTCGACCAGAGCCGTGAGCCGATACTCACCCGACACCGACCACGAGACCTTCGGGGAGCCCTCGACACGCTTGCCCACGATGGTCGGCGAGATCAGCTGGCTGCCGCTGGCCGCGTCGATGCGCGGCGTTCCGTTGGCGTTGAACAGCAGGGCCGTGGGCGAGCCGGACGTGTACTTGGCGTCCAGGAACAGCGCGCTGGCATAGACCGTGAAGTCGCGGCTGACCTTGCCCGTCAGGCTGGCTTCCAGGCCCTTGTAGGTCTGGCGGCCGTCCTTGACGTAGGTGTTGGCGCCATTGACGACGGCGGAGTCGCGCTTGATGTCGAAATAGGCCGCTTGCAGTAGCAGGGTGGGGAAGATTTCCCACTTCACGCCGCCTTCATACTGGGTCGACTGCGACGGGCCCAGTTGCTCGTTGGAGTTGGTCGCCGTCAGCGGCGCGGCCGGCGTAGATTCCAGGCCCTCGATATAGGTCGCGTATAGGCTGACATTGGACTTGGGCTTGATCACCACCCCGCCCGACAGCGAGGTCGGCTTGGCCTGGAAGGTCTTCACGCCCGTGTCGAGGCGCTTTTCCTCGTAGTCGGACTTGCGCACCCCGACCAGCACCTGGAGCCACTCGTTGTACTTGATGCGGTCGAAGACGTAGTAGCCGACATCCTTGATGCCGCTGGGATTGTTGAGCGCGTTCAGCGGCTCGCCCAGCCGCGGGATGGCGTGCGGGTCGGTGATGCTCTGCCGGCACAGGGCGCGGGTCTGGCCCGCCCCGGCGGTCGAGGCCAGGGTCGCGCCGATCAGGGCCCCGGTCGTGCTGTTGTAGAGGCAGGCCTGGGCGCTGCTGGCCGATGAGCGGTTCTCGCGGATGTTGTCGGAGGCGCCCAGCAGGATCTCATGCTTCAGCGGGCCGGTGGAGAAGGCGCCGGTGATCTCGGCGCGGTAGTTCTCGTTGCGGTACTTGGCGATCGGCTGGTAGCTGACCGACAGTGGGAACTCGCCCACCGCGCCCGTCAAGGGATCGGTGTTGGGATTGTTCGGGTCGATCGTGTTGAAGTGACGTTCGCGCTGCAGGCGCGACAGGCCGGCGCTGGCGACGAGCTCCCAGTTGGGCAGGAAGCGCCAGATCGACTTGGCCAGCAGGTTGCTTTCCTTGGTCTTGTTGCGCGCCCAGTCCGGTCCGAAATTGGTCGAAGGATCGATCAGATCCGGCAGCTTGATGGTCGGATAGGGGTTGGCGACCGTGGTGGCCGGGACCTTCAGGAAGCGGTAGATGCCCGGCTCGTTGACGTCCTTGAAGATGCGCTCGCCGTCGAACTGCAGAGTCAGGGTGTCGGTCGGCTTCAGGTCAAAGGCGCCCGACAAGAGGTTGCGCTTGCCGTCGGTGTTGTCGATGCCGGAGTCGGGCCGATCGTAGACGGCGTTGATCCGATAGCCGAGGATGCCGCGCGTGCCGCCGACATCGACATGGCCGCCGAGCGCGCCGTGCGAATTGCCGAACACCGACATGTTCAGTAGCGGATCGGGGGTGGCCCGCTTCATGGTCAGGTTGATGATGCCCGAAGGACTGGTGAAGCCGTAGTACAGCGCCGAGGCGCCCTTCAGGGCTTCGACGCGTTCCTTGTCCTCGAGCGGCAGGTCGATGAGGTTGATGATCGGCAGCGTGCCATCGAGACGGTAGTTGCCGCGGTTCTCCACGGGAATGCCGCGGATGGCCAGGTTGCTGTAGACCGTCGGCGAGGTCTGGGAAGCGGTGACCCCAGGCGTGTTGCGCAGCGCGTCCTGAATGCTGCGCGACTGCTGCACGTCGAGCATTTCGCGCGGAATGACGCTGATGGTCAGGGGGGTGTCCAGCTGCTTGGCGCCGCGGAAGCTGCCGACCTGGACGGCCTTGGTGCCGGTGGTGTCGGCGGTGACCACGATCTCCTCGAGGGCGGACACTTCGCCCGGCGTCTGCGTTGACTGGGCGTTGGCCAGAACCGGCAAGGCCAGCGTCGCCGCCAGGGCGGTCGTCCCCAACCAGGCTCGGCGTGTAAGCGTATGGCAAGTCATCTTGTTACCCCCTCTTGACGAATTGAGACCACCCGCGCCGGCTTCCCCGACATCAGATGCACCGTTTGTACTTTTGACGACGATAATTACGTATTGTATTTTGTAAACCAGAAATCCAGTTTACATCCGTCACGCCCGGAACGGCGCCTTTTTCGAAGGCGCCGTTGGCGGTCGAGAGGCAACCGTTCCCTGGATGCGTCAAAGGCCTGTAGGCAAGCTCGGAGGAGATGATGCGCAGCGTCGACTGGACCGCCTGCATCGCGATCGCTCTGGCCTCGATGGCTGCGGCAGAGCCTGCGGAGCCTGGGGTTTCCGAACCGAAAATCATCGCCGCGACGGTTCGCGACGATGTCTTTCCCAAGCTTCAGGCCCACTACCCCGACGGCGTCGTCGCGCGAGGCTACGTCGAATTCGCCAACCTGACCGGTTTTCGGCCGTTGCTGCTCGACCTCTATACGCCGCGCCCGATCAAGGGCGGCGCGCCGCTGATCGTCTGGGTCCATGGCGGCGGCTGGAACAGGGGCGACTCCCGCACATCGGGCGGCTTCGCCGACTTCCCGGCGGTGCTGGCGTCGGTGGCCGCGCGCGGCTTCGTGGTGGCTTCGGTCAACTACCGCCTCAGCGGCGAGGCGCGGATCGCCGACCAGGTGCGGGATATCAAGGGCGCGGTGCGTTTCCTGCGCGTTCATGCCGCCGATTATGGCCTCGACCCGGCTCGGGTCTATCTGGTGGGGGGCTCCGCCGGCGCCCAATTGGCGGCCCTGGCGGCGGCGACCTGCGGGGCGCCGGCCTTCGATCCGCCCGCCTCGACCGGGCGTCTGCCAGGCTCACAGGCCAGGGTCGCCAAGCCCCTGCCGGTTTCCGACTGCGTCCAGGGCGCGGTGGCCTGGTTTGGCCCGTTCGACATGAGCCGGCCAGGCGCTCTCAAGGTCGAGCAGGTTCTCGGATGCGCCGGGGCCGACTGCTCCGCGGCCGCGGCCGCGGCCAATCCTGCGACCTATCTCGACAGAAGCGACCCGCCGATGCTGCTGCTGCACGGCGCCGACGACGACCAGGTCAGTCCCGACCAGACCCTGGTCTTCGCCGACAGGCTCCGCGCGGCGGGCGTGCCGGTGGAGACGGCGATCCTGCCGGGCGTCGGCCACGGTTGGATCGGACCCGATCTTGCCTCGACCCGCGCCGCCAGCCTCGAGGCTCTCAGGCGCACGCTGGATTTTCTTCAGGCCCAGGCCCAGGCCCAGGCTCAGGCTCAGGCGCGACGCTAGCGCGTTCCGCGCGCCACGCCGTCTTCGTTGATCGGCCGTGAGCTTGACCAAGGCGTGGTCCTCATGATTTGTATTATTGAATTCGATAAGACTATTATCGTCCGGCGCATGGAGAGGGATGGACGATGCCTATTAAACGCCTTGCGACCGTTATTGGGGCTGTGTCAGCCGTGGTCGGCGCCGTCCTGCTCGCCACGCCCGCGGCCGCCGAGGATTGCGCCGCCATGAGTGGTCTGGTGCTGCCTCATGCGCGGATCACTCTGGCCAAGGCGGTCAGCGGCGGCACGTTCGTCGAAGACAATGCGGTGGGCCGCGCCGGCCGCACCTACAAGGGCCTGCCCGACTTTTGTCGCGTGCGCGGTGTGTCGACGCCCGTCCTGGGCTCGGAGATTGAATTCGAGATCTGGCTGCCGGCCCGCGAACGTTGGACCCGACGCCTGCACATGGTGGGCAACGGCGCCTATGTCTCGAACCTGCCCTATCCAGCGATCATCGCCCGGATCCAGCGGGGGGACGTGGCGGTAGCCACCAATACCGGCCACATCGGCAGCGAGCTGACCTTCGTCATCGGCAAGCCGGAGTCGATCGTCGACTTTTCGCATCGCGCCGTCCACGAGTCGGTGGTCGCGGCCAAGGCGGTGACGGCGGCCTATTATGGCGCCCCGGCCGCCCGCAGCTATTTCAGCGGCTGCTCGACGGGCGGTTATCAGGGCCTGAGCGAGGCCCAGCGCTATCCGGACGATTTCGACGGGATCATCGCCGGGGCGCCGGGCAACAACCGCTCCAACCTCAACCTGGCCTTCCTGTGGAACTTCAAGATCAACCATCGGCCTGGAGACGATGCGACACCGATCTTGCCGCACACCAAGCTGGCGATGATCACCGCCGCCGTCGTCAAAACCTGCGACGGGCTGGACGGAGTGGTCGACGGGGTCGTCAACGACCCTCGCGCTTGCCGGTTCAATCCCGCCTCGCTCCAGTGCGCCGGTCCTGATGCGCCGACGTGCCTGACCGCCGAGCAAGTCGACGTGGTCCGCAAATTCTACGCGGGCCCGACCGACGCGCGCACCGGCAAGGCGATCTATCCCGGATACCTGCCCGGAACCGAGGGTGTGGTGGGCGGCGAGGACAGCTCCGCGCCGGGCTGGAGCGCCTATTGGGGCAACCCCAAGAAGCCCGAACCCCTCCGTCTGGACTTCTTCCGCTACTGGGTCTTCGACGATCCCAACTGGGACTGGAAGACCTTCAACTGGGGCTCCGACATCGACGCCATCGACGCCAGGGTCGGCGCGACCTTCAACGCCGTGAACCCCGACCTCCACGCCTTCAAGCGGCGCGGCGGCAAGATGATCATGTTCATGGGCTGGCAGGACCCGGTCGGCGCGGCCGAGGAGGCGATCAACTATTATGAGGCGGTGAAGGCGACCTCGCCGGCCAAGGACGAGGCGGCCCGGCAGGCCGACACCCAAGAGTTCGTGCGGCTGTTCATGGCGCCCGGCATGGCCCACTGCGCGGGTGGTCCGGGCGCGACGCACTTTTCAACCGCGACCCGCAATTCCGAGCCGCCGGTCAGCGACGCCGCCCACGACATGGCCATCGCCCTGGAAGAATGGGTCGAGCGTGGGCGCGCGCCCGAGACCTTGATCGCCACCCGGTTCGACGCGCCCAGCGGCGAAGACCGCAAGATCCTCTTCCAGCGCCCGCTCTGCACCTATCCCAAGATCGCGCGCTACAAGGGCGGAGCGCAGGAAAGGGCGGACAGCTTCGCCTGCGAGGCGTCCTAGGAGGCGAGCCGCGGGAACGGAAGGTCAAAGGCGTCTTGGCGCGGCTAGCGCAGGGCGCTGGCCGCCAACTCGCGGATTTCGGCCGGATCGGTGACGCCGACACTGCGGCCGGTCGCCTTCAAGCCTTGAAGGCGATCAAAGTACTCCGCGGGCGCACGTTGAGATGGCGCTTCTCGGCCGTCTGCTTGTCATAGTCGAGCTTGAGGATCACCAGTCTGGCGAAGGCGGGATCCTGGGCGATCGCCGCGATGGTCGGCGCCTGGGCGCGGCAGGTCTGGCACGCCGCCATCGGCCACGCTGTCGCGCTGAAGCGCCTGATCCTCACTACGCCCTAGGCCACAGACCCATAAACGGGATTCCCAAAAAGTGGCGGGGCTGATTCAAACCTTCTGAGACGGGAGGTTTGAA
>NZ_JBXAKU010000026.1:0-56155 GCF_058798735.1 Caulobacter sp. GW822-FHT07D08
ATCGCGCCGGGGCGTGAACGCCAACCGTCATCGCCAAAAACGCGGTGACCGCGCCTGACGAAAGCCACATCGGCGCGTTAGCTTCAGCATGATGCGCCGGCTGGTCCCCTTCGCCCTCCTCATCGCCCTGGCGGGTCCCGCCCGGGCCGACGCCGAGTGGGAGACGAAGGGCGACGGCATCGCCGTCCAGGCGCATGCCGACAACCACGGGCGCGGCGTGGTCCGGGCCAATGTCGAGATCGACGCGCCGCCGGCCGTGGTGTTCCGCATCATCCTGGACTGCGACCGCGCGGCCCGCATGAGTCCGGGCGTCAAGAGCTGCCGCGTGCTCTCGCGCGCGCCGGACGGGACGGAGATCCGCGAGCACACGGTCAAGTGGGGCTTCTTCCTGCCGAGCCTGCGCTCCACCTCGCGCGTCACCGTGGAGCCCGACCGGCTGATCCGCTTCGCCTGCATAGGCGGCGACATTCGGGCCTGCGAGGGGGCCTGGCGGCTCGAGCCGCTGGACGGAGGACTGCGCACCCGCGTCACCTACGACCTGTGGGCCACCGCGCCCTTCGCCCTCCCGGCCGGCATGATCAGCGGCATGATGCGCCGCGACGTGCCACAGTCGCTGAAGGCGCTGCGACGCGAATGCGAGGGACGATGACGGATACGGACGAGCCCGACGGCCTCTGGCTGTTCGACGGCGTCTGCAACATCTGTACGGGTTCGGTGCAGGCGGTCCTGCGCCTGGACCGCAAGGGCGTGATCCGGTTCACGCCCATTCAGTCACCCTATGGCCGTGAGCTCGCCCTGGCGCATGGCGTCGATCCTGAAACGCCCGAAAGCTTCCTGTTCCTCGACCACGGCCGCCCCCTGGCCAAGACCGCCGCCATCGGCGCCCTGCTGCGCCGGCTGGACGCCCCCTGGCGCTGGTTCGCGTTCATCGACCACCTGCCGCGCGGCCCGACCGACGCGGCCTACGACTGGATCGCGACGAACCGCTACCGGCTGATGGGCAGGAGGGGCCACTGCATCGTCCCGACGCCGCAGCAGCGAGGGCGGTTCGTGCTGGAATTGGATCCGCCAACCTGACGGAAGGGGCGCTTCAGCGGGCCGCAATGGGTTGAAGGACGCTAGTAAGTTTATGTTTCTAGTGTGCTTTCTGGATTTGAAGTTCGCTCAGAGCCTGATCCAAGTGCGGGCGAACTTCAAATCCACCACACTAAAACAACGCCGCCACGCTCTCGGCGCTGTAGGGCTTCTGCAGCACCGGCGTCTCCTTGAACCGGTCCGGGAAGGCGGCGCTGTCGCCGAAGCCGGTGCCGAAGGCGAAGGGCACGCCGGCGTCCTGCAGGGCTTCGGCCACCGGGAAGCTGGTCTCCTGGCCCAGATTGACGTCCAGGATCGCGAATGGCGGCGTCTCGTTGCTCAGGGCCTCGAAAGCCTGGGCGACGCTGGAGGCGACGATGACCTGCTTGACGCCCAGCCGGACCAGCATGTCCTCGAGATCCAGCGCGATGATCATGTTGTCCTCGAGCACCAGCATCCGCTCGGGGGCCCGCACCGGCGTGTCGGCGCGGCGCGGCTGGCTCACGGCCGCGGTCACGCCCTCGCTGGAGACGTAGCGGCCGGGGATGCGGATGCGGGCCTGCAAGCCCTCGGGCCGGTAGTCCAGCGCCACCTCGCCGTTCAGATCGTGCGGGATCGAATGCTCGATGATCGTCGAGCCGAAGCCTCGGCGGGTCGGCGGCTTGACCGGCGGACCGTCGCGCTCGCGCCAGTCGATGATCAGGTCGCCCTTGGCGTCGCGCGCCCAGTCGATCGCCACATGGCCGCGCTGATCGCACAGGGCCCCATACTTGGCCGAGTTGGTCATCAGCTCATGGATGACCAGGGACAGGATCGAGAAGGCGTCCGGCGCCAGGGCGGTCGGCGCGCCCTTGAGACGCACGCGCTCGGCCTTGGTCGACAGATAGGCCTCGGCCTCGGCGGTGATCAGGTCGCTGAGCGCGCCCGGTCCCCATTGATGGCGGGTGATCTGGTCGTGGGCCCGGGCCAGGGCCTGGACGCGACCGCCGACCACCTCGGCGAACGCCTCGACGGTCGAGACGCCGGCCTTGCTCTGGCTGATCAGACCCCGGATCAGGCCCAGGATGTTGCGCACCCGGTGGTTCAGCTCGGCGATCAGCAGTTCCTGGCGCTGGTTGGCGCGCTGGCGCTCCTCGTCGGCGAGATCGGTCAGGCGGAAGACGATCTCCAGCAGGCTGGTGCGCAGGCTCTCGGCGAGCGAACGTTCGACCGTGGTCCACGGCCGACTCTGGCCCCGCACCGTCTCTTCCCAGGCCTCGAAGCTCTTGCGCGGGGTCAGGCGGTCTCCCAGGGGGCCGACCTGGACCAGCTTGGCCGGCTTGCCGGCCCAGACCAGGGTCTTGGCCTCCTCCTTGCGGAAGAAGATCAGGTAGTCGCGCGGCGCGCGCGACAGCGGCACGGCCATCATGCCGGCCGCCTTCTGCGACCAGACGGCCGCCGACGGCAGCAGGCCGGCGATCTCGTTCGTCGCGAACACCGAATGGGTGTCCTTCTCGCGCAGCCCCCGCAACAGGGTGTGGACGTCGCTGGCGTCGGGCGTGGAGTCGCGCAGGGTCAGTCGCCCCTCGAGCCATAGGGCCAGGCCATCGCAGCCGACCAGCCGGCACAGGTCGTCGAGGAACGGGATCAGACTGTCCGCCCCCTGGGGAGCGCTGACCACGGCGCTCATCATCCGGTCGTGCAGATTGCGCGCCTCGGCCATGCGCCGGGTCTCGATCTCGCGCTCGCGGCTCTCCAGCGTCAGGGAGAACAGCTGGCCGAACAGCTCGGCGGCCGTGCGGCGCTCATAGCTGATGTGCTTGGGCGCGTAGTGGTGGCAGGCGAACAGGCCCCACAGCTTGCCGTCGCGCAGGATGGAAATCGACAGCGAGGCGGCCACGCCCATGTTGCGCAGGTACTCGATGTGGATCGGCGAGACGGCGCGCAGCATGCTCATCGACAGGTCGACGGGCTCGCCGGCCGGGCTGGTCGGCGGGATGATCGGCGAGACCTCGGCGTCGACATCGGCGATGATCCGCAGCCAGTTGCGTTCGTAGAGGGCGCGGGCCTGCACGGGGATGTCCGAGGCCGGATAGCGCTGGCCCAGGAACGAGCCGACGCCCGGCCGCACCGACTCGGCGATCACCTCGCCCGCGCCGTCGTGGGCGAAGCGGTAGACCATCACCCGGTCGAACTCGGTCAGGGCCCGCACCTGGCGGGCGGCCTCGTGGCAGAAGTCCTCGAAGGTCGGTCGCGCGGCGATGCGGGTCGTCATCGAGCGCACGGCCGAGGCGGCCTCGATCAGGATATCGGGATGGCTGGGCTCGCCCTCGATGATCAGCAGGCGGCCGGAATAGTGCAGGGCAAGGTCGAAGTCCTCGCCGCCGTCGACCAGGGGCTGGCCGAACATCCGCTCGATCGCGTCGGCGCCGCGCATGATCTGCAGGCGGCCGCGGATGTTGTGGATGGCGTGACCGCTCAGCACCTGGCTCAGGGGCTTGCCGATCAGGTCGGCGGGGGCCAGGCCCAGATAGCGCAGGCTGGTGGTCGAGGCGTGAACCACCAGCCAGTCGGAATTGACGGCCAGCAGGAAACCGAACGGCTGTACCGAGCCGAGGGTGTGGATCGGCTCCCGGTCACAGTTGGTCAGATCGACCTCAAACCCCGACATGGGCGCCGGTTCGGACATTCAGGGCTCCAGGCGGGGCTATCGTCTCGAACGCGTCCGAGAAACACTGGAAGCCATATCGCGCCCCGGCCTCCACCTCGTCTGTCCGAGTCCCGACATTGGGTTTCTCAAGCCAGGCCAGAAACGATCGCCAGAGGTCGTCGCCCTCGCCCTGGGTCAGATAGGCCAGCGGCAGGCCGTGGCCGGAGGCGCGGACCTGACGGGCCAGGAAGCGGGCGCCCAGACGCGAGCCTTCCAGGACGTAGAGCAGGCCGGCCCCGAAGTCCGGCGATGGAACGAGGGCGGCGGCGAACGGCGGCGTGTCCAGGCCGAGGGCGGCGAGATCTCGGGCCAGGGCGATGCGGCGGACACGCGCGGGCCAGTCGGGCAGCCAGTCGGCGACCCCCGCTCGCTCCAGAGCCAGTTCCAGCGGCGCGACGGCCAGGACCGAAGCCGACACGAACGCGCGGTAGCCCGGCGACGTCTCGATCCGCCAGCCGGCGACTCGGGCGTCCAGGGCGGCGTGGCTGTCGGAAGTGGCCGCGCGCAGGCGGTCGCGAAGCAAAGTGTCGGACAAATTTCCCCCTACGCGAATCGAGCCCTTCACGCTGAGGGGGCGAGACAATTCGAGGTAACGTGGGCGGCGCCACCCCGTTCCCTCCACATAACAGGACGGTAAGGTTTACCGTGCGGGGCCCGGTGATAGGGTCGCCGCCGGACTGTTCAGGAGACCTTCGCGCATGATCCGCACCGCCAAGCTGGCCCTCATGGCCGCGGCTCTTTCCACCACGGCGCTTTCGCCGCTGGCCCACGCCGCCGCCCAGGCCAAGCCGAAGGCCGCCGTCGCCGCGCCCGCTGCTTCCGCGATCAAGGTCCCACCGATCGTCTACCAGCAGCGCGTGCTGCCCAATGGCCTGAAGGTCTACACCTCGCGGGATGCGACGACCCCGAACGTCTCGGTGCAGGTCTGGTACGGCGTGGGCTCCAAGGACGATCCGCGCGGACGGTCGGGATTCGCGCACCTGTTCGAACACCTGATGTTCAAGGCCACCCGCAACATGCCCAGCGAGACGCTGGACCGCCTGACCGAGGACGTGGGCGGCTTCAACAACGCCTCCACCTGGGACGACTTCACCAACTATTACGAGGTCGCGCCGGCCAACCACCTGGAACGTCTGCTCTGGGCCGAAAGCGATCGCCTGAAGTCGTTGGTCATCGACGAGGCGGTGTTCGCCTCCGAGCGCGACGTCGTGAAGGAAGAGCTGCGCCAGCGCGTTCTGGCCGACCCCTATGGGCGCTTTTTCGCCCTGTCGATTCCGCAGCAGTCGTTCACCGCCCACCCCTACCAGCGCCCGGGCATCGGCTCGATCGAGGAGCTGGACGCGGCGACGGTCGACGACGTCCGCGCCTTCCACGCCACCTACTACCGGCCGGACAACGCGGCCCTGATCGTCGTCGGCAATTTCGACCAGGCCAAGCTGGACGCGATGATCGACCAGTATTTCGGCTCCCTGAAGACGCCGGCCGGAACGATCCCGAAGGTCACCGTGGTCGAGCCGCCCCGCACGGGCCCCAAGAGCGTCAACACCTACGGTCCCAACGTGCCGCTGCCGGCCCTGGCCATCACCTGGCTGGCCCCGGCCGCCGCCGACAAGGACACGCCCGCCCTGACCGTGCTGGACGCGGTACTGTCGGCCGGCAAGTCGTCGCGGCTTTATGACAGCCTGGTCTACGACCAGAAGATCGCCCAGTCGGTGTTCTCCAGCGCCCCCAACAACGCCCAGCCGGGCCTGTTCTACGTCGGCGCGGTGATGGCCGGCGGCAAGACGGTCGCCCAAGGCGAAGCCGCGCTTCGCGCGCAAGTCGCCCGCGTCCGCGACGGCCTGGTCACCCCCGCAGAGCTCGCCGAGGCCAAGGCCGGCCTGCTGGCCGACGCCGTCCGCCGCCGCGAGGAGATCGACGGCCGCGGCTTCGCGATCGGCTACGCCCTTGAAACCGAGGGCGATCCGGCCGTCGCCAACACCGCCCTGGCCAAGCTGCAGGCCGTCACCGCCGCCGACATCCAGCGCGTCGCCAAGAAATACCTGGCCGACGATCGCCGCACGGTGATCCGCTACCTGCCGGAAAAGGACCGGCCGGCCGGCGAAAAGGACGCCACGCCGCCGATCCCCAAGGTCGCCTCGGTCAAGTTCGACGGCGCGGTCACCACGCTCGCGCCCGAGGACGAGCGCCAGAAGCCGCCGGCCATCGGCGCGCCCGTACCGGCCGTGATGCCGAGCCCAGCCGAAAAGACCCTGGCCAACGGCCTGCGGGTCATCGTCGCCAAGTCCAGCGACCTGCCGCTGATCACCGCCGACCTCACCGTCAAGGGCGGGGCAAGTTCCGACCCCGCCGGCTTGGCCGGGGTCTCCAGCCTGACCTCCGAACTCCTGACCGAGGGCACCACCACGCGCTCGGCCACCCAGGTCGCCCGCGAGACCGAGGCCCTGGGCGCCAATCTGGAAGCCGGCTCGGGCTGGGAAGCCGCCTCCCTGACCCTCAGCGTCACGGCCAACAACGCCGCCCCGGCCATGGCCATCATGGCCGACGTCGCCGAGCGCCCGGCCTTCTCCGCCGAGGAGCTGGACCGCGTCCGCACCGAGACCCTGGACGGCCTGTCGGTCTCGTTCCAGCGTCCGGGCACGCTGGCCGCCTTCGCCACCGCGCCCGTGCTCTACGCCGGATCGGCCTATGGCCACGTGGCCGGCGGCACGCCCGGCTCGCTGCCGAAGATCAAGCGCGCGGATCTGGCCAAGACCCACGCCGCCTACTGGCGTCCGGACAACGCCGTGCTGGTGCTGACCGGCAACCTGACGCCCGAGGCCGGCTTCGCCCTCGCCGAGAAGGCGTTCGGCGGCTGGAAGAAGCCCGCGACGACGCCGCCCGCCCAGCCGGCCGCCCCCACGGGCTACACGCCGCGCAACGTCGTCATCGACCTGCCCGGCACAGGCCAGGCCGCCGTGGTGCTGGCCAAGCCGGCCATCACCCGCGCCGACCCGAACTACTACCAGGGCGTGGTCGCCAACACGGTGCTGGGCGTCGGCTTCAGCTCGCGCCTGAACCAGGAGATCCGCATCAAGCGCGGCCTGTCCTACGGGGCCGGCTCCAGCCTGACGCCGCAGGGCCGCTTCGGCGGCTTCTCGGCCCGCGTGCAGACCAAGAACGCGTCGGCCGGCGAGGTCGTCACCCTGACCCGCGCCGAGCTGACGCGCCTGGGCGCCGAACCGGCCTCGGCCGGCGAGCTGGCCGCGCGCAAGTCGGTGCTGGTCGGCAATTTCGGGCGTGATCTCGGCACGTCGGAAGGCCTGGCCAACATTCTGGGCAACTACGCCGTCTATGGCGTGCCGCTGACCGAGATCCAGAGCTACGCCGCCAAGGTCGAGGCCGTGACGCCAGAGGAGGTCCAGGCCTTCGCCAAGGCCAAGCTGGACCCGGCCCAGATGAGCGTCATCGTCGCCGGCGACGCCAAGGCCATGGGCGCGGACCTGGCCAAGGCCGCGCCGAACGCCACGGTGATCCCGGCCGACAAGCTGGACCTCGACGCGTCGAGCCTGACCAAATAACGGAACGGCTGGTCCCACGATCCGATTGAGGTCTCATGGACGAGGTCGACATCGCGATCGTGGGCGCCGGCGCCGCCGGGCTGGCCGCCGCCGAGGCCGTGGCCGCCAGCGGTCTGACGGGCGTGCTGCTGGAGGCCCGCGACCGTCTCGGCGGCCGCGCCCATACAATCCACACATCCGTCGGCCCCATCGACCTTGGCTGCGAATGGCTGCACTCGGCCGACGTGAACCCGCTGGTCGCCAGGGTCGGGGCCCTGGGCCTGACCCTCGACAGGACCCCGCCGCCCTGGGCCAATATCGCCGACAGCCCGATCTTCAGCCGCGAGGCGCGCGCCGAATTCGGCGAGGCATTCCAGGCCCTGGACGCGCGGATCGAGGCGGCGGCCCAGGACGGCGGTCCGGACCGGCCGGCGTCCGACCTGTTGGACCCGGACAGCCGCTGGACCCCGCTGCTGAACGCCTTCAGCGCCTTCTACAACGGCGCGGAGTTCGACCAGGTCTCTCTGCACGACTACGCCGCCTACGAGGACACCGAGGTCGACTGGCGGGTCGCCGAGGGTTATGGCGCGGCCATCGCGCGCCTCGGCGGCCACCTGCCGACGCGCCTGTCCTGCCCTGTCTCGATGATCCGTCACGACGGTCACCGCGTGGAGCTGGAGACGGCGCTGGGGACGATCTCGGCCAGGGCGGTGATCGTCTGCGCGCCCACCGCGATCCTGGCCACGGGCGCCCTTCGTTTCATGCCCGCCCTGCCCGATAAGCTGGACGCCGCCGCCGGCCTGCCGCTGGGTCTGGCCGACAAGGTGTTCCTGCGGCTGGACGAACCGGAGATGTTCCCGCCGGAGACCCAGCTCTATTCCGATCCCCACATCACGGCGACCGGGGCCTATCACCTGCGGCCGCTGCACAAGCCGGTGATCGAGGTGTTCCTCGGCGGCGCTCACGCCCGCGCGCTGGAGGGGCAGGGACCTGGCGCGGCGGCGGCCTTCGCGGTCGAGGGGCTGGTCTCGGTCTACGGCGGCGACATCCGATCCAAGGTACACGTGATCGCCGAGACGCACTGGGCCGCCGATCCCTTCGCCGGCGGCTCCTATTCCCACGCCCTGCCCGGCCATGCCGGCGCGCGGGCCGCGCTGGCCGCGCCGGTCGACCAGCGCCTGTTCTTCGCCGGCGAGGCCTGCAGCCCGAACTTCTTCTCCACCGCCCACGGCGCCTGGCTGACAGGCCAGGCGGCGGCGCGAGCGGCGATCGCGAGCCTTACTTAGGCGTCGCCAGCAGGTCGCGGATTTCAGTCAGCAGCTTCTCTTCCGGCGTCGGGGCCGGCGGGGCGCTGGGCGCGGGCTGCTCGGCGTCCTGGCGGCGGATGCCATTGACCACCTTGACCAGCAGGAACACCACGAACGCGACGATGAAGAACTGGATCAGGGTGTTGATGAAGGCGCCGTACATGATCGAGACCTTCTCGACCGCCTCGGTGGCCGGATCCTCGGGCCGAAGCACCCATTCCAGCTTCGAGAAGTCGAGACCACCGGTCAGCAGCCCGATCGGCGGCATGATCACCTGGTCGACCAGGCTTTTCACGATGCCATTGAACGCCGCGCCGATGATCACACCGACAGCCAGGTCGATGACGTTGCCCCGGGCGATGAACTCGCGGAATTCCTTGACGACGCTCATGACGAAACTCTCGCTGCCTCAAATACGGCGCCGAGGCTGAGGGCGTTCGCGTCCCAGGGTCAACCCTGGGAGACAATCGTTCTTATTCGTCGCCGTCGGCGTTGAGGCGGGCGCGCAGTTCCTTGCCGCTCTTGAAGAACGGCACGTGCTTGGCGCGGACGTCCACCGCCTCGCCGGTGCGCGGGTTGCGGCCGGTGCGGGCGGGACGCGAGCGGACCGACAGCGCGCCGAAGCCTCGCAGCTCGACGCGGCCGCCATCCTCCAGGGCCCCGATCATGCGCTCAAGGATCACGCCGACCACGCGTTCGACGTCTTTCTGCGTCAGGTGCGGATTTTCATTCGCGAGCCTGGCGATGAGTTCAGACTTGATCATCGATATCCCCGGAACGCCCTTGGGAGGAGAAAGGCGCGAGCGGACCTTTGCCCAACGATGGCTGAGTCTTCAAGGGGTTGCGTGAGATTCTCGAACGGGGTTCGGTTAATGGCCAAGAGGGTGGCAGCCGAAGGTGCGAGCGGTTTCGGCGTCCGCCACCCTCCATGAAAAGGTCTCACGAACCCTTCGGCGCGCGGATGATCAGGGCCTGCTCGGCCAGCCGGCGACGCACCCTGTTGGCCTCCTCGACCTGATCGAAGGGCAGTTCGCGGCCGATGCTCTGGTCGGACTCGAAGACGCGGGCGAGGACAGCCCCTCGGGCTTGGTGACCCGCGCGATGCGGCGAACGTAGCGGAACAGGCCCTCCTGGCCGAGCAGGGCCTGGGTGTCGTCCAGCACCGCCTGCACGGCCGGAGCCTGGTCGTCGCCGGGCGGGGCCGGGACCTCGGCGACTTTCACCCATGGGGCCGGCGGACCGTAGGCGGGCTTGTCGTCGGCCCGGGCCGCGCTCCCCACGGCCAGAACCGAAACCGCGGCCACCGCCGCCCAACGCTGAAACACGCCACACCCCCGAAACGCTCAACCTCAGGCAATGTGTGGCAGGGTTTCGCGCAAAAGAAAACGGCGGCGGGATTACTCCCGCCGCCGCCGACTTCAACCCACAGGGGGAAGAAGACTATTCCTTGGAAGCGCGCTCGCGCAGAGCGGCGCCCAGGATGTCGCCCAGCGAAGCGCCGGAGTCCGACGAGCCGAACTGCTCGATGGCTTCCTTCTCTTCGGCCATTTCCAGCGACTTGATCGACATCGAGACGCGGCGCGCGGCCTTGTCCACGTTGGTGATCTGAGCGTCGACGCGGTCACCCACGGCGAAGCGCTCGGGGCGCTGTTCCTGACGATCACGCGACAGGTCCGACTTGCGGATGAAGGCGGTCATCGGGGCGTCGTCTTCACCGAAGCGGACTTCGATGCCGCCCGTGGTGACTTCCGTGACGGTGACGGTCACGGTCTGGTTCTTGCGGTAGGTGTCGCCCGACATCGGGTCGCCAGCCAGCTGCTTGATGCCCAGCGAGATGCGTTCCTTCTCGACGTCGACGTCGAGAACCTTCGCCTTGACCAGGTCGCCCTTCTTGTAGCGGGCCATGGCTTCTTCGCCCGGGACGCTCCAGTCGATGTCCGACAGGTGCACCATGCCGTCGATGTCGTTGTCGAGGCCGA
This sequence comes from Caulobacter sp. GW822-FHT07D08, assembly GCF_058798735.1. Lineage (NCBI taxonomy): Bacteria > Pseudomonadati > Pseudomonadota > Alphaproteobacteria > Caulobacterales > Caulobacteraceae > Caulobacter > Caulobacter sp. GW822-FHT07D08. The sequence goes on from NZ_JBXAKU010000026.1 coordinate 10,589, forward strand.
CGAACAGACCGAATTCGGTCGCGTTCTTGACTTCGCCTTCGACGGTCGAGCCGACCGGGTGCGCTTCCAGGAAGGCTTCCCACGGGTTGGCCAGAGCCTGCTTCAGGCCCAGCGAAACGCGGCGCTTGGACGGATCGACGTCCAGCACGACCACGTCGACTTCCTGCGAGGTCGAGACGATCTTGCCGGGGTGGACGTTCTTCTTGGTCCAGGACATTTCCGAGACGTGCACCAGGCCTTCGACGCCGGCTTCCAGCTCAACGAACGCGCCGTAGTCGGTGATGTTGGTGATGCGGCCCGTGAACTTGGCGCCGACCGGGTACTTGGCTTCCACGCCGTCCCACGGATCCGACTGCAGCTGCTTCATGCCGAGGCTGATGCGCTGGGTGTCCGGGTTGATCTTGACGATCTGGACCTTCACGGTGTCGCCCACGGCGAGCACCTGGCTCGGGTGGTTGACGCGCTTCCAGCTCATATCGGTGACGTGCAGCAGGCCGTCGATGCCGCCCAGGTCGACGAACGCACCGTAGTCGGTGATGTTCTTGACGACGCCTTCGCGGATTTCACCCTCTTGCAGCTGCGACACCAGTTCGGTGCGCTGCTCGGCGCGGGCTTCTTCCAGGATGGCGCGACGCGAGACGACGATGTTGCCGCGCGGACGGTCCATCTTCAGGATGGCGAAGGGCTGTTCCTTGCCCATCAGCGGACCGACGTCGCGGACCGGACGGATGTCGACTTGCGAGCCCGGCAGGAAGGCCGAAGCGCCGCCCAGGTCGACGGTGAAGCCACCCTTCACGCGGCCGACGATGGCGCCCATGACGGGTTCGTTCTTGGCGTAGACGCCTTCCAGACGGGTCCAGGCTTCTTCGCGCTTGGCCTTTTCGCGGCTGATGACCGCTTCGCCGAGGGCGTTTTCCAGGCGTTCCAGGAAGACTTCGACCGAATCGCCGATCTTGATGGTGGCCTTGCCGGCTTCGTCGACGCCGAATTCCTTCAGCTGAATACGACCTTCGGTCTTCAGACCGACGTCGATGATCGCGAAGTCCTTTTCGATCCCGACGACCTTGCCTTTGACGACGGTGCCTTCCGCGAAATCGCGGCCGCCCATCGAGTCGTTCAGCAGCGCTTCGAAATCGTCGCGCGTCGGGTTGAAGCTCATATCGTCAGCCATGCTGATGTTTAGTCTCGTAGGTTGGGGGAAGCCCTGTGGCGAGCGCCGCCGGAGAAAGCGGTTCTCGGGATTCCGGATGAAGTGGGTTTTCTGCGGTCCCGCGATGTTCTCTCTATCGCGGCGAGGTCGGCGGTGGATTTGCCCTACCGGCTAGAGCCGGTGATGGGCGCGCGCGTCCTCGACGATACGGCGGGCCGCATCGAAGGCCTGCTCTATAGTCATTTCCGACGTATCGAGCAAGACGGCGTCTTGCGCCTGGGTCATCGGCGCGTCCTTGCGGCCGCCGTCGCGCGCGTCGCGCTTGTGGATATCGGCCAGGATATCCTCGAAATCCACGACCTCGCCCTGTTCCGTCAGCTGCTTCCAGCGCCGCTGGGCGCGAACCTCGGGACGCGCGGTGACGTACAGCTTGGCCGGCGCGCGGGGAGCGATCACCGTGCCGATGTCGCGCCCATCCAGCACCGCGCCGGGCTCGCGCCGGGTGAAATCACGCTGCAGATCGAACAGGGCCGCCCGAACGCCGGGATGGACGGCCACGCGGCTGGCGGCCTCGCCGGCCGCGCGCGTCCGCACCTCGGCGCGGTCCAGGTCCGAGAGATCCAGGGTGCGCGCCACGCCCTCGGCCGCGATCGGGTCGTCCAGATCTCCCGCCCCGGCGAGCACGCCCACGCCGACAGCGCGGTACAGCAGGCCGGTGTCGAGCAGGGGATAGCCATAAAGCGCCGCCAGGCGTCCGGCTATGGTGCCCTTGCCCGAGGCGGCGGGGCCGTCGACGGCGATGACGAAACCCGCCACGTCAGGCTTCCGCCAGGGTCGCGCCCAAGCCGCGCATCAGGTCGACGAAGCCCGGGAAGCTGGTGGCGATCATGCCCGGCTCGTCGACCGCCACGCCTTCCTGGGCGGCCATGCCCAGGATCAGGTGGCTCATGGCGATCCGGTGGTCGCCGTGGGTCTCGACGATCGTCCCGCCGCGCGGCGACTGGCCGGTCCCGCGGACGATGAAGCCCTCCGGCTCCTCCTCGACGTCGACGCCGCAGGCTTCGAGGCCCGCCGCCGTCAGGGCGATGCGGTCGCTTTCCTTGACGCGCATCTCGCCGACGCCGCGCATCACCGTCTCGCCTTCCGCGAAAGCGGCGGCGATGGCCAGGATCGGATATTCGTCGATCATCGACGGCGCGCGCTCGGGCGGAACGATCACGCCCTTGAGCCTGGAGTAGCGGGCGGTGATGTCGCCGACCTCCTCGCCGCTGGCGACGCGCCGGTTCGAGATCACCAGGTCGGCGCCCATTTCCCGCAGCGTCGTGAAGAGGCCGGTGCGCAATTCGTTGAGCATCACGCCCTCGACCGTCACTTCCGAGCCCGGAACCAGCAGGCCGGCCACCAACGGGAAGGCCGCCGACGAGGGGTCGCCCGGAACGGCGACATGCGCGCCGGTCAGCTTCTGGCCTTCCGGCAGGCGAATGTGGCGGAAGGTCTTCTCGCCAACGACCCGGTCCTCGACGATCACCTCGGCCCCGAAGGCGCGCAACATGCGCTCGGTGTGGTCGCGGGTGGCTTCGGGTTCGATGACCTCGACGCCGCCCTCGGCGTGCAGGCCGGCCAGCAGCACGGCCGACTTCACCTGGGCCGAGGCCATCGGCAGGGTGTAGTTCAGGCCGCGCAGATTGCCGCCCTTCAGCGTCAAGGGCAGGCGCCCCCTGTCGCGGCCCAGCCAGGTCGCGCCCATACGGGCCAGCGGATCCAGCACCCGGCTCATCGGGCGGCTGCGCAGCGAGCTGTCGCCCGTGAAGGTGGCGCACATCGCAAAACCCGCCGCCGCGCCCATGATCAGGCGCACGCCGGTGCCAGCGTTGCCGCAGTCGATCACGTCGGCCGGCTCCTCGAACCCGCCCTTGCCCTCGATGCGCCAGCGGCCGACGCCTTCCTGCTCGACCCGCGCGCCGAAGGCCCGCATGGCCCGCGCGGTGGCGAGCACGTCGTCGCCTTCCAGCAGGCCTTCCACCGTCGTCGTCCCGGTCGCCAGCGCGCCCAGGATCATCGCTCGGTGGGAAATGGACTTGTCACCCGGGGCCCGCACGATCCCTCGCAGAGCGCCTGCGGGCGCGCTCTTCAATCCAGCCGACGACATGCCGAGACCGGCTCCTTGGTGCTTGGTGGTTTTCGCGAAGGGGATTGCTTTTGACAGCGGGCTCTCGTCATGGCAAGTGACCGGCCGCTTTTCCCATCCGGATCAAAGGGTCGCCACTTGGCCAATCCCGAATTGGGCGCAAAACAAATTTGCCCCAACTGCCAATCCAAATTCTACGATCTCGGCCGTCGTCCGGCCGTGTGCCCCAAATGCGGCGAGTCGTTCGACCCGGAGGAGGCGCTGAAATCGCGCCGCGTCCGCGCTCGCTCGATCACGCCGGATTATGACGCCGAGGACGAGAAGCCCGCCCCCGCGCCCAAGGACGAGGACGGCTTCGAGGACGAAGTCGATGAAACGCCCGAAATCGACAAGGTCGAGCCGGACGTCATCGAGACCGACGACGAAGACGCCGAGCCCGGCGCCGCCCCCGCGGGCGGTGACGACCTGGGCGTCGACTTCGCCGAGGACGAGGATCTCGCCGAAGACGAGGCCGACGACGTTCCGTTCCTGGAGGACGAGGACGACGACGACAATCTCGACGACGAGATCGAAGGCCTGCCCGGCGAGGGCGACGAAGACTAATCCGCCAGGTTAGTCTCTCTGGTTGGTAGCCGGTTTCGGACATGCGAAACCGGCTATCCACAGGGGTTTTCCGGGGTGCGACACTTTTCTCGAAAAAAGTTCGAGAAGAGGCTTGATCCCGAAAAAATCCCGGACTAGTTTCCGCGCCTCTTCGGGGGGCGACGCAAGTCGGAAACGCCGAAGAGACCAAGGATTTCCGAGAGTTACCGCAAGGTTCTCGAAGAAAAATTTGGGGCTATAGCTCAGCTGGTAGAGCGCTTGAATGGCATTCAAGAGGTCAGCGGTTCGACTCCGCTTAGCTCCACCATCAAGGCCCGGACGGAAACGTCCGGGCCTTGTCCATTTCCGGACCTGAATTTCAGCCGGCTCCTCGCACCCCCGCCACCTCTTGAAGTGATTGGCCACGGCCTCCACATCTAGAGCCGTGTCGTGGGGATCGGCGCCGATCCTCGGGTTTATCTCCGCGAACGAAGTCGCTTAAGCGAGGACTTCGCGATGAACCGAATGATCATGTTCGACAGCCCCTTTCTGCTGGGCTTCGAGCACACCCGAGACCTCATAGAGCGCGCAGCCAAGGCCGCCTCGGAAAGCTATCCGCCCTACAACGTCGAGCAGGCCGACAACGGCGGCGTGCGCATCACCCTCGCCGTGGCGGGCTTCTCGCCCGATCAGCTGCAGGTGACGGTCGAGGGCGGCCAGCTGGTCGTCGGCGGCAAGCGCGACAGCGGCGACGGGCGCGGAGAGGCCGAGCGGGCCTTCCTGCACCGCGGGATCGCCGCGCGGGGCTTCGTGCGCACCTTCGTCCTCGCCGAGGGCATGGAGGTGACCGCCGCGACCCTGGAACACGGCCTGCTGCACATCGATCTGGCCCGGCCCGAACCCGAGCGCCTCGTGAAGAAAATTCCCATTCGCAGCGCGGGCTGAGAAGCCGCGCGGAACCCGCCTCGCCGCTCTGGGCTCTGAACCGGCCGGAGAAAGGCGCGTTCCCTAATCAAGGAGGTGGTCATCATGACGCCCAACACGCACTACAGCAGCCCGCTCTTCACCAGCGAAGCTTTCGCGGCCCTTGGCGCGCCCGACCTCGTCTATGTCCGGCCGATCAAGGCGGCCGAGATCCTCGCCGACGTCCCCGAGGGCGTGCAGGACTTCAACCTGGCGCCCGACCAGACCCTCTATGCGGTGTGCCGCGCGGACGGCGCGCGCCTGGCCGTGATGATCGACCGCGACACCGCGATCGCCGCCGCCCTGGCCCACGAACTGGCGCCGGTTTCCGTCCACTAACGGTTTGAAGGGCCGCCCCGCGCGGGCGGCCTTTTAAGCGGCCGTGCTGGTCGCTTCTTGGGTCAGCAGCACATGGATCGCGTCCGCCGAGCGCGCCTGGCGCAGAGCCGACCGCGTTTCAGGCTGACGCATCATCCGGGCCACCCGCGCCAGGGCCCTCAAGTGCTGGGCGTTGGCGTCGCGGGGCGCGAACAGGGCCACCAGAAGATCGACGGGCTTGTCGTCCAAGGCGTCGAAGGCCACCGGGGTGTCCAGGCGCACCACGACCGCGCGGACACGATCCAGGCCGTCCACGCGCGCATGCGGAATAGCCACGCCCTCGCCGACGCCGGTCGAGCCGGCGGCTTCGCGGTCCATCAAGCCTTCAAGCGTTGTGTGGGCGTCGACACCCAATACGCGGGCGGCGACGTCGGCGACCAGGGAAAGAGCCTGGCGCTTGCCGGGCGCGCCAGCGCGCAGCGCCACCGCTCCGGGGTCCAGAAGATCGCCAATGGTCATGGACGTACAAAGCTCGCTAGATGCCGACCGCCTTGGCGCCGTCGCCGCGAATCCGCCGCGACGGCGCCAGACCATGAAGGATCCGGTTAGCTCGCGGTTGACCCGTGCCCGTTCAGCGACTTCGTGCGTTCGGGGTCGATCCAGCCGATATTCCCGTCTGGACGCCGATAGACCACGGACAACCCGCCGTGGGCGGCGTTCCTAAACACGATTGCCGGGTATGCGGTCAAGTCCAGTTCCATGACAGCCATGGAAACGGTCATTGTCTTCACCTCGGCCTGGGTCTCCGCGATGACCATGCCCGCGGGCGCGCCCGTCGGGTGGCCAGCTTCCACATCCCAGTCGTGCTCTTCGCCCTCGTCGACTTCCGGAGCCTTCAGGACGAACATCGCGGCGTTCTCGACCTGCTTGGCCGTGGCCGCCGGCGAGTGGCTCTTCAGCCGCCGCTTGTACCGCCTGATGCGGGTGTCGATCTTGGCCAGGGCCGAGTCGAACGCCGCGTGCGCGTCGCCTCCCGAACCATGGCTGATCAGCTGCTGACCCGAAGCCAGCTTTACCGAGCAATCGACACGGAAGGCGTAGCCGTCCTTGCTGACCACGACCTCGGCGTTACCACCGCGATCGAAGTATTTCCCAATGCTCAGGGCGATTTCGTCGGAGACTCGCACTCGCAGAGCCTCACCAACGTCGACATGCTTGCCGGAAACTTGGACTTGCATGTGACTACAACGCGCCTGTCGCAGGCGGGTGTCAAGCGGCGCCTTAGACGCCTGTGGACGACCTCAAACGAGCCCCGAAAAGACGCTCAGAAGCTTGCGTACGGCCATCACGACAACGTGCGCGCTGACGAACAGAAGCGCCCCGCTACCGATAGCCATCAGGTAGCCGAGCAGGGCCAGAACGCCGTCGCGCTGGAGCAGCGCCAGGGCCAGGACGGCGACCGTCGCGCCGGGCGCCAGGTTGCCCAGCGGGATGGGCAGGACCAGCACCAAGGCCAGCAGGGTGCAGACCACGCCGATCGCCCGTTCGCCCAAGGGTGCGAACATCGGCCGCAGGCGCGGACGGGTGATCAGCTCCATGCTGCGCACGATCGGCGCCAGGCGGCGGAAGAGCCCGCGCAGGTCGTCACGCTTCAGGGGTTTCTCGATCAGCCCCCTTGGCAGCCACGGCGTATCCGCGCCCATGGCGATCTGCGGCGCCAGGAACAGGATCGGCAGCGACAGGACGGTCGAGGAGCCGGGCGGCAGCGGCAAGGTGTTGAGCAGGCCGAAAACCAGCAGCATGGCCCCGAAGGCGCGGCTGTCGAACGCCTCCAGCATCTCGCCCACGGTCAGGATGGGCCGGCTGTCCTCGCCGAAACCCTCGATGACATCCGCGAGCGACTTCTCGTGCATTCCAACCTTCCAGGCGGCGGTAAACGCGGAAGGGGGACTAGACCGCTTCCTTCATCCGACGGCGACGCTCCACCGACGAAGGGATCCGCATGGCCTCGCGGTACTTGGCCACGGTCCGGCGGGCGATGTCGACCCCGGCGGCCTTGAGAATTTCGACAATGGCGTCGTCGGAGTGGACGTCGGCCTCGGTCTTCTCGGCGTCGACCAGGCCCTTGATCTTGTGACGGACGCTGGCGGCCGAGTGGGCCTCGCCGCCCTCCGACGACTGGATGGCCGAGGTGAAGAAGAACTTCAGCTCGAACACGCCGCGCGGGGTGGCGATGTACTTGTTCGAGGTGACCCGGCTGACCGTGCTCTCATGCATGCCGATGGCGTCGGCGACGGTCTTCAGGTTCAGCGGGCGCAGGTGCTCGACGCCGTAGGCCAGGAAGCCGTCCTGCTGGCGGACGATCTCGCTGGAGACCTTCAGGATGGTCTTGGCGCGCTGGTCCAGGCTCTTCACCAGCCAGTTGGCCGTGGCCATGCAGTCCGAGACGAAGGTCTTTTCCTGATCGGTCCGCGCGCCCTTGGCGACGCGGGCGTGGTAGCGCTGGTCGACCAGCACGCGCGGCAGGGTGTCGGTGTTGAGCTCGACGTGCCACATGCCGCCCAGACCCTCGCGGACCATGACGTCGGGCACCAGGGTCTCGGCCGGTTCGCTGTGATAGGCCGCGCCGGGGCGCGGGTTCAGCGAGCGGATCTCGGCGACCATCTCGCGCAGGTCCTCGTCGTCGACGCCGCAGAGGCGGCGCAAGGAGGCCATGTCGCGCTTGGCCAGCAGCTCGAGATTGTCGAGCATGGCGGCCATGGCGGGGTCGTAGCGGTTCTGGTCCTTCAGCTGCAGCGCCAGACACTCGCGGACGTCGCGGGCGAAGACGCCCACCGGCTCGAAGCCCTGCAGGGTGGCGAGCGTTTCCTCGACCATCTCCAGCGGACAACCCAGGCGCTCGGCCAGCTCGATGACGTCGAGGCGCAGGTAGCCGCCTTCGTCGACGGCGTCGATCAGGATCTCGGCGACGGCGTTGCGGGCCGGCGACAGCGCGGCCTGGACAAGCTGCGTGCGCAGATGGGCGGCCAGGGTCGGGATGTCGGTCAGGGCGCGTTCGTAGTTGTCGTCGCCCTCGAAGGAGCCGCCGCCACCGGCGCGCGACCAGTCGATCTGGCCGCCGGCATGTTCGGCGCCGTGCTCGGAGCCAGCTTCGGCGCCATCGCCCGTGGCGCGTTCGCCCGGCGAGACATCCTCGTGCGGCGTGTCCATCTCGCGGCCAGCCGTGGTGTCGGCCACGGCGTCGACATGGGTCAGGCTGGCGTCGCGAACGGCCTCGACCTCGCCCGCGGGCTCGTGATCGCCCTCATCGCGTTGCAGGAGCGGGTTACGCTCCAGCTCCGCCTCGACGAAGGCGTCGAGCTCGATGTTCGACAGCTGCAGCAGCTTGATGGCCTGCTGCAGTTGCGGGGTGATGACGAGGCCCTGACCCTGACGGATCTCGAGGCGGTGGCTGAGCGCCAATGCGCCCTCCTGACAAATCGAAAACTTCGATCGCCATTGAAGGGCCTGTTTGGTTAACGGGTCGCCAACGCCTGCAATTCTTGGGCCGGTGCGACGTTCCGTCCCGGAAAATATCATGCCAGAGGCGTTAGCCCTTACGGGCCAAGGACTTGATCCGGGTGCGGAGGCTCAACGCGGACGCCTTTCCTCGCCCCCGCGCGCCTTGCTCACCGCGTCTTTTTTAATCCCCGAGCCGGGGCTCGCTGAAGCTGTCGCCCAGATAGACGCGCTTGACTTCCGGGTTCTCGACGATCTCGCGCGGCGAACCTTCGAACAGAACCTCACCGGCGTGGATGATGGAGGCGCGGTCGATGATGTCCAGCGTCTCGCGCACGTTGTGGTCGGTGATCAGGATGCCGATGCCACGGCTCTTGAGATAGCCGATCACGTCGCGGATGTCGGCGATGGCCAGCGGATCGATGCCGGCGAACGGCTCGTCCAGCAGCATGAACGACGGCTCGGAAGCGAGCGCCCGGGCGATTTCCACGCGGCGGCGCTCACCGCCCGACAGGGCGACGGCCGGCGACTTGCGGATGTGGGTGATGCGCAGCTCTTCCAGGATGCCGGTGACCTGCTCGCGAGCCTTGCGCGGGTCCCTCTGGCGCATCTCGACCACGGCCATGACGTTCTGCTCGACCGTCATGCCCCGGAAGATCGAGGCTTCCTGCGGCAGATAGCCGACGCCGAGACGGGCGCGCTGGAACATCGGCTGGGCGGTGATGTTCTCGCCGTCCAGATAGATCGCGCCGTAGTCGGCGGCGATCAGACCCGTGATCATGTAGAAGCAGGTCGTCTTGCCGGCGCCGTTCGGGCCCAGAAGGCCGGCGACCTCGCCGCGCTTGAGGCGCAGGGAGACGTTCTTGACGACCGGACGGTCGCCGAACGACTTGCCCACGGAATCGACGAACAGGCCGTCCATGTCGTTGGAGGTCAGGGTCATGGAGGATCCTAGCGCGGGGCGGCGGGCTGGGCGGGCGCGGCCGGCGCGTCGTTCTTCTTGTCGTCCTGGTAGAACACCGCGCGGACCCGGCGCTGGGAGGCCTTGGCCGAAGGGTTCGACTCCAGCCTGGCGTCGTTGGTCTTGGTGTTGACCGTCAGCTTGTCGCCGCGCGCCACGTCCTTGCCCTTCACCAGCACCACGTCGCCGGTGACGATCGCGATGTTGTTGTCGAAGGTGTAGACGGCGCGGTCGCCGCGGGCGGTCTGCGTGTCGCTGACCATGTAGACGCCGCCCTCGGCTTCCATGCGCTGGGCCGCGCCGCAGGCGTTGGCCCCGTCCGCCGTCGTCCCCGCCTTGCGGGCGCTGTACACGGTCACCTTCTGGGCGCGCAGGCGCGAGCGGTTCTGCAGGATCTCCACATTGCCCGTGAAGATCGTGATGCACTTGCTGTTGATGGTTTCCTGATTGTCGGCGGAAACATCGACCGGCGTGCTCGAATCTTGGGCGTAGGCCGCGCCGCTGGCCCCAATCCCACCAAGGATCAACGCGGTCGTCACCGCCGCCGCCGTCCGTCGCTTCATCAGAACCATGTCCTCATCCGTCGCGGCCGCATCCGAAGCGAACCTGCGCCATTGATCTTCTTTACTGCCGTTCGAACCGGGCGCGAACCCCACCCCGGAAGATGACGCGATCGCCCTTGTCATATACGGAGTAGGCGTTGGATTGCACCTGCCCACTGGGGCCTTCGCCGTTCATTGTCGTCTCGCCGGTCACGTCGCCGCTCCTGGTGTCGACGAACGACTCCTCGGACGCGAAGCGGTAACCCGTGCCATCGTCCAGACGGACGTCGTCCTTCAGGTTCAGGCCGAAATTGTCCTGGCGATAGACGCCGTGCTTGGCGGTCATCCGCGTCGGCGTCGGCGAGCCCAGGTCCAGGGTCAGAGCCGGCTCGTCCAGGATGATGCGGCGCGGATCGTTGTCGTCGCGGATCGCCGAGCGCGCGGTGATCATGAAGCTGCGGCCGTCGGTCGACTGACCGTAGAAGCGCGGCGTGATCAGGCGGATCTCCGTCTTGGCCTCCGCAGGCGGGTGCGTGGCGGCCATGTAGGTTCGCCAGCCAACCTGCGAGGCGACGATCAGCAGCAGGCCCGTGATCGCGGCCGGCAGGATGATGCGCGCGGCCATAACGCGGCGCGAGCGGCGACGCCAGCGCGCGAGGTCGGCGCTCATCGTTCGTCCGGTCATGACCGCGGTCGGGTGCATCGCGTCCGTCAGCTATGGGCGAAGATGTCCATCTCCTCCCAGCCGGCCAGGTCGAGCGAGGCGCGGTGGGGGAGATAGTCGAAAGCGTGTTGCGCCAGGGCCATGCGGCCTTCGCGCTCCAGCATGGCGTTCAGCTTAAGCCGCAGCGCGTGCAGGTGCAGCACGTCCGAGGCGGCGTAGGCCACCTGGTCGGCGCTCAGCGATGGCGCGCCCCAGTCCGACGACTGCTGCACCTTCGACAGCTCCACGCCCAGCAGCTCGCGCGTCACGTCCTTCAGGCCGTGGCGGTCGGTGTAGGTGCGGGCCAGCTTCGAGGCGATCTTGGTGCAATAGACGGGTGCGGTCACCACGCCCAGATGGAGTTCGAACATGGCGATATCAAAGCGGCCGAAGTGAAAAAGCTTCAGCACGGCCGGATCGGTCAGCAGGGCCTTCAGGTTCGGGCAGTCGTAGGTCGCGCGATTCAGGCGCACCACGTGCGCGTCGCCGTCGCCCGATGACAGCTGGACCACGCACAGCGGGTCACGGCCCAGGCGCAGACCCATGGTCTCCGAATCGATGGCGATGACGCCAGCGCCGGCGAAGACGCCGTCGGGCAGGTCGCCCTCGTGAACGAAATTAGCCAAGTCTCAAACTCCGGCGATCATATCGCGCCCGCGCGAGCGCGCTCAACCACGCGTCCGAGTAGAACGCGCGACACTTATACTCACGATGAACGAATTAGCATCCGGAGGATTTTTTGGCGCCACCCCCGCTTCCCGAAAGAAGCTCAGTTAAGGGGTGGTGCCCAGGAGAGGACTCGAACCTCCACGACCTTTCGGTCACTGGCACCTGAAGCCAGCGCGTCTACCAATTCCGCCACCTGGGCCCGCTGTCGCAACCGGTTAGGTCGCCGCGAGGCCGGGACGTTTAGGGAAAGCTTCCGACGCCGTCAACAGACAAAAATCGATAAGTCGCGATTTCATTGCGAAGCCGCTCCCAGTCGTCTAATTCCCCCGTTATCGCGGTAGAGTCATCGCATGCGACGAGGAATGAAGATGCAAGGTCTGGTCACGGTGTTCGGCGGCTCCGGTTTCGTGGGCGGCCAGGTCGTGCGGGCGCTCGCCAAGGCGGGCCATCGCGTGCGGGTGGCCGTGCGCCAGCCCAATCTCGCCTATCGTATGCGGATGCTGGGCGACGTCGGCCAGATCGAGGTGGTCCAGGCCAATGTCCGCAATCCAGCCTCGATCGCCCGCGCCCTGGACGGCGCCGAGGCCTGCGTGAATCTGGTGGGCGTGCTCTGGGAGAGCGGCCGCCAGAAGTTCCAGTCGATCCATGTCATGGCCGCCCAGAACGTGGCCCAGGCCGCCGCCAAGGCCGGCGTGAAGCATCTGGTCCACATGAGCGCCCTGGGCGCCAACGCCGAGTCGGAGTCGAAGTACTTCCGCACCAAGGCCGAGGGCGAGGCCGCCGTCCGCGCCGCCTTCCCGGGCGCGACCATCATCCGTCCTTCGCTGGTGTTCGGCGTCGACGACAAGTTCTTCAACAGGTTCGCCCAGATCGCCGCCCTGTCGCCGATCATGCCGCTGGTCGGCGGCGACAGCCGCGTCCAGCCGGTGTTCGTCGGCGACGTCGCCGCCGTGATCGCCAAGGCCGCCGCCAGCCCGGCCGCGGTCGGCGTGACCTACGAACTGGGCGGGCCGACCGTCTACACGATGCGCGAGATCATGCAGCTCATCCTGACCGAGACCGGCCGCGCCCGGCCGCTGGCCCCGCTGCCCTGGCCGGTGGCCTCGCTGATCGGCGCGCTCGGCGACATGGTCGCCGGGATCCTGCCGCCCCCGCTGACGACCGATCAGGTCGAGATGCTGAAGATCGACAATGTCGCCGAGCATGGCCTCCCGGGCCTGGCCGAGGCCGGCGTGGTCGGCACGAGTGTCGAGGCCGTGGTCCCGACCTATCTCTACCGCTACCGCAAGGGCGGCCAGTACGCCGAGACCCCGGCGGGCGCGTTCTAGGCGACACGCGCCTAACCAAGACGACAAAGGGCGGACGCCGCGAGGGCGCCCGCCCTTCTTCTTTCGCCGGCGTCGCCGTTGGCTCAGGGGCGCAGGTACAGCACCGCCAGGCCGCCGACGCCGACGACGATCCGCCACCAGGCGAACGGGGCGAGGCCGCGCTTGCCGATGAAGTCGAGCATGTACTTCACGACCACCAGGCCCGACAGGAACGACACGACGAAGCCGATGGCCACCACGCCGACATGGCCGGCGTCCAGGGCGTCACGGTTCTTGTAGACGTCCAGGGCGAAGGCCCCGACCATGATCGGAATGGCCATGAAGAAGCTGAATTCGGCCGCGGCCCGGCGCTCGATGCCGAACAGCATGGAGCCGACGATGGTCGAGCCCGAGCGCGACACGCCGGGGATCAGCGACAGGCACTGGAACAGGCCGACGATCAGCACCTTGTGCAGCGGCAGGTTCATGGCGTCGTGATCGACGGCCGGCGGCGCCTTCTTGTCGATGAATAGCAGGATCGCCCCGCCGATCAGCAGCGACCAGCAGATGATCAGCGGGCTCTCGAACAGGAACGTCTTGATCAGGTCATGCAGCAGCAGGCCCGCCGCGAAGGCCGGGGCCACCGCGATAATGACGCTGAGCGCGAAGCGCCGCGCCTCCGGCTTGGTTGGCAGGCCGATCAGCACGCCCCACAGCTTCTGGAAATAGAGGGCGACCACCGCCAGGATCGCGCCCAGCTGGATCAGCACGATGAAGGTGTCCCAGGACGGGTCCTTCAGCCTCATGGCTTCCTTGGCCAGCAGCAGATGGCCGGTCGAGGAGACGGGTATGAACTCCGTCAGCCCCTCGACCAGACCCAGAATGATCGCGTTCAGCCAGTCAGGCATTGTTCGGCTCCAAACCCGCCCCGGCGTGCGCCCGACACGGTAAATAGGTAGTAAATCCACAAAGTGGACTATTTCAGGGGTGTGTTGCGAGGCGATTGCAAAATCCCCACCCTTGGTGAGGATATATAAGTCTATTTATTTGACCATGACATTCTTCTTGCCCGAAAGAGTCCGTATTAGGCCCGCCTGAGCAATTTTTCTCCCGTGACGGGGATGAGGGAAGTCGCATGGCCGAGCGCATGCTGAAATTCACCACGGTGGCCCGCAACACGCCTGAAAAGCGCGCGGCGACTGAGCGTTCGGGCGACTTCCACGAGATCTATGCCGACTTCATCGACGCGAAAGCCACCGAGCAGGCCTCGCGCTGCTCGCAGTGCGGCGTGCCGTTCTGTCAGACCCACTGCCCGCTGCATAACAACATCCCCGACTGGCTGCGAATGACGGCCGAGGGCCGCCTGGAAGAAGCCTACGCCCTGTCGCAGGCGACCAATTCCATGCCGGAAGTGTGCGGCAGGATCTGCCCGCAGGATCGCCTGTGCGAAGGCAACTGCGTTATCGAGCAATCCGGTCACGGCACCGTGACGATCGGCTCCGTCGAACGCTACCTGACCGACAAGGCCTGGGAGATGGGCTGGGTGAAGCCGCTGATCGCCGGCGAAGCGCGCGGCCAGTCGGTCGGCGTGATCGGCGCGGGCCCCGCCGGCCTGGCGGCGGCCGAGATGCTGCGCGAGGCCGGCTACGACGTCACCGTCTATGACCGCCACGACCGCGCTGGCGGCCTGCTGATCTACGGCATCCCCGGCTTCAAGCTGGAGAAGGACGTCGTCGAGCGCCGCACCCGGCGCCTGGCCGACGGCGGCGTCGACTTCAAGCTCGGTTTCGAGGTCGGCAAGGACGCCACGCTCGAGGATCTGCGCGAAAAGCACGACGCGGTGCTGATCGCCGTCGGCGTCTACGCCGCGCGCGACCTGACCGTCCCCGGCGGCGGCAGCAAGGGCGTGGCGCCCGCCCTGGACTATCTGATCGCCTCCAACCGCGTGGGCCTGGGCGACAGCGTGCCGGCCTATGAGTCCGGCGAGCTGAACGCCGAGGGCAAGGACGTGGTCGTGGTCGGCGGCGGCGACACCGCCATGGACTGCGTCCGCACCGCCATCCGCCAGGGCGCGGCCTCGGTCACCTGCCTCTATCGCCGCGACAAGGCCAACATGCCGGGCTCGATGCGCGAGGTTTCGAACGCCGAGGAAGAGGGCGTCACCTTCGAATGGCTGGCCGCCCCGCGCGCCCTGTCGGGCGAGGCCGAGGCCGTCACCGGCGTGCGCGCCATCCGCATGCGCCTGGGCGCGCCGGACGCCTCGGGCCGCCAGAGCCCCGAGGAAATCCCCGGCGGCGACTTCGACCGTCCGGCCCAGCTGGTGCTGAAGGCCCTCGGCTTCGAGCCCGAGAACCTGCCGGAAGCCTGGTCGGCCCCCGACCTGAAGGTCACCCGCTGGGGCACGGTCAAGGCCGACGTCCGCAACCAGATGACCAATCTCGACGGCGTGTTCGCCGCCGGCGACATCGTGCGCGGCGCCTCGCTGGTCGTCTGGGCGATCAAGGACGGCCGCGACGCCGCCGACGCCATCCACCGCTACCTGCAGGCCAAGGTCGGCGCGCCCGCGCTGATCGCGGCGGAATAAGAGAGAGGATCTAAGACCATGAACGAGATGGACCTCTATCTGAAGAACCGCCAGGCCCTGATCGACGGCCACGCCTATGACCCCTCGACCGAGCGCGACGCGTGCGGCGTCGGCCTGGTCTGCGCCATCGACGGCCAGCCGCGACGCGAAGTCGTCGAACTGGCGATCAAGGCCCTGAAGGCCCTCTGGCACCGGGGCGCGATCGACGCCGATGGCAAGACCGGCGACGGCGCCGGCGTTCTGGTCTCGGTCCCGCAGGACTTCTTCATCGACCAGGTGCGCCGCACGGGCCACGCCCTGCGGTCGGGCCCGATCGCCGTCGGCCAGATCTTCCTGCCGCGCACCGATCTCGGCGCCCAGGAGGCCTGCCGCACCATCGTCGAGGCCGAGGCCCTGCGCTTTGGCTTCTACATCTATGGCTGGCGCCAGGTGCCGGTCGACACCTCGGTGATCGGCGAGAAGGCCAACGCTACCCGTCCGGAAATCGAGCAGATCATGCTGGCCGGTCCCGCCGGCCTGGAAGGCGAGGCGCTGGAGCGCGCCCTCTTCCTGTGCCGCAAGCGCATCGAAAAGCGCGTCCACGGCCAGAACATCAGCGACTTCTACATCTGCTCGCTGTCGGCCAAGTCGCTGATCTACAAGGGCATGTTCCTCGCCGAGCACATCGACGAATTCTATCCCGACCTGAAGGACGACCGCTTCGCCGCCGCCGTGGCGATCTTCCACCAGCGCTATTCGACCAACACCTTCCCGCAATGGCGCCTGGCCCAGCCCTTCCGGATGCTCGCCCACAACGGCGAGATCAACACGATCAAGGGCAACGTCAACTGGATGAAGTCCCACGAGATCAAGATGGCCGCCCAGGCCTTCGGCGAGTTCGGGGACGATGTGAAGCCGGTGATCCAGCCGGGCGGCTCGGACAGCGCCAACCTCGACAACACCTTCGAGGTGCTGGTGCGCGCCGGCCGCGACGCGCCGATGGCCAAGGCCCTGCTGGTGCCGGAAGCCGCCAATCCGAAGATGAAGGACGCTCACAAGGCGCTCTACTCCTACTGCAACGCGGTGATGGAGCCCTGGGACGGTCCGGCCGCCCTGTGCGCCACCGATGGCCGCTGGGTCGTGGCCGGCAAGGACCGCTCGGGTCTCCGCCCCTTGCGCGTGGCCTATACCGACGACGGCCTGGTCATCATGGGCTCGGAAGCCGGCATGTGCGGCGTCGAGGAAGCCCGCATCACCCGCAAGCTGGCCATCTCGCCGGGCCGAATGATCGCCATCGACCTGGCCGAAGGCCGCCTGTACGGCGAGAACGAGATCATCGACGAACTGGCCGAACGCCACCCCTATACCGAGTGGCTGGGCAACATGGTCGATCTCGAAAAGCAGATCGGCCCAGGCCCCGAACCGCGCAAGTTCGGCCGCGAGGAGCTGACCCGCCGCCAGGCCGCCGCCGGCTATAGCCTCGAGGACCTGGAAATGATCCTCGCCCCCATGGTCGAGGAGGGCAAGGAAGCCATCGGCTCGATGGGTGACGACACCCCGCTGGCGGTGCTGTCGGAAAAGTACCGTCCGCTCAGCCACTACTTCCGCCAGAACTTCAGCCAGGTGACCAACCCGCCGATCGACCCCCTGCGGGAGACCGGCGTCATGAGCCTGAAGACCCGCTTCAAGAACCTGGGCAACATCCTCGCCCAGGACGCGGCGCAAGCCGACGTCTACGTGCTGGAAAGCCCCGTGCTGACCACCGGCATGTACGAGCGGATCCACGGCCTGCTGGGCGAGAAGAACGTCGCGGTCATCGACTGCACCATGCCCCTGCCCGCGCCCGAGGCCCGGGATGGCGACGCCCTGCGCGCCAATCTCGACCGCATCCGGGCCGAGGCCGAGGACGCCGTGCTGCGCGGCTGCGGCGCCATCGTCCTGACCGACGAGGCCAGCGCCGAGACCCGCGTCGCCCTGCCGATGATCCTGGCCACCGGCGGCGTCCACGCCCACCTGGTGGGCAAGGGCCTGCGCTCGTACGTGTCGATCATCGTCCGCTCGGCCGAGTGCCTGGACACCCACTATTTCGCGGTGCTGGTCGGCGTGGGAGCCACGGCGGTCAACGCCTACCTGGCCCAGGAAAGCTTCCAGGACCGCCTGGAGCGAGGCCTGATCGGCGACAAGACGCTGCGCGACGTCTGCGTCAACTTCAAGACGGCCATCGAGGGCGGCCTGCTGAAGATCATCTCCAAGATGGGCATCAGCGTCATTTCCTCGTACCGCGGCGGCTACAATTTCGAAGCCGTCGGCCTTTCGCGCGCCCTGGCCGCCGAGTTCTTCCCCGGCATGCCCTCGCGCATCTCGGGCATCGGCCTAGCCGGCATCGAGAGCAAGACGGTCGAGCTGCACCGCAAGGCCTGGGGCAAGGCCGCTGTGACCCTGCCGGTCGGCGGCCTCTACAAGGCCCGTCGTTCGGGCGAGGCCCACGCCTTCGAAGCCCGCCTGATGCACACCCTGCAGACGGCCTGCGACACCGGCGACTACGAGCTCTATCGTCGCTGGTCCAACGGCCTGCGCACCCAAAAGCCGATCCAGCTGCGCGACCTGCTGGACTGGCGTTCTGACCGCAACCCGATCTCGACCGACGACGTCGAGAGTGTCAACGAGATCCGCAAGCGCTTCGTGACGCCCGGCATGAGCCTGGGGGCGCTTGGCCCCGAGGCCCACGGCGCCCTGAACATCGCCATGAACCGCATCGGGGCCAAGTCGGTCTCGGGCGAGGGCGGCGAGGACAGCGCGCGCTACAAGCCGCTGCCCAACGGCGACAACCCCAACAGCGCCATCAAGCAGGTGGCCTCGGGCCGGTTCGGCGTCACCGCCGAATATCTGAACCAGTGCGTCGAACTGGAGATCAAGGTCGCCCAGGGCGCCAAGCCCGGCGAGGGCGGCCAGCTGCCCGGCTTCAAGGTCACCGAGATGATCGCCCGCCTGCGTCACGCCACGCCCGGCGTGATGCTGATCAGCCCGCCGCCGCACCACGACATCTATTCGATCGAGGACCTGGCCCAGCTCATCTATGACCTGAAGCAGATCAACCCGATCGCCCGCGTCACGGTGAAGCTGGTCGCCGCCACCGGCATCGGCGCCATCGCCGCCGGTGTCGCGAAAGCGAAGGCCGACGTGATCCTGGTCGCCGGCGGCGTCGGCGGCACGGGCGCCTCGCCCCAGACCTCGGTGAAATATGCCGGCGGTCCGTGGGAGATGGGCCTGTCGGAAGCCAACCAGGTGCTGACGCTGAACAACCTGCGCCACTCCGTGGTCCTGCGGGCCGACGGCGGCATGCGCACGGGCCGCGACATCGTCATCGCCGCCATGATGGGCGCCGAGGAGTTCGGCATCGGCACCGCGTCCTTGGTGGCGATGGGCTGCATCATGGTGCGCCAATGCCACTCCAACACCTGCCCGGTGGGCGTCTGCACCCAGGACGAGGCCCTGCGCGCCAAGTTCACCGGCACGCCGGACAAGGTCATCAACCTGTTCACCTTCGTGGCCGAGGAGGTTCGCGAGATCCTAGCGGGCCTGGGCTTCCGGTCCTTGCAGGAAATCGTCGGCCGCACCGACCTGCTGGCGCAGGTGTCGCGCGGCGGCGAGCACCTCGACGACCTCGACCTGAACCCGCTGCTGGTCCGCGCCGATCCCGGCGCGAACAAGCCCTACAACACCGTCGTCGGCCGCAACGCGGTGCCGGATACGCTGGACGCCCAGATCGTCCGCGACGCCGCGCCGCTGCTGGAACGCGGCGAGAAGATGCAGCTGACCTACACGGTCCGCAGCACCGCCCGCACCATCGGCACGCGCACCTCCAGCCACATCGTCCGCAAGTTCGGCATGAAGGGCCTGCCCGCGGGTCACCTGACCGTCCAGCTCAAGGGTTCGGCCGGCCAGAGCCTGGGCGCCTTCGCGGTGCAGGGCCTGCGCATCGAGCTGACCGGCGAGGCCAACGACTATGTCGGCAAGGGCCTGTCGGGCGCGACGATCGTGATCAAGCCGGCCCGTGGCCTGGCCGCGCCAGAGACCAACACCCTGATCGGCAACACCGTGCTGTTTGGCGCCACCTCGGGCCGGCTGTTCGCGGCGGGCCAGGCGGGCGAGCGCTTCGCGGTCCGCAACTCGGGCGCCACCACGGTGGTCGAGGGCTGCGGCGCCAACGGCTGCGAGTACATGACCGGCGGCCAGGTGGTGATCCTGGGCCCGACGGGCGGCAACTTCGGCGCGGGCATGACCGGCGGCATGGCCTTCGTGCTCGACCAGCACGACCGCTTCGAGGATCTCATCAATCCCGACAGCATCGTCGTGCAGCGCCTGGCCTCGCCCTATTGGGAGGGTGTGCTGCGCTCGCTGATCGCCGAGCACGCCCGCGAGACGGACTCGGTGTTCGCCGCGACCCTGCTGCGTGACTGGGACCGCGTGCGCGATCAGTTCTGGCAGGTCTGCCCGAAGGAGATGATCAGCCGCCTGCCCCAGCCGCTGGCGGCCGAGCAAGCCGTGCACGAACGGGCTTAAGCCGCCGCCTTAGCCTCCAGCACCTTGAAGGTCGCACGGGCGCGCGCGACGGGATCCCCGTCCGCGCGCACCGTCGCCTCGGCGAAGCAGATCGAGCGGCCCAGCTTGGCGAAGTCGGTGTCGAACGCGAGCCACTGCCCGAGCTTTGCCGAGCCGAGATAGTCCAGCGTCAGCGACACGGTGACGAGACCGCTCGCCCCCTGGCCCGCGGCCGCCAGGTTGACGCCGAGCGACAGGCCCATGGCGTTGTCGGCCAGCGCCGCCAGGAAGCCGCCGTGCGGCATGCTCCGTGAATTGCAGTGCTCCGGCCGCACCCGGACGCCCAGCACCAGCCGGTCCGGCATGGAGCGGGCATAGAGCGGCTCCCACGGATCGGTGAGCGGGCTCTTGCGGCTGTGAGGGACGAAGCCCTCGGGGATCTCGTCCATGCTCGCCTCGGGCAACTTCAAACAATTGTTTTAATCTAGCATCGACCGCCCCCTTGCGCGAGGGGCTGGCGCATCGCGATATGGCGCGAGCTGAACGGAAACGGGCCGACCGACATTCCATGTCCATGCGCGCCTTCGCCCACCTGCTCGACCGGCTGTCCCTGACCAGCTCGCGCAACGCCAAGCTGACGCTGATCGCCGACCACCTGCGCCAGACCCCAGACCCCGATCGCGGATACGCCCTGGCGGCCCTGACCGGGGCGCTGTCGTTCAACGCCGCCAAGCCGGCCTTCATCCGCAAGGCCGTCGAGGCGCGGATGGACGCCCAACTGTTCGCCTGGTCCTACGACTATGTCGGCGATCTCGCCGAGACCGTCGCCCTGGTCTGGCCCGCCCCCTCTTCCAGAAAATGGCCCGGCGCCAACCGGCCGCCAGAACTGTCCGAGGTGATCGAAGCCCTGCACTCGGCCTCGCGCGCCGAGGTCCAGCGCCTGATCGAGGGCTGGCTGGACGCGCTGGACCCCGACGGTCGCTGGGCGCTGCTGAAGCTGATGACCGGCGGGCTTCGCGTGGGGGTCTCCTCGCGCCTGGCCAAGCAGGCCTGCGCCGATTTCGGCGGCGTCGAGGTCGGCGAGGTCGAGGAAATCTGGCATGCTCTTGAACCGCCTTACGGCGATCTTTTCGCCTGGCTGGAAGGCCGCTCCGAACGTCCGTCGCCGGACGCGCCGGGCCGCTTCCGGCCGGTGATGCTGGCCCAGCCGATCGACGAGGCGGTCGACTTCGCCAGGCTCGATCCCGCCGCCTACGTGGCCGAGTGGAAGTGGGACGGCATCCGCGTCCAGGCCGTGTCCGAACGCGGCGAGCGGCGGCTCTACACCCGCACCGGCGACGACATCTCCGCCAGCTTCCCGGACGTGGTCGAGGCCCTGGACTTCGAGGGCGCGATCGACGGCGAACTGCTGGTGCTGCGCGACGGCGCCCTGGCTCCGTTCGGCGACCTCCAGCAACGGCTGAACCGCAAGACGGTCGACGGCAAGCAACTGGCGGCGTTCCCGGCCGGCATCCGCGCCTACGACCTGATGCTGGACGGCGAGGAGGACGTGCGGTCCCTGCCCTTCGTCGAGCGCCGCGCGCGGCTGGAGGCGTTCGTGGCGCGGCTCTCGACCACCCGCATCGACCTGTCGCCTCTTCAGCCGTTCGAGACCTGGGAGGAACTGGCCGCCCTGCGCCTGGATCCGCCCGAAGGGGACGCGAGGCTCTCCGAAGGCCTGATGCTCAAGCGCCGCGACAGCGTCTACGAGCCCGGCCGCCCCAAGGGGCCGTGGTTCAAGTGGAAGCGCGACCCTCACCTGATCGACGCGGTGCTGATGTACGCCCAGCGCGGCCATGGCAAGCGGTCCAGCTTCTATTCCGACTACACCTTCGGCGTCTGGCGCGAGGACGAGGAGGGTCGCCGCGCCCTGACCCCGGTCGGCAAGGCCTATTTCGGCTTCACCGACGAGGAGCTGAAACGGATCGACAAGTTCGTCCGCGACCACACGATCGAGCGCTTCGGTCCTGTGCGCTCGGTCCGCGCCGACCTGGAGTTCGGCCTGGTGTTCGAGGTCGCCTTCGAGGGGCTGCAGCGCTCGACGCGGCACAAGTCCGGGGTGGCGATGCGCTTCCCGCGCATCAACCGCATCCGCTGGGACAAGCCCTCGCGCGAGGCCGACGAACTCAGAACATTGGAAATCATGCTGGATCCTTGATCGGCGTTCACGTCTCGTTTGCCATGTGCCCCTACGCAAGATTGCGAGGAGTACGCCGATGTCCCCCTTCCTTGCGTCACTGCTGCCGCACCTGCGGGTCAACGCCATCGAGCGTTACCGCCAGGTCTATTCCCGCGTCGGCCTGACCGCGCTGCTGAGCTGGGCGTTGAGTCTGATCGGCCGCCCCGACCTGATCCCGCTTTGGCTGGCCGCTAGCCTGTCGGTGCAGGCGCTGGAGTTCGTCGCCGTCCGGCCGTTCGTCAAGGGCCGCTTCCCCGAGCGCCATCTCCAGGCGCGGATCGTGCTGATGCTGGTCGCCATGGTGGCCATGGCCTCCGTGCATGCGGGCGCGGTGCTGATCTTCTGGCAGAGCGGTCAGCCGCCGCTGATGGCCCTGGCCCTGATGGTCCTGGTCGGCGGGGCGCTGAACAATGTCGCCTCGGGCGTCGACAGCCGGCCTCTGTTCTATCTGGGCGTGACACCCTATGCGCTCAGCATGGCCGCCATGCCGGCCCTGGCCTGGAATTCCGCCCGCGGGCTGGTGACCATCCTGGCGGTGTGCGTCGGCTTCTTCATGCTGGCCGTCCACACGATCTGGAGCCGGATGCACAACGACCGCCGCGCCGTGGTCGCCGCCCGCGAGGAGGCCGACCGCCGCCGCATCCAGACCGAGGAGGCCCTGTCGGAACGCACCGCCATGGCCGCCATCGTCAGTCACGAACTGCGCACGCCGCTGTCGGCGATCCTGGCCGGCGCGCACATGATCCGCGCGGGAACCACTCCGGCCCAGATCCACGCCACGGCCGACCTGATCGTCGACGCCGGGCACCTGATGACCGGCCTGCTGACCGACATGCTGGACCAGGCCAAGATCGAGGCCAGGGCCATGAGCCTGGAGGACCGCGACTTCGACGCCCTGGGCGCGATCCGCGACGCCACCCGCTTCTGGAGCGCCAACGCCCGCGCCAAGGGCCTGACCCTGCGCGAGCCGCCCGGCGAGCAGCCCTCGGCCTGGGTGCGCGGCGACCCGTTCCGACTGCGCCAGATCCTCAACAACCTGCTGTCCAACGCCGTGAAGTTCACCGAGGACGGGGTGATCACCCTGCGCCTCTGCGCCCACCCCGCCGAGAACGGTCGGGTGCGGGTGGCCATCGAGGTCGAGGACAGCGGCCCCGGCATCACCACGGACGCGATGAGCCGGCTGTTCACGCCCTACGCCCAGGCCTCGCAGGAGACGGCGCGGACCTATGGCGGTACGGGACTGGGCCTGGCGGTCAGCCGCCAGTTGGCCAGACTGATGGGCGGCGAGTTGGACGCCCGTCCAGGTCCGGAACGCGGCGCGATCTTTCGCCTGACCCTGACCCTGCCCGCCGGCCAGGAACAGGAGGCTCCGCGCCCGGTCGCCCAGCCCGAGCGCGCGACGCCGGACATCGGCGCCTTGCGAGTCCTGGCCGTCGACGATCACGAGGTGAACCGTCGGACGCTGGCCCTGGTTCTGGAGCCCCTGGGTGTCGAACTGACCACCGCCCCGGACGGGCTGGAGGCGCTGAAGCATCTGGAGGCCCGGGCCTTCGACGTGGTGCTGATGGACGTCAACATGCCGGGCCTCGATGGCCGCGAGGCCACGCGCCGCCTGCGGGCGGGTCGCGGCCTCAATCACGACACCCCGGTGATCGGCTTCAGCGCCGGGGTGGCCGACGAGGAGGTCCAGGCCTGCCGCGCGGCCGGCATGACGGACTGGCTGGCCAAGCCGCTGGATATCCGGGCTCTCTACGCGGCGCTGGACCGGGCGCGCCCCAAAGAAGTCGCCTGAGCTAGTGAACGACGGCCTGGGCGGGGGCCGGTGCGCCGGTCTGGAACAGCTTGCCCTTCTCGGTGGCCAGCACGGTCACCAGACCGGCAAGGCCAAAGCCCATGAAGCCGAGCGTCAGCGGCACGGTGGTGCCGTCGAACATCTGGCCGATGAGAAAACCGAACAGCGCGCCCCCGATCGTGGTGATGAAACCCTGGATCGAGGCGGCCGCGCCCGCCACATGACCCAGCGGCTCCATGGCGATGGCCCCGAAGTTCGACATGACCAGGCCGAAGCAGAACATCATGCCGGCCTGCATCAGGGAAAAGCTCAGCAGGGTCTCGTGGCCGGTGATGGCGATCACCGCGTGAGCGGCGGCGAAGGCGATAAAGCCGATCAGCGCCCAGTGCGAGACCTTGCGCATGCCCAACTTCCCGACGATCCGGGAATTCAGCAGCGACGAGACCGCCATGGTTCCGGCGATGGCCGCGAAGATCAGCGGAAAGGTGTCGCCCGCGCCCAGCACCTGCGCGAACACCTGCTGAGCCGAGTTGAGGAAGCCGAACAGCCCGCTCAGCACCAGGGCGGCGGCGATCGTGTAGCCCATGGCGATTCGGTCGGTCAGGGCGATCCTGAAGGCCGAGGTGACGCCGGCGACCGAGATCGGGATCCGGTCCTCCGGATGCTGGGTCTCGGGCAGCTTGACCGCCGCCCAGGCCATGACGAAAAGGCCGAAGATCGACAGCACGCCGAAGATCCAGCGCCACGAGGCGAACAGCATGATCGCCTGGCCCAGCGAGGGCGCGATGATCGGGGTGGCCAGGAAGACGATGAAGGCCAGCGACATCACCCGCGCCATCTGGCGGCCGGCATAGCAGTCGCGGACGATCGACACCGACAGCACCCGCGTGGACGCCGCGCCGAGGCCAGTCAGGAACCGGGCGATCAGCAGCATCTCGAACGAGGTGGAGAAGGCGCAGAGGGCGGCGAAGAGCGTGTAGAGCGTCAGGCCGACCATCAGCACCGGCTTGCGGCCATAACGGTCGGCCAGAGAGCCATAGGCCAGCTGCGCCACGCCGAAGCCCAGCAGGTACGAGGTGATCACCCACTGGCGGGCGTTCGGATCGTGAACGCCAAGGGCCTCGCCGATGTGCGGCAGGGCCGGCAGCATCGAGTCGATGGCCAGCGCATTGGTGGCCATCATCGCCGCGATCAGGGTGACGAACTGGCCAAAGCCCATGCCGGGATGCGGCGATGGCGCGGTGTCGGACATGGATTTTCTCGCGCGGGCTGACGCCCCGGCACGAGACGCATGAGGGCGGCATATAGGGCCTGGCGCGCGAGACGCCAGACCTGATGGCCTCGATCAGCCGTTGAAAGCCCGGATCGCCTCTATGATCTTCGCCTGGTCGGCTTCGCCGAGATAAGGGTGCATCGGCAGGGCCAGAACGGTCTCGGCCTTGGCTTCCGTCACGGGCAGGCCGCCCGCGCCGCGCGGAAAGGCCGCGTACGGCGCCTGCACGTGCATCGGGACGGGATAGTAGACCGCGGTAGGAATGCCTTGCGTCTTCAGGTGCGCGGCCAGGCCGTCGCGGTTGGCGTGCTCGATCACGTACTGAGCCCAGACCGAGACGCCGCCTTCGATCACGGCCGGGGTCGAGATCACAGCGCCCTTCAGGCCCTGCGCATAGCGGTCCGCCACCACCTGACGCAGGGCGATCTCCTCGGCGAAAATCGCCAGCTTCTCGATCAGGATCGCCGCCTGGATCGTGTCGAGGCGCGAGTTCATGCCGATGCGGGTGTTCAGGTACTTGGGGTCGTGGTCGAAGGTCTTGCCCTCGAGGTCCGGACCGACCGCCTTGCCGTGGACGCGGTAGCTGTCCATCAGGTCCCACAGGCGGGCGTCATTGGTCAGCACCGCTCCGCCGTCGCCGTAGCAGCCCAGCGGCTTGGCCGGGAAGAAGCTGGTGGTGGCGACATCGGCCCAATGCAGCGGGTGATGGCCGTTCAGCGTGCAGCCGAAACCCTGGGCGCTGTCGGCGATCAGCTTCAGGCCCTCGCGGTCGCAGATCGCCTTGATCGCCGGGTAGTCGGCGGGCTGGCCGAACAGGTCGACGGCGATCACCACCTTGGGCGTCAGCTTGCCCTCGGCCTTCACGGCGGCGATGGCGGCTTCGAGCTTGGCCGGGTCGAGATTGTAGGTGTCGGGCAAGACGTCCACGAACACCGGGGTCGCATCGACCCACGGCACGACTTCCGGCGTCGCGGCGAAGGTGAAGGAGGGGCAGAACACCGCATCGCCCTCGCCCACGCCCCAGGCCATCAGCGGCAGGGCGATGGCGTCGGTGCCGTTGGCGCAGGACAAGGCCAGCCTGGCCTGGCCGAATTCGGCCAGCTTGGCCTCGAACTCACGAACTTGCGGGCCCATGACATAGGCGCCGCTGTCCAGCACCTTGGCGATGGCGGCGTCGATCTTGTCGCGGATCCGGCGCTGCTGCGCGGCGAGGTCGATGAAGGGCATGCTCATGGGCGCAGCCTCTAGTGTCCGATCGCGACGATTTCGAGCCAATTGATGTAACCGACTGTTTCCACGCCACAAGGACGATCAAGCGGAACAGCGGGCTCGTCTTGTCGTTGACCGAACGTGGCGGGGGCGCCTATCGAGAACTCCATGCAGACCAAGCCCAGCATCATCCCGGCGGATACGTCCCTGCCGTCGCTCGCCAACGTGAAGGCCGACGAGACCATGTTCGGACATTTCCTGGACTGGCTGGGCAAGCTGGCGGTGAACCTGGTGGTCGCCGCCCTGATCCTGCTGGTCACCTTCTGGGTAGCTGGCTGGGCGGCGCGGGTCATCCGCAGGGGCCTGGGCCGGGTGCATCGGAACAATCCCGACCCGACCCTGGAGAGCTTCGGCGCCTCGCTGGTGCGCTATGCGGTGATCGCCGTCGGCCTGGTGGCGGTGCTGCAGCAGCTGGGCGTGCAGACCACCTCGATCATCGCGGTGCTGGGCGCGGCGTCGCTGGCCATCGGCCTGGCCCTGCAAGGCGCCCTCTCGAACGTCGCGGCGGGGGTGATGATCCTGCTGTTCCGGCCCTACCGCGTGGGCGACTATATCGAGACGGTGACGCGCCAGGGCACGGTGAAGTCCCTGGACCTGCTGTTCACCGAGATCGCCACCCCCGACAACGTCAAGGTGATGATCCCCAACAGCAAGGTGTTCGGCGACGTGATCCTGAACTATTCCAGCCACCGCAGCCGCCGGGCCGACGTGTTGTTCAAAGTGCCGCTGAAGACGGACCTCGTCATGGTGCTCAAGCGCCTGCGCGAGCGGGCCGAGAGCGACGCGCGCATCCGCAAGGAGCCGGCGGTGATGATCGAGGTCGTCGACCTGTCGGAAGCGTTCGCCCAGGCCGCGATCCGGGTCTGGACGGCGGCCGCCGACTTCGGCCCGGTCAAGACCGACCTGATGCTGGCCGCCCATCTGCTGGCCGAGGACCCCGCTCGCGACGATCTTCCGCCGCCGCGCCCGACCAAGGCCAAGGATCCCTCACCCGCCATGCCGGGCGAGGGAGAGCACCATCACCTGCTCAGCCTGATAAAGCCGCGTCGAGGTCGGAAATCAGGTCCCGGCAAGACTCAATCCCCACCGAAAGCCTGATCAGGCCGTCCGAAATGCCCAGGGCCGCGCGCTGATCGGCCGGGATCGAGGCGTGGGTCATGATCGCCGGATGCTCGATCAGGCTCTCCACCCCGCCCAGGCTCTCGGCCAACGTGAAGAGCTGCGTGCGCTCCAGCATCCGGCGCGCGGGGGCGAGGCCGCCCCTTACCTCGGCCGAGATGACGCCGCCGAAGCCGCCGGTCATCTGGCGCCTGGCCAGGTCGTGCTGCGGGTGGCTTTCCAGGCCTGGATAGATGACGCGCTCGATGGCCGGGTGCTGTTCCAGCCACCGGGCGATCTCAAGCGCGCTGTCGCAGGCGCGCTGCATCCGCAGGGCCAGGGTCTTGACCCCGCGCAGCGCCAGGAAGCTGTCGAACGGGCCGAGCACCGAGCCGACGGCGTTCTGCAGGAACTTCATCCTGTCGGCGAGCTCGGCGTTGTCGCCGACCACCGCCACGCCCGCGACCACGTCGGAGTGGCCGTTCAGGTACTTGGTCGCCGAGTGCATGACGATGTCGAAGCCCAGCTCCAGCGGCCGCTGAATGAACGGGCTGGCGAAGGTGTTGTCGGCGACTGTGACGAGGTCGTGTTTCTTGGCCAGGGCCGCGATGGCGGCCAGGTCCGCCAGGCGCAGCATCGGGTTGGTCGGGGTCTCCACCCAGATCATCCGCGTCGCCGGGGTGATCGCCGCCTCGACGGCCGCCAGGTCCGCCATGTCCACGAAGCTGAAGGAGAGGCCCGCCGAGCGCTTGCGCACCTTGTCGAACAGCCGGAACGAGCCGCCATAGAGGTCGTCGCTGGCGATCACGTGCGCGCCGCTGTCCAGCGTCTCCAGGATCGTGGAGGCCGCCGCCAGGCCCGAGGCGAAGGCGAAACCGGCCGCCCCGCTCTCCAGGTCGGCGATACAGCGCTCGAAGGCGAAGCGGGTCGGGTTGTGGCTGCGGCTATATTCGAAGCCCTTGTGCTCGCCAGGACTGGCTTGAGCGTAGGTCGAGGTGGCGTAGATCGGCACCATGACCGCGCCGGTGGTCGGGTCGGGAAACTGGCCGCCGTGGATGGTCCGCGTGGCGAAGTCCAGGCGGTTCTTGCCGGGGATGTCGGTCATGCGGGTCCTTCAGGCGCTGAGGCGCAGGTGATTGATCAGGTCGACGCGGGTGATCACACCTAGGAACTCCTCCCCGTCGACCACAAGCGCTACCTCGTCGCGATCGAACACCTCGGGCAGGTCATCGACGCTCTGATGGGCCTGCAGGGTGTTGATCGCGCGGGTCATGGCCGCGCCGACCAGGGTCTTGAAGCGCGGAGCCTCATCGCCCGCCTCGACCGCGGCCAGCACGTCGCTCTCGTCGAGGATGCCGACCAGCTTGCCGTGGTCGACCACGGGCAACTGGCTGATGTCGGACGAGCGCATGCGGTTATATGCGGTCAATAGCGTGTCGTCGGGCCCGATGGCGATGACGCCGCCCTCGGCGTAGCGCTTGGCGATCAGGTCGCGCAGGTCGCCGTGCAGCTCGCGACCGTCGAAGCCGTGCGCCGCCAGCCAGAAGTCGTTGAACATCTTGGTCAGGTACTTGCCGCCGGTGTCGCAAACGAAGGTCACGACCCGCTGGGGCTGGGCCTGCTCGCGGCAGTATTTCAGCGCCGCCGCCAGCAGGCAGCCCGAGGACGAGCCCCCGAGAATCCCTTCCTTCTTCAGCAACAGTCGGGCGGTGTCGACGCTCTCTCGGTCGCTGATCGAATAGGCCTGGGAGACCAGGTCCATCTGGGCGTTGTCGGGAATGAAGTCCTCGCCGATGCCCTCGACGATCCAGCTGCCGGCCTCGCCGAAGGTTCCGGTCTCCACATAGTCGCGCAGGATCGAGCCGACCGGATCGGCCAGCACCATCCTGGTCTTGGGCGAGTGGGCCTTCATGTAGCGGCCAATGCCGGTGAGCGTGCCGCCCGAGCCGACGCCGACGACGATGGCGTCGATGTCGCCCTCCATCTGGGTCAGCAGCTCGGGCGCCGTGGTGGTCTCGTGCGCCAGCGGATTGGCCGGGTTCTCGAACTGGTTGGCGTAGAGCGACCCGGGGATCGACTGGGCCAGGGTCTGGGCCATGTCCTGATAGTATTCAGGGTGGCCCTTGCCGACGTCGCTGCGGGTCAGGCGCACGTCCACGCCCATGGCCCGCAGGTGCAGGATCTTCTCCCGCGCCATCTTGTCGGGGACGATCAGGATCAGCTTGTAGCCCTTGAGGGCCGCCACCTGCGCCAGGCCCAGGCCCGTATTGCCGGCCGTCGCCTCGATGATCGTGCCGCCGGGCTTCAGCCGGCCGTCGGCCTCGGCCGCCTCGATCATCGAACGGGCGACGCGGTCCTTGATCGAACCGCCCGGGTTCTGGTTTTCGAGCTTGAGGAAAAGCCGGCACGGGCCGGTGTCGAGGCGCCTGACCTCGACCATGGGCGTGCGGCCGATCAGGTCGAGCGCGGAACCGGCAATGCCGGGAAGGCCCAATTTAGGGTCGTTCATGGCGCAGCTCCGCAGCCTGGTGAAACGATTTCCCCCAGCTAGGCCTGTTTTTTAAAAGAAGGGAAGAGGGCCAGGGCCGTCGGACATAGGGGTTCGTTCGGGATTTACGAAGGATCACACCCCTCATAGCCTCGTTATATGACCGACGTCTTCGCCGCCGATTTCGAGGATCTGTTCCGCGGGACCTACCGGGCCGCCGTCCGGCGCGTGCGCGACAAGCGCGAACGGCTATCGCCCGAAGCCGTGGCGTTGATCGATTATTTCCGTGTCTTCGTCGCCCACCTGAAAGGAGTCCGCCCATGAGCCACGCTTGCGAAAGCTGCGGCATGCCGATCGAGTCCGGTCCCTATTGCCAGTACTGCGTCGACGAGACCGGCGCGCTGCAGGACTTCCCGACCCGCTTCGAGCGCATGGTGCAGTGGCGGGAGCGGCGCGGCAGCTCGCGCGCCCAGGCTGAAACCGAGACGATCATCTACATGTCGAAGATGCCGGCCTGGAAGGACCATCCCGAGGTCCAGGCCCGCCTTTTGGCTTAAGGTCAGGCCGTCCCGGCCGTGCCACGCTGGTTCAGCCACTCGCTGGCGAACTTGCGGGAAAGGCAGACGTCCTCGAAAACCACCCGCCGCAACTGGCCCAGGAACTCGGGCGCGTCGTGGACGATCACGAACGGAAAGTCATTGGCCGACAGGAAACCGTGGAGGAATCGCGAGAAGCGGTCGGCCTCTTCGGGGCCGGCCAGGCGAACTTCGGTCTCGGCGACGGTCGGAACCATGTGCGTGGCCCTCTGTGAACGGACCAAGACTTAACGCACGAACTCGCATTTGCGAACCAGCTTCGCCCCTGCGAAATAAACTGTGATCACTTGATCGCCTCCCGGGCGAGCGGAAACCCGCCCGGAACGCGCAATCCCTTACAGGACAGCCTTAGAGGATAGACTGGCCGGTCGAGGCCCAGTCCTTCAGGAACTGTTCGAGACCCTTGTCGGTCAGCGGGTGCTTGTAGAGCTCGGCGAACACCGCCGGCGGGATGGTCACGACGTCGGCGCCGATAATCGCGGCTTCCTTGACGTGAGCGGCGTTGCGCACCGAGGCGGCCAGAATCTCGGTCTCGTAGCCGTAGTTGTCATAGATCGCGCGGATGTCGCGGATCAGGTCCATGCCGTCGAAGCCGTAGTCGTCCAGGCGGCCGATGAACGGCGAGATGTAGGTCGCGCCGGCCTTGGCGGCCAGCAGGGCCTGGGTCGCCGAGAAGCACAGGGTGACGTTGGTCTTGATCTCTTCGTCGGCGAAGGCGGCGCAGGCGATCAGGCCGTCGCGGGTCAACGGGATCTTGACCACCACGTTCGGGGCGATCTTGGCCAGCTTCTGGCCTTCGGCGATCATGGCGTCCGCCGTGGTGGCGGCCACTTCGGCGCTGATCGGACCCGGGACGATGTCACAGATCTCGGCGATCACTTCCAGCATCGGTCGGCCCGACTTGGCGATCAGGGTCGGGTTGGTGGTCACGCCGTCGATCAGGCCGGTCGAGGCCAGGTCGGCGATCACCTTGGTGTCGGTGCTGTCGAGGAAGATCTGCATGGTCGCTCGCGCTGCTCTTCTATGTCGGGAGTTGCGCCGGTTTAGCCCGAGCGGCGGCTTCACGCCAGACTTGTCAGACCCACGCGGCGGGGTCCGCCACGAGCCGGTCGGCCGTGCGCTCGACGGCCGTGCGCCAGGCTTCGGGCCTGAAGCCGAACACCTTCTGGAGCTTGCCGGTGTCCAGGGGCGAACGCGGCGGGCGCGGCGCGGGCTCGACGAAGGCGACCTGGCTCGTCCGTTCCAGGCGCGCCTTGGCCAATGGATCGCGGTCGATCGCCGCCTTGGCGAAATCGAAGCGGCTGGTCTCGCCGGCATTGGCGAAGTGGAACAGGCCGAACGCCGGGTCCTCGGCGGACGCTTTCGCCCAGCGCGGCGCGGTCGCGATCAGGAAATCGGCCAGGCCCTCGCCGTCGGTCGGCGTTCCGAACTGGTCGGCGACGATCCTCAGCACCTCGCGCTCGCGCGCCAGGCGCAGCATGAAGCTCACATAGTTTCGACCATACCTGGAAAAGACCCACGAGATCCGCAGCACCGTCGTCCGCGGATAGGCCAGAACCGCCTGCTCGCCGGCCAGCTTGGAGCGGCCGTAGACATTGATCGGCCGCGCCGCGTCGGTCTCGACATAGGGCCGATCGGTCAGACCGTCGAACACCGCATCGGTCGACAGATGCACGAACGGCAGGTCCCGCTCGGCGCAGGCGGCGGCCATGGCCCCGGGCGCCGCGGCGTTGACCGCGAAGGCCTCGTCGGGCCGGGCCTCGGCGGGGTCGACATGGGTAAAGGCGGCGGTGTTGAGCACGAGGTCACAGTCGGCGGCCAGGATCGCGGCGCGGACAGCCGAGGAATTTTCCAGGTCGCAGTCGACGCGGGAGAGGGCGATGACGTCTGCTCGCCCCTGGGCGGCGGCCTGAACCGCCGTGGCCACCTGACCCGTTCGGCCAAACTGCAGGATCTTCATTTCAGGGCGGGAACCCGCTCGCCCAATACCTGGCCGATGAAGGTCCTCAGGTTGCCGCCTTTGAACAGATAACCCGGCAGGCCCGCGCGAGCGCCCGCCTCCACGTCGATATGACGATCGCCGATGATCACCGCCTCGTCCGGCGCGAGGGCCCATTCGGCCAGACCGCGAAGCACCATGCCGGGATTGGGTTTGCGGTCCGGATGGTCGGCCACCCGGTATTCTTCCACGACAGCCGTCTCGTGGAACGGCGAGTGATAGAAGGCGTCAATCCGACCGCCTCGTTCGGCCAGTTGGTCCTGCATGGCGGCATGGAACCGGTCCATCTGCGTCTGGTCGAAATAGCCACGACCGATGCCCGACTGGTTGGTCACCACCAGCACCTTGAGCCCCGCCTGGGTCATCGCCGCCACCGCCTCGCGGGCGCCGTCGATCCAGGTCAGCTTGGCGGGATCGGAGACATAGCCGTGGTCGACGTTCAGCACGCCGTCCCGATCCAGGAACACGGCCTTCAGAGGAGGGAGAGCGGCAGGGCTGGTCATGACGCGAGCACTACCCCGAGCGGCGGCGAAACACCACGCCTCCGTCTTGGCCTCGTCGCGCAAGCTCCCTAGAAGAAGGCGATCCTCTGGAGCTCTCGATGACCGCCTTCGCCGACGCCGCCCGCCTGCGCGACCGCCTGAAGACCTGGGCTCTGGAAGCCGCCTATCCGCTGTGGTGGGAGACCGGCGCCGACCACGTGAAGGGCGGCTTCTTCGAGAAGATCGATCTCGACGGCCATCCGGTGGACGGCCCGCGTCGCGGCCGCGTGCTGCCCCGACAGATCTTTTCCTACGCCCTGGCCGGCGAGCTGGGCTGGACCGGCCCGTGGCGCGAGGCGGTCGCCCATGGCCTGACCTTCTACCTGAAGGCCTATCGCCGGCCCGACGGCCTGTTCCGCGCCCTGGTCGGGCCAAATGGCGAGAGCCTCGACGACACCGCCGATCCCTACGACCAGGCTTTCGCCATGTTCGCCCTGGCGGCCGTGGCCAAGGCGCTACCGGACCGTAAGGCCGAGGCCAAGGCGGTCGCCGTCCATGTCCGCGACATGTTGTACGCCGAGCGCAAGCACCCGCTGGGCGGCTTCCACCAGACCAACCCGCCGACCACGCCGCTGCAATCGAACCCGCACATGCACCTGTTCGAGGCGATGCTGGCCTGGAACGAGGTCGACGACGATCCGGCCTGGCGCGCCCTGGCCGACGAGATCGGCGGTTTGGCGCTGACCAAGTTCATTCACGCGAAGAGCGGCCAGATTCGCGAGTTCTTCGACCTCGACTGGAATCCGGCGCCGGGCGTCGAGGGCCGCATCTGCGAGCCGGGCCACCAGTTCGAATGGGGCTGGCTGCTGCTGCGCTGGGGCAGGCTGGCCGGCCGCGACGACGCGATCGCCGCCGCCCTGAAGATGATCGAGGCCGGCGAGACGCATGGCGTGGACCTGGCGCGCGGCGTGGCGGTCAACGCCCTGCTGGACGACTACTCGATCCACGACGACAGCGCCCGTCTCTGGCCCCAGACCGAGCGGATCAAGGCCTCGGTGCTGGCCGCCCAGATCACCGGCGAGGCCCGCTGGTGGGACATGGCCGCCGCGGGCGCGGAAGGCCTGATGACCTATCTGCGCACGCCCGTCCCCGGCCTGTGGCGCGACAAATACCAGCCCGACGAGACGTTCGTGGAGGAGCCGGCGCCGGCCAGCTCCTTCTACCACATCACCTGCGCGATCGCGGAATTCGACCGGGCGGTCAGCGCGGTTTCGTAACCAGGAGTGTGGCGGCGCCGATGGCGCGCGCCCGGGTCTCGGCGTCCAGCGGGATCAGGGCGCCGGCGGCGTAGACGTCACCGTCCATCTCCAGCACGCCTTCCAGCACCTGCACGGTCGACGCCGGCAAGGCCACCGTCTCCCCCCCAGGAACGCGGCGCAGCTCGACGTCGAAGCCGTCGGTCGAGACCAGGGTCTCGGTCCCGTTCGGCGCGGCGCTCTTGCGCGAGGCGATCGAACGGCCCTTGGCCTTCAGGCCATCGACCAAGGTCTTCACCGCTTGGCTGTCCTTGCGGTGGCAGACGAGAACCGCGTCGGCCTCGACCACCACGACGATGTCGCTGACGCCGATCACGCCGACATAGGGTCCCGTGGTGCGGACCAGGACGTTCGTGGCGCCGTGCAGGTCGACGTCGCCGTCATGGGCGTTGCCGTCATGGTCCCGGATCGACGCTTCCCAGATCGCGTCCCAGGCGCCCAGGTCCGACCAGGCGAAGGCGGCGGGCGCGACGGCGGCCTTCTGGGTGCGCTCCATCACCGCGTAGTCGAGGGAGATCTTCTTGGCCTGGCCAAAGGCTTCGCGGTCCAGGCGACCGATTCCGGCCTCCAGCGTCAGAGCGGCGGCGCAGGCCTTGGCGGCGTCGGCGACGGTCGGCTCGAAGGCCTCGAACTCGCCCATCAGCGTGGCGGCCTTGAAGGCGAAGTTTCCGCTGTTCCAAAGATAGCCTTCAAGCACATAGCGCTCGGCGGTCTCGCGGTCCGGCTTCTCGACGAAGGCGGCGACGGCGTTGACCGAGCCGTCCAGCAGCGCGTCGCCGGGACGGATGTAGCCGAAGCCGGTCGCCGGCGACGTCGGCCGCACGCCGAAGGTGACGATCAGGTCGCTCTCGGCGGCCCGAGCCGCGATCACGGCGGCTTCGCCGAAGATCTCCGGCTCGGCGATATGGTGGTCGGCGGCCAGCATCAGCACGACGCCGTCCGGGTCCTGGCCTTGCACGTAGGCGGCGGCGGCGGCCACGGCCGGGGCGCTGTCGCGGGCTTCGGGCTCCACCAGGATGGTCACCCAGGCGCCAATCTCGGCGGTCTGCTCGGAGACGAAGCCGACCATGGCCTCGCCGGTGACAATGACGATCTCGGCGACGCCGGGAATGTCCTTCACCCGCAGCACCGTTTCCTGGAACGACGAGCGATCGCCGACCAGCTTCAGGAACTGCTTGGGCTGGTCGCTGCGCGACGCGGGCCAAAGTCGCGTGCCTGAGCCGCCGCACAGGATCACCGGATAGATCGATGCCAAGTTAAACCCCACCACGTCGCAGTCTTTGACCCTGATAGGGCCTTATTGCGAAGGGTGCTTAAAGGCAAAGCGCAACAGAACGAAGAGTTTTCCTCAGCTTGGCGTCCCAGCGTGCAGTTCGGCCAGCCAGGCGTCGGCGGTGACATCCGACGGCATCCGCCAGTCGCCGCGCGGCGACAGCGCGCCGCCCGATGAGATCTTGGGACCGTTCGGCACGGCCGAGCGCTTGAACTGGTTGGCGAAGAACCGCTTCAGGAAGAGCTCCAGCCAGGTCTTGATCTCGGCCAGGTCATAGGCGCGGCGGGCGTCTTCCGGCAGGCCGACCGGCCAGCCGCCGGCCTCGGCGTCATGCCAGGCGGTCCAGGCCAGGAAGGCGATCTTGGACGGCGCCATGCCGTAACGTGTCATGTAGTAGAGGTTGAAATCCTGCAGGGCGTAGGGGCCGACGAAGCTCTCGGTGGCCTGGGTCTTCTCCCCCGGCACCAGTTCCGGCGAGATTTCGGTGGCCAGGATGTCCTCCAGCAGCCCCGTCGTGGCCGCGTCGACGTCACCGGAATGGGCCACGAAGCGGATCAGATGCTGGATCAGCGTCTTGGGCGCCCCGCAATTGGGATTGTAGTGGCTCATGTGGTCGCCGACGCCGTAGGTGCACCAGCCCAGGGCCAGTTCGGACAAGTCGCCGGTGCCGACCACCAGGGCGGCGTTGTGGTTGGCCAGGCGGAACAGATAGTCGGTGCGCAGGCCCGCCTGAACGTTCTCGAAGGTCACGTCATAGACTGGTTCGCCGCGCCCGAACGGGTGGTCGAGGTCCTTTAGCATCTGGGTCGCGGCCGGACGGATGTCGAGCTCGGCGGCCGTCACCCCCATGGCCCGCATCAGCGCCCAGGCGTTGTCCTTCGTGCGATCCGAGGTCGCGAAGCCCGGCAGGGTGTAGGCCAGGATGTTGGTCCGAGGCAGGGAGAGCTGGTCGACCGCCTTGGCCGCCACCAGCAGCGCCTGGGTCGAATCGAGGCCGCCGGAGATGCCGATGACCAGCTTTTTCAGACCCGAAGCCTCGAGCCGCCGGGCCAGCCCCTGGACCTGGATATTGTAGGCCTCGTAGCAGTTCTCGCGCAGCTTGGCGGGATCAGAGGGGGTGAATGGAAAGCGCTCTATCGGTCGGACGAGGGCCAGGTCGCCGGCCGGCGGGTCGAAAGCGAACCCCACGGTCCGGAACGGCGCCTTGGGCGGCGAAAGCGCCATGGCGTCGCCGAAGCTGCCGACCCGCATCCGCTCCTGGCGCAGGCGATCGACGTCGATGTCGGCGAATGTCCAGGCCGGGCCGGTCGAGAACCGCGGGCTCTGCGCCAGCAGGGCGCCCATCTCGTGGATGTCGACATGGCCGTCCCAGGCCAGATCCGTCGAGCTCTCGCCCGCCCCGGCCGCCGAATAGACATAGGCCGCGATCATCCGCGACGACTGGCTGGCGCACAGCAGACGGCGGGTCTCGGACTTGCCGATGGTGATGTTGCTGGCCGAGAGATTCAGCAAAATCTCCGCTCCGGCCATGGCCTGGGCGGTGCTGGGCGGCGTCGGGGTCCAGACATCCTCGCAGATCTCGACGCCGACGGTGAACGGCGTCACGCCCTCGCCGCGGAACAGGACGTCGGTCCCGAACGGCGCGCTCTGACCAGCCAGGGTCAGAAGTCTGCCCGTCACGCCAGCGCCCGGCGTG
Organism: Caulobacter sp. GW822-FHT07D08; assembly: GCF_058798735.1. Classification (NCBI taxonomy): domain Bacteria; kingdom Pseudomonadati; phylum Pseudomonadota; class Alphaproteobacteria; order Caulobacterales; family Caulobacteraceae; genus Caulobacter; species Caulobacter sp. GW822-FHT07D08. Next base: position 48,015 of record NZ_JBXAKU010000026.1, read on the forward strand.
AACCAACGGCGCTCGTAGAACTCGCGATAGTTGGGCAGGAAGCTCTTGGGGACTACGCCCAGCACCTTGCCCCCCTGGATCGCCACGGCGGTGTTGTAGAGCCGCCCGCCGTCACGCAGCGGCGCGCCGACCACGATCATCGGCGCCAGGTCGGCGCTGGCCTCGGCCAGGGTCGCGATCGCCGCCTCGACCGCGTCCAGCAGCACGTCCTGCTGCAGCAGGTCATCGATCGTGTAGCCGCTCAGGCCCAATTCCGGGAACACGATCACCGCCACGCCGGCCTCGTGCGCCTCCTGGGCCAGAGCCAGCACGCTGCGCGCATTGGTCGCCGGATCGGCCAGCTTCACCTTGGGGACGGCGGTGGCCACGCGGACGAAGCCGTGGCGATAGGGCGAGAAGAACGACGGACTACCCAAGGAACCGGCCTTTCAGGGTTATGCTTAAATTGAGCATAAGTCTGACTTCACCTATAACGCCCCCGGACGATGTTGCATAGCGTCCTCAACATGTCGCCAGAAGCCCCGCGCGGGTTGACCCCCGGGCGCACCCATGCGAGTGCGCCCCTCGCGCAGCCCCGCAAAACATAGAAAAGACGGAAGCCCCCATGCCCGTTTCGCCCATCAAGATGGCCGACGCGATCCGCGTCCTTTCCATGGACGCCGTGCACAAGGCCAAGTCCGGCCACCAAGGCATGCCGATGGGCATGGCCGATGTGGCCACGGTCCTGTGGGGCAAGTTCCTGAAGTTCGACGCGTCTCAGCCCAATTGGCACGACCGCGACCGCTTCGTGCTGTCGGCCGGCCACGGCTCGATGCTGCTCTATTCCCTGCTTCACCTGACCGGCTTCAAGGCCGTGACGATGAAGGAGATCGAGAACTTCCGTCAGTGGGGATCGCTGACCCCCGGCCACCCGGAAGTCCACCATACTCCGGGCGTCGAGACCACCACCGGCCCGCTGGGCCAGGGCCTAGCCACCGCCGTTGGCATGGCCATGGCCGAGGCCCACCTGGCGGGCCGCTTCGGTCATGACCTGGTCGACCACCGCACCTGGGTGATCGCCGGCGACGGCTGCCTGATGGAGGGCGTCAGCCACGAAGCGATCAGCATCGCCGGCCGCCTGAAGCTGAAGAAGCTGACGGTGCTGTTCGACGACAACAACACCACCATCGACGGCGAGGCCACCATCGCCGAGACCGGCGACCAGGTCGCCCGCTTCAAGGCCGCCGGCTGGGCCGTGAAGGTCGTCGATGGCCACGACCACGGCAAGATCGCCGCCGCCCTGCGCTGGGCTGTCAAGCAGGACCGCCCGACCATGATCGCGTGCAAGACGCTGATCTCGAAGGGCGCGGGTCCGAAGGAAGGCGACCCCCACAGCCACGGCTACACCCTGTTCGACGACCAGATCCGCGACGCCCGCGTCGCCATGGGCTGGGACGCCGAGCCGTTCACCGTGCCTGGCGACATCGCCACGGCCTGGAAGAGCGTCGGTCGTCGCGGCGCCAAGGTCCGCAAGGCCTGGGAGGCCAAGCTGGCCGCCTCGACCCACGCCTCGGACTTCAAGCGCGCCATGGCCGGCGAGCTGCCCGCCGGCGCCTTTGAGGCCCTGGACGCCCACATCGCCAAGGCCCTGGAGACCAAGCCCGTCAACGCCACCCGCGTCCACTCGGGCGCCGCCCTGGATCACCTGATCCCGTCGATCCCGGAGATGATCGGCGGCTCGGCCGACCTGACCGGCTCGAACAACACCCTGGTCAAGGGCATGGGCGCGTTCGACGCGCCGGAATACACCGGCCGCTACGTCCACTACGGCGTGCGCGAGTTCGGCATGGCCGCGGCCATGAATGGGATGTCGCTGCACGGCGGCGTGATCCCGTATTCGGGCACCTTCCTGGCCTTCGCCGACTACAGCCGCGCCGCCATCCGCCTGGGCGCCCTGATGGAAGCCCGCGTCATCCACGTGATGACCCACGACTCCATCGGCCTGGGCGAGGACGGTCCTACCCACCAGCCGGTGGAACAGGTCGCCTCCCTGCGCGCCATCCCGAACCTGCTGGTCTTCCGTCCCGCCGACGCGGTCGAAGCCGCCGAGTGCTGGAAGGTCGCCCTGCAGCATCCGCGCACCCCGTCGGTCATGACCTTGTCGCGCCAGAAGACCCCGCATGTCCGCGTGTCGGGTGGCGATCTGTCGGCCAAGGGCGCCTATGAGCTGCTGGCCGCCGAAGGCGGCGAAGCGGAAGCGACGATCTTCGCCTCGGGCACCGAGGTCGGCATCGCCGTCGCCGCGCGCGACATCCTGCAGGCCAAGGGCAAGCCGACCCGCGTCGTCTCGACCCCCTGCTGGGAGCTGTTCGCCCAGCAGGACGCCGCCTACCAGGCTTCGGTCATCGGGACGGCGCCCGTCCGCGTGGCCGTCGAGGCCGGCATCAAGATGGGCTGGGAGCGCTTCATCGGCGAGGACGGCAAGTTCGTCGGCATGAAGAGCTTCGGCGCCTCGGCCCCGTTCGAGCGTCTCTACAAGGAGTTCGGCATCACCGCCGAAGCCGTCGCCGAAGCGGCTCAATAAAGGCTGTTATCCCGGACGCGCTCGCGCGCGCCGGGAGCTCGGCGTCTGTCGCGGTCCCGGCTCGGCGCGCCACGCGCTTGGCCGGGATGACAATTTAGAACTCCACCCCGATCCGCAGGATCGCCACCAGGGCGTGGCCCACACCGCTTTCGGCGCCAGGATCCATCAAGTACTGGATGTCTGGCTGGATCGTGACCGGACCGACCTTGTCCGCATAGGTCACTTCGATCGCGCTTTCAGCATGCCGCAGGCGCAGGCCAGCATCGATGGCGTTGTCGCGGTACTTTCCCGACAGGAACGCCTGGTTGACGCCGATCGAAAAGGCGCTGTCGGGCCGGCCCTCGAAGACGTGCTCCACCAGCATGCCCGCCTGCCAGCCGCCTCTGAAGGCGGTGGTGTCGCCGTCGGAGACGCCCAGGCGGGCGAAGGCGGTGGTCCTGCGCACATCCGCCTCGCCCGTCAGGTGGCGCTCCAGCAGCATATAGGCGCCCTGCGCCGTCGCCGGGGCGGGATCGCCGGACGGGGCCAGGAAACGGATGTCGTCCTGCTTGTCGGTATAGCGCCACGCGCCGAACGCCAGCTTGCCCCGACCCTGCCAACCGGCCTCGGCGATCAGCAGCAGGCCGTTGTCGAGCGAGGTCTTGATCCCGCCCGGGTCACCCAGCACGCCCGCATTGGCGTTCAAGGCCGCCGCCTGGGCATAGACATGCTCGTTCGGCGTCCAGCGCACGCGCACGGCCAGGGCCGTGGAGGGGAAGATCGACGGACCATTCGGACCGGTGGCCGCCAGCTCCGAACCGATGCCGAAGGCTGGGGCCAGCAGCAGGCCGGCGCTGTCGTTGGCATAGAATTCGCTGTTGAGATCATAGAGGCCGGCGCGGACCGACGCCTTGTCGCCGAAGCCCTGCTCGACCCAGGCCTCGAACAGGCGGGCGCGCTGGCGGGCGACCTCGATGTTGTCGACGCCCTGCAGCGTGCCCGCGTCGTCATTGGGCGTGGCGCCGCTGTTGTTCAGAATCTCGAAATGAGCGCTCGCGCCTCTCCAACCGACGGCCTTGTCGAGGTCAAGGTCGCCGAAGACCTGCAAGTCGTCCAGAACACGGCCGCGCTTGGCGAGGCCCCCGCTGACCGTGCCGGCGAGGTCGGCGGTATAGCTTCCGCTGAGCTTGAAGGCGCGATCCTCGGCGTGGGCGCCCTGGGCGGCCAGGCTCCCGGCGGCGATCAAGAGCGCCGCGGCGGCGGCCGCGCGATTGACGGCTCGGTTGGTCGTAGTCTGACGCATTCTCAGCCCCCGCTGACCCGACACTCGATCGGGCGGTACGGTCATCGCTCGGAAGGGGGCGCCATCCGGTAAACCCGGCCTGTGGCGTGTCGTCGCACGCCACTCAAGCGCAAAGGTAAGAACCTGCGGAAGACTGCTGGCGATAGTCCAGAATCATGGGCTGCGGATTCTCGCTTAGGCGTGACGCCTCTCGCCGGGACCCGTTGTCACGCGCTGCGGATTCGAAGAAGGATTGCAATGGCTTGAGATGAAGCCGCAAACTACGCCCAACGACACCGAACAAAGGTGCGCGGCTCAGGGAGGAGCGGGTGCCGGAAACCGTCAAGAAAAGGCATGCCGCCCATGTGCGCGACGTGCTGTCCGACGGTTCCGCGGCGGCGCGATCGGCGCTGGCCGCATCCTGGAAAAGATCGTTCTCCTGGTATGGCTTGAACCCCGAGGACATGACCGCGCCGCGCGTTCTGAGCGAACGCGAATTGCGGGAGGCGCGGGAGCGCATCGAACCCCTCCTGGACGCGGCCCAGTCGACGCTCGACAGGCTGTTCCTGGCCGTGGGCTCCACCGGGTGCTGCGTTCTGTTCACCGATCGCCAGGGCGTTCCCGTCGATCGGCGCGGCGCGGACGTCGACGACGAGACCTTCCACCGCTGGGGTCTGTGGACCGGCGCGGTGTGGAGCGAGGAAGCCGAAGGCACCAACGGCATCGGCACCTGCCTGGCCGAGGAGCGCGCGCTCACCATCCACCGCGATCAGCATTTCCATGCGCGCAACACCGCGCTGAGCTGCACGGTGGCGCCCATCTACGATCATCAGGGACGGTTGGCCGGCGCCTTGGATGTCTCGTCGTGCCGGGCCGATCTCACGGAAGGCTTCGTCGGCCTGATCTCGGCCGCCGTTCTGGATGCGGCGCGGCGCATCGAGCTCGAGCATTTCCGGCGAATGTTCGTGGGCGCGCGCTTGATCGTGGTCGAGGGAACCAAGCACGGCGGCGGCGTGGTGGCGGTCGATCGCGACGATCTGGTGATCGGCGCGACCCGCGATGCGCGTCTCAGCTATGGCCTGACCGACGCGCGCCTGGCCGGCCGACTGCACGTGGACGAACTGCTCTTTCCAGAGTCGGCTCTGGAGCAGGACCTGCTTCACCTTGAACGGTCGGGCGTGCAGCGCGCCCTGGCCCTGACCTCGGGCAACGTCTCCGCCGCGGCGAAGGCTCTGGGCGTCAGCCGGGCGACCCTGCATCGCAAGTTGGCGCGCCTGGGCCTGACCCAACGCCGCTAGGGCGTGGCGGCCGAAAGTGTGAGCGGTTTCGGCGCCTGCCACGCTCTAAGTGTTCGAGATAGAGCCCGGAAACTGTCTCACCCATGCGACAGTTGCTCTCGGCGGTTGGGCGCCAGGCCTGACAAACGTCGAGGCGTTGGCGGATGCTTTCCTCTTGACGCCGAACACGGCGCGACAGGAGGAAGCCATGACCAAAGCCGAGTTCACGCGCACAGCCAAGCCGCCGTTCAAAGCGCGCTATGGCAACTTCATCGGCGGCCGATGGGTCGAGCCGACCGCGGGCCGCTATTTCGAGAACACTTCGCCGGTCAATGGCCGCGTCCTCTGTGAGATCGCCCGCTCCGACGCCGCCGACATCGACCTGGCCCTGGACGCCGCGCATGCCGCCAAGGCCGCCTGGGGCGCGGCCAGCGTCACCGAACGCGCCAACCTGCTGACCCGCATCGCCCAGGTGATGGAAGACAACCTGCCGCTGCTGGCCGCCGCCGAGACCTGGGACAACGGCAAGCCGATCCGCGAGACGACCGCCGCCGACCTGCCGCTGGCGATCGACCACTTCCGCTACTTCGCCGGCTGCATCCGCGCCCAGGAGGGCGGCATCTCCGAGATCGACCACGATACGGTCGCCTATCATTTCCACGAGCCGCTGGGCGTGGTCGGCCAGATCATCCCGTGGAACTTTCCGCTGCTGATGGCCTGCTGGAAGCTGGCGCCGGCCCTGGCGGCCGGCAACTGCGTGGTGCTCAAGCCCGCCGAACAGACGCCGGCCTCGATCCTGGTGCTGGCCGAGCTGATCGCCGACATCCTGCCGCCCGGCGTGCTCAACATCGTCAACGGCTTTGGCCTGGAGGCCGGCAAGCCCCTGGCCTCCAGCCCGCGCATCGCCAAGATCGCCTTCACCGGCGAGACCTCGACCGGTCGGCAGATCATGCAGTACGCCAGCCAGAACCTGATCCCGGTCACCCTGGAGCTGGGCGGCAAGTCGCCGAACATCTTCTTCAAGGACGTGATGGCCGAAGACGACGACTATCTCGACAAGGCCGTCGAGGGCTTCGTGATGTTCGCTCTCAACCAGGGCGAGGTCTGCACCTGCCCCAGTCGGGCGCTGATCCACGAGGACATCTACGACGCGTTCATGGCGCGCGCCCTCAAGCGCGTCGAGGCGATCGTCCAGGGCGATCCGCTGGACCCGGCCACCATGATCGGCGCCCAGGCGTCCGGCGAGCAGCTGGAGAAGATCCTCGGCTATATCGACATCGGCCTCGCCGAGGGCGCCGAACTGCTGGCCGGCGGCGCGCGCAGCGACCTGCCGGGCGATCTGGCCGGCGGCTTCTACGTCAAGCCGACGGTGTTCAAGGGCCACAACCGGATGCGGATCTTCCAGGAAGAGATCTTCGGCCCAGTGCTGTCGGTGACCACCTTCAAGACCGACGAAGAGGCCCTGGCGATCGCCAATGACACGCTCTACGGCCTGGGCGCCGGGGTGTGGAGCCGGGACGCCAATCGCTGCTACCGCTTTGGCCGCGCCATCCAGGCGGGCCGGGTCTGGACCAACTGCTATCACGCCTATCCCGCCCACGCGGCGTTCGGCGGCTACAAGTCGTCAGGCATCGGTCGTGAGAACCACCGGATGATGCTGGATCATTATCAGCAGACCAAGAACATGCTGGTCAGCTACAGTTCCAAGAAGCTCGGCTTCTTCTAGCGCGCCGCGCCGACTTGACGCGGCGTCGGCATCCCCCGGCGCCGCAACCTCTTCGATATGAAAGGATATCATCATGGCCAAAACCATGAAGGCCGCCGTCGTGCGCGAATTTGGCAAGCCGCTGATCATCGAGGACGCGCCGATCCCCGAGCCGGGTCCCGGCGAGATTCAAGTGCGCATCCAGGCTTCCGGCGTCTGCCACACCGACCTGCACGCGGCGGAGGGCGACTGGCCCGTAAAACCCAACCCGCCCTTCATTCCTGGTCACGAGGGCGTCGGCTTCGTCTCGGGCGTCGGCGCCGGGGTCAAGATCGTGAAGGAAGGCGACCGCGTCGGCGTGCCCTGGCTCTACAGCACCTGCGGCCACTGCAAGCATTGCCTGGGCGGCTGGGAAACCCTGTGCGAGTCCCAGCAGAACACCGGCTATTCGGTCAATGGCGGCTTCGCCGACTATGTCGTGGCCGATCCCAACTTCGTGGGCCATCTGCCCAAGGCGATTTCGTTCAACGAGATCGCGCCGGTGCTCTGTGCTGGGGTCACGGTCTATAAGGGCCTGAAGGTGACCGACACCAAGCCCGGCGACTGGGTGGTGATCTCCGGCGTCGGGGGCCTGGGCCACATGGCGGTGCAATACGCCAAGGCCATGGGCCTGAACGTCGCGGCGGTCGATATCGACGACGCCAAGCTGGACCTGGCCCGCGCGCTGGGCGCGACCATCACGGTCAACGCCCGGACCGTCGCCGACCCGGCGGCGGAGATCAAGAAACAGACCAGCGGCGGCGCCCAGGGCGTGCTGGTCACGGCGGTTTCGCCGATCGCCTTCAAGCAGGCCCTGGGCATGGTCTCGCGCGGCGGGACGGTGGCGCTGAACGGACTGCCGCCCGGCGATTTCCCGCTCTCGATCTTCGACATGGTGCTGAACGGGATCACCGTGCGCGGCTCGATCGTCGGCACTCGCCTGGACCTGCAGGAGGCCCTGGACTTCGCCGCCGACGGCAAGGTCAAGGCCACGATCAGCACCGCGCGCCTGGACGACGTCAACACGGTCTTCGACCGCATGCGCAAAGGCCAGATCGAAGGCCGCGTCGTGCTGGACCTGAGCCAGTAGGGCGCAGGGCCTCATGGGGGCGTGACGGGGTGCGCCGACACTCCATCGCGCCCCTTCACACGTCAGAAAAAAATGCCAAAGGGAGTAGAGGGCGTGAGCGACGGACAGGTTTTCCCGGTTTCCGAGGAACTGGCGCGGGGCGCCCATATCGACGCGGCCGCCTATGAGGCCGCCGTGGCCCGGGTCGAGACCGATCCGGAAGGCTA
>NZ_JBXAKU010000027.1:0-55551 GCF_058798735.1 Caulobacter sp. GW822-FHT07D08
GTATTGACCTGCTGAAGGCCGGTCGCCTGTTCCTGAGCCGAGGCCGAAATCGACTCGACGATGCCGGTGATCCGTCCGACCAGGCAGGCGATATGGGTCAGGGCCGCGCCGGTTTGGCCGACCAGATCCACCCCCGCATCGACCTGACGTGAGGAGGCGCCGATCAGCAGGCGAATTTCCTTGGCCGCGCTTGCCGACCGCTGGGCCAGGGCGCGCACCTCTTGGGCGACAACGGCGAAGCCGCGGCCTGCGTCACCCGCCCGGGCGGCCTCGACCCCGGCGTTGAGGGCCAGGAGGTTGGTCTGGAAAGCGATCTCGTCGATCACGCCGACGATCTGGCCGATCTGACCGGCGGAGGCCTGAATGGCGCTCATCGAGTCCACCGCGCGGTTGACCAGGTCGACGCTGCGATCGGCCTCGTCCTTGGCGGCCGCGACGATCTGGTGGGCGTCGGTCGAGCCCTCGGCGGTCCGCATCACCGTGCCGGTGATCTCATCAAGCGTCGCGGCGGTCTCCTCAAGGCTGGCGGCCTGTTGTTCGGTGCGCCGCGACAGGTCGCTGGCCGCCTCGCTGATTTCCTGGGAGCCTGAGCCGATCGCCTCGGCGTTGAGAATGATCAGGCCCATGGTGTCATTGAGCTTGGCCACCGCGGCGTTGAAGTCGGCGCGAAGCTGTTCGTATTCAGGCGCGAAAGTCTGCGTCAGGCGTTGGGTCAGGTCGCCGGCCGAAAGTTTGCCCAATCCGTCGGCGATGGCGGCGACCACGGCCGCCTGCTGCCCCGCGGCCAGGGCGCGTTGGGCCTCATGCTCCTGGCGTTCAGCCTCGGCGGCGGCGCGCTGGGCGGCCGTTAGGGTTTCCAGATCCAGCTTTTCAATGGCGTTTTGGCGGAAGATCAGCACCGCTTGGGCCATGTCGCCGACCTCGTCGCGGCGACCGATCGCCGGGATTTCCACATCGTGACGTCCGGCCGCCAGGGCGCCCATGGTTTGGGTCATGGCCGCCACAGGGACCGCGACGCCGCGGGTCAGGAGCCATCCGGCGAGGCCGGCGAGCGCCACCACGGCGCCAGATCCCAGCCACAGGATCAGGGTCGAATGACTGACCGCCGCGCGATGGGCCAAGGTGCGACGCTGATAGACCTGGTCAATATTGCGCGCGATGGTGGCGCTGAGCGCCTGGGCCGCCGCCAACTTGCCCCCGCTGATCATGGCCACCGCCTGCGGTCGGCTCGCTGGGTCACTCGCCAGGCGGATTTGGTTCAGGGCCTCGTCGCGCCGCCAGGCGTTGGCGGCGGCGTCCATCTGACCGACCAGCGCCAGGTTCTTGCGATCGGTTGCGACCCGACGCAGATGGCCAAGGGCGGCGTCATAGGCGCGCCCTTCCTGGCGATAATGATCAACGAAGGCGGAATCTTGAGTGGCGACGAACGCGCGCACGGCGCTTTCCTGCGCCAGCAGCGCGGTGTCCATCGCCGCGCGATCTTCCATCACCATCTTGGTGATGTCCTTGGACGCCGCCGCGGCGGTTATGGTCGACAGGTTGAAATGAACAGTGGCGCTGACGCCGATAAAGACGGCGATGATCGCGCTGAAGGCGACGGACAGTTTTCGCGAGATGCGAAGATGCGACAGCATGGGGGTCTCGGGACTGACGAACACCTCACGCCCGGATGAGGCGATCTGAGACGGCGCGAGGCAAGCGAGCGCCTGGTCCACGCACCAGGATCGAACACCAGGGCTGCCAAAGGGAAGGGCCGCATCCAGTGTTGCGATCAGCCTGACACAGGCTGCGCCGGCTGTAATTGACCCCCATCAGCTCCGGTCTGGTTGAATGTCAGGAGTCCGCAAAGCGAAGGTCTACGCGGCGCATGGGTCGGCTCGAAAGCCGCCGTGATAGGGCCCGCTCGTCTCTGGTTCGGGGGCTCTCGGGGCGACCCCGACGCAGCGATCAGCCCGCCGTCAGCAGGCCCCGCGCGATGATGTCGCGCTGCATCTCGCTGGCTCCCGAATAAATTGTCGCGGCGCGCAAGCACAGGCGCCGCGCCATGACTCGCGCGCCGACGTCCAGCGCCTCGCCGCCGGCCAGATCGGCGGCCACGCCCAGGGCGTCGAGCGTGGCCGACGCCGCGTCGCCGGCGATCTCCATCGCCAGCTCAGCCACCTGCTGATGCAGTTGGCTGCCGACCAGCTTGAGCATGGACGGGGCCGTCTGATCGTGAGGGCCGGGGCGACCCGATGGAAGCGCCGCAAGCTCCAGCTGCTCGAAGACGTCCACCTCGATCGCCAAGCTCGTCAGGCGCCGGCGCAGGTCTGGATCGACGCTCAGCCCTGCCCGGTCCAGTTGCCCGGCGGCGTGGCGGAAGGCGCGACGCACCAGGGCCGCGGGAGTGTTGTTGGCGCGAGCCAATTGCATCAGGCGCTTGGCCATCGTCCAGCCGTCATGCTCGGCCCCAACCCGGTTGTCGACCGGGACGACCACGTCGTCGAAGAACACCTGATTGAACTCGTGTTGGCCCGCCAGGTCGAGGATTGGCGACACCGTCAGGCCAGGGCTGTCCATGTCGATCAGCAGAAAGGTCAGTCCGTGTTGGCGGCGCTCGCGGTCGGCGGTGCGGAAGATGCCAAACATCCGGTTGGCCAAATGGGCGCCGGTGGTCCAGATCTTGGTCCCGCTGACATGATAGGCTTCGCCGCGACGGACCGCGCGACACGACACCGCCGCCAGGTCCGACCCCGCCCCTGGCTCGGAGAACCCCTGACACCAGAGATCCTGCCCCGACAGGATCGGTCCCAGATAGCGCGCGCGCTGGGCGTCGCTGCCTTGCTCGATCAATAGCGGGCCCAGGCTGCGCAGACCGCCGGCGAACAGGACCGGCGCGTCGTTCAAGGCGCATTGGCGGTCGAACAGGAACCGCTGGCGAGCGCTCCAGCCTGTCCCGCCCCAGGGCGCCGGCCAGGCCGGGGCGATCCAACCGCGCGCGAACAATCGCGCGTGCCAGATCCGGCACGCCTCGATCTCGGAATGGACGCCCAGGGTTTGTCGGCCCGCCCGCCGAAGGTCGGGTGTGAGCGCCTCCTCGAGGAAGGCGCTCACCAAGGCCAAGAAGGCCTCATCCGACGCCGATCGCATCGAAACTGGATCCGGAAGGGGGGTTGCTCGATGAACCACTAAGCCGATCCTGGCCCCGCGCAGTCCGCGGCCCTCTCCTCCTAGGCCGCCCGGAGGGCTCACGCCTTGATGGACCGCAACCGCCATCGACAAAGTCGCCGTCCGCCAGTTTGATGGGCGGCAAGTCCGGACACGACAGCCATGCGCCATCGTCGCAAGCCCCGGATTCGCCCTTGCTTGCCCCGTCGGCGCGCCTATCGTCCGCGCCGCATGAGCTCACCTGTCCCTCCATCGTCGGGCGGCCTAGACGACGGTGACGTCGCCACGGCGACCCGACGGCCGATGATCACCCTGACCCAACAGCCCTTCGCGCCCGGCGTGCTGCTCGACGCCTTTTGCCGCGGTCGCGCTGAGGTCGGTGCGATAGCGAGCTTCACGGGCCTGGCGAGGGCCGAAGGCGGCGCGGCCCAGATCCTTGAGCTGGAGGCCTATCCAGGTTTCACCGACGCGGTGATCGCCGACTTCGCAGAGCGGGCCAAGATGCGGTTCGCGTTGTTGGACTATCAAATCGTCCATCGCACGGGCTCCATCGCCCCCGGCGAGGCGATCGTCTTCGTGGCCACGGCCGCGGGCCACCGTCGCGCGGCCCTCGATGCCTGCGATTTCCTGATGGATTATCTGAAAAGTCAGGCCCCGTTCTGGAAGAAGCAGCATGGCCCAGACGGCGTCCGTTGGATCGAGCCGACCGCCCAGGACCATAACGACGTCGGGCGATGGGATCGCTCGCGCCTTCCCACCGAGGATCTTGCCCAATGACTCGCCTGACCCACATCGACGACGAGGGACGGGCCAGGATGGTCGACGTCACGGGCAAGGCGTCGACGACCCGCGAAGCGGTGGCGGCGGGCTTCGTGCGCATGACGCCCGCGACCCTGGCCCTGGCGCTGTCGGGGACCGGCGCCAAAGGTGAGGTGCGAGCGGTGGCCGAGATCGCCGGGGTGATGGCCGCCAAGAAAACGTCCGACCTGATCCCGCTGTGCCACCCCCTGGCCCTGTCCAAGGTTGAGGTCTGCGTCGAGCCCGGCGAGGGCGGATTGGCGGTGACGGCGCGGGTCAAGACCACCGGCCCGACCGGGGTAGAAATGGAAGCCTTGACCGCCGTCTCGGTGGCCTGCCTGACCATCTATGACATGCTCAAGGCGGCCGAGAAGGGCATGGTCATCGAGGCTGTGCGTCTGACCGCCAAGAGTGGCGGCAAGTCAGGAGCCTGGCTTTCATCGCCCCCGGGCGATGCTGGCCAATCCCGCCCCCTACCGTGACGGCCGCCCTTTCGCCTCGTCGCCGGTGGCGTCGAGCAGGATAGAGGTCCAGGCTGATGTCGTGTCCAGGCGACCTTGATCTCGCGCAAGGGCTTGGTCTGTCAAATACCCCAAAGGTGCGCCCATGACCGAAGACTCCCACTTTCAGCAACTGCTGAAGACCGCCGCCGCCCAGGTGCAGCCTCATCGCCTGCTGTTTGTGTTCGCTGGCGCCGAACTGCCCGATCATCCGACCCCGACGCAGCGGGTAAACTTCCTGGCCGGACGCGGCGGCGCCTTAGCGGCGCTGATGTGCGTCGACAAAGCCCCTGACGAGCTGTCTGACTTCGACAGCTTGGCTCGCGAATCCAAGGACGCGGGACCGCCCTGGCAGGTTGTGTTCGCCGCCGCCCTGTCCGGGCGCGACGGAAGCCCCCCGGCCAAGGCCGAGATCGACGCGGCGCTCAAGACAATGGTCGAAGCCGTGCGGGTGGGTGGCGTCGATCGATACGCCGCCTTCGGCCCCAACGGCGATCCGCTTCATTTCCACTGAGCCGGCCGATTGGTGATTTTAGGCCGTCGGTTCAGAGAGGATCGCGCGCTCGCCCGACCCCCGGCACGCGAACTTGGCCGATCCCCCCAGCATTGTGATCGTTTTCCGCGGCCGCTCGGCGGACATGGGCTCGCAAGCCTTCCGTCGCGGGCTCAACGATCGTCCCATAAGACGAACCGAGGCCGGCCTTCAACCGGGCAAGGTAGAAAGACACAATTGACCGGAGAGCAACGGTCCATGCGCGTTGGTTATGCCTGTAAGGACGGCGGAACCGTCCCGGCGCCCATCAGGCCAAGCTCTGTCTAGAGGGATTGTCGACCTGCTGGGCACGTTCAGCCAAGCTCCAAAGGCGTGGATGTCCGCCGCATGGCCGAAGGACCAGCCCTCGCCATGGAGCAGCGCGTTGTGAAGTTGCTGGACCTGGCGGCGGGGGTCGGGCGCGCTGGCATAGCCGCGCAGCAGCCGGCGAGCCTTCACAAGCGCCTCGGCGCGGGTGGTTTTGAACACAGCAGGACGTCCCAAGATTACGGAGTCGGCCAGCGCCGACAGCAGCGATCTAAGAGGGCTGCAAGCCCACGACCACCCCACAACACGCCGCTCGAACACTCACGCGATGACGAGCGGCGCGCTGGCATGATCCTGGCCGGCTCTTGCTCGAAATCTAAGGCGATCCGCATCACGTCTTTCGAGCCTTGCGGCCGCGCGTGAAGCCGCGATCGCTCTCCATGAAGCGGCCGACCATCGGCACGATCAGCTTGCCGTAATCGAGCAGATCGCGGTGCAGGGCCGCGGGCAATTCCACCGTGACCTTCACGGGGGTGTCGTCCTCGATAGGACCCAGTTTCAGCTTGCTCATTGGGGGCCTTCCACAGTGTAGGGCTCAAGGACCAGATCGCGCGACAGCAGCACCCGCAGCGGCGCAGCGGCGCAGCGGCGCAGCGGGTCGAATGGTGAGGGTCGGCGTCAAGGCAAGGCTGCGTCCGACGGCCTGCTGGCCCACGTCACTGATCGACTGGCTGGCGCCGCGACGGATCGCCCGCTCCAGGTCACCGCCGTCGCTTGACTGCCCGGCCTCGGCCCCGATGGCCAGGACCGTGCTAAGCGCGGCGGCGGCGAGCACTGCCTTCCCGTGCCGGTCGACGCCATCGGCCAGCCCGGCCATGCCTTGGGCGTCGGCGCCCGGCAACTTGTCGAGCATGATCGAACGGCCCGAGGGCAGGATCAGCCGCGTCCACGCCACCGACAGCCGGCTCTGGCCGACGTGGGTGGCGGTTTCGTATTGGCCGATCAGCCGGGATCCGGCCGGGATCAGGAGGTGATGGCCGCCCAGGCTGTCGAAGACGTCCTGACTGACCTGGGCGATGGCCAAGCCCGCCGCGTCCGATCGAAGGCCCGTCACGAGGGCCGCCGGAATGATCGATCCGGCTTGCAGGAGGTAAGGCGAGGCCGGCGGCTGGAGCCGCTCGGGGCTGGTCGCCCGTTCGTCGGCGATGCTGGCGACTGCCGCGCCTACGGAAGCGGCGGGCAAGGTCTGCTCACCGCCCTTCATCGTCGCCGCCGCGAAGAGACCGGCTTTGCGCGCCGCCTGCCGGGCCTGGACCGCCGGGCCCACCGCCGCCGGCCTCTCGACTGGACGCGCAGTCACTGGCGGCGGCAAGGACGTCGTGGGTTCCGACGACGCGGCTGAAGCGCCAAGCCCGCGAGCGCGCTGGGCGCTGAGCATGGGCCGGCCAAGATCGCCGGGCAGCGGCGGCCCCAGCACCGGAACCTGCCGACGTTGTAGGTAGTCGCGCGGCAAGCCGGTGACCGCTTCGGGCGGCGAGGCGGCAGGCTGGAACACCGGCTGAGCGGCGGAACGCTCGCGTTCGCGAAGCGACCACGCCACGGCGGCGGCCATGCGACAGCGCGCCACTTCCGGACATTCACGCACCCGCGGAAACCAGGCACTCGTTTGGTCCACCGACGACCAGCTTGACGAGCCCGGTTCAATCGATTGGTAGGAGTCGGCGGGCCGGTAAGGAGCCACTGACCGCGCCTAGGGCTTGCCCTGCATCGCGATCCCGTCGAGCCCGCTGCCACGATTAGGGTTCTGGTGGCGACGAGAAGAAATGCGTGAGGCGCGGATTATCCGGGCCGCAGATATACTCGCCCAAATCTTTTAGCTCGACGAAGACGAACAGATCTCGCTCTCCAACGCGAGGATTTCCGCTCGCAAGGAGCCGCCAGACTGCGAAGAGAAGCGTGACCCGCGTGAACGACCCCGGCCGCTAGATCAACGAGCTTGACCCCGATGCCCGATTAGAGAAGCGGACATTGGCATGCCTCCAGAAACGCGAAGTTTGCTGGTTCGGTGTGCCGACGTCTTGCGCACTGCTGCCAGGCGGCGACATGCGTTCCGCGCCCGAGCGCCATTTACGCTGCGGGTCCAGGACGTGCGCGAGCGCTGGTGCGAGCCGGAGGAACTAACACGCGCTTCGCTCTCGACTGCTTTCGCGAACAGGAGCCAATTCGGCCGCCAAGCCGTGACGCGACGCGCGCTCGCGGCCGATCCGCGGTGATCAGATCGCCGCCGTTGAAGCCCTGATGATGATCTCATGGGCCGTGCAGTCGGCGGATATCTTGACCTTGTCGTCCCCGTCGCGGCCCCCGTCTCGCAGCGTCATGACCAGGGCCTCGACAGCTAAGTCCGCCATCATGTCGATCGGCTGACGGACCGTTGTCAGGGCCGGCCACAGCTTGGTGGCGATTGACGAGTCGTCGAAGCCCGTCACGGAGAGATCCTCGGGAATCCGCACGCCGCGACGCTGAGCCATCGCCATCACACCGGCGGCGGTATCATCATTGCTGCAGACGATCGCCGTCGGTGGGACCTTGAGGTCCAACAGGCGCGCGGCCGCCTCCAGGCCGGAGACGAAGGTGTAGTCACCCTCGACGATGAGCGCGGGATCGCGGTCGACGTCGAAACGCGCAGCGAGGAAGCCCTTGAGGCGGGCGTGGGCGGAACTGTGTCCCTCAGGTCCCCGGACGAAGCCGATTCGCCGGTGCCCAAGCGCGCACAGATGCTCGGTGATGTCACGCGCGGCTTCCAGCTCGTTGATCCGCACCGAGGCCATATCGGCCAGCGCGGCGCCAGGGGAAAGACCGACGAGCGGGACGTCCAATTGCGCGGTGATTCCCGTCGCGCTGACGAGTTCGCAGATCGGCGCTGAGAGCAGCAGGGCGTTGGCCCCGCTCTCGATAAGTTGCTGCAACTGCGCGCGCGTCTCGTCCGTCGAGCCAGGATGCCATTTTCGGACGAGAAGCTGCACGCCGTGTCGGCTGGCCGCGTCCAGCGCCCCGACCAGGACCAGGCCAAGATAGCCGTTGTCGACCGCCCCATGCGGGAGTCCGATCCTGAGCTCCTGAGCGCCTCTCAGCGCGCGCGCCGTGACGCTGGGTGCGTAGTTCAAGGCTTCCACCGCGTCCAGGACGGCCCGCCGGGTGGCTGGCGCCACCGTCTTGGTGCCGTTGAGAACGTTCGATACGGTCATGGCGGAAACGCCGGCACGCTCGGCAACCGCAATGATCGTCACGCCTGACCGCGATCGCCCCGGCCTTCGCGCCATTCGCGTCTCTCCTAAACCCGCCGCTGAATAGCCCTTGCGACCAGAGCGCGCCACCGCCCCGTCACACGGACGCGGCGACACGTTCCAATATATGTTGACACGTCCCATATAACGGTCATTTTAACGTTAAACCGGCGCAGACCGGTTCTGAACCAATTCGGCTTGTGTGTGGCCGCTGGTCGAGCGCCGAAGCGCTTCAAAAACAAAGAGGGAGAGACATCATGTCCATCCGGGCATCCACAGTCCTATTGCGCTCGGCGGCCGCCGCCGCATTGATCGCTGGCGCGGGCCTGACCGCGACGTCGGCCGCCGCTCAGGTCGCCGCCCAGTCCGAAGCGTCCGCGCCCGCCGCCCAGGACGAGTCGAACGCGGTCGAGGAGATCGTCGTCACGGGCACCCTGATCCGCGGCGTGGCGCCGGTCGGGACCAACGTCATCGGCGTCAATGCCGACACCGTGGTCGCCTCGGGCACGTCCAACTCCAATGACCTTCTCGCCCGGATTCCCCAGGTCTCCAGCGCTTTCAACCAGAGCCAGAGCCCCGGCGGCACCATCGCTCTGCCGATCGTGCGCCCCAACATCCGCAACCTCGGCGCCTCGGGCGGCTCCACGACCCTCATCCTGTTGAACGGCAAGCGCATGGTTGGCGCGGGCGTGCTGCAGACCTCGCCCGACCCGTCGTCGATCCCTCCGGGCATGATCGCGCGCGTCGAGGTGATCCCGGACGGCGGCTCGTCGATCTACGGCTCGGACGCCATCGGCGGTGTGATCAACTTCATTACCCGCAAGAGTTTCGACGGCGTGCAGGTCAATGGGCGGTATGGCTTCGCTGACGCCTATGAGCAGGTCGACGCCGACATCACGGCTGGTCGCAGCTGGGGCGGGGGCTCGGCGATGGTCTCCTACGCCTATGCCACACATAGCAATATCTCGGCGCGCGACCGCGACTATATCTCCGCCGATCATGCGGCCCGAGGCGGCTCGGACTTCCGCACCAGCAATTGTTCGGCGGGCAACATCACCGCCGCTGGCGTGACGTACAGCCTGCCCTCGCGCACGCCGGGGACCAATCGCTGCGACGAAAATCAGGCCATCGACTTCTACCCCTACGAACAGCGTCACAGCCTATTTGGCGTGGTCACCCAGTCGCTAAGCGACAGCCTGACGTTCGACGCGACGGCGCTATACTCGGTCCGCAACACCAAGCGGTTCGGCCAGAGCCCCACCGACGGCACGGGCCTGCGCGGCAGCGGCACGATCACCTCGGCCAATCCCTACTTCCGTGCGATCGGAACGGAGACCTCGCAGACCGTGGCCTTCAACTATGCGCCGGTGTTCGGCGCGGCTGAAAGCAACCCGAGCCGCTTCACGACCTTTGGCGTGACGCCCAGCTTGACTTGGAAGATCGACGACAACTGGCAACTGGTCGGCTCGGCCAACTACGGCAAGAGCACCAACAGGGTTATCACCAACCAGATCGACACTGTCGCTCAGGCCGCGGCGCTGGCGGGAACGACGACAGCCACGGCGCTGAACCCCTATAATGTCGCCGCGACCAGCCCCGGGGTGCTGAGCGGCATCCGCAACTTTGCCCTCTATGGCGACTCCACCCAGAAGATCTCGGAGCTGAGGGCGGTCGCCGATGGCCGAATCTTCAGCCTGCCGGCGGGCGACGCCAAGCTCGCCGTCGGCGCCGAGTTCCACAAGGAGAACCTGCGCGCGGCGCAGGGCCAGGGCCCGCGCGGCGCCCCTGTCCTGTTCCGCTCGACCTCGGAGCGTAAGGTGAGCTCGGTCTTCGGGGAGCTGCTGGCGCCCCTGATGGGATCGGACTCGGCGATCGGCTCGCTCGACCTGTCGGCCTCGGCGCGCTTCGATGACTATGACGATGTCGGCTCGACGACCAACCCCAAGATCGGCCTGACCTGGCGTCCAACGCCCGAGCTGCGCATCCGCGGCAATTGGGGCACGTCGTTCCACGCCCCCAGCCTCGCCGACACCGGCGGCGCGGTGGACACCAGGGCCCAGGTCCTGGCGGTCAGCCCGTTCCGTCCGTCCACCAGCGCGCCGACAGATCTCTTCCGGCCGACCATCCTGCTGGCCGGCGGCAACCCCAACCTGAAGCCTGAGACCGCACACACCTGGTCCATCGGCGGCGACTGGACACCGAAGGGCGCGCTGGATGGCCTGACGGCGAGCCTGACCTATTTCAACGTCGACTTCACCGACGCTATTGGCCTGGCGCCCTTCTTCAATGGCGCCAGCTATTTCGCCAACCCGAGCTACGCTTCCTACTATGTCATCAATCCTACCCAGGCCCAGGCCCTGGCGGCGACGGCCGGGATGCGGGTGGAGAATGCGCCGAGCATCGCCAGCCTCTATGGCGGCGCGACCACGCCCTACGCCCTGATCGACGCGCGCCGCACGAACCTCGGCTCATTGAAGGTCGATGGCCTGGACTTCAGCCTTGGCTATAGCCGCCCGACAAGCTTCGGCTCGGTCAACGCCAGCATCGCCGGCACCTACACGCTCAACCGCGACTCGCGCGCGATCCCGGGCGCGCCGAAGGTCGACGAACTGAAGAACGGCACCGGCAAATACAATCTGGTCGCCACGGCGGGTGCGAAGGCCGGAGCGTTCGACACCCTGATCACGGTCAACCACAGCGACGGCTATCGGGTGATCGGCGTCCTTGGACAGTCCAAGGTGTCCGCGTTCACAACCGTCAACGCCTATGCCAGCTACAAGCTCTCGCTGACCGGCTGGATGGCCGACACCACCTTGACCCTCAACGTCGACAACCTCTTCGACGCCGAGCCGCCCTACTACAACGACGCCGATGGCTACGCCAACGGCTCGACCCTGGGCCGGCTGGTGTCGCTGGGCGTCAGAAAAAGCTTCTGACGATCAGCCAGGCGCGCCTCTCCCCCAGGTAAGCGCCACGTTCCGCCCGGGCTCTTCAGGAGCTTGGGCGGAACCCTCCCCTCGCCGACCAGTCGGCGGCTCGCCCCAGTAGCTCTCCAAACGAAAACGAACGCGGTTCGCCCCGGAGAGATCGCGGGCAAAAGGAATGTCTCCGGTGCGCGCAAAGGCTCTTTCGGCCGCAACGCCCCGCTTTGTTTGAGGATCGATCCGCATGGCCCCTTCCGTCCGTCGCCTTCTCCAAGCCGGCAGCATCGCGGCGCTCCTGTGGAGCGCCGGCATGGCCCATGCTGACGCCGGCCGGGTGGATGCGCTGGTCGGCCAGATGAGCCTGGATGAGAAGATCAACTTCCTCCACGGCCATGACGATCCCGCCCATCTCGGCGGCGCCGGCTATATTCCCGGGCTTGCCCGACTGAAGATCCCTCCCCTGCGACTGGCCGACGGCCCCGCCGGCGTTCGAACAGCCCGGACCGCGACCGCTTTTCCCGCGCCCGTCGCGCTGACCGCGACCTTCTCGCCGGAGTTGGCCAGGGCCTGGGGCTTGGCCGTGGCCCGCGAGGCGCTGGAGCGCAACCAGCAGGTGCTGCTCGCGCCGATGACCAACATCGTTCGGGCGCCGAGGGCCGGACGAAACTTCGAGACCTTCGGGGAGGATCCGCTCCTGGCGTCGAAGCTTGTCGGCGAAAGCGTGCGCGGCCTGCAGGACGGCGGCGTCATCGCGACGATCAAGCATTTCGCGGCGAACAACCAGGAAACCGATCGTTTGACGATCGATGTCGCGGTCGATGAGCGCACTCTGCGCGAGATTGAATTCCCGCCCTTCCAGGCCGCCATCAACGCCGGAGCAGGCGCGGTGATGTGCGCCTACAACAAGCTCGGGGGCGTCGCCGCTTGCGAGAACCCGTTCCTGCTCGATCAGGTGCTGCGCCGCGATTGGGGTTTCAAGGGCTTCGTGATGTCCGACTGGGGCGCCGCCCATAGCGGCGCGCGCGCGTTGAAGGCGGGCCTGGACATGGAAATGCCGCGCGGCCGGTTCTTCGCCGACGATCTGAAGGCGTCCGTCAACAGCGGCGTGGCGGCCGAGGCCGACATCGACCGCGCCGTCCGGCGCATTCTGACCCAAATGGACAGGATCGGCCTTCTCGATGCGCCGGCGACGCGCCTCACCGAAGACGAGGCCCAGATCAAGGCCCATGAGGCGCTGGCGCTGACGATCGCCGAACAAGGGGCCGTGCTGCTCAAGAATCAGGGCGGCGTCCTGCCGCTGGTCCCGGCCCGTCTCAAGCGGGCTGTGGTGATCGGCCCGACCGCCAGGCGCGCCCTGTTCGGCGGCGGCGGCAGCGCCGAGGTCAAACCGACCGCGCTCGACAATCCCTATGAAGCGCTGGCCGAGTCGGCTGGAGGCGCGCTCGCCTTCGCCGAAGGCTTCCGCCTCGAAGGCTCACCTGTTCCGGCCTCGGCTTTGAGCTGGAAAACAGGACCAGGCCTTGTCGATACTGGCGGGCGGGCGGCCCCGATTGCGCTTACCGGCGACCAGGCGCTGCCCAAGGGGCAGTCGCGGGTCTGGGAAGGCTCGATCACCGCCGCCGAAACCGGCGATTATGATCTCATGCTGCACTTCTCGCCGGTCGGCGGCTTCGCGATGCCGGAGGCCGACCGGGGCGCGGCCGACGTGGAACTTGACGGCCGCAAGATCATCGAAGGCGGCCGGTTGTTCGGCGGCTCTCGCCTTGTCAAGACGCCTGACGGCCTGCTCAACCAGGGCCACACGGTGCATCTTGAGGCCGGTGTCGCCCACCCGATCAGGATCAGCGTCAAGGCCACCGCCGCCGAGCCGCTGCAGCTGCGGCTGGCCTGGACGACGCCAGCCGAACGACGCGCCTTGATCGAGCAGGCCGCCGCCGCGGCGAAGGCCGCGCCCGTGGCCCTAGTATTCGCGCATGTCGAAGGAACCGAAGGCGGCGACAACCCGTCCCTCAGCTTGCCAGATCGCCAAGACGCGTTGATCCAGGCCGTGGCCAAGGCCAACCCCAACACCGTCGTCATCCTCAACACCGGCGCGCCGGTGCTCATGCCCTGGCTGGGCCAGGTCAAGGCGGTGCTGCAGATGTGGTATCCCGGCCAGCGCGGCGGGAAGGCCACGGCCGCGATCCTGAGCGGCAAGGTCAATCCGTCGGGCCGGCTTCCGGTGACCTTCCCGGCGAGCGAGGCGCAGACCCCGGTCAGCCAGCCCGAGCGCTTCCCCGGCGTGAATGGTCACCAAAGCTATTCGGAAGGCGTGCTGGTCGGCTATCGCTGGTATGACGACCAGAAGGTCGAGCCGCTGTTTCCGTTCGGCCACGGCCTGTCCTTTACCCATTTCGCCTATAGCGGCCTGACGGCCAGGGCGACCAAGGACGGCCTGGACGTCGCCTTCACCCTGCGCAACGCCGGTCCCGTCGACGGCGCGGAAGTGGCGCAGGTCTATGTCGACAGGCCCGCCTCGCCGCCCGAGGGATTGACCTTCGCCCCGCGTGTCCTGGCTGGCTTCCAGCGCGTGGCGCTGAAAGCGGGCGAAACACGCGAGGTGCATCTGCGCATCGATACTCGCAGCCTTGCCTATTGGTCGCCGCAGGCCAAGGCCTGGCGCCAGCCGAGCGGCCCACGCCGTCTGCGTGTGGGCGGCTCGTCCCGCGATCTGCCGCTGTCGATCCAATATCAGCCCACGCCTTGAAGCCGCGACGCGACGCGACGCCCTCATCCTGTCCGCACGCCCGACGAATGGAGATTGTCGATGACCAGCCGCCAACCTGACCGCAGGAGCAAGCGCGTTCGCGACTGGTCCATCACCGTTGGCGCGCTGGCCCTGATGACGGGCGCAGCCTTGGCCGGGCCGGCTGCCGCCCCGAGCGCCGATTCGCTGCGCGCCGGGTTCGAGACCCCGCCAAACGCCGCGCGTCCTCGAGTGTGGTGGCACTGGATGGATGGCAATGTGGCGCTTGACGGCGCCAAGCTCGACCTGGAGTGGATGCAACGCATCGGCGTCGGCGGGGTCCATACCTTTTCCGGCGGCGGACTGGGCGGCAAGCCCATGGTGGCCCATCCCCAGCCGTTCATGAGCGCAGGCTGGCGCGATGTCTTTCGCGAGACGACACGGATCGCGCACGACGCCGGCATGGAGGTGTCGATCGCCGGGTCTCCGGGCTGGAGCCAGACAGGCGGCGTCTGGGTCGCGCCGCGGGACGCCATGAAGAAATATGTCTGGAGCGAGACGCGGATCGAGGGCGGCCAACCGTTCGACGGCGTGCTCGCGGGGCCGCCCGCCACGACCGGGCCGTTCCAGGGCGTGGCGAAGGAGTATCGGGGAACGGGTCCGGTCGGGTTCAAGGGCGATCTTTACGGCGACAGCCTCGTGATCGCCTTTCCGACCCCCGCCACGGAGACGGGCGGCGGCGCGCCCACGATTAGCACCGCGAGCGGTCCCCTCGATCTGACCCCGATCGCGACGCCAGCCCTGGCCGGCGCCATTGGCCTGCCGTTCTTGGACGGCGACAAGACGGCGTGGGTGCAGGCCACCTACGACAGGCCCGCGACGCTCTCGGCGATCGCCTTGGGCAGCAAGGCGCCGGCCGAGGTCGAGATCCTGGTCAGCGACGACGGGCATGATTTCCGGAGCATTCTGCGCGCCGCTCCAGATACGGCCGAGCATCCAGCGCCGCAGCGCACCTATGCGTTCAAGCCTGTCAGCGGCCGCGTGTTTCGCGTCGTGCTCACAGCGCCCGCGCCCGCCCCGCCCCTGCCCGACACGCCTGCCTTCCTGTTCGGGCCGCCGAAGGCCGCCAAGGGTTTCGAGCTGACCCGGCTGTCGTTCGAGCAAGGCGCGCGGATCGACCGGTTCGAGGCCAAGGCCGGGTTTCAGTCGACGCTGGGCGACCAGCCGGACGCATCCCCCGCCGAAGCCGCCAATGTTGGCGCGATCGCCGCCAGCCGTGTCATCGACCTGACCTCGAAGATGGGGCCGGACGGTCGCCTCGCGTGGACGCCGCCGGTCGGGTCCTGGACGGTGCTGCGGTTCGGCTGGTCGTTGACCGGGGCCACCAATGGCCCGGCGGAGCCTGAGGCGACGGGCCTTGAGGTCGACAAGCTCGATGCGGCGGCGGTCGGACGCTATATCGACGCCTACCTGAAACTCTACGACGAGGCCACGGGCGGAAAGCTTGGCGCGAGCGGCGTCGAGAACCTCCTGACCGACAGCTGGGAAGCCGGTGTCCAGAACTGGACGCCTGGACTGCTCAAGGCCTTTCAGGAGCGCCGTGGCTATGACCCGACGCCCTTCCTCCCGGTGCTGGCCGGGCGGGTGGTCGAGAGCGCGGCGGCCAGCGATCGGTTCCTTTGGGACTATCGCCAGACGCTGAAGGATCTGCTCGCCGACAACCACTATGCCGTCCTGGCCAAGGCGCTGCACGCCCGTGGCATGGGCTACTACAGCGAGGCCCAAGGCGACACGCCGCGCGCGATCGGCGACGGCATGACCATGAAGTCGCGGGCCGACATCCCGACCGCCGAATACTGGTACCGGCCGTTCGCGACCGCGCCTGGCCAGCCATCGCTCAAGGCCGATCTGCTCGAAGCCGCCTCGGTCGCCCATGTCTATGGCCGTCCGTTCGTGGCGGCCGAGTCTCTCACGGTGGCGGCGACCAATGACATGTGGGGTTTTGCGCCCGCCATGCTCAAGCCGGTGGCCGACGAGATCTTCGCCCACGGCGTCAACCGGATCCTGATGCACGAGTCCCATCAGCAGCCGTTCGTCGATGGCAAACCAGGGCTGGCGATGGCGTTTTTCGGACAGTTCTTCAATCGCAACGACACCTGGGCCGAGCAGGCGGGCCCATGGGTCGAGTATCTCTCGCGCACGTCCTACCTGCTGCAGCAGGGGCGCGACGTCTCCGATGTGGCCTATTTCTACGGCGAGGAACGCAACCTCACCGAACTGTTCCACATGCGCTTCAACACCGACGTGCCCGAAGGCTATCGCTACGACTACATCAATCCCGATGGGCTGCGCACCCAGCTGGCGGTTGAGGACGGGCGACTGATCAGCAAGGGCGGCGCCCACTACCGCGTGCTCTATATGCCGGCCCATGTCACCCACCTGACATTGCCGACCCTGCGGAAATTGGCCTCGCTGGTGAACGAGGGCGCGATCCTGGTTGGCGCCCGGCCGATCGGCGGGCTTGGCCTTCAGTCGCCCGACGCCGAGGTCTTGCACCTCGTCGAGGCGTTGTGGGGACCGCGATCCCAGCCGTCGGCGCACGCCTATGGCAGGGGCCGGGTCTATGGGACCTCGGACCTGGCGGCGGGGCTGGCGGCCGAGGGTGTGGGGCCCGACATCGCCTATGACGGGCGGGCGGCGGACGCCAAGCTGCTGGCGCTGCATCGTCGTGATGGCGATGCCGACATCTATTTCGTCAGCAACCAGAAGGACCGCGCCGAGCGGTTCGACGCCAGCTTCCGGGTCAAGGGCAAGGTCCCGGAACTTTGGAACGCCGAGACCGGGCGCGCGACGCCACTAAGCTACCGCCTGGAGGGCGACCGCGTTCGCGTTCCATTGGAGTTGGGGGCGCAGGACGCTCGCTTCGTGGTGTTCCGCAAATCGGCGACGGCCCCAGCATGGCAGGCCCCTAAAGTAAGTTCGACGACCGTCGCCACCATCGCTGGTCCTTGGACGGTGAGGTTCGAGGCCGGACGCGGCGCTCCGGCGAGCGCCACGCTGCCCAGCCTGAGCGACTGGACCGCCTCTTCCGACCCGGGGATCAAGTATTTCTCCGGCGCGGCCACCTACCAGAAGCGCCTCGAGGCGCCTCGGAATTGGTTCGCCAAGGGCCAGCGCCTGATGCTGGACCTGGGCGACGTGCGCGAACTCGCGGTCGTCACCGTGAATGGCAAGGTGATGCCGACCGCCTGGCGCGCGCCTTACAAGGTTGATGTCAGCGGCGCGCTCAAGCCCGGACGGAACGACATCTCGATCAAAGTTGTCAATCTGTGGACCAACCGGCTGATCGGCGACAAGCAACCCGGCGCGAAGCCGGTGGCGTTCGCGCCGGTCAATTTCTACCAGGCCGACGCGCCGTTGCGGCCGTCGGGTCTTCTGGGGCCGGTCACTCTGCAGGCGGAGACTCTCCAGGTGGAGAAATAGGCGGTTGGAAAACAGGTGCTCGCGTCAGACGGCTGGCAGCCGGCCTCATGCCACGACGCGGCTCGAAGGCCAGATCGACATACCGCCTCGGACGTTCGCGGTGTTCGGCTGGCCTCGGCCTGCCGGCGCCCTGCTGACGCTGAACCCGCTGACCATTTGGCGCATATGTACGCGGTGCTTCAGGCCTGAATGGCTTGTTCTCTTCGTTTCGATACCTAAACCGCCGCCGCGCACGACTGGCCGCTGCAAACGACTCCCCCCAACCGTTACCGTCAGCTAAGATTTTAGGAAAGCTCGGCCCTGTTGACGACCCGGGACTTGATCGCCTGATCACAAACGCAAGATCGGTAATCGACCAACGAGAACTCGGAAGCAGGTTGATGGTGGGCATTGGTCCAAGCCAGACAATTCGAACACTGAACCCCACCGTTCGGATCGCGCTGCCGCTGGAGCACGCTGGGCTGACCGCCCCCCTGGGACCCGCCTGCCGAATAGTCAGACCCGAGCAAGAGGCACGATCTTTAGCTGGGTCTCGACAACCTCTCTCACGGCCGCGTCGATCGGAAGATTGCTCAGGTCTCGACTCCAGACCTCCCTGAAGGCCGCGATCGTCTCGACAGCCGTGCTTAGGACCAGCCCCTCGGGCAGACCCGCCTTACGAGACATGACAATCAGCTCTTCCTGGCCTAAATCCGACCAGCGCTTGCTGCGCGAAACCTTCAGGGCAGCCTTGTCGTCGGGGATGTAGGCCTGGGTCGCCACGAAGTCGTAGGCCGGCGCCAAGGTCGCATTGATCCCATCTCTATAGAGCAGGGACCAGTTCTTCAGGTGCATGTCGGCGTTGCCGATCAGGGCGCTGAACACCAGCCGCCGGACAAATTCGGTCAGGCCACGCTCGCCGGTCTCTCGCCAGATCACCCCGGCGATGCTGCGGTAGGAGGCGCGCTCATACTTGTCCTCTGGGTAGAGGCCGAAGACCTGGGCGAAGTCCTCCATCTGCACGCGCTCGCCCGTTTCGAGACGATCGAAGCGGCGGGTGGCGAATACGCCGCCCTCTAGCCGGCCGACGTCCTCCGGCAGACCATCGATGTCATCGAGAGCGAGCAACCTGATCTCTGGCGTCTCGATACCGATCGCACGCGCCAGCGACATCATCGCGTACTCGTTTTCAGAGACTCCGGCATACTGAGCCGACGGCAGTTTGACGATCCAGTCGCCGCCGTCGCCGTGAACCGGGATGGTCAGGCTCTTCTTTGGCCCAGCCAGGGCAGAAAACTTCAGCTGGACACCGGCGAGCGAGAAGCGCAGCGCCCGATCGGCGCGCGCGGCGGGCGGCGCGTCGCCTGGCCCGGCGCCGACTGGCGGCCCTTCCCCGTCCTCTGACACGATCCGCGTCGCCCCAGGTAGGTCAGCACCGAGCGCCCAGAGCAGAAAGAACTCGCGACTGGACTTCACCCCGGCGCGCTCAGCCAGGTAGTCGCGCATCCGCCCTTCAGGGAGGAGATTGGAGAAGTATGGCAGCAGCCGCGTCTGGGTGCTCCTGTAGTCGCGAATGAGCCCGCCCGCCGCGCTCTTGAACGACAGGCTCAGCGTCGGCCGCTGGGCGTCGTCGGCATAGTCATTATCGAACGTGAAAATCGAGCGGTCACCGCCCAGGGCCGTGATGGCGCCAACTCTGCGTTCGCCGATCCAGACTTGAAGAATGTCGACCATGGCTCAGTCCTCGTCGTCCAGCGTGTAGGCCGGCCGTTCTCCGGCGTGCCGGCCATGGACCATCTGGTTGCGCAGCGACGCCAGCCGGTCGACACCCCGGCGGAAACCACCAAGATCACGTCCCGGCGCACGCGCCCGCTCACGCAGGTCCTCGACGATGTCCGTCAGTTCAGCCTGGGCGGGAGACGACTGGAACAGCGGCTCAAGGGGATGAAGATCGCGGGCGAGCGTTTCGAGCCGGTCAAGCAACGGGTCGTTCGGATAACGGCCGCGCAGGTCACGGACGATCTGCATAAGATCATTGGCCGCGCCACGAACAGTGCGCGCGTCCTGGCCCGCCTCAAGCTCCCTGAGCACGGCGGTGACGCCTGAAAGCGCCGAACGCGGAACCAGGACCGGCTCGAGGTCGAGAATACGAGCAAGCTCGACGAACGTGGCCAAACGCACGTCAGAAGCCCCGCTTTCGATGCGGGACAGCTGAGCCTGGGTCAGCTTCATCCGATCGCTGACATCGCGCTGCGACCACCCCTTGCGGCCTCTAGCGTCGCGCAGGGTATCTGTCAGAGCGCGTGTCCGGCTTTCCAATTTGATATACCTTTTTGCATCATATATGCGCGATGATATCGATTATTATATCATAGTTGCCAAGCGCAATCGAAAATTCAATATTAAATCAAACATCAAAGCCCTTCATCGATATATTTTTCAATATCAAAGCGGCGCAATAGAGCCTTTTACCCTAAGTCGAAGGGCATCTCGCCGGCCCACGCACAATAGAGCGTAACCAGTTGGCGGGGCCTCCCACCTAGTCGGACAAGGGACCCGCGTATTGCGATGGTTTTCGGAGCCGCTATGGGTGGCTGTCGGGACGTATGCGCATCGCTGACTTACGGGCTACGTCGCGCCAGTTGCTGACGTTGACGCCACTCCAGCTTCAGGACATTCAGGCTCCGACGCTGAGGGCGAACTCCGACCCGTAACCGACTTTCGAGGCGGAGTGGTTTTAGACTTCCCGGTCCGTTTTTGGATGGAACTCGCCGACCACTTCATACATGCCGGGCTCAGATCGAGCGAAAGACAGGGCCTCTTCGAGAAATGGGCGTGGAGCCGGGTCTTGGCGCATGGCCTCATAGTCAGCGAACCGAACATGCTGTTCTTCCTATGAAGACCTTGATCGATCGCGGAGTCCGCCCGACCGATACGTATCGCCCAGATCCGTGGACAGCAGACCGCGCGCCTGGGGCGCCAAAAGGCCCGGATTCCCGATATCCTGCGGCTGTCCCCTGCCGCCTTGAGGGTGACGCGCGAGGATCAGACCGCGCCCAGCGCCCGATAGAGGTCGATCGAGGCCTCCAACGCCGCCGAACGGGCGACGACGCCTTGGTCCCGGGCCTGCCAGAGTTGCTGGTCGGCTCGCAGCACCGGATCCAAGGTGGTCTCGCCCACGGCGCGGGCTCGATCAGCGGCGCGGCGGACCTTCTCGATCTCGCCGATCAGCGCCTCGACCTGGCGTGTCCGCTCGGCGCCGGCCCTCACCGCAGCCAAGGCGGCGTCGATCTCGCCCGCCGACTTCTCCGTTGTCGCACGATAGACGGCCAGGGCCTCGGCCTCCCGCCCCCTGGCTTCGCGCAGGTCCGCGTTCAGTCGGCCCCAGTCGAGCAGCCGCCAGCGCACGGAAGCGCCGCCTAGCCAGAGCTTGGCGTCGGGATCGAACAGCCTGGCCGCGTCGGTGCTCGAGAACCCAACCAGCCCGCCGAGGCTCACGGAGGGATAGAACCGCGCCATCGCCACCCGCACGCCGGCGTGGCTGGCGGCGATGGCCCGCTCGGCCGCCGCCACGTCGGGCCGCCGGGCGACCGCGGCCGCCGGCGTGTCCAGAACCGCGGCGGGCAAGGCCATCGGAAGATCTCGGGACTTCGCCAGGAGCGCCCGGCTCTGGCCCAGCGGCGCGCCCTCAAGCACATCCAGCGTGTCCGCGGCCCTGACGAGGCCCGCGTCCAAGGTGGGCCGCGCCGACCTGAGCGCCGCCAGTTCGGCCTTGTCCTCGCTGACCTTGACCACCGCCCCTTCGCCCACGCTGGCGCGACGCTGGTCGAGGCTCAGCGCGCGCTCGGCCAGGGCGATCCGAGCGTCCAAAGCCGCCGACCTCTGCTGCAGGGCGCGTAGCAAGACATAAGCCCGCGCCGTCTCGGCGGCAATCGCCACACGCATGGCCCGCGCCATCTCGTCCTTCATCTCCACCTGCGCCGCGCGGGCTTCGCGCGCCTGCCGGATTTGACCGAAAAGATCCGTCTCCCAACCGATGGTCAGGACGCTGGCGTAGAGGTCGCTCTCTCGGCTCAGCCGAAATCCCTCGAGGAGCCGCCCCTCGGGGCTGGAGGCGCTGTCTTCGCCACGGCCGGCGACGCCGGAGATCTGCCCGATCGGCAGCGACAGGGCTCTTACCGAATCGAGCGCTGCGCGGGCCTGCTCGATCCGCGCGACGGCGGCGCGAAGATCGGCGTTGTTTTTTAGCGCCGCCTCGACACAAGCGCTCAGGACGGGGTCGCCCAGGCCGCGCCACCACGAGGCGAGCGCCATCGGGCTCGACGTCGGCGTGTCGGCCTGGGCTGGAAATCGGGCGGGGAGGTCAGGTTGCGGCGCAACATAAGGGCGTCCAATGGCGCAGCCGGCCAAGGATGCGCCCCAAGACGTCACGGCGATCGCGGAACCCGCGACCAGAAAGGCTCGCCGCGAAATCATCCCATCCTCTTCTTGGCCTAGAAGCCGGAAACTACGCCGCTGGCCGGACGCTCGTCGTGCGTTTGATCAAATTATGCTGCACCGCAATGTCGTAGCTTGCGTCTTCTGTGCGGATCACCGGCGCAACCAAAGCGACCATGATGAAGCGGCTTGCGGCTTTCCTTCTTATCCTCGCGGTCCTGAGCGCGGGCGGCGGATATTGGCTTTGGCGCGCCAGCCGAGACGTCGGCCCGCCAAAGGGCTTCATTTACGCCAACGGGCGGGTGGAACTGCAGCGCTTCGTCGTGTCGGCCAAGATGGCCGGTCGCCTGCTTACGGTCGCGCCGCGCGAAGGCGACCTCGTCGAGGCTGGCGCGGTGCTCGCGACCCAGGAAACCGAACAGCTGGACGCCAGGGCCAAGGCCGCGATCGCCAACGCCGCCGCCGCTCGCGAAGCCGAGGCTCGCGCGGGGGCGCAGGTCCGCGCCCAGCGTGTCGCCGCGACCCTGGCCCAGGTCGAAACCCGCCGCGCCGATCAGCTCGTGGCCGACGAGGCCGTTTCGGCCGCCGACGCGGATCGCCGCCGCGCCCAGCGGGACGCCGCGGTCTGGGCCCTGGCCGGCGCGGAGGCCGCGCGGGCCCAGGCCGCCGCCATGGTCCAGGCCGCCGAGGCCCAGTTGACCGAGCTCCGCTCGGCGATCGGCGACGCCCGCCTGCGCGCGCCGGCGGCGGGGCGGGTTGAGTACCGGCTGCTGGAGCCGGGGGAGATGGTCGGGCCCGGCTCGCGGGTGCTGACCCTGCTGGACCCGCTCGACGCCTATATGACCGTCTTCCTTCCGACACGGGACGTGGCCGCGCTGCGCATCGGCGCGGAGGCCCGCCTGAAGCTGGACAGCGACGGTCCGCTGATCGCGCCGGCCAGGGTCGCGTTCATCGCCGCGGACGCCCAGTTCACGCCTCGCACGGTCGAGACGGCGTCCGAGCGCGACAAGCTGATGTATCGCGTGAAGCTGTCCATCGACCGCGCCTGGCTGGCCGGTCACCGTGACGGCGTTCACGGAGGGCTGACGGGCGAGGCCTATGTCCGCCGCGACGCCAAGGCGCCTTGGCCCGCTGATCTGAGGTTCGCCGATGGCCGTTGAGGCGCTGGTCGAGGTCAGGGGGCTCACGCACCGCTATCGCCGGCGCTTCGCCCTTCGCGACGTGTCGCTGACCATCCCGGCCGGCTCGACCACCGCCGTCGTCGGCCCCGACGGCGTCGGCAAGTCGGCCCTGCTGTCGCTGATCGCGGGCGCGCGCCGAATGCAGACGGGCGAGGTTCGCGTGTTCGGCGCGGACATGCGACGAGAGCGCCAGCGCGCCACGGCGTTCGAGCGTATCGCCTTCATGCCCCAGGGGCTGGGCAAGAACCTCTATCCGACCCTTTCGGTGCGAGAGAACATCGACTTCCACGGCCGCCTCTACAGCCAGTCCTTGGACGAGCGGCGCGCCCGCATCCTGCGCTTGACCGAGGCGACCGGCCTCTCTCGTTTCCTCGACCGACCGGCCGGCGAACTGTCGGGCGGCATGCGCCAGAAGCTCTCGCTCTGCTGCGCCCTGGTTCACGATCCCGACCTGCTGATCTTGGACGAGCCCACCACCGGCATCGACCCCCTGTCGCGCCGCCAGTTCTGGGCTCTGATCGACCAGCTCCGCGCCGAGCGCCCGGCCATGACGGTCCTCGTCGCCACCGGCTATATGGAGGAGGCCGAACGCTTCCAGCGGATCATCGCCCTCGACGACGGCAAGATCCTCGCGGACGGTCCCGCCGCCGAGGTGATCGGCGACGCCGACGGCATGGAAGCCGCATACACCCTGCTCGTCTCGGACAAGCCGGCCGAGCCGATCATCGCCCCTCCGCTGAACGACGGCGACGGGGAGCCCGCGATCCGCGCCCGGGGCCTGACCCGACGCTTTGGGGATTTCGTCGCGGTCGACGATGTCAGCTTCGAGATCAGGCGGGGAGAGATCTTCGGCTTCCTGGGTTCGAACGGCTGCGGCAAGACAACGACGATGAAGATGTTGGTCGGCCTGCTGGCCGCCAGCTCCGGCGAGGTCGAGGTGCTGGGCGAGCCCGTCGACGCCTCGTCGATCGCCCGACGCGCCCGGCTCGGCTACATGTCCCAGGCTTTCTCGCTGTACGAGGAGCTCACGGTCCGAGGCAATCTCGCCCTGCAGGCCAAGCTCTATGGCATTCCGAGCGGGGAGCGGGCGCGTCGGCTGGACGACGCCCTTCGAGCCTTCGATCTGCTGGACGAGGCCGACAGCTACCCGGCCGGCCTGCCCCTGGGCGTTCGCCAGCGCCTGCAACTGGCGGCCGCCTGTCTGCATCGGCCGGACATTCTGATTCTGGACGAGCCGACCTCGGGCGTGGATCCGGCCGCGCGCGACATGTTCTGGCGCACGATCATCCGGCTGGCGCGCGAGGATGGCGTCACCATCTTCCTATCCACCCACTTCATGAACGAGGCCGCCCGCTGCGACCGGATCTCGCTGATGAACGCCGGCAAGGTGCTCGCCGTCGGCGCGCCCGAGGCCCTGCGTGCGCAGCGGCGCGCCGCGACGCTAGAGGAAGCCTTTGTCGACTATCTCGCCGAAGCGCAGGGGGGCGATGATCCGACGGCCTCGCCGGTCGCCGCCACGACGGGACGTCTCGCCCGTTCCCGCCCGCTGGCCCGCGTCTGGGCGTTCGCCAGCCGCGAGAGTCTGGAGC
Organism: Caulobacter sp. GW822-FHT07D08; assembly: GCF_058798735.1. NCBI lineage: Bacteria > Pseudomonadati > Pseudomonadota > Alphaproteobacteria > Caulobacterales > Caulobacteraceae > Caulobacter > Caulobacter sp. GW822-FHT07D08. The sequence goes on from NZ_JBXAKU010000027.1 coordinate 24,847, forward strand.
TGCGCCGGGATCCGGTCCGACTAGGCTTCGGGATTCTCGCGCCCCTTCTGCTGCTGTTCGTCTTCGCCTACGGCATCTCGTTCGACGTCGAGAACCTGACCTTCGCCGTGCTTGATCAGGATCAGAGCGTCGAAAGCCGCGGGCTGGCGCAGGCGTTCGAGGGGTCACGCTACTTCCAGCGCAAGCCCCCTTTCGCGAGCGTCGACGACATGACCCGTCGCCTGCGGGCTGGCGAGGTGACCGTCGCCGTGGACATTCCGCCCGGCTATGGCAAGGCGTTGCTGTCCGGACGCCAGCCAGAGCTCGGCTTGACGGTCGACGGCGCCGCGCCCTTCCGCGGCGAGACGGCGGAAGGCTACGCGCTGTCGCTGATGCAAGCCTACGCCGACGATCGCATCCGGCAACAATACGGGGTCTCGCCCGCCCAGGCCGCCCCGATGAGCGTGGAGCCGCGCTTCCGTTATAATCAGGGCTTTCGCAGCGTGTTCGCCATCACCCCGGGCGTGATCATGTTCGCCTTAGCGCTGATCCCGGCCATGACCACCGCCCTCGGCGTCGTGCGAGAACGGGAACTGGGATCCATTCTGAACCTTTACAGCTCCCCGGCGACGGTGGGCGAGTACCTGATCGGCAAGCAGGCGCCCTATGTGGTCGTGGCGATGGTCGCCTTCCTGGCCCTGATCGCCTGCTCCGTCGGGTGGTTCGGCGCGCCGATCAACGGCTCGCGCGTCGCGCTCCTGGCGGGCGGAATGGCCTATGTCTTCGCCAGCACCGCGTTCGGGGTCCTGCTTTCGTCGATGCTTCGCAGCCAGACGGCGGTGATGGCCGCGGCGGCCATCCTGACCCTGATCCCCGCCGTGAACTTCTCCGGCTTCCTCTATCCAGCGTCCGAGATCGAGGGGGCTGGGCGGGTGATCCACGCCATCTTTCCAGGGGCGTGGTTCCAGCAGGTCAGTCTGGGCGCCTTCGTCAAGGCGCGGAGCCTGTCCGATCTGGCGCCGGCGATCACCGTTCTGGCGATCCTGGGCCTTGTCCAGATGGCCGCCGCGCGGATACTGCTCAAGAAGCAGGAACCCTGACCCATGCGTCTGGCGAACGTCCTGAACCTGACCATGAAGGAATTCGCCAGCCTCTGGCGCGATCCGGCCGCCATCGTGCTGATCGTCTTTGCCTTCACCTTCGCGGTCTATGTTGTCTCAAGAGACATCAAGACCGAGGTCAACAACGCCCCCGTCGGGGTGGTCGACGACGACCATTCCCCGCTATCGCGCCGGCTGACCGACGCCCTGCAGCCGCCGCTGTTCCGCGCGCCGGTCCCCTTGACGACGCGGACCGCCGACACGGCCCTGGAGACGGGACGGGTGATCTTCGTCCTCGAAATCCCGCCGAACTTCGAGGCCGACCTCCTGCGCGGCCGCAAGCCCGCCCTGATGCTCTTGATCGACGCCACCGCCATGACCCAGGCCGGCCTCGGGGCCAGCCATATCGGCCGGATCGTCGCCGCCGAGGTGTCGCAGGCGCTCGGATCGCCGGCCTCCGAAGTGTCCCAGCCCGTCCGCCTGGTTCCCCGCATGGCGTTCAATCCGAACCACCAGGCCATTTGGTTCGTCTCGGTGATGCAGATCACTCTGGACCTCACCATCCTTTCGATCCTGCTGGTCGGCGCGGCCTTCATGCGCGAGCGCGAGCGCGGCACGATCGAGCGGCTGCTGGTCATGCCCGTCACCCCGATCGAGGTGGCGCTGGGCAAGATCATCGCCAACGGCGTGGTCGTGGCGATGGCGGCCTTCCTGTCGCTGCAGATCGTCGTTCGGCTGGGCCTGGGGGTGCCCATCCAAGGCTCGGTGGCCGTGTTCATGGCCTGCGTCGCGCCCTACCTGTTCGCCACGGCGGCCATCGGCATCCTGCTGGCGACCTCGGCCGGATCGATGCCGCAATTCGCGCTCATGTCGATCCCGGTCTTCGTCATCCTGAACCTGCTGTCGGGCGCGGTGACTCCCATGGAGAGCATGCCAGCCCCGATGCGCTTGGTCATGCAGGCCTCGCCGACCACCCAGTTCGTCGCCCTGTCCAGCGCCATCCTGTTCCGGGGCGCGGGGCTGGCCGAGGTCTGGGAGCATCTGGCGGCGATCGTGGTCGTGGGGACCCTGGCGCTGGTGCTGGCGCTGATCCGTTTCCGCGCCCAGATGCAGAAAGCCGGATAAACCATGACCCGGAGCGTCAAGCCCTCACCTTGGCCGAGCGCCCCGCCGACGTCCAACCTCGTTCCGATTCTCCATGGGTCCGAGCCCGCGACGTCGTCCCGAAGCTAGAGCGCGTTAGGTTTAAGTGTGAGCGGTTAAACCGCTCGAACGCGCTCTAAGTGTATGAAGATAGAGCCTGTTTATCTGGTTTAGATGGTTCCATCTAAACCAGACAGGCTCTAGTCTCGGGCGCCTGGGTCTCACAGCTTCACATTACAGAAGCTTTATTTGGCGCCGTTCGAGAACGCGGCCATGGCTACCCCGCCCGAGGGGAAAGACATGCGCGTATTGTTTCTGTTGCTGGTGCTTCTTGCCGCACCGTCCGTTGGCCTCGCAGACTCTAACTTTACCCGCGCGAACCCGCCCGGCCCGCACGCGGTGGGATTGAAGGTCGTCGAGCAATACGATTTCTCCCGCGCCTATCGGGGGCTCACCGACGTCGTCACGGGCAAGGGGGTCACCGGAGAGCGAGCGCGGCCGATCCAGACCTTTGTCTGGTACCCGGCGGCAAAGACCGCCAAGCCGACCATGACCGTCGCCGACTATCTCAAGATCGGCGCCAGCGACGACAATTTCGAACATACTCCCGCCGAGCGCGCGGCGCTGGAAGCCGCGTTCGCCGGGCAACGGACCGCCGCCCTGTCGCCGGAGCGCGCCAAGGCAGAGCTGGCCGCGCCGATGCGGGCCCGTCGCGACGCCGCTGCGGCGTCAGGCAAGTTCCCGGTCGTGATCTACGCCCCTAGCTTCAGCGCCTGGGCGTTCGAGAACGCCGACCTGTGCGAATACCTGGCCAGCCAGGGCTATGTGGTCATCGCAAGCCCCAGCCTGGGTCAGGCTCAGCGCGACATGACAACCGACCTGGAGGGCGTCGAGACCCAGGCCGGCGACATCGAATTCCTGATTGGCTACGCCCATGGCCTGCCCCAGGCCGACACCAACCGCTTGGCCGTGATCGGCTATAGCTGGGGCGGCCTGGCCAATGTCCTGGCCGCGGCCAAGGATAGCCGCATCGACGCCCTGGTCGCCTTGGACGGCTCGGTCCGGTACTGGCCCCAGTTGCTCAAGCAGGCCGCCTACGCCACCCAGGCCCGCGCCACCGCACCGCTGCTCTTTATCGCCGCTCGGCCGCGTGAGATCGAGGAGCTGTCGGAGGGGCGCAACGAGGTCACCAGCCCGCTCAACCACATGAAATATGCCGATGTCTACCGCGTGACGCTGGCCCCGATGGTGCACGAGAACTTCTCGGTGATGTTCGGCCAGCGCCTGCTGGGCGACAGCCGCTACGACGAGTACGACAAGGACGAGCTGTCGACCGCAACCGCCTGGATGGAGACCTATGTCCGCCGGTTCCTGGACGCCTATCTGAAAGGCGACGCGGCCAGCCGGGCGTTCCTGGACCTGCCGGCCGCCAAGAGCGGCGCGCCCGCCCACCTGCTCACCACCAGCGTGACCCACAGCCAGGGTGCGCCGCCTACCCGCGCGGCTTTCGCCGCCGAACTGGCTCGCCAGGGCTTCGGCAAGACGTCGAGCGTCTACCAAGCCTTCAAGGCCCGGGAGCCCGACTTCACGCTTTCCGACGACGAGCTTGTAAGCTGGGCTTACCAGCGCATGGGCGACGGCGACATCGGCGCGGCGGTCGCCCTGCTTCGGCTGGACACCGAGATCCACGCGGACAGCTGGAACGCCTTCGACAGCCTGGGCGAGGCCTACGCCAAGAACGGCGACAAGACCCTGGCGATCGCCGCCTACCGCCAGTCTCTGGTGCTGAACCCGAAGAACACCAACGGGGTCGAGCAATTGAAAACGCTCGGAACACAACCTTAGGGAGCAAAAGGCCCGCGACGCAACGTCCACAACCTGTCCCGTCCCGCCGTCTGCAGCGGAGCCAATCCGGACCTTCAGATCGCGGTCGCGAGAAATCGTCGGTCTCGGGTGAAGCACGCCCTTGTGGTGATGGACAGCCGCAGACGGCACGTCGGTGATTTGCGCAAGCGGGCGGCCGAGGCCAGCGCGCGTCTCGTGCGGCTCTATGAAGCCATCGAGAGCGGCGTGGCGGACGCTAGCGATCCGCATCTTAAAGATCGCGTTCGCCAGCTCCAGGAACTGCGCGACAGCGCCACACAGGACGCCGACCGCGCAGGGCGTGCGATCGAACGTCTGGGCCCGCTCATCACGCCGGAGCTGCTTAAGCAGTTCTCAGATGCGACACGCGAAATGCTGCGAAACGAGGACGGCACATTCCGCCGCGACCGGCTCAGAGCTGTTGCTCAGAGAGTCGAGATCAAGTCCGCGAATCTGATTGAGATCAGCGGCTCGCCGTTCGAGTTGTTCCGGACGCTAGCGGCGACGGGGGGTGAAAAAGCCGCCGCTCTCGCCGTTCCAGCGCGGATCCCGGAACCACACTTGGAAAGGGCCACGAGTGGGAACAAGGCTGCAGACGCGGACCTAGTACCCACTCGTGTACCGGAATGGCGCCCCTTGTCGGATGAAACCGATAACTACGAGTACGCTATTGTACTCCATAGGCCCCCTCGCAGTGACAAGGGGCGCAAACGTGCCTGACGGGGCGTGGACAACATCGCCGAGTAGGTCACCTAAAGCATCGCTGCGAAGATGTCCGCATCGCGCCAAAAGCGGCCCAGCCTGTTGGCCGCCTATCGCCAAATCTCCGGCCCGCTTGACGATTTGAAACAGCGCGCTTGATCCTTGGGGACAAATTTACTGGAGCGGGTCATGTCCGAACGCAGCACGCGATGCCTATGCCCAAAGCCAGCTAAGCACGACTGACGTGTCCGCTGACCTGCAGCTGCGTGGTCTGGGGCCTAGGCGAGGTCCAAGCCTCGCTCGCCGCACGCCGGTGCGCCGCCGACACCGCCGCGCGGCCCAAACCGCCGAAGGTCCGGACGTTCGCACCCGGCGCTCGCGTCCGGTGCGAGGGGTCAACTAGGCCTGTCGGTCGTCTAACGAGCTCGGATTTCGCCAGCGCTTGACGACCATCAATCGCCTCGGGGCCATTCTAGGCTCTAATACCGCGATGACCTTTGCCCGACCGGACGCCATCGACGCCCGGCCAACGGAACCCACCCTATTCGAACGGACCGAGCTCATCCGTAGCGCCAGCGGCACAGCTATGAGACGCGCCAACGATGCTTGAGGTGATCTGGACAACGGTGAGGCTGGCGGTCGTCACGACAGTCTTGCTGCTCATCGTATCGACGCCCCTGGCCTGGTGGCTGGCGCGCCAGCGGGCGTGGTGGAAGGAGATCATCGCCGCCGTCGCCGCCCTTCCTATTGTCTTGCCGCCCACCGTACTGGGCTTCTATCTGCTGATCCTGCTGGCTCCAGCCAGTCCGTTGATGAGCCTGCTGCACCCCTTTGGGGTTCGCAGTCTGGCCTTCACCTTCACCGGCTTGGTGATCGGCTCGATGGTCTATTCCCTGCCCTTCGCCGTGCAGCCGATCCGCAATGCCTTCGAGGCCATGGGCGATTCCCCGATGGAGGCGGCCGCTACCCTGCGCGCGACGCCGCTGGACGCCTTCTTCACCGTCGCCCTGCCCCAGGCCCGCCGTGGCTTGCTGACCGCCGCAGTGCTGGTCTTCGCTCACACCATCGGGGAATTTGGCGTGGTGCTGATGATCGGCGGCTCCGTGCCGGGGGAAACCGAGGTGATTTCGACGCGCATCTATCAGCAGGTGGAGTCGCTGCAATTTGCCCAAGCCCATCAGCTCTCGATCGGCCTCCTGGTGTTCGCCTTCGGCGTCCTGCTGGCCATGCTGCTGATCGAACGGCGCACGTCACGGCCCGCGCGATGACCCTGTCGCCCGCCAGAACCGACGTGAAGGCGCGGTTCGCGGGACGCCTGGGGGCCTTCACGCTCGACGTCGTCTTCACCCTGCCGCCCAGGGGGGTCACCGCCTTGGTGGGCCCGTCGGGCGCGGGCAAGACCAGCGTGCTGCGCTGTCTGGCCGGGCTTTCCAGCCTTCCAGGCACCTTGGTCGTCGAGGGTGAGACCTGGCAGGACGAGCGCCGGTCTTTGCCGCCGCATCGCCGAGCGATCGGCATGGTGTTCCAGGACGCCAGTCTGTTGAGCCACCTGTCGGTGACAGACAACCTGCGCTACGGCCAGCGACGCACGCGCGAGCCGCTGGCCACGGGCTTTGAAGAGGTCGTCGCGCTGCTGGGGCTGGAGGCGCTGCTGGGGCGGTCGACGACCCACCTTTCCGGCGGCGAGCGGCAGCGGGTCGCGCTGGGTCGCGCCCTGCTTTCCCAGCCGCGCCTGCTGTTGATGGACGAGCCGCTGTCCAGCCTCGACGCCGACAGCAAGGCCGAGATCCTGCCTTATCTCGAAAGCCTGCACCGGACCCTGGCCATCCCCGTGCTCTATGTCAGCCATGACGCCGACGAGGTGCGACGTCTGGCCGATCACCTCCTGGTCATGCGCGCCGGACGCGTCATCGACACGGCGACCGACGTGCGGGCCGCCGCCGATGTCCAGCGCGCGGCCGCCGCCCAGCGCCTAGCCGGCATGGAGCCGGCGAGCATAGGCCGCCTGGCCTTGGCCGCGCTCTTGGCCGGCCTGGATCCAGCCTAGAGCCTCGCCGGCGTCGGCGAGCCGCTTGACTTCCGACAATCGCTTTGCCGCGCCGCGGGTGTAGGTCGAGGGCGGCCGATCACGGTTGGCGACGATGGATTTTGTGATGTCCCAAGGTTTGGCTCAGGGATCCGCCGCGATGGCGACGATCCAGATTTGTTTTTTCGGCAAGGTCGCCGACCGTTTCGGACGCGGCCTGGCCGTGGATATTCCCGCCGAGGGTTGCTCGCTGTCCTGGCTGAGGGCGCAACTGGCCGCTCAGACCGATGGCGGCGACGAGGCCCTGAGCGAACGCGGCCTGCGCGCGGCCGTCGATCATCTGATCGTCGGCGACCAGGCCTGGATCAGCCCCGGGCAGGAAGTGGCCTTCCTGTCGATGTTTTCTGGAGGTTGACCATGGATGACGCGCCCCTGGCCGCGAAGGGCCGCAAGGCCGGTATCGACGAGCGCCTGCCCTTCTATCCGCTCAACATAGCCGTGCTGACCATTTCCGACACCCGCGACCACAACACCGACACCTCCGGCGCCCTCTTGGTCGATCGCCTGACCGCGGCCGGCCATCACCTGGCGGGCCGCGTGATCGTACCCGACGAAGTCGAGGCCATCGCCCGTCAGGTCCAGGCCTGGGCCGACGACGAGGCGGTCGACGTCATCCTCACAACGGGCGGCACCGGCTTTGCGCCGCGCGATGTCACGCCCGAGGCGGTGACGCCGCTGTTTCGCCGGACCATGGACGGCTTTTCGGTGGTCTTCCATCAGGCCAGCCAGGCCACGGTGGGGGTGGCGACCCTGCAGTCGCGCGCTCTTGCCGGCCAGGTTGGCGACACCTTCGTGTTCTGCGTGCCCGGCTCGACCGGGGCCTGCCGCGACGCCTGGGACCTGGTGCTCGGCCAGGAACTGGACAGCCGCTTTCGCCCCTGCTCGCTGGTGGGCCAGATCCCGCGCTATCGCGGCGTCTGCAATTGATCAGTTACGATGAGGCCTCGGCCCTGGTGATGGGCCTGGCCCAGCCCTTGGGCCGCGAAACCGTGCGCCTGGACAGGGCCGACGGCCGCGTCCTGGCCGCGGCCATCGTCGCGCGGCGCGCCACGCCTTGCGCCGACGTCTCGGCCATGGACGGCTATGCGGTGCGTGACGACGACCTGACCGACGCGCCGGTCCGCCTGGCGGTCATCGGCGAGGCCTATGCCGGCCAGGCCTTCGACGGGGTTCTGACGCCGCGCGCCTGCGTGCGCATCTTCACCGGCGCCGTGGCGCCGGCCGGAACCGACCGGGTGGTGATCCAGGAAGAGGTCGAGCGCGAGGGGCCGCTGGCTCTCTTCGCCCATCCGCCGCGCGGCCCAAGCAACCTGCGGCTGGCCGGTTCGGATTTCAAGCCCGGGGACGTGCTGGTCGAAGCCGCCGCCCGGCTCAACGCCCAGAGGCTGGTGGCGGCCGCCGCGGCGGATCTGGCCAAGGTCTCAGTGATAGTCCGGCCCAAGGTGCTGGTCATCGGCACCGGGGACGAACTTGACGAGCCGGGCCGCCCCTCCAGCCTGCGCCCCGGCATCCCCGAGAGCGTGACCTTCGGCGTCGCCGCCATGGCCCGCGCCTGGGGAGGCAAGGTGGTGGATCGCTGGCGGGTCGGCGATGAGCTGTCGGCGCTGGAGAAGGCGGCGCGATCGGCGGTCGAGCTGGCCGATATCGTCGTCGTCACTGGCGGCGCCTCAGTGGGCGACCGTGATTTCGCCAAGACCATGTTCGCGCCCCTCGACCTGGACCAGGCCTTTTCCAAGGTGGCCATCAAGCCGGGCAAGCCGGTGTGGTTGGGCCGGGCGGGCGGCGCGCTGATCGTTGGCCTGCCGGGCAATCCGACCTCGGCCATGGTGACCGCCCGTCTGTTCCTCGCGCCGCTGATCGCCGGCTTGGCTGGCCTAGAGCCGGGCGAGGCGCTCGGTTGGCGCCAAGAGCCCCTGACCGCCCCGCTTGGTCCTTGCGGCGATCGCGAGACCTTCGTGCGGGCCAGACGCTTGCCTGGCGGCGTCGCGCCGATCGGCGACCAGGACGCCTCGGCCCAGAAGGCCCTGGCGATGAGCGATGTCCTGATCCGCCGCCGCCCAGGCGCGCCGCCGGCAAAGGCCGGGACGCTGGTGGAGACGCTCGACTTCTGACGAGCCGCGCCGCCCTAGACGGCGCCGGCGAAATGCGGAAACAGGATCGCGTCTTCCAGACGCATGTGCTCGCGCAGCTCGCGATCGATTTTGCGGCAAAGCTGATTGAGGGCCCGCCAGGTGCGGCAGGCTTCCTGGGGCGGCGTGAAATCCTTGGTGATCACCGCCAGGCGGGTCAGTTGTTCGACCACGTCGCGATGTTCGGCCTGCATCCGGGCGATGGCGATGCGGACCATCGGCCCGCCGCCGTGGCGCATCATCGGAAACAGCGCCGCCTCCTCCTTGCGCTGGTGGCCCGCCAGCTCGTCGGCCATCAGCGCCAGGTGATCGGCCAGGCCGTCGGGGCATTCGGCGTCGGCCACATGCACCGCCTCGACCTTGCGCGCCAGGGCGATGGCCTGGGGGAAGTCCTCCATATGGACCTGATGATAGCGGGTTAGGATGTGATCGATCAGCGCCCCGGCCTGCTGGGCGGCCTCGGGATCGCCTGGGGCGTGGAGCACCAGATAGGCCTCGACCGCGCGGGTGTCGGCGGGGTCGAGGCTAAATAGCACGGCTGCGTCAGGCCCGGCGGGCGGGCGGCTCAGTGCTGAGATCTGGGCGTTTTCGGTCATGGAAGCTCCTCCCACCCCAACCCTAAGGACTTTGCCAGAGGCGTGCATTGAGCGGCGCCGGCCCGCGCCTTGATGTTGCGCAAGGCCCGGCCTGGCCGATGTCGCAGACTGGACGGGCGACGACGCCTTTCATGCGCCGCAGGGAATCACTCAGCCTTTCCTCTCCAAATTCAGAAAGAGCGACCATGGCGTTCGACAACCCCTTCGCCGGCGAGATCTGGTCCAGCAAGTACCGCTTCGCGCCGCCGGACGGCGGCGGGGACGCCAACGTCGACGAGACCTGGGCGCGGGTCGCCAGGGCCATCGCCCAGGCCGAGACGCCCAAGCTGCGCGAGGGTTTCGAAGCCGAGGTCCTGGAGGCCCTCACTGATTTCAAGGTCCTGCCGGCCGGCCGCATCCTGGCCGGCGCCGGCACCGCCCGGGCGGTGACCCTGTTCAACTGCTTCGTCATGGGGGTGACGCCCGACGACCTGGGCGGCATCTTCGAGCATGTGCGCGAAGCGGCCGTCACCCTCCAGCAGGGCGGCGGCGTGGGCATGGACTTCTCCTCGATCCGCCCGGCCGGAGCCAGGGTGGAGGGCGTCGGGGCCGACGCCTCCGGCCCCCTCAGCTTCATGGATGTCTGGGACTCGATGTGCCGCACCATCCTGTCGGCCGGACAAAGGCGCGGGGCGATGATGGGCTGCCTGCGCATCGACCATCCCGACATCGAGGCCTTCATCGACGCCAAGCGCGCGGCGGGCCGCTTCCGCAACTTCAATCTCTCGGTGCTGGTCACCGATCCGTTCATGGCCGCGCTCGAAGCCGACGCCGACTGGCCGCTGAGCTTCGGCGGCCAGGTCTATCGCACGGTGCGCGCCGTCGACCTCTGGGCCAGGCTGATGCAGGCTACCTATGACGCCGCCGAACCGGGGGTGATCTTCATCGATCGAGTCAACGCCGCCAACAACCTGGCCTATTGCGAGCAGATCCTGGCCAGCAATCCCTGCGGCGAACAGATGCTGCCGCCGTATGGCGCCTGCCTGTTGGGCTCGCTCAACCTGGCCCGCCTGGTCGACAACCCGTTCGAACCCGGCGCCGTCCTCGACGAGGACAGGCTCGGCGCCCTGACCCGCACAACCGTGCGCATGCTAGACAATGTCATCGACATCTCCCGCTTTCCGCTGGAAGCCCAGGCGGTCGAGGCTAGGGCCAAGCGGCGGCTGGGGATCGGCGTCACCGGCTTGGCCGACGCCCTGGTGTTCTGCCGCGCGCGCTATGGCGACGACCAAGCCGTGGCGCTGACCCAGCGGTGGCTGGGGGTGATCAAGCGCGAGGCCTATCGCGCCTCGGCGCGGCTGGCCGCTGAGAAAGGCCCCTTCCCCCTCTACGACCCCCGGATTCTCGACCGGCCCAACCTCACCAGCCTGGACGAGGAAACCCGGGCCCTGATCGCCGCCCACGGCCTGCGCAATGGCTGCCTGACCTCCATCGCCCCGACCGGCACCACCTCCCTGCTGGCGGGCAATGTCTCCTCGGGCATCGAGCCGGTCTTCGCCTACGCCTATACTCGCAAGGTGCGCCAGCCGGACGGAACCAGCCGCGAGGAGCAGGTCGAGGACTACGCCCTGGCGGTGTGGAAGCGGCTGCATGGCGACGCCCCGCCCCCCGAGGCGGCGTTCGTCAGCGCCCAGGACCTGGCCCCGGCCGATCACCTGCGCATGCAGGCCGCCGCCCAAGCCCTGGTCGACAGCTCGATCTCCAAGACCGTCAACTGCCCCGAGACCATCGCCTTCGACGACTTCGCCGACATCTATCGCCAGGGCTACCGACTGGGCTGCAAGGGCTTGACCACCTATCGGCCCAACGCCATCACGGGCTCGGTGCTGTCGGTGGCGCCGCCGGCTGCGGCTCCCGCGCCCGAGCTTCCCCTGCCCTCGCGCCCCGACGCCCTGGGTGGCGCGACCTACAAGATCAAATGGCCCGACAGCGCTCATGCCGTCTATGTGACGATTAACGACGTCGAGGCCGAGGACGGCCGCCATCCCTTTGAGATCTTCGTCAACTCCAAAAACATGGAGCACTACGCCTGGACGCTGGGCCTGACGCGGATGATCTCGGCGGTGTTCCGGCGGGGCGGCGACGTGTCGTTCGTGGCCGAGGAGCTGAAGGCGGTGTTCGATCCGCGCGGCGGCGGCTGGATCGATGGGCGCTACACTCCGTCCCTGCTGGCCGCGATCGGCGGGGTCATCGAGCGGCACCTGAGCGGCCAGCCATCGCACGAGCCGGGCGTCGAACAGCCCCCGAGAACGTCGACCGAGACCTCGGCCAATCCGTTCGCCGCCAACAAGGCCTGCTGCCCGCGCTGCGGCAGTTTCGAGATGGTGCGCAAGGAGGGCTGCGACACCTGTTTCGACTGCGGCTATTCCAAATGCGGCTAAGCGGTTGACGATCATCAAGGCGGCCAGGACCCCTATCAAGGCGTGAGCGTCGGTTCGGGTGCAGGGTGTCCCGATGTCAACCGCCGCCGCCCGCCGCGCCTATCGCGGCCCCGCCTTGTTCAGCTTCGGCTTTCGCCCCTTCTACCTTCTGGGCGCCCTCTGGTCGGCGCTGGTCGTCCCGCTGTGGCTGTGGAGCTACCTGGCCGGCGGCCCGGGCATGCTGACGCGCGACTGGCACGTTCATGAGATGCTGTTTGGTTTCCTGGCGGCCATCGTCGCCGGTTTCCTGACCACGGCGGTGCCCAACTGGACCGGACGCATGCCGATCATCGGCGCGCCCCTGGCCCAGTTGGTCGGACTTTGGCTGGCCGGACGCGTGGCCATGCTGTTCCAAGCCAACCTTGGCGCCGCCGCCGTCGGGGTGATCGACAGCCTGTTCCTGCTGGTCTTCGCCAGCGTCCTCTGGCGCGAGGTGTTGGCCGGCCGCAACTGGCGCAACCTGCCGGTCTGCGGCCTGGTGAGCGCCCTGGCTCTGGGCAATATCGCCTTCCATCTGCAGGGCGTCAGTTGGGCCTCGGGGCTGGGCGAGCGGCTGGCCCTGGGCGTGGCGACCCTGCTGATCGCACTGATCGGCGGACGTATCACCCCCAGCTTCACCCGCAACTGGCTCAAGGCCCGGGGCATGGCCGCCCAGCCGGCGGTCTTTGGCCTGATCGACCGCGCCGCCCTGGCCTTGACGGGCCTGGCCGCCCTCGCCTGGGTCGCCTTTCCCGACGCCCTTTTCACCGGCGTCCTTCTGGCCCTCTCTGGCCTGGCTCATCTGGTCCGACTAGCGCGCTGGCGCGGCTGGGCCGCCCGGCGCGAACCGCTGGTGTGGATTCTCCACCTTGGCTATGGCTGGCTGGGCTTGGCCCTGCTGCTGCTGGGCGCCTCGGTGCTCGATCCGGCGATCCCGCGCACCGTCGGCGTCCACGCCCTGACCGCGGGGGCGATCGGCGTCATGACCCTGGCGGTGATGACCCGCTCCAGCCGCGGCCACACCGGTCGTCCGCTTCACGCCGACGCGGCCACCGCCGCGATCTATCTGGCCATCAACGCCTCGGCCCTGGCGCGGATCGTCGCGCCGTTCACCGGCGCGGGCCAACGGAGCCTCCTGATGCTCTCGGCGGGCCTTTGGGTCCTGGCCTTCGCCGGTTACGTGGCCGCCTATGGCCCCATGTTGATTGGGCCGCGCCCGACCAAGGCTTGACCGATATCAAGCCCTGCGGCGCATGGCGTCATGGCCTCCCCCGCCGGCAAGGCCTACCGATGAGGCTCGCTCCGAGCGTTCGGGCCTAAAGCGCATCCGCGCCAGGGCCGGGCCGCCGCGCCGGCTCCGCCGGCAAGGGTGACGGGGGAAACGCCGTCGCCTCCCTTGCTTGGAAAGGAGCCCGCATGGGACGCTTGGTTGACGGCTTTGGCCGCCGCTTTCGCTATCTGCGCCTCTCGGTCACCGAGGTGTGCAACTATCGCTGCACCTATTGCCTGCCCGACGGCTTCAAGAAGTCCGGGTCGATGGCTTTTCTCACCCCCGACGAGATCGACTGCGTGGTGCGCGCCTTCGCGGGCTTCGGCGTCGCCAAGCTGCGCCTGACCGGCGGCGAGCCGAGCGTGCGCCGTGACCTGGTCGAGATCATCGGGCGCGCCGCGGCCACGCCCGGCATCGACAAGGTGGCGGTCACCACCAACGGCTGGAGCCTCAAGCGCAATATCCAGGCCTGGCGCGAGGCGGGCCTGACCAATCTCAATGTCAGCATCGACGCGCTCGATCCGGCCGCCTTCCATCGCATCACCGGCCACGACCAGTTGAACGAGATCATCGCCGGCCTCGACCTCGCCCTGGCCTTGAACATGCCGACGGTGAAGGTCAACGCCGTCCTGCTGCGCTACACGGTGGAGACCGGATTCGACATCTTCGCCGATTTCGTCCGTGATCGGCCGATCTCGTTTCGCTTCATCGAGCTGATGCGCACTGGCGACAACGCCGCCTATTTCGACGACCAGCACGTCTCCGGCGTCGACCTGCAGGGCTGGCTGGCGATGCGCGGCTGGTCGCCCGTTCCCAAGGCCTTCGACGATGGGCCGGCCACCGACTACGCCCATCCCGACCACCGCGGGCGCATCGGCCTGATCGCGCCCTATGCCCCGGGTTTCTGCGATAGTTGCAACCGCCTGCGCATCACCGCCAAGGGCGCGCTGCGCTTGTGCCTGTTTGGCGAATTGGGGGTCAATCTTCGCGATCTGCTGATTCCCGGCCAAGAAGAAGCCTTGCAAGCCCGCATCGAGGCGGCCCTGATCGGCAAGCCGGTCGGCCACCGGCTGCATGAGAACAACAGCGGCGACACACGGCAGTTGGCGCAGTTCGGCGGCTAGGCCGAGCTTAGGGGACCGAGCGAATATCCCGCGCCGTCGGCCAGCGCTCGCGCTGCGCCTTGCCGGTCGGCGCATCGGTGGGCAGGGTGTGGTTGTCGATCAGGGGATCGGGCTTGGCCAGGCGCTCCAGCACCACCGGCCGGGCGATCGTCACCCGCGGTCCGTTGACCACTACGCCATAGTCGGCGATCGCCGCGAAGGCCCGCGACAGGTTCTCCGGCGTCATGCCCAGCACCGAGGCGAGCAGGCGCTTTTCGTGCGGCAGGGTGAAGGTGTCTGCCCCGCCCTGGCGCACCTTCTGGGTGATCAGATAGTTGGCCAGCCGCTCGAGCCCGCCGCGCAGCTTCTGGTTTTTGATGGCCCGCACCAGGCCGCGATAGCAGCCCGACAATTCCTGGGCCACGGCGAAGCCGAAGGCGGCGTCCTCCTTCATCGCCCGACGCAGAGCCTCTCCCGACAACATCAGGATGTCGGACCGTTCGATCGTCTGGGCGCTCATCAGGGCGTCGGCGTCGAGCACCACGGCGGCCAGGATGAAGGTGGAGACCGGCCGCAGCACCGCCAGGGTGGTGTCCTTGTCATTCCAGGTCGCGCCCAGTTCGACGCTGCCGTCGAGCAGCACATAGAGGAAGTCGACCGCGTCGCCCTCGGTGAGCAGGGTCGTACCGGCCGGAAACTTCTGCAGGAAGGCGCCGCCGGTGACGTTCCTGAACGCCTCGTCCGACATCACGCCGAACAAGGGCAGACTCCTGACACGGTCGAGATCAGCGCTTCTCATCATGCCTCCCTCATGGCGTCGTCGCGACCGGGCGGCCTTGACGCAGGTCAACCCGACTAATGACGCGTCGCTTGATGACTATCAATCGCATACTTGACGCGTTAGTCAATTGCGATTGATGAAATAAAACCGTGCCCTTTTGCCGCACCGAATACTCATAAGTGAACGTCGGTTATTTCGCTTTGCTTGATGCTTATCAAATGCGCCGAAGCCTCCCCCCGCAATAGATTGCTCGCGGCAGATGTTGTCGTGCGCGATTTGGGGGCAGACATGCAGACGGCGACGCCATCACAACAGGGAGCCGGATCGGCCCTAACGATGAGCACGATCGCCTTCACCGCCTGTTTCGCGGTATGGACGGTGTTCTCGATCATCGGCGTCAAGATCAAGCAGGACCTGGGGCTGAGCGAGGCGCAGTTTGGCCTGCTGGTCGGCACCCCGATCCTGACCGGTTCGCTAGTCCGGGTGTTCCTGGGCGTCTGGACCGAGCAATATGGCGGCCGCTTGGTCAATCTGCTGGTCATGCTGTCAGCGGCGGCGGCGACCTTCCTGTTGTCCTACGCCCAGACCTATCCGCAGTTTCTGCTGGCGGCCCTAGGCGTGGGCCTGGCCGGCGGCTCGTTCGCGGTCGGCGTGGCCTATGTCTCCAAGTTTTTTCCCAAGGAGCGCCAGGGCGCGGCGCTGGGCATATTCGGGGCGGGCAATGTCGGCGCCGCCGTCACCAAGTTCGCCGCCCCCTTCGTGATGCTGGCGCTCGGCTGGCAGGGCGTGGCCCAGATCTGGGCCGGAGCGCTGGCCCTGCTGGCGGTCGCCTTCTTCCTGACCACCAAGGACGAGCCCGACCTGCTGACCCGCCGCCGCACAGGCGCCAAGCCGCAGGCCACCAGCGCCCAGCTGGCCCCGCTGCGCAAGCTGCAGGTCTGGCGATTCGCCCTCTACTACTTCTTCGTGTTCGGCGGCTTCGTGGCCCTGGCCCTGTGGCTGCCGCACTATCTGGTCGCGGTCTATCACCTCGACATTGTCGCCGCGGGCATGCTGGCGGCCGCCTATTCCATCCCCGGCTCGCTATTTCGCGTCTTCGGCGGCTGGCTGTCGGACAAGATCGGCGCTCGCAAGGTCATGTATCTGACTTTTGGGATCAGCGTGGTTTGCGCCTTCCTACTGTCCTATCCGGCCACCAGCTACGTGGTCGACGGGGTGCATGGGCCGATCACCTTCCGCTTAGCCACAGGCCTGGTCCCATTCGTGATCCTGCTGTTCGCCCTCGGCTTCGCCATGAGCCTGGGCAAGGCGGCGGTCTACAAACACATTCCGGTCTACTACCCCGACCATGTCGGCTCGGTCGGCGGTCTGGTCGGCATGGTCGGCGGCCTAGGCGGCTTCATCATGCCGATCGCCTTCGGGGCTCTCAACGACCTTACCGGCGTCTGGACCAGCTGCTTCATGCTGCTGTTCGTCCTGGTCGCCGGCGCCCTGACCTGGATGCACCTGGCCATCGGCCGGATGGAGCGCGCTAACGCGCCCCAACTGGCCAACCTGCCGGAGTTTCCGGAAATGGCCGGCCTGTCCAAAACCACCTCCTTCGCCGCGCCCGGCGGGCGCGTCGCCAACCCTCCCGCTCACTCGTGAGTAAGGCGCAATCGATGTCGACTTCCAAACCTAGCCCGGTGATCACCGACTGGCGTCCCGAGGACGCCGCGTTCTGGAGTGAAACCGGCAAGCGCGTCGCCACCCGCAATCTGTGGATCTCGGTGCCCAACCTCCTCCTGGCCTTCTCGGTCTGGATGGTCTGGTCGATGGTCATCGCCAAACTCAAGCTGGTCGGCTTCAAGTTCACCACTGAGCAGTTGTTCTGGCTGGCCGCCCTGCCCGCGCTGTCAGGCGCCACCCTGCGGATCTTCTACAGCTTCATGGTGCCGATCGTCGGTGGGCGGCGCTGGACGGCCCTGGCCACCCTGTCGCTGCTGATCCCGGCCATCGGCATCGGGGTGGTGGTGCAGCACCCGGAGACCCCTTACAGCGTCTTCGTCCTGCTGGCCCTGGCCTGCGGCCTGGGCGGCGGCAACTTCGCCTCCTCGATGGCCAATATCTCGTTCTTCTTCCCCAAGAGCGAAAAGGGCGCGGCGCTCGGCGTCAACGCCGGCTTTGGCAATCTCGGCGTCAGCGTCATGCAGTTCCTGGTGCCGGTGGTGATCGGCCTGGCGCTGTTTGGCCCGCTGGTCGGCGCGCCCCAGACCATCGTCGAGCACGGCGTGGCCAAGTCGATCTGGCTGCAGAACGCCGCCTATGTCTGGGTCCCCTTCATCGTCATCGCCGCCGTGGCCGCCTGGTTTGGCATGAACGACCTTGCGTCGGCCAAGGCCTCCTTCTCGACCCAGGCGGTGATCTTCACCCGCAAGCACAACTGGATCATGTGCTGGCTCTATCTGGGCACCTTCGGCTCCTTCCTCGGCTTCTCGGCCGCCTTCCCGCTGCTGACCAAGACCCTGTTTCCGGACATCAACGTCCTGCAGCTGGCCTTCCTGGGTCCGCTGATTGGCGCGGCCTCCCGCGCCCTGACCGGCGGGATCTCCGACCGCTTCGGCGGCGAGCGCGTCACCCACTGGGCGTTCCTGGCCCTGACCGTCGGTGTCCTGGGCGTGCTGGCCGGAGTCGGCGCCTATGGCGCGGCGCCCTCCTTCCCGATCTTCTTCGTCAGCTTCCTGTGGCTGTTCTTCTGGACCGGGGTCGGCAACGCCTCGACCTTCCAGATGATCCCCGCCATCGTCCGCGCCGACATGCCCCGGCTGATGCCGGGCGCGCCCCTCGAGGCCCGCCAGCGCGCCGCGGAAATGGAGTCGGCGGCCATCGTCGGCTTCACCTCGGCCGTCGGCGCCTTCGGCGGCTTCTTCATCCCCAAGGCGTTCGGCGACTCGCTAAAGGCCACCGGTGATCCCCAGTTCGCCCTCTACCTGTTCCTGGGCTTCTACATCAGCTGCGTGGTCGTCAACTGGGCCTTCTACGGCCGCAAGGCTTCGCTGCTGCACACCTCCGCGCCCGCCCTCATCAAGGTTCCCGCCCAATGAGCCATACCCTGGACCGTCTTGCCTTCTTCACGCGCAAGACCGAGTTGTTCTCCGACGGCCACGGCGTCATGAACGATGACGACCGCACCTGGGAACAGGCCTACCGAAACCGCTGGCAGCACGACAAGATCGTGCGCTCCACCCACGGGGTGAACTGCACCGGCTCGTGCTCCTGGAAGATCTATGTCAAGGGCGGCATCGTCACTTGGGAAACCCAGCAGACGGACTATCCGCGCACCCGGCCGGAACTGCCAAACCACGAGCCGCGCGGCTGCGCCCGCGGCGCCAGCTACAGCTGGTATCTCTATTCGGCCAACCGGGTGAAATACCCGCTGATCCGCTCGCGCCTGCTGAAGCTGTGGCGGGCGGCTCGGGTCACCCGCAGCCCTGTGGCCGCCTGGGCCTCGATCCAGAACGACCCGGCCCAGCGCGCCGACTATGTGACCCGGCGCGGCGGCGGCGGCTTCATCCGCGCCACCTGGGACGAGGTCACTGAGATCATCGCCGCGGCCAACGCCCACACCATCAAGGCCCATGGCCCTGACCGGGTGTTCGGCTTCTCGCCGATCCCGGCCATGTCCATGGTCTCCTACGCCGCTGGGGCCCGCTATCTGCAGCTGATCGGCGGGGTCTGCGGCTCGTTCTATGACTGGTACTGCGACCTGCCGCCGGCCTCGCCTCAGACCTGGGGCGAGCAGACCGACGTCGCCGAAAGCGCCGACTGGTTCAATTCCAGCTTCATGATCCTGTGGGGCTCCAACGTCCCGCAGACCCGCACCCCCGACGCCCACTTCTACACCGAGGCGCGCTATCGCGGCGCCAAGTCGGTGGTGATCTGTCCCGACTATTCGGAGGCCTCCAAGTTCTCCGACCTGTGGCTGGCGGTCAAGCAGGGCACCGACGCGGCCCTGGGCATGGCCTTTGGCCACGTGATCCTCAAGGAGTTCCACGTCGACCGCCAGGTCCCCTACTTCCGCGACTATCTGCGCAAGTACTCCGACCTGCCGATGCTGGTGCGCCTGGTCCCACAGGACGGCGCCTATGTGCCCGAGCGCCTGCTGCGCGCCGCCGAGTTCGACCAGGCCCTAGGCGAGACCAACAACCCCGATTGGAAGACCGTCGCGCTGGACGACGCCACCGGCCAGGTGGTGGTCCCAGGCGGCTCGATCGGCTTCCGCTGGGGCGAAGATGGCAAGTGGAACCTGGAGGAAAAGGACGGGGCCGGCCGTGAGACCACCCTGCGCCTGGGCCTCAAGGGCGTTCATGACGACGTCGTCGGCGTGCGCTTCCCCTATTTCGGCGGCGCGGCCACAAACGGCTTCGCCATGACCGACCACCCCGACGTGCTGGTGCGCAACGTGCCGGTCAAGCGGATGATACTGCCCGAGGGCGAGACCCTGGTGGCCTGCGTCTACGACCTGTTCCTGGCCAATTATGGCGTCGACCAGGGTTTTGGCGGCGATCACATGCCGGCCGACCATGACGACGTCCAGCCCTATTCCCCGGCCTGGGCCGAAGCCATCACCTCGGTGCCGCGTGACCAGATCCTGGCCGTGGCCCGCGGCTTCGCCGGCAACGCCGAGAAGACCGACGGCAAGTCGATGATCATCATCGGCGCGGCGATGAACCACTGGTACCACATGGACATGAACTACCGCGCCGCCATCAACATGCTGGTGATGTGCGGGTGCGTGGGCCAGTCAGGCGGCGGCTGGTCGCACTATGTCGGCCAGGAAAAGCTGCGGCCGCAGACCGGCTGGGCGCCGCTGGCCTTCGCCACCGACTGGATCAAGCCGCCAAGGCAGCAGAACTCCACTTCGTTCTTCTACGCCCACAGCGACCAGTGGCGCTACGAGACGGTCGGCATGGACGAGATCCTCTCCCCGACCGCGCCCGACGGCGTGTGGAACGGCTCGATGATCGACTTCAACGCCAAGGCCGAACGCATGGGCTGGTTGCCCTCGGCCCCGGCCCTGAAGACCAACCCGCTGGAAGTGGCCAAGGCCGCCGCCGCCAAGGGCCAGGACGCCAAGGCCTATGCGCTCGACCAGCTCAAGAGCGGCGAGCTCGAGATGTCGTGCATGGATCCGGACGACCCGGCCAACTGGCCGCGCAACATGTTCGTCTGGCGCTCCAACCTGCTCGGCTCCTCGGGCAAGGGCCACGAATACTTCCTCAAGCACCTGCTGGGGGCCTCGCACGGGGTGCAGGGCAAGGACCTGGGCCAGACGGGCGGGGTCAAGCCGACCGAGGTCGCCTGGCATGACGAGGCGCCGGAAGGAAAGCTCGACCTGCTGGTCACCCTCGACTTCCGCATGTCGACCACGGCGGTCTATTCCGACATCGTCCTGCCGACCGCCACCTGGTACGAAAAAAACGATCTCAACACCTCCGACATGCACCCCTTCATCCACCCGCTGAGCGCGGCCGTGGATCCGGGCTGGGAGTCGAAATCGGACTGGGAGATCTTCAAGGCCATCGCCAAGACCTTCTCCAAGATCGCGCCGGAGGTGCTGGGCGTGGAACAGGACGTCGTCCTGACCCCCATCCAGCACGATAGCGCCGCCGAGCTGGCCCAGCCCTTCGACGTCCGCGACTGGTCCAAGGGCGAGTGCGAGGCGATCCCCGGCAAGACCATGCCGCAGATCACCATCGTCGAGCGCGACTACCCCAACACCTACAAGCGCTTCACCGCGCTTGGCCCGCTGCTGGCCAAGAGCGGCAACGGCGGCAAGGGCATCGGCTGGAAGACCGACCACGAGGTCGATCTGCTCAAGGCGTTGAACGGCGAGGTGCTCGAGGAGGGCCAGACCCAGGGTCTGGCGCGCATCGAGAGCGACATCGACGCCTGCGAAACCATCCTGATGCTGGCGCCGGAGACCAATGGCGAGGTGGCGGTCAAGGCCTGGGGGGCGCTCGAAAAGCAGACCGGCCGCGAACACGTCCATCTGGCCATGCCCAAGGAAGACGAGAAGATCCGCTTCCGCGACCTCCTGGCCCAGCCGCGCAAGATCATCTCGTCGCCGACCTGGTCGGGCATCGAGAGCGAGAAGGTCTGCTACACGGCCGGCTACACCAACGTCCACGAGTTGATCCCGTGGCGAACCCTGACCGGCCGCCAGCAACTCTATCAGGATCACCTGTGGATGCGGGCCTTCGGCGAGGCGTTGTGCGTCTATCGCCCGCCCATCGACCTGAAGACCACTCACGTCATGGGCGCCAAGCCCAATGGCGAGAAGGAGATCGTCCTCAACTTCATCACCCCGCACCAGAAGTGGGGCATCCACTCCACCTATAGCGACAACCTGATGATGCTGACCCTCAACCGCGGGGGACCGGTGGTCTGGGTGTCGGAGGTCGACGCCAGGAAAGCCGGCCTGGTCGACAACGACTGGATCGAGGTCTTCAACGCCAACGGCGCCCTGACCGCCCGGGTCGTGGTCTCCCAGCGCATCCGTGAAGGCACAACCTTCATGTACCACGCCCAGGAAAAGATCGTGAACACGCCAGGCTCGGAGATCACCGGCCTGCGCGGCGGAATCCACAACTCCTGCACCCGCACCGTGCTCAAGCCGACCCACATGATCGGCGGCTACGCCCAGCTAGCCTACGGCTTCAACTACTACGGCACCGTTGGCTCCAACCGCGACGAATTCGTGGTCGTGCGCAAGATGACCAAGATCGACTGGCTCGAAGAAACGCTCGTTCAGAAGGACTTCGCCCAATGAAGGTGCGCGCGCAAATCGGCATGGTGCTGAACCTGGACAAGTGTATCGGGTGTCACACCTGCTCGGTCACCTGCAAGAACGTTTGGACCAACCGTGAGGGCGTCGAGTACGCCTGGTTCAACAACGTCGAGACAAAGCCCGGCATCGGCTTTCCCAAGGATTGGGAGAACCAGAAGAAGTGGAACGGCGGCTGGGTCCGTAAGGCCAATGGCAAGATCGAACCGAAGATGGGCGCCAAATGGCGCATCCTGGCCAAGATCTTCGCCAATCCCGACCTGCCCGAGATCGACGACTATTACGAGCCGTTCGACTTCGACTACGCCCACCTGCAGAACGCCCCGGAGATGAAGAACTTCCCCACCGCGCGGCCACGCTCGAAGATCACCGGCCAGCGGATGGAGAAGATCGAATGGGGTCCCAACTGGGAGGAAATCCTGGGCGGCGAGTTCTCCAAGCGCTCGGCCGACGCCAATTTCGAGGGCGTCGAGAAGGAGATCTACGGCCAGTTCGAAAACACCTTCATGATGTATCTGCCGAGGCTCTGCGAACATTGCCTCAACCCCACCTGCGTGGCCGCCTGCCCGTCGGGCGCGATCTACAAGCGCGAGGAGGACGGCATCGTCCTGATCGACCAGGACAAGTGCCGCGGCTGGCGGATGTGCGTCTCGGCCTGCCCCTACAAGAAGATCTACTACAACTGGGAATCGGGGAAGTCGGAGAAGTGCACCTTCTGCTTCCCGCGCATCGAGGCGGGTCAACCGACCGTATGTTCGGAGACCTGCGTCGGCCGCATCCGCTATCTGGGCGTACTGCTCTATGACGCCGACCGCATCCAGGCCGCCGCCTCCACGGCTGACGAGAAGGACCTCTACCAGGCCCAGATCGATATCTTCCTGGATCCCAACGACCCGGCGGTGATCGCCCAGGCGCGCGCCGACGGCATTCCCGAGGCCTGGCTGGACGCGGCCCGCAAGAGCCCGGTCTACAAGATGGCGATCGACTGGAAGGTCGCCTTCCCGCTGCACCCCGAATACCGCACCCTGCCGATGGTCTGGTACGTGCCGCCACTGTCACCGATCCAGTCGGCCGCCTCGGCCGGAGCGCTGGAGATGGACGGCGACATGCCCGACGTCGCCTCGCTGCGCATCCCGGTGCGCTACCTGGCCAACCTGCTGACCGCCGGCAACGAGCCGCCGGTCGTTCAGGCCCTGGAGCGGATGTTGGCCATGCGCGGCTTCATGCGCGCCAAGACCGTCGATGGCCGCATCGACCACGCCATCGCCAACAAGGTCGGCCTGACCGCCGCCCAGGTGGAGGACATGTACCGCTACATGGCCATCGCCAACTATGAGGACCGCTTTGTTATTCCCTCGGCCCACCGCGAGGCGGCCGAGGACGCCTACGACCTGCGCGGCTCCTGCGGCTTCACCTTCGGCAATGGCTGCTCGGGCGGCCGCACCGAGCTGGGCCTGTTCGGCTCCAATCCGCGCTCGCGCGCCAAGACCCCCATGGAGGCCTAAAGTCATGGCCCGCACCTACAAGGCGCTTGCCCTGCTCCTGACCTATCCGAGCCCGCAAGTGCAGGACGCCACGCCCTATGCGCTGGGGGAGATCATCAAGGAAAACCTGCTGCCAGCGCCCCTGGTCAAGGCCTTGGGCGGTCTCGCCTCGATCCTGAGCAACGACGATATCTATGACCTGCAAGAGCGCTACACCGATCTGTTTGATCGCACGCGCTCCCTGTCGCTCAATCTCTATGAGCACGTCCATGGCGAAAGCCGCGATCGCGGCGAGGCCATGGTCGCGCTTCTGGAACTCTACCGCACCAAGGGCCTGGAGCTGACGGCCAACGAATTGCCCGACTTCCTGCCGGTGTTCCTGGAGTTCCTGTCGATCCTGCCCGACGCCGAGGCCTCTTCGCTGCTCGGTGAGGCGACCCACGTTCTGGACGCCATGGGCGAGCGCCTCAAAAAGCGCGACAGCCCCTATCGCGCGATCTTCGGCGCCCTGGCCAGTCTGGCGTCCCAAAAGGCCGATCCGGGGGCCTTGGCGGCCCTGCTCAGCGAGCCTGACGAGGATCCCGACGATCTCGAAGGTCTCGACAAGGCCTGGGCCGAAACCGCCGTCACCTTCGGTCCTTCGGATGTCGGCTGCCCCAAGGCCGGCGCTCTGGTCGAAGCCATGCAGGCCGAACCGGGCCGCGTTCCACGCCGGGCTCGCGCCGGCGCCCCCCAAGGAGCCTGATCATGGCCGTGCTCAACCAACTCTTGTTCGGGGTCTATCCCTATATCTGCCTGGCGGTGCTGGTGCTCGGCAGCGTTCTGCGCTTCGATCGCGAGCAATATACCTGGCGCTCGGGCTCATCCCAGCTGCTGCGCCGTCGCCAGCTGATGCTTGGCTCGGTGCTGTTCCACGTCGGCGTGCTGGTGATCTTCGGCGGCCACTTCGTGGGTTTGCTGACGCCGATCTGGGTGTTCGACGCCCTGCATATTCCGCACGGCGCCAAGCAGATCCTGGCCATCGTCGCTGGCGGCCTGGCGGGGGTGATGTGCCTGGCCGGCGGCCTGCTGCTCTTGCATCGGCGATTGTTTGATCCGCGCATCCGCAAGACGTCCAGCTTCAGCGACATCGCCATCCTGGTGATCCTGATGGTTCAACTGATCCTGGGCCTGTCGACCATTCCCGTCTCCCTGCAGCACCTGGACGGCCACGAGATGGTCAAGTTCATGACCTGGGCCCAGGGGGTCTTCACCTTCCGGCCGGGCATCGCCAGCGCGGTCGCCGACGTGAACCCGATCTTCAAGCTGCACCTGGTGCTCGGGATGACCATCCTGCTGCTGTTCCCGTTCACGCGCCTGGTCCACATGCTGTCTGCGCCGGTCTGGTACCTCAATCGCCGCGGCTGGCAGCTGGTGCGCACCAAGCGCGGCATGCCGATCTCCCCCGAGCCGGCCGCGCCGGTCTATCGCGACAAGATCGAAGCGGTGTGGCCGCCCTCTTCCTTCAAGACCCGGGAGTAGCCGAATGACCGCCACCACCGTTGTCGACGGCGTCGAGATTCCCGAGTTCCTGATCGCCCAGGAAGCCCAGAACCATCCCAGCCTTTCAGCGATGGAGGCCCGTCGGGCCGCGGGCAAGGTCCTGGCCGTGCGGGCTCTACTCCTGCATCGCGCCGACGAGTTAGGCCTGCGCCCTGAGCCCGAGCGCGATGCGGCCGATCGCGAAGAAACCGACGAGGAAGCCTTGATCCGCGCCGTCCTCGACGAGGAGGTCGATATCGAGACCCCTACCACCGAGCTCTGCCGACGGATCTACGACACCCAGCGCGAACGCTTCACCAGCCCCGCCCTGGTCGAGGCGGCCCATATCCTCATCGCCCCGCAAGGCGCGGAGGACGCCCACTGGGAGGCCGCCCGTCTGACGGCGCTCGACGCGGTGGCGACCCTGGTCAACAGCCCCGGCCAGTTCGCCGCCCTCGCTAAGGCCCTGTCGAGCTGCCCGTCGAGCGAGGTCGGCGGCTCCTTGGGACAACTTGGTCCAGGGGATGTGGTCAGTGAGATCGAACAGGCCTTGGTCGCTTTAAAGCCTGGCCAGGTTCTCAATCAGCCGGTGCGCTCGCGGTTCGGCTGGCATGTCCTCAAGCTGGATCGCCGCATCGAGGGGCGCGAGCTGCCCTTCGAGTATGTCGAGGACAAGATCCGGCTACATCTGGAGAGCCGGGCCTGGACGGCGGCGGCCACGCGTTACGTGTCCGACCTGGCCGATCGCGCCAGGGGCCTGGGCGTGGCCTTCAGCCTGACCCGTGACGGTCGCTTCGACACCGGGGCGCTGTCCCTAGGCGAACGGCTGGCCGGCGCCTCGGCGGCCGGTCTCGAGGCCTGGCTCGACACCTGCGACCCGGACTTGGCCACACGCGTGCGCACGGCCGCTTCGGCGGCCGGCGTCGATGTCGAGACCTTCGTGCAGCGCGCCGTTCAGGACTTCGTGAACACCGCCGGAGACGAGTCCTGGACCCATCTGATCTCCGCGGCCCAAGGGGCCGAAGATCCGGCCATCGCCGCCATCGCTTCCCTGCTGCGCACCCGGCTCACGCCCAAAGCGCGCACCTATACGATCTTCCGGAAAGTCTAGATCCTCATGCGTATCCTCTGGCTGCTGCCCCTGGCCGCGGCCCTTCCCAACCTGGCCCAGGCCGCCGAACCAGCCCGCGGCCAAATCCTGCTCGACGCCCGCCTTCGCTACGAGGCCGTCTCCCAGGACGGCCTGTCCAAGGACGCCCAGGCCCTGACGCTGCGCACGCGCCTCGGCTACGAGACCGCCGCCGTTCACGGCCTGAAGCTGCTGGTCGAGGGCGAAAACGTCACCGCCCTGGACGGCCGCTACAACAGCCAGATCAACGGCAAGACGGCCTATCCGGTGGTCGCCGATCCTGAAACGACCCAGCTCAACCGTCTGCAGCTGTCCTGGACCGGTCCGCTCGGCGGCGGCGCGACGGGCGGCGCCACCGTGGGTCGCCAGCGCCTGATCCTCGACAACGCCCGCTTCATCGGCAATGTCGGCTTTCGCCAGACCGAACAGACCTTCGATGCGGTGACCCTGGTCTATCGCCCCTCGCCCAAGCTCAGCCTGACCTATGCCTATCTGGACAAGGTCCACCGTATCCTTGGCGACGGTCATGCCCAGGGAAGCTGGCGTAGCGACTCCCATGTCGCCCAGATCGCCGCCAAGACCCCGATCGGCCAGGTCTCGGCCAGCGCCTACCTGCTGGACTTCGCCAACGCTCCGACCCAGTCCAGCGCCACCTACGACATCCGGCTGAGCGGCGCGCGTCCCTTGCGCTCGGACCTGACGCTCACCTATGAGGTGCAGTACGCCCGGCAAGGCGACTACGCCAACAGCCCGGCCGCCTTCAGCCTCGACTATCTGAACCTGATGGCGGGCCTAAAGACCAAAACCAGCGCCGTGGCGCTGGGGATCGAGCGCCTGGACGGCGACGGAAGCCGCGGCTTCCAGACCCCGCTGGCCACCTTGCACGCCTTCCAGGGCTGGGCTGACGTCTTCCTGACCACCCCGGCCAGCGGCGTGCGCGATTTGCAGCTGGCCGCCTCCACCAACCTGACCGCCTCCAAGGCTCACCCCATCAAGCTGCAGGCGGCCGCGCATCGCTTCGACGCCGCGCGCGGCGACGCCCGACTGGGCGATGAGCTGGACCTGGCCATCTCGGCGCCGCTGACGTCGAGGTTGTCGGCGGAGCTGGCGGCGGCGGCGTTCGACGGCGACCAACCAGCCTATCGCGACCGCACCAAGGTATGGCTGACGCTCGCCTACAAGCTCTGATCCACGGGCCCGGCCCGATGAGGACGCTATGACGACGACCCAGATCGAGGCCATTCCCCTGCATCTGCTGGCCGAGCCGATTGAGTGGTTCTTCGCCGAGCACTATCGTCATCGGCAGGCCTGCAAAATGATCGAGATGGCCGCCGCGGCCATGGTGTTCGACGGCCCGATGCTCTTCCAGCTGATCGGCTTCCTCGATCACGACCTGCCGTTGCATGTGATCGACGAGGAGGAGGACTTCTTCCCGCTTTTGCGGCGGCGCTGCGAAGCGGGAGACGATGTCGAGCGGGTGCTGGGCATGCTGTCGGCCGAGCATCGGGCCGACGTGGTCCAGGCCGGCGCGGTGCGCGCGCATCTGCAAGCCTGCCTGGAGCGCCGCTGCGCTCCAGGCCTAGATCCCGCGCAGCGCAAGGCCATGATCGCTTTCGCCGCCCAGGAACGCCGTCACCTGGGCCTGGAGAACGCCATCGTCTTGCCGATCGCGCGCCTGCGCCTGACACCTGACGACCTGACGACTCTGGGCCGCCGGCTCGCGGCTCGTCGCGGTCACCTGCTCAGCGCTGTTGTTGACTAAAGGAACAGGCAGGGCATGACCGAAGATCTGCTGACCAGCAACATGGCCTGGGTCGCCGGCCGCTATAACGATAGCGAGTTTTTCAGGCGCACGGCAGCTGAGCGCCAGACCGATTACCTCTGGCTGGGCTGCGCCGATAGCAGGCTCTCTGGACAGGAGCTGACCGATCTGCCGCCCGGCGCGATCTTCCATCATACCAATCCGGGAAACCTAGCCCCGCCTCTGGACGTCGGATTGCTGTCCAGCCTTCAGTTCTCGCTGGAAGTCTTGAAAGTGCGACATATCGTGGTTTGCGGCCACTATGGCTGTGGGGTCATGGCCGCGGCGCTGTCCAACGCGCCGATTGATCTCCTTGATCGCTGGCTCGGCCCAGTGCGTGCCCTGGCCTCGCGTCATGCCGAGGCGTTGGAGACGATCATGGATCCGGGCGCTCGAGCCAATCGGCTTTGCGAGCTCAATGTGACCGCGCAACTGGTCAATCTCGCCGGTAATCCATTGGTCCAGGACGCGTGGCGTCGCGGCCAGTCCCTGACACTGCACGGCTGGGTCCATTCGGCGGCCGACGGCCTGCTGCGCGATCTGGAAAATACCATCAGTAGCTTGAAACAGGCCATGGCCTTCGTCGGCGGCCTGGTGCCGGAGGCCCCGCGGCGGCGAAACGCGCGAAGGACCTCGGCATGAGCGAACCGAGCGTTGCTGTGGTCCTCGCCGGCGGCGCGGGTTTGCGCATGGGCGGCGGAAAGCCGCTGCGGGCCTGGGGTGAGGTTTCGCTTGTGGCCCGCGCCTTGGCCCTGGCCCAGGGCTATGCCGAGCACGTCGCCGTCGCCGTCCGCGACGCCGGGCAATTGGGCGACGGCGTGGGCGCCCCGCTGCTGTTTGATCATCCCGACGTTCCTGGCCCCTTGGCCGGTCTGGCCTCCGCCCTGGCTTTCGCCCGCGCCCGCGGCGCGGCGCGGGTGCAGCTCCTGGCCTGCGACATGCCCGTCCTGCCCGCCGATCTGACCCGCCGCCTGGCCGCGGTCCTGACTTCAGGGGGCGCGGTCGCCCTGCCCGCCAGCAACGGCCGGCTGCATCCGGTCTGCGGGCTCTGGAGCGTCGAGGTGGAGTCGACCCTGTCCCACTACCTGGCCCAGGGTCGCTCATCGCTTCGGGGATTGGCCGAAACGACGGGTCTGGCGGTGGCCGACTGGGGCGCGATCGTCCCCGACCCGTTCGTCAATCTCAACACCCTGGCCGAGCTCCAGGCCCAGCAGCCCCGTCGCCAAGCCGACTTGACGCGGGTCAAGGCCACGCCGCCCGTCCAGGGCCAGACTGCCGTCTAGGAGACCACCGATGTTTGACCCTGCCGAGCCGATCACCACCTTCCTGCGTCAGGATGAGGTCATCGCCGTGCGGATTCGCCGGGACTTCGACACCACGCCCGAGCGCCTGTGGACCGCCCTGACCCAGCCCGAGGACCTGGTCCAATGGCTGGCTCCGGGAACCATCGCGCTGGAGATCGGCGGCGCCGTCCAACTGGACTTTGGCGACAGCGGCGTGGTCATCAACAGCTTGGTGACGGCGTATGAGCCGGGTCTGCTGCTGGAATACGGCTGGAGCGGCGCGGGCGACACGGCCCGTCCGTTACGCTGGGAGATCGAGGCCTCCAACAACGGCGCCCGCCTGATCCTGAGCTTGACCCTGCCCGCCAGCGAGGACGCCGGCCGCGCCGCCGCGGGCTGGTCGGCGCATCTGGACATGCTCGCCGCCGCCCTGGCTGAGGTCCCCATTCGTTTTCCCTACGCGCGCTTCCAGGCCGCCTGCGAGGCCTATCGCGCTCCGGTAGCGTTCGCCCAGGCCGCTTGGGGGCTTGGCGCGACGCCCGCGGCCAACGCCGTCCCCGCCTGACTTCGCCGCCACGACCCTCGCCCCTCTGTCCGCCCGCCCCGACGCCGGCCTGATCGCCAGATATGACGGCCGCGCGCCGCGCTACACCAGCTATCCGCCGGCCACCCAGTTCACGCCGCAGGTCACCGCGCAGACCTATGGCGCGTGGCTGCGCGACTTGCCGACTGATCAGGCCGTGTCGCTCTATCTGCACATCCCGTTCTGCGCCCGGCTGTGCTGGTACTGCGGCTGCAACACCCGGGCGGTGAACCGCCACGAGCCGGTCGGCGACTACGTGCGTCTGCTGCTCGACGAGATTGACCTGCTGGGCGCCGCCCTACCCGCCCGCCTCGCGGCCGGCGCGGTGCATTTCGGCGGCGGCACCCCCAACATGTTGTCGACCGCCGAGGTCGACGCCATCTTCGACGGCCTGAGCCAGGTCTTCGACCTGACGTCTGACATCGACATCGCCGTCGAGATGGATCCCGCTATACTGACCCAGGACTGGGTGCGCGCCGCCGCCGCCCGCGGCATGAACCGCGCCAGCCTGGGGGTGCAGAACCTCACCCCCGAAGTCCAGGCGGCGGTCAATCGCCGCGACACCTTCGAACACATCGCCGACTGCGTCGCCTGGCTGCGCGAGGCCAAGGTCGGCTCGATCAATCTCGACTTGATGTATGGCCTGCCCCACCAGACCACCGCCAACACCCTGTCGACCCTGGACCAACTGCTGACCCTGCGCCCCGAGCGGCTGGCCCTGTTCGGCTATGCCCACGTGCCGTGGATGAAGAGCCACCAGCAGCTGATCGACGAGGCGGCCCTGCCCGGACCCCAGGCGCGCCTGGACCAGAGCGAAAGCGCCGCCGAACGGCTGGCGGCAGAAGGCTATGTGCGGATCGGCCTCGACCATTTCGCCCTGCCCGAGGA
>NZ_JBXAKU010000028.1:0-42085 GCF_058798735.1 Caulobacter sp. GW822-FHT07D08
CAAACTGATCGAAACCGACGGACACCTTCATCCCCTATAGGCGCCATCCTCGCCGCGGCGCTCACCGGATGGGTACGACTCCCATCACGTCCGCTTGTAGCTTCAGTGCCTAACCCTTCGGCGCAACCGGCCGCGCCGGGTTTCCCACCACTGTCACCCCGGCGGCCACGTCCCGTGTCACTACCGCGCCGGCCCCGATCACCGCGTCGTCGCCGATGGTCACGCCGGGCAGGATGATCGCGCCGCCGCCGATCCAGACATTGGCGCCGATGTGGATCGGCTGGCCGGACTCCTGGCCCGTGCGGCGCTGGACCGGATCGCGCGGATGGTCGGCGGTCAGGATCTGCACGCCCGGTCCGATGGCCGTGGCCGCGCCGATAGTGACCTCGACGACGTCCAGGATCACGCAGTTGAAGTTCATGAACACGCCGTCGCCCAGACGGATGTTGTAGCCGTAGTCGACGAAGAACGGCGCGCGGACGGCCACGTTCTCGCCGACCGCGCCCAGGCCCTGGGCCAGCAGCATCGGGCGCTCGTCGAGGCCGGAGCTGTTATAGCGATCCATCCAGGTCTGGGCCGCGCGCTGGTCGGCCTGCAGCTCGGCGTCGACGGTATAGAGCTCGCCGGCCAGCATACGTTGCTTCTGGGTCTTCACGCCTACTCCTTGGTCAGGTCCTGGCGGCGGAACAGCAGCACCGCGCCGGTCGTCAATACGGCTGTCCACACCGCCAGCATGGCCAGGGCCGCGCCGGCCGAGCTGGCGGTCTGGCCCAGCATGGTCGGTTCCAGCAGGGTCGCGCGCAGCAGGTCCGCGTCATAGACGGGGATGGCCAGCAGCTTCCAGCTGGATTGGCCCTGTTCCATCATGCGCAGCGAACTGGCCAGCACCGTCTGCACGAACCGCACGCCCAGGCAGGCGACGACCACGCCCATGCTCGATCGCGACAGCACCCCGATACAGGCGGCCAGCGCCGCCAGCGTCATGGCCTCCAGCCAGGTGATGGCCAGGACGCCGAGCACGTCGAACAGGTTGCGGTCGAACATCGAGACGGCCAGGGCCTTGCCGTTGATCCCCGCGCCGATCACCGCCGCGGCGGCCGACAGCACGGCGGTCAGGGCCAGGCTCCAGAACACCGCCTCGCCGACCACGACCAGCTTGGCCAGCAGCAGGTTCTGGCGGGTGTTGCGGGGCGTCAGCAGCCGCCAGGTCTCCCAGCGGTAATCGCCGGCCAGGATGGCGGCCGCGCCGATCATCAGAAACAGCGCCCCGAAGGTCGAGGCCCCGCCCGCCAGCGCCTTGATCATCTGGTCCAGCAGGCCGATCCCGAGACCCGGCATCGGCTTCTTGACCACATAGTGCAGGAAGAGGTCGCCGCCGATGCTGAGCAGGAAGCCCACGATCGGCGCGAAGCAGAACCCCCAGAACAGGGCCGAACGGTCGCGCAGCAGGCGGAAGCGTTCGGCGGCGATGGCGTCGGTGAGCATCAGAGCGCTCCTTCGTTCGAAGGCTGGGCCGTTTCGAGAGTCCGGAGGTAGACGCCCTCCAGGTCGGCGTCGCGCCAGCGGGCCTCGGTGATCTCGACCCCGGCCTCGACCAGGGCGCGGATCAGGGCGGGGGCGTCTTCGCGGCGGATGTCGGCCAGGGCCGAGTCCGCGCCGTCGGCGACGCCCTTGGCCCCCAGTACGCCCAGGACCTGGGCGATCGGCGAGGCGGCGGTGATGCGCAGGCGGGCCTCGCCGGCGGTCAGTTCGGCCACGCCGCCCTCGGCCACGACCTTGCCCTTGGAGAGGATGGCCACGCGCTCGCAGACGCGCCGCACCTCGTCCAGCTGGTGGCTGGCCAGGATGACGGTGACGCCTTCGCGCTTGGCGAGGTCGACGATCAGGGCGCGGATCTCCTGGATGCCGGCCGGGTCCATGCCGCTGGTCGGTTCGTCCAGGATCACGAGTTCGGGCTTGGTGAAGAAGGCGGCCGCCAGGCCCAGGCGCTGCTTCATGCCGACCGAATAGCCGGCCGTCGAGCGGTCGGCGGCGTGGGCGATGCCAACGCGCTCCAGCCAGCCGTCGATGTCGGCGCTTTTCGCGCCGCTCTCGAGCGCGAGCATCTTCAGGGTGTCGCGGCCGGTCAGATAGGCGGGGTAGCGCGGCGTCTCGATCATCGCTCCGACCTTGCGCAGGGCGGTGATGTCGCCGGGCGCCGCGCCGAACAGGCGGGCCGAGCCGGTGGTCGGCCTAACGAGGCCGAGCGCGATGCGGAACAGGGTGCTCTTGCCCGCGCCGTTGGGACCCAGCACCCCGAACACGCCGCCGGCCGGAATAGCGATGGAGAAGTCGTCAAGGGCGCGCACCGCCCCGTAGGTCTTGGTGAGGCGGTCGGCCTCGAGGGCGATCGACATGCGGGGAGTTCCGAGCGCCGAAACGAGTCGGCAGGCGAGGGGGACTATGGCGACCCGGGGCGCGCCCGCCAAGTTAAGAGCCGGTCATGCGGTTCCTGTCACACCCCTGTAACACCGGACGCTGATCAGGGGGCTTCAGTTCCCCCCGCCTAAGAGCCCGCCGATGTCCGTCTTTCGCCTGCTGTCCCTGATCGTGGCCGTGAGCCTCGCCTTGGCCGGTGGCGTCCAGGCGCGGGAAAAGGCCCCGCATCTGACGCTCCTGGTGTCGATGGACGGCTTCCGCGCCGACTATCTGGACCGTGGCGTGACGCCGAACCTGAAGGCCCTGGCCGACGACGGGGCGCGCGGGTCCATGCGCCCCTCGTTTCCCAGCCTGACCTATCCGAACCACTACACCCTGGTGACCGGTAAGCGTCCCGACCGCAACGGCGTGGTCGGCAACGAGATGGAGGACGCCGTGATCGGCGGCCCCAAATTCGTGATGAACGGCCCGACCTCCAACGACCCACGCTGGTGGAACCAGGCCAAGCCGTTCTGGGTCTCGGCCGAACAGCAGGGGAAGAAGAGCGCCGCCATGTTCTGGCCGGGTTCGGAGACGGCGATCGACGGCGTCCGCCCCAGCCATTGGATGAAATACCAGCATGACCTTCCGTACGATGCGCGGATCGACCAGGTGCTGGCCTGGATGGACAGCGCCGACGGCCCGCCGCTGGCCTTCGCCACCCTCTATTTCGACGCCGCCGACACCGAGGGGCACCACTACGGCCCGGACTCTCCGGAGCTGACGGCGGCGCTGGTCGAACTGGACCGCTGCATCGGCCGTCTGGTCGAGGGGCTCAAGGCGCGCGGACGTTTCGAGACGACCGACCTCATCATCGTCGCCGATCACGGCATGGCGCCGTTGCCGGCCGCCCATCGTGTGGTGCTGGACGACCTGATCGACGTCTCCAAGATCCACCTCGTCGCCAAGGGCGCGGTGACCAGCTTCTCGCCCCTGCCGGGCCAGGCCAAGGCGGTCGAGACGGCGTTCCTCAAGACCGCGCCGCCGCACATGACCTGCTGGAAGAAGGGACGGATCCCGGCGCGTTTCCACTATGGCCGCAACAGGCGCGTGCCGGCCATCGTCTGCCTGTCGGAGACCGGCTGGTACACGACGACCCTGGAAGCCCGGAAGAAGCCCGGCAAGTGGGACGGCAAGGACGGCGGCGCGCACGGCTTCGACCCTTATGACGCCAGGATGCGCGCGGTGTTCGTGGCCCACGGCCCCTCGTTCAGGCCGGGCGTCGTGCTGCCGGTATTTGACAATGTCGACGTCTATCCGCTGCTGGCGAAGGTGACCGGCGTGAAGCCCGAGAAGGGCGACGGGTCGCTGAAGGTGATCAGCCAGGCGCTGCGCTGACAGTCGCCCGCGGCGTGGAGCGCGCGGAATGGCGGGGAGCGTTGCCGGCGGGTCTTGCGAGCCGGGCGAACAGCGTCCAACTAGAGACGGCCGGGGAGGGCGATCCATGAACCAACCGATCACCGGGGCCAAACGTCAGGCCGCTCTGGGCTTCATCTTCGTCACCGCGATCATGGACGTGCTGTCCCTGGGCGTGATGATCCCGGTCCTGCCCAATCTGGTGAAACAGTTCGGCGGCGGCGACACGGCCGTCGCGGCCGACTGGAACATCCTGTTCGCCACGGTCTGGGGCGTGATGCAGTTCTTCTGCTCGCCGATCCTGGGGCTGATGTCCGACCGCTTCGGCCGCCGGCCGGTGATCCTGACCTCGATCTTCGGCCTGGGCGTCGACTTCCTGTTCATGGCCTTCGCGCCTAGCCTTTGGTGGCTGTTCGTCGGCCGGATCTTCAACGGCATGACGGCGGCCAGCTTCTCGACCGCCTCGGCCTATGTCGCCGACGTCACCACGCCGGAGAACCGCGCCAAGGGCTTTGGCCTGATGGGCGCGGCGTTCGGCGTCGGTTTCACCTTCGGTCCGGCCCTGGGCGGCTGGCTGTGGCAGTTCGACCATCGCGCGCCGTTCCTGGTCTGCGCGGCCCTGGCGCTCTGCAACTGGCTCTACGGATTCTTCGTGCTGCCGGAGTCTCTGCCGCCTGAGCGCCGCCAGCCGCGCTTCGACTGGACGAAGGCCAATCCCGTCGGCTCGCTGCAGCTGCTGAACCGCCATCCGGGCCTGCTGGGCCTGGCCGGCGTCGGCTTTCTGTTCCAGCTGGCGCACAACGTCCTGCCCAGCGTGTTCGTGCTCTATATGGGCTTCCGCTATGGCTGGTCGCCGGCGACCATCGGCCTGACCCTGATGGCCAGCGGCGTTTCCAGCATCATCGTCCAGGCCCTGGTGGTCGGGCGGGTGGTCAAGGCGTTCGGAGAGCGCGGGGCGCTGATGATCGGCCTGTTCTCGGGTTTCGCCGGCTTCATGATCTACGCCCTGGCGCCGACGGGGATGCTGTATTTGTGCGGCCTGCCGCTGTTCGCGCTGTCGGGCCTGATCCAGCCGGGCCTGCAAGGGTTGATGACCCGCCGCGTCGCGCCGAACGAACAGGGCCAGCTGCAAGGCGCCAATTCGGCGATGATGGGCATCGCCTCGATCATCGGACCGCCGCTGTTCCTATTCCCTTTCGCCTTCGCCATCCGCCACGACACGACCTTGCACATGCCGGGCCTGCCGGTGCTGATCGCCGCGGCGCTGATGCTGGCTTCGACCGTGTTAGCCTACGCTAAGGCCCGACCGCTGCCCGCGCCGGAACCGCAGGCGGCCTGAAGCCTTACCATCGCGCAAAACGCCTTAGACTCGCCAGAAAGCTCGGCTGAGTTCCCGAGGAACGTTAGGAGCCTTTTCTTGAAGACCATCCGCGCCCTGCTGCCCGTCGTCGTCCTGCTGGCCGCCTGCTCGAATCCGGCCGGGCCGTCCAATGCCCAATCGGTCGGCAACGGACCCGTTCCCGACATGCCGCAACCGACCCGCCGCGCTCCGGCCGACGCGGCTTCGATGAAGCTGTCGTTCTCGCCGGTGGTGAAGAAGGCCGCCCCGGCGGTCGTCAATGTCGCCAGCCGCCGGGTGGTGCAGCGCCGCGTCGATCCTTTCTGGGACTTCTTCATGGGCGGCGGCGGCCAGGGCGGCAGCCAGGTGCAGGGCTCGCTGGGCTCGGGCGCCATCGTCCGCGCCGACGGTGTGATCATCACCAACCACCACAATATCGACGGGATGAGCGACATCACCGTTCAGCTGGCCGACCGTCGCGAGTTCCCGGCCACGGTTCTGCTGGACGATCCGCGCGCCGACCTCGCCGTACTGAAGATCGACACCAAGGGCGAGAAGCTGCCGGTCATGGCCATCGACGATCAGGACCAGATGGAGGTCGGCGACCTCGTCCTGGCGCTGGGCAATCCGTTCGGGGTCGGGCAGACCGTGACCAACGGCATCGTCTCGGCCCTGGCCCGGACCGACGTCGGCGCGGCCAATTTCGGCAGCTATATCCAGACCGACGCGGCCATCAATCCGGGCAATTCGGGCGGCCCGCTGGTCGACATGGACGGCGACCTGGTCGGCATCAACACCTTCATCATCTCGCGGTCGGGCTCGTCCTCGGGCGTCGGCTTCGCCATCCCCGCCGCCGTGGTCCGCCAGGTGGTGGGCGCTGCGCTGGGCGGCGGCCACAGCGTCGTGCGGCCCTGGCTGGGCGTGAAGGGCCAGCCGGTCACCGGCGACATCGCCAAGAGCCTGGGCATGACCGTCCCGCGCGGCGTGCTGGTGGCCCAGGTCTATCCTGGCTCGTCGGCCGATCGCGCTGGCCTCAAGGAAGGCGATGTCATCCTGTCGATCGACGGTCGTGCGGTGAACGACGAGGGCGGCGGCGCCTTCGCGATCGGCACCCACAAGGTCGGCGACCGCGTGCCGATGCAGATCCATCGCAACGACAAGGAGCAGACGCTGACCGTCCGGGCCGAGGCCGCGCCGGAGACCCCCGCCCGCGACGAGCGCACCCTGTCGGGCTCCAACCCGTTCAACGGCGCCACCGTGGTCAACCTGTCGCCGGCCGTGGCCCAGGACCTGGACGTCGACCCGTTCGTCGGCAAGGGCGTGCTGGTGACCAAGATCGGCGGCGGCTACGCGGCCAATATCGGCCTGCAGCCGGGCGACTTCATCCGCGAGGTCAACGGCCGCGCCGTCAATACGGTGGCCGACCTCAACGCCGCCGCGAAGCTGCCGACCCGCAACTGGGTGGTGACGATCGAGCGCAACGGCCAGCGGATCACGGCCCGCTTCTCGGGCTGACGACTTGGGCCCGGCGGCCTGCTAGAAAGGACTCATGTCCGATCTCTTCCAGGCCGCCGGCCTGACGCCCCACGCGCCGGCGCCGCTGGCCGACCGCCTGCGACCCCAGAGCCTCGACGAGGTGGTGGGCCAGCAGCATCTCCTGGGTCCCGAAGGCCCCATCGGCCGCATGGCCGCCGCCCATCGCCTGGCCTCGATGATCCTGTGGGGGCCGCCTGGCACCGGCAAGACCACCATCGCGCGTCTGCTGGCCAAGGCCGGCGGCTACGAGTTCCAGCAGATCTCGGCGGTCTTCTCGGGCGTCGCCGACTTGAAGAAGGCCTTCGAGCAGGCCCGCATGCGCCGCGCGGCCGGCCAGAGCACCTTGCTGTTCGTCGACGAGATCCACCGCTTCAACCGCGCCCAGCAGGACGGTTTCCTGCCGTTCGTGGAGGAGGGGATCGTCACCCTGGTCGGCGCCACGACCGAGAACCCGTCCTTCGAGCTGAACGGCGCTCTCTTGTCCCGCTGCCAGGTCTTCGTGCTCAAACGCCTGGGCGAGGACTCGCTGGACCAGTTGCTGCAGCGCGCCGAGGTCGCCGAAAACCGGCCGCTGCCGATCGACGCCGAGGCGCGTTCGACCCTGGTCGCCATGGCCGACGGTGATGGCCGCTACCTGCTGACCCTGGCCGAGACCCTGTTCTCGATCGGGACCGACAGCCCGCTGAATACGACCCAGCTGGGCCAGTTCCTGCAGAAGCGCCGCCCGGCCTACGACAAGGACCGCGAGGAGCACTACAACCTCATCTCGGCCCTGCATAAGTCTGTGCGTGGCTCTGATCCCGACGCGGCGCTCTATTGGCTGGCGCGGATGCTGGAGGGCGGCGAGGACCCGCTGTTCATCGCCCGCCGCCTGGTGCGCATGGCGTCCGAGGACATCGGCGCGGCCGATCCGCTTTCCCTGCTGCTGACCACCGCCGCCAAGGACGCCTACGACTTCCTGGGCTCGCCAGAGGGGGAACTGGCCTTGGCCCAGGCCGTGGTCCACATGGCGTCTGCGCCCAAGTCCAACGCCGTCTACAACGCCTACAAGGCCGCCCGCCGCGCCGCCAAGGAGACCGGCAGCCTGATGCCGCCGTCGCATATCCTCAACGCCCCGACCAAGCTGATGAAGAGCCTCGGCTATGGCGACGGCTACGCCTACGACCACGATGTCGAGGGCGGCGTCTCGGGCCAGAACTACTTCCCGGACGGCATGGAGCGGCGACGGTTCTATGAACCCAAGCCGGTCGGCGCGGAAGCCAAAGTGCGTGAGCGCTTGGAAGCCTGGGGCAAGGTGCGTAAGGACGGCAAATGAGCAGTCCGAAATTCCGCCGTCCCCCTGGTGTCGCCAAGCCCAAGGCCGTCGAGTGCCCGATCACTCTGACGCCCGAGGAGATCGACACGGCCAAGTCGTGGGTGCTGTACGAGGACGAGACGGTCATCGTGCTGGACAAACCCGCCGGCCTGTCCAGCCAGGGCGGGCGGATCAAGGCCCATACGCTGGACGACCTGCTGTGGGCGTTCGCCAGGCCGGGAAAGGCTCGGCCGCGCCTGATCCATCGTTTGGACCGCGACACCTCGGGCGTGATCCTGACGGCCAAGACCAAGCCGGGCGCGGCCTTCCTGGGCGAGGCCATGATGGCCAAACGCTTCCGCAAATCCTACCTCGCCATCGTCGCGCCGGGCGCGCCCGAGCCGAAGGGCGGCATGATCGACAGCCCGTTGCGCCGAGAGTCGATCGGCCGAGAGGCCTATATGCGGGTCTGCGAGCCGGACCATCCGGACGCCGAGACCGCCCGAAGCCGCTACCGCACCCTGGCCAGCAATGGCGTCGCGGCGCTGGTCGAGTTGTCGCCCGACACCGGGCGTATGCACCAGCTTCGGGTTCACATGGGCTCGATCGGCCGGCCGCTGGCGGGCGACAGCCGCTATGGCGGGGCGCTGATGCTGGGCGGCGTGGCCGTGCCGCGCCTGATGCTGCACGCCGCGCGCCTGACTTTTCCGCATCCGCTGGGCGGCGAGCGCAAGGTCATGGCCCCGCTTCCGTCCGATTTCAAAGCCATGCTCCAGGCCCTGGATCTGGCGGTTCCGGAACAGCCAGGTTCCGAGGCCGTTGATCAGGTCTGAGGACAGTCGCCATGAAGATCGCAAAACCCCTGATCGCCGCCGCGCTCGCCGGTTTCCTACTGGCGGCCTGCGCGACGACCCCGACCGTCTATCGCGCCCAGCTCGGCGCGCCCAACGACGTCGGCTATTCGGAATATCGCCTGGAAGCCGGACGTTATCGCGTCACTTTCCAGGGCGGGCCGGGCGCGAAGGAGGCCCAGGTCGCCGACTACGCCCTGTTGCGCGCCGCCGAACTGGCCCTGCGCGACGGTTATGACTGGTTCCGGATCGCCGACCGCTCGACAAACGTCAGCGGCTACGACCGTGGGCCGCGCGTGTCGGTCGGCGGCGGTTCGGCCAGCTTCGGCCGGCGTTCCAGTGTCGGCGTGGGACTGGGGACGAGCTTCAATCTCGGCCCGGGCCCGGCCGTGTCGCGTTCGATCGAGGTCGTGTTCGGCAAGGGCGCGACGCCGCGCGATCGCGACGCCTACGACGCGCGGGACGTGGTCAAGAATGTCGGCTACGGCCGGCAGCGAGTCTAGTTAGGCCGCCGCTCTCTTGCCCAGCGGATAGTTCGCGCGCAGCGCCGCGTGGGTGAGGCCGGCCGTCTCGGCGGCGGCGAAATAGCCGTCCTGGGGCAGGCCTTGCAGGATGGTCATCGGGGCCAGGCCACGGGCGTCGCGACCGAAAGCCATCATCTCCATGGCGATCTTGCCGGCTTCGCCGGAGAGATCGGAGGCGTCCAGCGCCAGGCCGGCCAGGCGGGCGTCGCGCAGCACGCGCAGGGCTTCCTTGTCCGGCGGCACGCGGGCGATGACGCCGCGGGTGAGGGCGCGCAGCAGGCCGACCACCTCCAGCAGCCGGCCGGCGGGGGTACCGCGGGTGACGTCGACCAGTTCGATCATCAAGCCGCCGCGCAGCAGGCTCAGCGACAGGCCGGCGGTGCCCGTCAGCAGGTCGCGGCCGCGCTGGGTGCCCAGGGTGCGGAACGAGGCCGGCAGGATCAGTTCGGGCGCGTTGTGGCCTTGGGCCGAGCGCGCGAACACCGCAGCGTATTTCAGCGTCGACTCGTCGATGAAGGCTACATCGCGGTCCGACAGCTTGGTCAGGGCGCGGGCCGAGGCCTGGCGACCGCTGGCCAGGTGCGTGACCATCGGCTCGACCCGCACGGCGGTGGTGATGTTGCGCCGCAGGCTGACCACATGCTCGAGCGTGAAGTCCACGCGCAGCGCAGCGCCGCCGGCGGTGGTGAAGGCCACCGGGGTGCGGCGGGCCTCGTCAGCCGGATCCACTTCAATGCGGACCGGCGAGCGCGCGGAGTCGCGGCGGGCGCGGGCGGCCAGGATCACGCTGGGGTCGATGGGCCTGCAGATGGCCTCGCCGTTCTCCAGCCCGATCACCGAACGGATGCCCAGGTCCTTCGCCGAGGCATTGCCCAGCAGATGGGTCAGCACGTCTTCCAGGATCCGCACGCTGGTCGCCTGGGCGGCCAGACCCTGGTCGTTGTTCATGGCGATCAGGAACTCGCTGTCCGAAATGCGGGCCCGCATGTCGTTGCGGTCCAGATGTTCGTTCAGCTTCAGCTCGACATAGGTCCAGACGTCGCCGCGCTTCTGGCTCCACCATTCGCCGGCCCAGTGCCGGATGGCCTTGATGCTGATCACGTTGACCGAGCCGCGCGCGACGAGCTCCGAGCCCGACAGGCGCTGAGCCACCGGGCCCGGAAGGGCCACGCGTTCGGTCGCGTCTGAAGAGGTTGAGGTGTCGAAGGGCATGAGTCTGGCGCTGTTGATACGCCCTGGAGAATGCGGGAAGCGCGCTTAACCGGTCGTTCGGAAATACGGTTTCCAAACGCGTTTACCGTGAAAGAAACCGGGGAAAATCAAGGGAACTTCGTTGGATGCTTGGCGCTGGCGTCTGCTCGGCGCATAAGGCGTTCATGAACAAGCTGCTTCTGGTGGCCGCTGGCGGAGCCGTCGGCTCGGTCGCGCGCTATCTGGTCGGCGTCGGCGCCATGCGGGTCATGGGGACGGGCTGGCCGTATGGCACCTTCACCGTGAACATCGCCGGGGGCTTCCTGATGGGCTGCCTGGCCTCGTGGCTGGCGCATCGCGGCAACGCCTCAAGCGAACAGTGGCGCGTGCTGCTGGGCGTGGGCGTGCTGGGCGGCTTCACGACGTTCTCTTCGTTCTCGCTGGAGACCGCGCTGATGATCCAGAAGCGCGACTATCTGCCAGCCTTCTCCTATGCCGCCGCCAGCGTGCTTCTGTCCGTGGCGGCCCTGTTCGCGGGCCTTCTGATCGCCCGCAAGGTTTTCGCATGAGCATCAAGGAAGTCCGCACGCTGTACGTCGACGCCGGCGAGGACGGGGTCCGCCTCGACCGCTGGTTCAAGCGCCGTTGGCCGCACCTCAACCACATCCAGCTGAACAAGCTTTTCCGCTCGGGCCAGGTCCGGGTCGACGGCTCGCGCGCCAAGGCCGACACCAAGCTGGTCGCCGGTAGCCAGATCCGCGTGCCGCCGCTGCCCGACGCGCCCGATCCGAACGAAAAGGCCAAGCTGTCGCCGCGCGACATCGCCTACGCCAGATCGCTGGTGCTATACGAGGACGAGGAGGTCCTGGCGCTGAACAAGCCCGCCGGCCTGGCCGTTCAGGGCGGCACCAAGACCACCCACCACGTCGACAAGTTGCTGAGCGCCTGGGGCGAGGGCGTCAATCGACCGCGCCTGGTCCACCGCCTGGACCGCGACACCTCGGGCGTGCTGCTGCTGGGCAAGACGCCCGCCGCGGCCGCGCGCCTGTCGGGCGCCTTCGCCAAGCGCAAGGCGCAGAAGACCTACTGGGCCATCGTCGCCGGCAATCCGCACCCGACCGAGGGCGTGATGGAGCTGCACCTGGCCAAGCGCGGGGTCGGTGATCGCGAACTGGTGGTGCCGGCCCAGCCCAAGGACCCGGACGCCCAGCCGGCCGAGACCGAATTCGTCACCATCAGCCGCGCCGGGCCGCGCGTTACCTGGATGGCCCTGCGTCCGCACACCGGCCGCACCCACCAGTTGCGCGCCCA
Organism: Caulobacter sp. GW822-FHT07D08; assembly: GCF_058798735.1. Lineage (NCBI taxonomy): Bacteria > Pseudomonadati > Pseudomonadota > Alphaproteobacteria > Caulobacterales > Caulobacteraceae > Caulobacter > Caulobacter sp. GW822-FHT07D08. The sequence continues at coordinate 11,860 of NZ_JBXAKU010000028.1, forward strand.
CATGAAGGCCATGGGCCATCCCATCCTGGGCGACCCCAAGTACGGCGACGACAAGTCCGCGCCGCTGTCGGAGGGGCTGAAGCTGCAGTTGCACGCGCGCTCGATCCTGCTGCCGCACCCCTCGGCCGGCATGCTGCACATCGAGGCGCCGTTGAGCCCCGAGATGAAGGAAGGCTTTCGCAAGTTCGGCTTTTCGGAAGACGAGGCCGACGCCGAACCGTTCGCCCGACGCCAAACCAAACGGCGCTGATCTCCAAATCCGATCTTCCTGGCGAAAGCCGGGACCCAGATCGAGCCCGCTTATCTTAGCCCGTGGACGCTGCTTGAGGCGCGTCATCTCGAACCGCTCGAGGTGTATCTGGGCCCCGGCGTTCGCCGGGGAAGACGGTGATGGGGTTGCTAGACCAGACCCGTGACCGGCTTCGCCGCCGCGCTGTCCGGGAACACCTTGCGCTCCAGGATCGCGCGGTCGACGCCGATGTGGTCGGCCAGCACGCCCTTGAACAGGCCGCGCATGTCGAGGGTCGGGGCGGTGTCGCGGTTCTCGAACAGGGCGGTCTGCGAGAGGCCCGGCCAGTCGCCGACGATGCCACCCTTCTTCAGCGCGCCGCCCAGGATCAGGCCCGTTGAGGCCGTGCCGTGGTCGGTGCCGCCGGTGCCGTTGACGCGGGCCGTTCTGCCGAATTCGGTCACCGCGATGACCACGGTGTTCTTCCATTCCGCGCCCAGGCCGTCGTGCAGGCCGCCCAGCACCGCGTCCATATAGGACAGCCGTGTGGCGATCTGGCCGGGCTGGCCGGCGTGGGTGTCGAAACCGTCCAGCGAGATCGCCGCGATCTGCGGTCCGCCGGCCTGGATCATGAAGCCGCCCAGGGTCGAACCCAGCTTGCGCGCCGCCTCGCCGCCGGCGCGGTTCTGGCGGTCGTTGGCCATGGTGGGCGACATCGGCGCGGCGCCCGGTTTTGCCGGCGTCGAGGCCGCCGCGATGTTCATGGCCGGCGTGGCCGAAAGGGCGGTCATCGCCGTCTGCGCCATGGTCTCGGTCTCCAGCCCGCGCGCGAAGGCCGGGCCCAGCATCGGGTCGTTCTTGTAGAGGTCCTGCAACAGGGTCGGCAGGCGCGCGGTCTCGTCGACGCCCTTGCCGGGCGACCAACTGGCCGCCTGGACCTTGCCGCGCAGGATCAGCGGGGCGGTGGTCCCGACCGACAGCCCCTCGACCTTGCGAGCGGGGGCGAGGGCCTCCAGCGTGCGGTTCAGCCAGCCGGTCTCGGTCCCGTAGACATGGGCCGCGCCGGTCTCCAGCACGTCCTGGGCCTCGAAGTGGGAGCGGGCGCGGTCGGGGCTGGCGATGGCGGGCGCGATGCGGGCCTCGCCCTTCAGCGCCAGGGCGTGAACGGTTTTCAGCTCGGGGTGCAGGCCGAAGGTGTCGTCCAGCTTCAGCACCTGGTCGGGCTTCAGGGCGATCGAGCCGCGCAGGTTGGCGTAGTTCGCATCGCCCACCGGTGGCGAAACAGACAGGCCGTCCATGCCGCCCCGGCAGATCACGACGACGAGCTTCTTCCTGGCGAGATCGCCTTCCGTGGCGGCGAAGGCCTGCGAACCCAGGAAGTTGACGGTGATCCCGAGGCTGGCGCCCAGGCCCAGCAGCGAGCGGCGGTTGATTTGAGCGGTCATCGGCGTTGGAACTCCGGGCTCATCACGAGAAGGGCGAAGGCTTCCTTGCGGGTCTCGGCCCGCGACACGGCCTTGGCGACGGGAGGCGTCAGGCGCGCGCCCAAGGCCGAGACGGCCAGGGCGTTGGGATCGGTGCGGTCGGCGACCGCGGCGGCGAAGCCCTGGGCCCACTGCATCCGCTTGACCAGGCCGTCGGGCGAGGCCCAGGTCTGGGCGTCCTCGGCCCAGCCCTTGGGGGAGGGAGCCGAGAAGGGCTTCTGGCCCAGGCCCGTGAGGATCGGCGCCAGGCGCTCGATCGCCGACGGCTCGGCCCCGATCAGCCGCCAGGTCGACAGGGTGTATTCGTAGGGCGTCTTGAACTTGGCGGGCGTGGGATCCCAGGCCTCGGGGCTTTCGACCAGGGCCTTGGCGACCTGGGCGAGGTCGCCGCCGGTGTCCATCCAGCGCTTCTCCAGCCGCGCGGTCAGGGCGGGCGGGGGCGTGTCGGAGACGAAGTGGCGGGCGATCTTGCCGCAGACGTGGCGGGCGGTGCGCTTGTCGGCGGCCAGGGTCTTCAGGACCGCCATGCCCTGCTGGATGTCGGCCTGGGCGTATCGGCGGCCCATGATCGTGCGCGCGCCGGGCTCGTGGGCGGCGTCGCGAAACACGAACTGGCCCTGGCGGTCCTCGTTGTCGCGGCCGACCGAGAAGCCGGTCAGGGCGCGGGCGAACTCGGTGACGTCGCCTTGCGTATAGCCGGCGTCGACGCCGACCGTGTGCAGTTCCATGATCTCGCGGGCCAGGTTCTCGTTCAGTCCGGCCCGGGCGCCGCGCCTGCGGACGCCGACCTGGCTGTTCGGACCAATCGACTGGGCCTGGTCCAGATAGGTCAGCATGGCCGGATGGGTCGACGAGGCGACCAGCAGGTTCTCGAAGCTGTCGAATACGTGGGGCCGGATCGCCTCGCGCTCGAACGGGCCGATCAGCACCGAGGTGATCTGCTTGGTGGCCGAGACGGTGAAGTGGTTGGCCCAGAACAGCGCCCAGCGTTCGCGAAAGCCCGCTGGCGTATTGGTCGCCAGGCGCGCGCGGGCCAGGAAGTCGGCATTGACCTTGTCCCGCAGGGCGATCTGGGCGGCCTTCGCGGCTTGCAGGGCCGCATCGTCGGGAGTCTCGCCATCTTTCTTCTGGCGCGCGGCTTTCTGCTGCCGCTGGTAGTCGCGCATCTGTTCGAAGCGTTGAGCGGCGCTCTCGCCGCCGTCCTGCGGGATGTCGGCGCCCTCGCGACGGATCTGGGCGGCCAGGAAGCCCCGCGGATCGGCCCCGGCGGCGTCGATCTCGCCGGGGCGGGCGCCCAGGCCGAACCGGGTGACGGCGATGGCGGCCATCATGTCCTTGGACGGTAGGCTCAAGCGGCGCTCTCCCTTGCACTGACACGCGATCTTGCTCATTCAACGCGGGTCATTGGCCGTTCCGTCGCGCGGCCCGAAAAAGAGTTCTCGCCGTGTCCGACAAGTCCGAGCTGCTGCTGAAACCCAAGCGCTTCTACAAGGCCGCCGTCGCGGTCCCGGTCGAGGGGGGCTTCGCCGTTCAGCTCGACGGCCGCACGCCCAAGTCGCCGGCCAGGAAGCCGCTGATCCTGCCTAACCAAGCCCTGGCCGACACGATCGCCGCCGAGTGGGAGGCCCAGGTCGAGTATATCGACAACAGCCTGATGCCGGCCACGCGCCTGGCTTTCACGGCGATCGACCGTATCGCCGAGACCCGCGCCGAGGTGGCCAAGGAGATCACCGCCTACGCGGCCTCCGACCATCTTTGCTACCGCGCCGAACACCCGACGCCGCTGGTCGAGCGTCAGGAGCGCGAGTGGGGCGCGATCCTGGACTGGGCCAAGGCCGAGCATGGCTTGGTGTTCACCCCCGTCGGCGGAATCATCCACCAGCCGCAGCCGCCGGCCACCCTGGCGGCGGTCGAGGCCCTGGCCCTGACCCTGGACGACTTCAGCCTGGCTGGGGTGGCTTTCGCCGCAGGTCTCTACGGCTCGACCGTGCTGGCCCTGGCCGTTCGCGCCGGCCGTCTGACCGGCCGCAAGGCCCTGGATCTGTCGCGCCTGGAGGAGGCCTTCCAGGCCGAGCAGTGGGGAGAGGACGCCGAGGCGACCGCCCGCGTGGCGTTCCTGGCGGTCGAGGCCGAGATGATCGACCGCTGGTTCGCCGCGCTCCGTTAGGGGGCGAGACCTTCCGTACTCCGCGGCGCCGCAAGGTCCGTCTTGCCTGCACCCCTTGGCCTCGCTAGGGCTTGAGTTTCCAAGGTGGGCGAACCACCAGCACGAAGATCCGGGCAGGGAGCTAGCGCGTTGCAGCACATTCTCGAGGAACTCGACCGCCGTCGCGAGCAGGCCAGGGCCGGCGGCGGTGAGGCGCGGGTCGCCGCCCAGCACGCCAAGGGCAAGCTGACCGCTCGCGAGCGCATCGACCTGCTGCTGGACGAGGGCTCGTTCGAGGAGTTCGACATGTTCGTCGAGCACCGCAGCGCCGACTTCGGCATGCAGGACCAGAAGATCCCCGGCGACGGCGTCGTCACCGGCTGGGGCACGATCAACGGCAAGGTCGTCTACCTGTTCTCCAAGGACTTCACGGTGTTCGGCGGCAGCCTGTCGAACGCCCACGCCCAGAAGATCATCAAGGTCCAGCGCCAGGCCATGAAGGTCGGCGCGCCGATCATCGGCCTGTTCGACGCCGGCGGCGCGCGCATCCAGGAGGGCGTCGACAGCCTGGCCGGCTATGCCGACATCTTTCTGGAAAACACCCTGGCCAGCGGCGTCATCCCGCAGATCAGCGTGATCATGGGCCCCTGCGCCGGCGGCGACGTCTATAGCCCCGCGATCACCGACTTCATCTTCATGGTCAAGGACACCAGCTACATGTTCGTGACCGGCCCCGACGTGGTCAGGACGGTGACCAACGAGGTCGTCACCGCCGAGGAACTGGGCGGGGCCCGGGTCCACGCCGCCAAGTCGGGCGTGGCCGAGGGCGCGTTCGAGAACGATCTTGAAGCCCTGACCCAGGTGCGCCGCCTGGTCGACTTCCTGCCCTCGTCCAACCGCGAGCCCGCGCCCGAGCGCGAGAGCTTCGATACGGCCTATCGCGAGGAGGCCAGCCTCGACACCCTGGTCCCGGCCGACGCTGCCAAGCCCTACGACATGAAGGAGCTGATCCTGAAGATCGTCGACGAGGCCGACTTCTTCGAGATCAGCAGCGAGTGGGCCAAGAACATCGTCGTCGGCTTCGCCCGCATGGACGGCGAGACGGTGGGGATCGTGGCCAACCAGCCGCAGGTGCTGGCCGGGGTGCTGGACATCGATTCCAGCCGCAAGGCCGCGCGTTTCGTGCGCTTCTGCGACGCCTTCAACATCCCGATCATCACCCTGGTCGACGTCCCGGGCTTCATGCCGGGGACCAAGCAGGAGTACGGCGGCCTGATCAAGCATGGCGCCAAGCTGCTCTTCGCCTATGCCGAGGCCACCGTGCCGAAGATCACCGTCATCACCCGCAAGGCCTATGGCGGGGCCTATGACGTGATGAGCTCCAAGCACCTGCGCGGCGACCTCAACTACGCCTGGCCGACCGCCGAGATCGCCGTGATGGGCGCCAAGGGCGCGGTGGAGATCATCTTCCGCCAGGAGGCCAAGGATCCCGAGGCGCTCGCGGCCCGCGAGGCCGAGTACAAGGACCGCTTCGCCAACCCGTTCGTCGCCGCCAGCCGCGGCTATATCGACGACGTCATCATGCCCCACGGCACCCGCCGCCGGATCGTGCGGGGGCTCAAGAGCCTCAAGGGGAAGGAACTGTCCAACCCCTGGAAGAAGCACGACAATATTCCGCTGTAGGGATGGCGAGCTCAGCACAGGCCCCCACCTGACCGCGCTAAGCGCGGTCCGTCCGCCGCCAAAGCGAGGCGGAGAATAGTCGCGGCTGCTTTTTCTCCTCCCCCTCTTGGGAGAGGGGGACCGGCGAACGCGGGTGGAGGGGGCTTGTACGGCCAAACCTTTCCCTTCCGGCCCGACCCTTCTATATGCGGACGCTTCTAAGCTTCCCGTGACTCCCCGAAAGGCCGCGCCCGCATGGCTCGCATCCTGATCACCTCGGCCCTGCCGTACATCAACGGCATCAAGCATCTGGGGAACCTTGCCGGATCGATGCTGCCGGCCGACGTCTATGCGCGGTTCAAGCGGGCCCAGGGGCACGAGACCCTCTACATCTGCGCCACCGACGAACATGGCACGCCGGCCGAACTCGCGGCGACCGCCGCGGGTCAGGACGTCGCCACCTATTGCGCCGAGCAGCACATCCTTCAGCACGATGTCGGCCGCGCCTTCGGCCTGTCGTGGGATCACTTCGGCCGCTCGTCCTCGCCGCAGAACCACCGTCTGACCCAGCACTTCTGCCAGGCCCTGGAAGATCACGGCCTGATCGAGGAACGCGTCGACCAGATGGTCTATTCGGTCGACGACAAGCGCTTCCTGCCGGATCGCTATGTCGAGGGCACATGCCCCCACTGCGGCTTCGAGAAGGCGCGCGGCGACCAGTGCGACAACTGCGGCAACCTGCTGGACCCCACCGACCTGATCAATCCGTATTCGGTGATCTCGGGCTCGCGGAACATCGAGGTGCGCGACACCCGCCACCTCTACCTGCTGCAGACCAAGATGGCCGACAAGATCAGGGCCTGGGTCGACAGCCACGCCGACTGGCCGCCGCTGGCTCGCTCGATCGCCTACAAGCACCTCGATGAAGGCCTGATCGACCGCGGCATCACCCGCGACCTGGCGTGGGGCATTCCGGTGGCCAAGGACGGCGTTCCGCGTCCGGGCTTCGAGGACAAGGTCTTCTACGTCTGGTTCGACGCACCCATCGAATATATCGCCGCCACCCAGGAATGGGCCGAGGGCTCGCCCGACCGCGACTGGAAGCGCTGGTGGCGCACCGACGCGGGCGCCGACGATGTCAGCTACGTCCAGTTCATGGGCAAGGACAATGTGGCCTTTCACACGGTCAGCTTCCCCGCGACCATCCTGGGCTCGGAAGAGCCGTGGAAGAGCGTCGACATGCTCAAGGCCTTCAACTGGCTAAACTGGTACGGCGGCAAGTTCTCGACCTCGAACAAGCGCGGCGTGTTCATGGACGCGGCCCTGGAGATCCTGCCGCCGGATCTGTGGCGCTGGTACCTGACGGCCAATTCGCCGGAGAGCAGCGACACGGCCTTCACCTGGGAGCAGTTCGCCAGCGCCGTGAACCGCGACCTGGCCGACGTGCTGGGCAACTTCGTCAACCGCATCCTGAAGTTCAACGAGAGCAAGTTCGAGGGCGTGGTGCCGGCGGGCGGCGAGCCCGGTCCGCTGGAAGAGAAGCTGTTCGCCGACGTCTCGGCGCGCCTGGCGGATCTTTCCGAACAGATGGACGCCATCGAGATCCGCAAGAGCGCCCAGGCGCTGCGGGCCTTGTGGGTGGTCGGCAACGAGTACCTGCAGGAGGCCGCGCCGTGGACCGCGATCAAGACCGATCGCGACCGCGCCGCCGTCATCGTTCGCACGGCCCTGAACCTGGTGGCCCTCTACGCCAAGCTCTCGGCGCCGTTCATCCCGTTCGCCGCCGAGACGATCGGTAACGCGTTCGGCCTGGACTACCCGGCCCCGTGGCCGTCGAACGACGCCAAGGTCGAGCTCGACGTGCTGACGGTCGGCGCGAAGGTGACGGTGCCGGACGTCCTGTTCAAGAAGATCGAGGACGAGCAGATCGCCGAATGGACGGCTCGCTTCGGCGGCGCGGACTAAGGTGCCGGATACGGCGTACAGGGCGGACGGGAAGGGGCTCCCAACCCTGGTCCGCCTTTGCCTATTCTACGCCGCTATCTTTCTGAGCTCTGGCGTCAGCCTGCCGTATATCGGCACCTATCTGCGCTCGCGCGGCATGAGCGGCGGCGAGATCGGGTTGATCCTGGCCGTGCCGCTGCTGCTGAAGCCCTTTACCGGCGCCTCGCTGGCTGTGTGGGCCGATGGCTTCACCCTGCGGCGCACGCCGATGCTGCTGCTGCTGGTCGGAGCGGGACTGGGCTATGCGGGCCTGCTGGCCGCTCCGAACCTGTGGTGGTTCATCCTGGCCTGGTTCGTCGGCCAGACCCTGCTGTCGACCGTCTCGCCGCTGATCGACATCATCACTCTGCGCCGGGCGCGGATCGAGGGCTTCAACTACGGGATCCCGCGCGGCACCGGCTCCAGCGCCTTTATCGCGGCGAACCTGGCCATGGGGTCGATCCTGACTTTCGCCGCGCCGACCATCATCGCCATCTGGATCGCCACGGCCTGCTTCATCGCGGCCTTGGCCGCCGCGGTGCTCGTGCCGCCCGAGCGCGTCCACGCCGAAGGCGCCAAGCCCGACCGGTCGGAGCGCTGGAAAGGCCTCTCCGAGCTGCTGCGCAATCGCACCTTCGTGCTGGCGGTGGTCACCGCCGGCCTGATCCAGGGCGCGCACGCCTTCTACTACGGCTTTTCGGCCATCCTCTGGCGCAAGCAGGGAATCTCCGAGCCGATGATCGGCGTCCTGTGGGGCGTGGGCGTCGCGGCCGAGGTCGGCTTCATGTGGTTCCTGGAGCCGCTGCGCCGCCGCTGGGGACCGGAGCGGTTCCTGATCCTGGGCGCCAGCGCCGCCGTGCTGCGCTGGACGCTCTACGCGTTCGAGCCGCCGCTGTGGGCGCTGTTCCCGCTGCAGATGCTGCACGCCATGACCTTCGCGGCCTCGTTCCTGGCCTCGCTGCGCCTGATCGAGAAGCTGGCCCCGCCGGCCGCCGCGTCGCCGGCCCAGGCGATCAACTCCGCGCTGTCGTCGGGCTTCACGCTGGGCATCGCGACCCTGGCGTCGGGGCCGCTGTTCGATCGGCTGGGGGCGTACGGCTACCTGGCCACCGCCTTCATGGCCCTGCTGGGCCTGGGCGGCGCGATCCTGCTGTCGCGCCGCTCGAGATCTCAGATCGTGTAGTCGATCTCCTGGCCTTCCAGCCAGGCCACGATCCGTTCAGCCGCTTCCACGGGATCGATCGCGGTGGTGTCGATGCGTAGCTCCGGGGCTTCCGGCGCTTCATACGGGCTGTCGACGCCGGTGAAGTTCTTCAGCTGTCCAGAGCGGGCCTTTTTGTAGAGGCCCTTCACGTCCCGCGCCTCGGCCACGGCCAGGGGCGTGTCGACGAAGACCTCGATAAATTCGCCGGGTTCCAGGATGTCGCGCGCCAACTGGCGTTCGGCGCGGAACGGCGAGATGAAGGCGGTCAGCACGATCAGCCCGGCGTCGACCATCAGCTTGGCCACCTCGGCCACCCGGCGGATGTTCTCGACGCGGTCCTCCTCGGTGAAGCCGAGATCCTTGTTCAGCCCATGCCGGACATTGTCGCCGTCCAGCAGATAGGTGTGGCGGCCCAGGGCGTGCAGGCGCTTTTCGACCAGATTGGCGATGGTCGACTTGCCCGCGCCGGAGAGGCCCGTCAGCCAGACGACCTGGCCGCGCTGGCTCTTCAGCGCTGATCGCGAGGCCTTGGTGACGTCGGTGTGCTGCCAGTGGATGTTGTCGGCCCGTCGCAGGGCGAAGTTGATCATCCCGGCGCCGACGGTGCGGTTGGACAGGCGGTCGATCAGGATGAAGCCGCCCATCTGGCGGTTGTCGGCATAGGCCTCGAACGGGATCGCCTGGTCGAGTGAAAGGTTCACGAGGCCGATCTCGTTCAGCTCCAGGCGCTTGGCGGCCGTGTGCTCCAGCGTGTTGACGTTCACGCGGTGCTTGATGTCGGTGACGCTGGCGCCGACCGTCCTCGTCCCCAGCTTCAGCAGATAGGTGCGGCCCGGGGGCAGGGGCTCGTCGTCCATCCAGACGAGCGTGGCCTCGAACTGGTTGGCGACCGGGGCGGGCGCGTCGGCGGTCGCGATGACATCGCCGCGCGAGATGTCGATCTCGTCCTCGAGCGTCAGGGTCACCGACTGGCCGGCGACGGCCTGGTCGAGATCGCCGGGCAAGGTGACGATGCGGGCCACGCGACTCTCGCGACCCGAGGGCAGGGCGCGGATGCGGTCGCCTGGCTTGACGCTCCCCGAGGCGATCAGGCCCGAGAAGCCCCGGAAGTCGAGGTTCGGGCGATTGACCCACTGCACCGGCATGCGGAACGGCTTGGACCGCAGGTCGTCCTCGACTTCCACGCCTTCCAGCCAGTCCATCAGGATAGGCCCCTTGAACCAGGGCGTATGCTCGCTGCTTGATGCGATGTTGTCGCCGCCCAGGCCGGAGATCGGGATCGGCGTGAACACGGTCAGGCCGATCCGCTCGGCGAAGGCGCGATAGTCGGCGACGATCCGGTCGAATACCGCCGGATCCCAGCCGACCAGGTCCATCTTGTTCACGGCCAGCACCACGTGGCGGATGCCGAGCAGAGACACGAGATAGCTGTGGCGCCGCGTCTGGGTCAGCACGCCCTTGCGCGCGTCGATCAGGATCACGGCCGCGTCGGCGGTCGAGGCGCCGGTGACCATGTTGCGCGTGTACTGCTCGTGACCGGGGGTGTCGGCGACGATGAACTTGCGCTTCTCGGTCGAGAAGAAGCGGTAGGCGACGTCGATGGTGATGCCTTGCTCGCGCTCGGCGGCCAGGCCGTCGACCAGCAGGGCGAAGTCGATCGCCCCGCCCTGGGTGCCGACCTTCTTGCTGTCGGCTTCGAGGGCCGCCAGCTGATCCTCGAAGATCATCTTGCTGTCGTACAGCAGGCGGCCGATCAGGGTGGACTTGCCGTCGTCGACGCTGCCGCAGGTGATGAAGCGCAGCAGCGACTTGTGCTGGTGCTGATGCAGGTAGGCGTCGATGTCCTCGGCGATCAGGGCGGACTGGTGCGCCATCAGAAGTAGCCCTCTTGCTTCTTCTTCTCCATCGAGGCGGACTGGTCATGGTCGATGACCCGGCCCTGGCGCTCCGACGTCGTGGTCAGCAGCATTTCCTGGATGACCTGGGGGAGGGTGGCCGCGGCGCTCTCGACCGCGCCCGTCAGTGGGTAGCAGCCCAAGGTGCGGAAACGGACGCTCCGCATCTGCGGGACCTCGCCGTCGCGCAGGCGGAAGCGGTCGTCGTCGACCATGATCAGCGCCCCGTCGCGCTCGACCACCGGCCGTTCGGCCGCGAAGTAGAGCGGCACGATCGGGATGGTCTCGAGGTGGATGTACTGCCAGACGTCCAGCTCGGTCCAATTGGAGATCGGGAAGACGCGCAGGCTTTCGCCCGGGTGCTTGCGGGTGTTGTAGAGGCTCCACAGCTCGGGCCGCTGGTTCTTCGGGTCCCAGCGTTGCTCTGCCGAGCGGAAAGAGAAGACCCGCTCCTTGGCCCGGCTCTTCTCCTCGTCGCGGCGAGCGCCGCCGAAGGCCGCGTCGAAGCCGTACTTGGAGAGGGCCTGTTTCAGGCCCTCCGTCTTCCAGAGGTCGGTGTGCAGGGCGCTGCCGTGGTCGAACGGATTGACCCCGCGCGCCTCGGCGTCGGGATTCTTGTGGACGATCAGGTCGAAGCCCAGCTCGGACGCCACCTTGTCGCGCAGAGCGTACATGTCCCGGAACTTCCAGGTCGTGTCGACGTGCAGCAGGGGGAAGGGCGGCTTGCTGGGGTAGAAGGCCTTGGCGGCCAGATGCAGCATCACCGCGCTGTCCTTGCCGATCGAATACAGCATGACCGGCCGTTCGCACTCGGCCGCCACCTCGCGCAGGATGTGGATGCTCTCGGCCTCCAGGCGCTGGAGGTGGGTCAGGCGCGCCGGCGAGATTTCGGTCATTGCGGAGTCCGGCGGGTACGCGGCGGGTGCGAATTGGGTAAGGGCCAAGGCGAGGGTCCGCAAAGGAAAAACGTCCCAGCGCGTCCGTCGAGGAGCGCGCTGCGTCACCTTGCGACCTAGGCCCGGGCGAGGCCGCGGACAACCGCTGGAATTCTGGGGGCGCTGTCAGTGGACATGGCGCCAAGGCTGGTGAGCACCGACCTTCATGACCAAAAGTTCACTCGCCCCCGTCCAAGAACGCTAGCATAACGCCGGTATCGGTCCAGGGACGGGCTATGGGCTTTCTGACGGAAATGCTGGCTGTGGCGGTCGTCTGGCTGTCCTCGTTCGCGCTCTGCCAGTTCGGGGTGAGCGTCGAGCACGCCGTCTGCCCGCACGCCAAGAGCGCCTCGGCCAGGACGGTCGCCCGCTCGCCGCGCGGCGCGCCGATCGCGGTGAATGCGCCTCGCGGAACGGCCGAGGCGACCGCGCGCGACGCGTGAACACGCGCGCAAGGCGCCCAGACCCCGCGAACGCAACGGAAGTCGCTTTTCGCCAAGGCTTTTCGCCGTTAGGTTCATGTGACACGCGAAGGAGGGGTCCGGCGCGCGAAGGTTGTCTCTTGCGCCCCTCGCCGACGCCTTGGGACCCTGGCTGTGTATGAAGCCTAAGAAGCGCCAACCGCTCGATTTTTCCGCTACGCCGACGGATGCCCCTCCCGAGGAAACCAAGACCACGCCTGAACTCCCTCCGGAGGTTCCTGGGGCGACGTCGTTCGCCGGGCCGGAGGCGGACGTTCCGACCGCCGAACCCCTGAGCTTGCAGGACACGCTGAACGATGACTTGGCCGTTCCGCCGCCGATGACCGTGCGCTCGCGTCGGCGCCGGGAGCCCGATCCCGAGCCGGTCGAGAGCTTTTCCGAACCCGAGCTGAAACTGGCCACCTCGCTGGCCGCCACCGCCCAGCCGCCAGCCCCGGTGGTCGAGCCCGAACACGCCGCGCCTGCCAAGGCCGAGAGCCGCGAGCCGACCCTGGACCTGCGGGGACCCGAAGCGACCGTGCCGCTACGGACCGAGGACGTTCCGCGCCGCATGTCTGGCGTTCTGTTCTGGACCCTGGCCACCGCCATCGCCTTCCTGTGGGCCCTGGCTCCGATCGCCTTCGCCCTGGGCTATGCCCGCGGCGTGCCGGCCTTCAAGGTCGAGGGCTTCGCCCTGACGGTGTTCGCCGGTCTGGCCCTCGGTCCGGCGCTGCTGACCCTGCTAGGCGCCTATCTGCTGCGCCAAGCGACCGGCATCGCCGATGAACTGCGTCGCACCCGCACACTGACCGACCGCATCGTGACTCCGGCCGCCCTGGCGGCCTTGGGCGCGTCCAGCGCGGTCGACGCCCTGCGCCAGGGCGTGGATGACGCATCCACCGCCGCCCAGCGGGCGCGCGAGCACATCGTCTCGCTGCGCCAGGCCCTGGCCGAGGAGACCGGGCGTCTGGCCGAGGCCGCCGCCGAGTCCGCCAAGATGGCCAAGCAGTTGGCCCAGGGCCTGGGTCACGAGCGCACGGCCATGGAGACCCTGTCGCAGTCGCTGGACGCCCGCTCCACGGCGGTGGTCGACGCGATCGGCAGCCAAGCCCGCATGGTGGCCGAGGCCTCCGACCTGGCCGAGACCCAGCTGCGCGAGGCCGAAGCCGCCCTGGCGGCCCGCGCCGCCGACCTGGCCGCCGCCGCCGCCGAAGCGTCGGACGCCGCCCGGGTCGGGGCCGAGGACCTGTCGCGCCAGATCGCCCGGCTGGAGACCGCCGGTCATGGGGTCGGCGACCAGGTCTCGTCGGTCGAGAAGAGCCTTGCCGCCCAGCGCGCCGCGCTCGTCGAGATCAGCCAGGCCCTGCGCTCGGACCAGGAGGACTTCGCCTCCGAGGCCGAGACCCGCACCGCTCAGCTCACCGAGTTCGTCGCCTATACCCGTGTCGGCGCCACCGAACTGTCGGACGCCGCCGCGATGGGCGCGGAGATCCTGCGCGGCCTGATCAGCGCGGCCGCCGATCAGTTCCGCGAACTGGCCGAGGGCGCCACCAGCCAGCGCGAGGCCCTGGCTGACAACGCCAAGAAGACGCTCGAAACCATCGGCGATGTCGCCGAGAACCAGCGCACCTTGCTCGAGGATGAGTTGAAGGCGGCCATGGAGGCTATGGCCGAGTCGGCGTTGAAGGCGGCAGAGGGCGTGGAGGCCCGCGTCGAGGCCGCCCGCAGCCGTGTCGACCAGCTGAACGAGATCGCCTTCGCCGCCGGTCAGAAGGCCGACGCGGTGTTCGAGTCCCGCATGGAAGAAGCGCGCGACATCATCGAGCACTCGGCCCAGATGGTCGAGCAGGCCGGGGCGCGCACCTCGCAGAAGCTGGCCGACTCGGTCCAGGCCGCCCGCGGCACGCTGGACGAGCTGGAGGCGATGCTGGCCGAGATCGGCAAGCGCACCGCCGACCTGCCGGCCGAGGCGCTGCAGAAAGCCGTCGAGGTCCGGGTGTCCATCGAGCAGGGCGTTGAGCAGTTGATGAACGCCGTCCGTCGCACCGCCGAGGAGACGGCCGCGATCGATCAGGCCTTCCAGGAGCGCGTCCGTCGCAACTACGAGATGCTGAGCGAAGCGGCGGGGGCCATCACCGCGTCCAGCGCCTCGACCGTGGCCGCCCGCTCGACCTCGGCGCAGGCGCCGCCGAGCCGGACGCGCGCCGGCGCCCCGCCGCCGCCTCCGGTCCAGCCCGAGCCGCTGCCGATGGCCGTGTTCGACGACGAGGACGAGGAGCCGCCGACCGACCGTCGCCGGCTGCGCCTGACGCCGACGGCCACCGACCAGGAATTCCGCTCGGTGTTCGAGCAGGCCTCGGCCCGCAAACAGACGCCTCCCCAGCCAGCGTCCGATCCTGACGGCGAGGGCGGCTGGAGCTGGCGCAACCTGCTGGCCGGCATCGAGAACAGCTCGCCGGGCGACGCCGGTCTGGGCGAGAAGCTGGCGGCCGAGATCACGGCCATGGGCATCGACCCGCACGCCCTTCTGCCGCGCGGCCGGATAGACGAGATCGCCGCCGCCCTGCAGACGCGTGACGACGGCGGGGCTCGCGAGGTGGTCAAGCGCCTGGCGCCGGCCGCCATCCGCCGCCTGGTCCGCCGTCTGTTCTCCGACTCGACGTTGAAGGCCAATACGGAGCGTTTCCTGAAGCGCTACGCTGGCATGATCGAAGAGGCGGCGGGCCAGGACCGCGAGGGCTTCCTGCTGGCGGCTCTGCTGTCGTCGGACGCCGGCCGGGCCTACCTTCTGCTCGACGCGGCCAGCGGCGATCTCGGCTAGGGTCTAGTGAAGCGCGCCTTTGATTTCGTGGCGGCGGCGGTCGGCCTGATCTTGCTGGCCCTGCCGCTCGCCATGCTGTGGCTGCTGGTGCGCCTGACCTCGCCGGGACCGGGGCTCTACTGGTCGCGGCGGGTGGGCAGGGGCTCGGCGCTGTTTCCGATGCCCAAGTTCCGGACCATGCGGATCGACACCCCCGAGGTCGCCACGCACCTGCTGGAGGACCCCGACCGCTGGCTGACGCCGCTGGGGCCGGTGATGCGCAAGCTCAGCCTGGACGAGCTGCCGCAGCTTTGGAGCGTGCTAGTCGGCCACATGAGCCTGGTGGGGCCGCGCCCGGCGCTGTTCAATCAGGACGACCTGATCGCCGCCCGCCAGGCCGCCGGCGTCGATGTCCTGCGGCCTGGCGTCACGGGCTGGGCGCAGATCAACGGCCGCGACGAACTGGCCATTCCGGACAAGGTGGCGCTCGACGCAGAGTACCTGGCTCGGCGCTCATTCCTGTTCGACCTGGAGATCATGGTCAGCACCGTCGTGCCGGTGCTGACCGCCAAGGGCGTGACCCGCTAGTTCAGGTGAGGTCCGTATAGGCCTTCTCGATCGCCGCCACGAAAGTGGGGTTTCTGGTCAGCGCCGCCGGGAAGACGGTGTCCAGAGCCAGGAAAGCCGCCACGTCGGTCTTGGCGTCGCCGGTGACGCCTACGCCAATCTCGGTCAGCTTGTCAGCCAGCGGGTCGGTGATCGCCTCGCCGGTCTTGGCGCGCAGGGCGATGAAGCGCATCCAGGCCGCCAGCGGGATCGCCAGGCGCTCGATCGAGCGGCCGGCCTCCAGGGTTTCCGTCAACGTGCCGAGGATGCGGAAGGGCAGCTTGGCCGAACCGTCCCAGGCGATCTGCGCCAGGTAGTGGCGGATCTCGGGATTGCGGAAGCGGGCCAGGATGGCTTCGGCGTAGTCGGCCAGATCCAGGCCGCGCGGCGCGGTCAGAGTTGGGATGATGTCCTTGGCCATCAGGTCGCGGGCCAGGGCTTCCAGCACCGGATCGCTGACCGCCTCGAACACCGTCTCGTGGCCGCGCAGGATGCCGGCATAGGCCAGGGTCGAGTGGACCCCATTCAACAGGCGCAGCTTGGCGCGTTCGAAGCCACGGACGTCGTCGGTCAGGATGACGCCGACGCTGGCCAGGTCCGGCGCATCGTCCGGGAGCACGTCCTCGACGACCCACTGGGTGAAGGCCTCGCGCTGGATCGGCCAGGCGTCCTCCAGGCCCGTGGCGGTCTGGACCCGCGCCCGCAGGGCGTCGTCGGTGGCGGGCGTGATGCTGTCGACCATGGTGCGCGGGAAGCTACCCTCGGCCTCGATCCAGGCGGCGAGGTCGGCGTCGATCTTGTCGGCGAAGGCGACCACGGCCGCTTTCAGGCGCCAGCCGTTGTCGGCGAGGTTGTCGCAGGCCACGACGGCGTAGGGCGACAGGCCCGCCGCGAACCGGCGGCGCAGGCCCTCGACGATATAGCCGACGGCGCTCTTCGGCTCGCGCGGATGGGCCAGGTCGTGAACGATGTCCGGATGCTTCTCATCCAGTCCGCCCTCGGCCGACAGGGTGTAGCCCTTTTCGGTCACGGTCAGGGTGACCATGCGGGTGGTCGGTGCGGCCAGGCGGGCGAAGACCGACGGCGGATCCTCGGGCGCGACCAGCACCTCGACGATGGAGCCGACGATGCGGAACGTGGTTTCGGCGTCCAGCTGGGCCAGGGTGTAGAGCCCGTCTTGCGGCTGCAGGGCGTCTCGGACGCCCGGGCTCTTCAACGAGACGGCGCAGATGCCCCAGCGCGGATCGGTAGCCAACAGCTGATCGAAATAGAAGGCCTGGTGGGCGCGATGGAAGGCGCCCGGGCCGAAGTGGACGACCCCGACCTGCACCTTGTCGCGGTCATAGGTCGGCAGGGTCGTGCCGGGGATCGCGCCGGGATAGCTGGTCGCGCTCAGACGCAGGGCGGGGGAGGTCGTGGGAGAAGCCGTCAAGGGAGCACGCCTGGAGTTTCGTAGCGGAAGGGTCGATCGTCTAAATGCGGTAGTCTGACAACGCCGGCAATTGGCCTGACCATTTTTAAAGAGTCACGCCGGACTTCCAGATGGCGATCTCGCGTTCTCCGTTGAGTTCGGCCTTGGTGGCCTTGCCCGAGGCGGTGTCGACCACGAGGTCCATCAGCCGGTCGGCCGCGTTGTCCATCGACACGCCTTCCAGCACCTGGCCGGCGTCGAAGTCTATCCAACCGGGTTTACGCTGGGCGAGGCCCGAATTGGAGGCGATCTTCAGGGTCGGGGCCGGGAAGCCCAGCGGCGTTCCGCGGCCGGTGGTGAACAGGATGACCGTCGCGCCAGCGGCGGTCAGGGCCGTCGACGAGACCGCGTCGTTGCCGGGGGCCTCCAGCAGGGTCAGGCCGTGCGGGCCGACGCGCTCGCCGTAGCGCAGCACCTCGACCAACTGGGCCCGGCCACCCTTCTGCACCGCGCCCAGGGACTTTTCCTCGAGCGTGGTGATGCCGCCGGCGATGTTGCCGGGCGAGGGGTTCTCGTAGATTGGCTGGTTGTTGTCGATGAAGTAGCGCTTGAAGTCGTCGATCACGCCGACGGCCTGGTCGAAGATCTCGCGACTGGCGGCGCGCTGCAGCAGCACGTTCTCGGCTCCGAAGACCTCCGGAATCTCTGTCAGCACCGGCGTGCCGCCCGCGTCGGCGACCTTGTCGGCGATGCGGCCGACCAGCGGGTTGGCGGTGACGCCAGAGAAGCCGTCCGAGCCGCCGCACTTCAGGCCGACGACCAGTTCGGAGACCGGCATCGGCTCGCGCCTGTCCTGCTCGGCGATCGCGACCAGGGCCTCGACGGCGGCGAGGCCGTCCTCCAGTTCGTCCTCGACCATCTGGGTCGTGAAGCTGCGCAGGCGGTCGCGGTCGAGGTCCGGCGCGCTCTCAAGCAGGGTCTGCAGCTGGTTGTTCTCGCAGCCCAGGCCCAGGATCAGCACGCCGCCGGCGTTGGGGTGGGCGGCCAGGCCCGAGATCAGGCTGCGAGTGTGGGTCAGGTCGTCGCCCAGCTGCGAGCAGCCGAACGGGTGGGGGAAGGCGTAGATTCCGTCGACGCGGCCGGCGAAGCGGGCATTGGCCTTTTCGGCGATGCGGCGGGCGGTGTTGGCCACGCAGCCGACGGTGCACAGCACCCAGATCTCGTTGCGGGTGCCGGCCCGGCCGTTCTTGCGGCGATAACCGTCGAAGGTGCGAGGGGCGGGCTCGACGTGCGGCTCCGGCGCGGTCGGGGCGAAGCTGTAGCCCTCGACGCCTTGCAGGCGAGTCTCGACATTGTGGACGTGGACATGGTCGCCGATCGCGATGTCGACCGTGGCCCGGCCGATCGGCCAGCCGTACTTCAGGACGTCGGCGCCAGCGCTGGCACAGCGAATGGCGATCTTGTGACCCTTGGGGATGTCGGCGCGGACGGTGATCGCCTGGCCGTGCAGGTCCAAGACCTCGCCAGCCACGAGGTCGCGCAGGGCGGTGGCCACGTGGTCGCGCGGGTCGACGGGGTGGATCGATTCGTGAGGCGCCAGGGTCGTATCGGTCATGGGTTCGTCTTCGCCGCCGAGTTTCGTGTCGTCAATTTCACTGCCTAGTGACATGGTAACCGGTGTCAGTCACCCCAAAAGCGGAGGTTTCGTCCTAGGTTGGCGACGCCCGCGCGGCTAGAGTATGACAAAAGACAACGCTTAAAGCTGCTTGGAAACGCCGTGAACTCTTCGAAGACGCCTTCCTCGTCCCCGGAAGATCCAGAGAGCAGCGTCGAGGGCGGCCGCAAGCGGGCCACGATCAACGACATCGCCCGGCTTGCCGGGGTGTCCAAGAAGACCGTTTCCCGCGTCATCAACCAGTCTCCCTTCGTCCGCGACGAGACCCGCGAGCGCATCGAGGCGGTGATCGCCGAGTGGGGCTATGCGCCCGATCCGCAGGCCCGGGGCCTGGCGTTCCGCCGCTCGTTCCTGATCGGCATGATCTACGACAACCCCAACCCGCAGTACGTCGTCAACATGCAGCTGGGGCTGCTGGACGGCATGCGCGGCTCGGGCTTCGAGCTGGTCGTCCACCCCTGCAACCGCGCCAGCCCGACTTTCCTGACGGACATCCGCGCCTTCGTGGAGCGCCAGAAGCTGTTCGGCGTCGTGCTGCCGCCGTCGGTGTCCGAGGACGAACGTGTCGCCAAGCTGCTGAACGAGATCGGCTGCGCGTACATCCGCATCGCCTCGGTCGAGTTGGACAAGCCCGAGCACATGATCGTCGGCCACGACCGTCTGGGCGGGGAGGTGATGGGTCAGCACCTGGTCGACCTGGGTCACACGCTGATCGGCTTCATCAGCGGCCTGCCCAACTTCCGGTCCTCGCACGAACGCAGGGGCGGGCTGGAGGACGCGCTTCGGAAGGCCGGGGTAGAGTTGAAGCCCGACTATGTCGTCCAGGGCGCCTATACCTTCGAGTCCGGCCTGGCCTGCGGCGAGGCTCTGCTGGCCATGAAGCCGCGCCCCACCGCCATCTTCTGCGGCAACGACGAAATGGCCGCCGGCGCGCTGCAGGCGGCGCGGCGCGCGGGGCTGAGGGTTCCCGAGGATCTGACCGTCGTCGGCTTCGACGACTTCCAGATCGCCCAGGCCGTCTGGCCGCCGCTGACCACGATCCACATCCCGACGCGCGAGGTGGGCCGTATCGCCGCCGAAAAGCTCATCGGACGGGAAAGTCGCGAAGCGCGTGATCCCGCCAGCACAATCCCATATCTTGTCCTGCGGGAGTCCTCGGCCGCGCCGCCGAAGTCCTGAGGACAACCCGTAGCGACGCCTGCCTCCTTTCTTGCAACGCGTCGTGACACCGGTTACCAAGCGCGTCACGACAGCCCGCCGCGAGGCCGTCCAGACGTTGGGAAGAGGAAGCGAAAAATGCCCAGGCCGCTGAATTTTCATGAGGATCGTCTGTTTCCGGCGGACCCGGCGACGCGCTCTTACGCGCGCGGCCTTTATTCGCTGGTCAAGGACCTGCCGATCATCAGCCCGCACGGGCACACCGATCCCTCGTGGTTCGCCACGAACGAGCCCTTCCAGGACGCCACCGACCTGCTGCTGGCGCCGGACCACTATCTGTACCGGATGCTCTACAGCCAGGGGATCAGCCTGGACGACCTGAAGGTGCGTTCGAAGGCTGGCGTTCCGGACACCGACCCGCGCGCGGCCTGGAAGCTGTTCGCCAGCAACTTCCACCTCTTCCGCGGCACGCCGTCGTGGATCTGGCTGAACCACGTGTTCTCCAAGGTGTTCGGCTTCACCGAGTTCCTCGAGACCTCGAACGCCGACGACTATTTCGACCGTATCAACGAAGCCCTGGCCACGGACGCCTTCCGTCCGCGCGCCCTGTTTGATCGCTTCAACATCGAGACCCTGGCCACCACCGAGGGCCCGCACGAGAGCCTGAAGCATCACGCGGCCATCCGCGAGAGCGGGTGGGGCGGTCACGTCATCACCGCCTATCGCCCCGACGCGGTCATCGACTTCGAGGACGAGCGTTCGCCGCGGGCCTTCGAGCGTTTCGCCGAGACCTCGGGCCAGGACGTCTACAGCTGGAAGAGCTACCTGGAGGCGCACCGCCTGCGCCGCCAGGCCTTCATCGAAGCCGGCGCCACCTCGTCCGACCACGGCCACCCGACGGCGGCCACCGCCGACCTCTCGGACGTCGAGGCCGAGGCGTTGTTCCAAAGCCTGGTGAAGGGCGACGTCACGCCCGAGAAGGCCGAGCTGTTCCGCGCCCAGATGCTGACCGAGATGGCCAAGATGAGCCTGGACGACGGGCTGGTCATGCAGATCCACCCGGGCTCGCACCGCAACCACAATACGGGCCTGCTGGCCTCGCACGGTCGCGACAAGGGCGCCGACATCCCGATGCGCACCGAGTACGTCTCGGCGCTGAAGCCGCTGCTGGGCCGCCTGGGCAACGACCCGCGCCTGTCGGTGATCCTGTTCACCCTGGACGAGACCGTCTACAGCCGCGAACTGGCCCCGCTGGCCGGGCACTATCCGGTGCTGAAGCTGGGTCCGTCCTGGTGGTTCCACGACAGCCCGGAAGGCATGATGCGCTTCCGCGAGCAGGTCACCGAGACCGCCGGCTTCTACAACACCGTCGGCTTCAACGATGATACCCGCGCCTTCCTGTCGATCCCGGCCCGCCACGACGTGGCCCGCCGCGTCGATAGCGCCTTCCTGGCCCGCATGGTCGCCGAGCACCGGATGGATCTGGTCGAGGCCGAGGCGCTGATCGTCGACCTGACGTACAACCTGCCCAAGAAGGCCTACAAGCTGGATCGGCGTCCCGACTGGGCCCGTCCCGTCGCGGCGCTGGCCGTCGCCGCCGAATAAGAACACCCTTCCGGAGACTTCCCGATGTTCGCCAAGACCTATCACGCCACCCATCCGGACATGATGTTCGCGGTCAGCAACGACGACCTGCGCGACCGCTACCTGATGCAGGACCTGTTCCAGGACGGCCAGATCGTTCTGACCTACAACCACGCCGAACGCTTCGTCGTCGGCGGCGTCGTGGCCACCACGGCGATCAAGCTGCCCGACCAGACCGAGCCCGCCTCGGCCGCCGGCCACCCGTTCCTGGAGCGCCGCGAGCTGGGCGTGATCAATGTCGGCGAGACCACCGGCAAGATCACCGTCGACGGCGTCGCCTACGAGATCGTTCCGCGTGACGGCCTGTACGTCACCATGGGCGCCAAGGACGTGACCTTCGAGGGCCTGAACGGTGAAGCCGCGCGCTTCTACCTGGTCAGCCTGCCGGCCCACGCCGCGTTCGAGACCAAGAAGCTGGCCTTCGCCGACGCCGTCGCCCTGGAGCGCGGCGCGCTGGAGACCAGCAACGAGCGCACCATCTACCAGTACATCGTGCCGACCACCTGCAAGTCGGCTCAGCTGCTGCTGGGCATGACCGTGCTGAAGCCGGGCAGCGTCTGGAACACCATGCCGCCCCACCTGCACGACCGTCGTTCGGAAGCCTATTTCTACTTCGGCCTGGGCGAGAACGACCGGGTCTTCCACTACATGGGCGAGCCGGATGAGATGCGTCACATCGTGATCGCCAACGAGGAAGCCGTGATGAGTCCGCCGTGGTCGATCCACATGGGCTCGGGCACCGCCAACTACACCTTCATCTGGGCGATGGGCGGCGAGAACCTCGACTACACCGACATGAACGTGCTGGACATCTGCCAGCTGAAGTAGGGGCGAAAGCCACCGCGCCTTTCGCTTGTCATCCCGGGCGAAGCGTAGCGTAGGCCCGGGACCGCCCAACGCGTTTGCGCTTGTGGTGGTCCCGGATCGACCCTTCGGGTCGTCCGGGATGACAATCTTCAAGGGAAGCTTCGCACCATGGCCAATCCGTTCAGCCTCGAAGGCAAGGTCGCGCTCGTCACCGGCGCCAACACCGGGATCGGGCAGGGGATCGCCATCGCCCTGGCCGCCGCCGGCGCGGACATCGCCGCCGCGGGCCGCAGCGCGCCGACCGACACTCGGAAGGCCGTCGAGGCCCTGGGCCGCAAGTTCCTGTCGATCAAGGCCGACTTCGGCTCGACCGAACCCGTCCAGCGCGTGGTCGACGAGACCGTGGCCGCGTTCGGCAAGGTCGACATCCTGGTCAACAACGCCGGCATCATCCGTCGCGCCGACTCGATCGAGTTCTCGGAAGCCGACTGGGACGCGGTGATGGACACCAACCTGAAGGTCGTCTTCTTCCTGACCCAGGCCTTCGCCAAGCAGGCGCTGAAGCAGGGGCCCGTGAACGGTGTGACCGCGAAGGTGATCAATATCGCGTCCCTGCTCTCGTTCCAGGGCGGCATCCGCGTGCCGTCCTATACGGCCGCCAAGTCGGGCCTGGCCGGCCTGACCAAGATCCTGGCCAACGAGTGGGCGGCCAAAGGCATCAACGTCAACGCCATCGCCCCCGGCTATTTCGACACCAACAATACCGAGGCCCTGCGCGCCGACGCCGACCGCAACGCCTCGATCCTGGCCCGCATCCCGGCCGGGCGCTGGGGCCGCCCGGAAGATATCGGCGGCGCCGCCGTCTTCCTGGCCTCGTCGGCCGCCGACTACGTTCAGGGCATTACCTTGCCCGTGGATGGCGGCTGGCTGGCGCGCTGACGAAAGAAAACCACGCAAAAATGCGATGGTAGCGCAACCATTGTGCCGGGCGGGTTTTCCCGCCCGGTGAAGCGCGCTAGAGGGCGCCGTAACGTCAGCGCCTGGGATCGATCCCGCGTCGTCGACGCTTTCTCGTGATCCATTCCCGTCCCGAACGGCTCCGGCCGATCCTGGAGTTCGCGCATGCGCAATCCGGCCCTGTCGATCGACGTCGACCGTCCCACCAGCCGTCACGTCCGCCAGAACGCCAACCTGCTGAACGATCTCCTGATCGAGGCGATCACCTATCTCGAGGGCGAGGAGGCCGCCGCTCTGGTGGCCAAGGCGCGCAAGGCCGCCTCTGGCGAGGACGAGGATACCAGCGACGCGCCCGTCCTCGACCATCTGTTCGCCGATCTCACCAACGATCAGGCCGTGTTCCTGGCCCGCGCCTTCGCCAGTCACTCGCTGCTGGCCAATATCGGCGAGGACGTCGCCGGCCGCCGTCGTCACGCCGAGGCCGACGCCCAGCCGGGCGACGAGCGGCCGCGCACCCTGGTCGACGCCGTGAAGCGCCTGAAGGGGCGCGGCAAGACCGACGCCGAGCTGGCCAGGGTCTTCGCGGCCATGAACGTGGTGCCGGTGCTGACCGCCCACCCGACCGAGGTGCGTCGCCGCAGCATGGTCGACCGCGAGACCGAGATCTCGCGCCTGATGGCCCTGCGCCGTCACCACCTGCCGGCGGACCTGGACGCCGAGATCCGCGAGGGCCTGTTCCGCGAGATCGCCCTGATGTGGCGCACCCGCCTCTATCGTCCCGAGCGGATCACCGTGAAGGACGAGATCCGCAACGCCCTGTCGATCGTCCGCACCTCGATCCTGCCGGCGATGATCGAGCTCTATGGCGACTGGACGGCCAAGATCGGTTCGCACGGCCATATGGCGCCGCTGCTGAAGATGGGCTCGTGGCTGGGCGGCGACCGCGACGGCCATCCCGGCGTCAATGGCGAGACCCTGAAGCTGGCCTTCGCCAGCCAGTCCCGCGTGATCCTCGACTGGTACGCCGGCGAGGTGCGCAAGCTGTGGTCCAACCTGGCCGTCTCGACCGCCTATACGCCGGTCTCGAACGAGCTGCTGGCCCTGGCGGCCCAGACCCGCGACCCGTCGATCCACCGTCTGGACGAGCCTTACCGTCTGGCCCTGGAGCTGATCTTCGACCGCCTGACGGCCGTGTCGCAGAAGCTGACCGGCGCCCCGGTCGCCTACGCCACCGGCGCGACCGACGTCGAGGCTTATGGTCATCCCGATGCCTTCGTCGCCGACCTGACCGTGATCATCGACAGCCTTGAGCGCAACGGCGGCGAGCGGCTGGTCGGCTCGGCTCTGCGCACCCTGGTCGAGGTGGCCAAGGCCTGCGGCTTCCATCTGATGAGCCTGGATCTGCGCCAGAACGCCGACGTTCACGAACGGACGCTCGACGAGCTGTTCCAGCGGGCCGGCACGGGCGTGTCCTATCTCAAGCTCGACGAGGATGCCCGCTGCAAGGTCCTGATCGAGGAGCTGTCGCACCAGCGCCCCCTGGTCTCGCCGTTCACCGCCTATGGCGAGGAGACGACCAAGGAGCTGGCCACCATGCGGGCCGCCGCCCAGGCGGTGCGCGACTACGGCCATGGCTGCCTCGGGGCGTACATCATTTCGAAGTCGGCGACCCTGTCCGACATCCTCGAACCGCTCGTTCTGCTCAAGCAGGTCGGCCTGGTCTGGGGCGGGGCCGCGCCGCGCGCCTCGGTCAAGGTCGCGCCGCTGTTCGAGACCATCGGCGACCTGGAGAACGGCCCGGCCGTGCTGCGCCAGTGGCTGGAACTGCCGCTGAGCCGGACGATCCTGGGCGACCGGCCGGTGCAGGAGATCATGCTCGGCTACTCCGACAGCAACAAGGACGGCGGGTACGTGGCCAGCCGCCGGGGTGTCGCTCGCGGCGCCTCGGCCCTGGCGTTCGAGGCCGACCGGATGGGCGTCGGTCTGCAGCTGTTCCACGGACGCGGCGGCAGCGTCGGACGGGGCGGTGGTCCCGCCGCCGAGGCCGTGCTGGCCCAGCCGGCCGGCACCGTCCAGGGCCGCATCCGCATGACCGAGCAGGGCGAGATGATCGCCCGCCGTTTCGGCGACCAGCCCACCGCCCGCCGCAACCTCGACGGCCTGGCCGCCGCCGTGCTGATGTCCAGCGAGCGCCCGGTCCACAAGCCCGACCCCCAGGTCGAGGCCGCCATGACCGCCCTGGCCGAGGCCTCGTTCCATGGCTTCCGCGCCCTGGTGTATGACGATCCGGCGTTCGAGGACTTCTTCTGGTCGGTCACGCCGATCAGCGAGATCGTGGGCTTGAACATCGGCAGCCGTCCCGCCAGCCGCACCGCCAGCCGCAAGATCGAGGACCTGCGGGCCATCCCGTGGGTGTTCAGCTGGTCGCAGGCCCGGTTCATGCTGCCGGGCTGGTACGGCTTCGCCTCGGGCGTCGAGCGGGCCAAGCTGTCGGTCGAGCAACTGCGCGACCTGGCCGGAAGTTTCGACTTCTTCGCGTCCCTCCTGTCGAACATGGAACTGGCCCTGGCCCAGAGCCACATGGGCATAGCCGCCCGGTACATGGCCCTGTCGCCGGACAAGGAAAACGCCGCGCGCATCTTCGCGACCATCCAGCGCGAGCACGACGCGGCCTCGCGCATCGCCCTGGCGATCCGCGGCGGTTCGGCCCTGCTCGACAACCAGCCGGACCTGGCCGAGTCGGTGAGCCTGGCCAGCCGTTCGGTGGATCCGCTGAACCACCTGCAGCTGGAGCTGCTGTCGCGCCGCCGGGCGGGGGAGGCCGACGAGGAGCTGCGCCTGGCCATCCAGCTGACCGTGGCCGGCATCGCGGCGGGCCTGCGCAATACAGGGTGAGCGCCTTTACCCTGTCATCCCGGTGAAAGCCGGGACCGCCGCAAGCGCCCGCGTTTCCCGCGGTCCCGGATCGGCCTTGCAGGCCGTCCGGGATGACAAGGGAAGGTGGGGCGGCGAAACGCGGGATTCCCAAGCCCGCAAAGGCTTTCCTTTTCAACAATTTGCCCCTTCTCACCTCCTGCCTTTACGGCGCTTGCGCTCCCTGGCGGTTTCTGGTTATCTGCTCATGACACCGGTGGCGAAGTGGCCTGGCCACTTTTCCGGATTTCCGTGACACCGGTATCAACACGGTTCGGTTCGGCGTCTTGGTCGGTCCGTCTCGTTTGCGGCTCTTTGAGCTCGCTCCTGCGCAAACTTCCGGGGCGTCGGGTCATACCGGCGCCCTCACTTTTGCGTCCGGGGCGGGGGAGGGAGCCGAAGGAAAAACGTTCGGGGATGGAAGCGAGACCAGAGATCCAAGGCGCGGAAAACGCCGCCGAGCGGTCGTGAAACCGTGCTTCAAAACCCCTTAGTTTGACGTTACGGCAAGCCCGGTGTGGCGCTCGTCGGCAACGCGGTCTAAGGGATCGCCCTGAGCCAATTCCGGCGAAATCTTGCATGCGCGGCCGCCCAAAAGGCCCTCCGCGCAAGATCGATCCTTCGGGAAGGAGTCTATGATGGTAAAAGACCGTATGGCGGTGCTGGCCGCCCTGATGGACCAGGGTGTCATCCCGGTTTTCTATCACCCCGACGTCGAGGTCTGTAAGGCGGTGATCCAGGCCTGCGCCGACGGCGGCGCGCCCTGCATCGAGTTCACCAACCGCGGCGACTTCGCCAGCCACGTCTTCTACGAAGTGACCCGTTACTTCCACGAGGCCGATCCGCGCGTGATCATGGGCGTGGGCTCGATCGTCGACGCCCCGACCGCCGGCATCTACATCGCCAACGGCGCCAAGTTCGTCGTCGGCCCGATCCTGAACGCCGACGTCGCCAAGGTCTGCAACCGCCGCAAGATCCCGTATTCGCCGGGCTGCGGCTCGGCCTCGGAAATCTCGTACGCCGAAGAGCTGGGCTGCGAGATCGTCAAGGTGTTCCCCGGCTCGTCGGTCGGCGGCCCGGACTTCGTCAAGGCGGTGCTGGGCCCGATGCCCTGGACCCGCATCATGCCGACGGGCGGCGTCGATCCGGACGAGGCCTCGGTCAAGAAGTGGTTCGGCGCGGGCATCGTCGCCGCCGGCATGGGCTCCAAGCTGATCACCCAAGAGCTGCTGGACGCCAAGGACTACGCGGGCATCACCAAGAAGGTCCGCGAGACTGTTGACCTGATCAAGAAGGTTCGTGGGAAGGCCTAAATGACCGACAATATCCTCAACATCCGCCCGGCTTCGGAGACCAAGTGGGACTGCGCGTCCTTCGGTGAAGTGATGCTGCGCTTCGACCCGGGCTTCGGCCGGGTCCGCAACGCCCGCCAGTTCCAGGTCTGGGAAGGCGGCGGCGAATACAACGTCGCCCGCGCTTTCCGCAAGTGCTGGGGCAAGCGCTCGACCGCCGTCACGGCGCTGCCGGTGAACGACCTGGGCTGGCTGGTCGAGGATCTGATGATGCAGGGCGGCGTCGACACCTCGCACGTCATCTGGCGCGACTTCGACGGCCTGGGCCGCAACACCCGCGTCGGCCTGAACTTCACCGAAAAGGGCTTTGGCGTTCGCCCGGCCCTGGGCTGCAGCGACCGGGGTCACTCGGCCGCCTCGCAGATCCGTCCCGGTGAAGTGAACTGGGAAAAGCTGTTCGGCGAGGAAGGCGTGCGCTGGTTCCACACCGGCGGCATCTTCGCGGCCCTGGCCTCGAACACGGCCGAAGCCGTGATCGAAGCCGTGGAAGTCGCCCGCAAGTACGGCGCCGTGATCTCCTACGACCTGAACTACCGCGCGAGCTTGTGGAAGTCGCAGGGCGGCAAGGAAGGCGCTCAGAAGGTCAACCGTCACATCGCCCAGTACGTCGACGTGATGATCGGCAACGAAGAAGACTTCACCGCCTGCCTGGGCTTTGAAGTCGAGGGCCTGGACGAGCACATCAGCTCGATCGACCCGGCCAACTTCAAGAAGATGATCGAGACCGCTGTGAAGCAGTTCCCGAACTTCAAGGTCGCCGCCACCACCCTGCGCAACGCCAAGACCGCCTCGGTCAACGACTGGTCGGCGATCCTGTACGCCGGCGGTGAGTTCTATGCCTCGATGATGCGCGAGAACCTCGAGATCTATGACCGTGTCGGCGGCGGCGACGGCTTCGCGTCCGGTCTCGCGTTCGGCTTCATGGAAGGCAAGGGCCCCCAGGCCGCTGTCGAGTACGGCGCGGCCCACGGCGCCCTGGCCATGACCACCCCGGGCGACACCTCGATGGTGCGCAAGGAAGAGGTCGAGGCCGTGATGAAGGGCAAGGGCGCGCGGGTCATCCGCTAGTCCGTTAAAACGGTCATCCCGCCCCGGCCTTGAGCCGGGGGCGTAGCGCGCCGAGCCGGGACCACGGCAAGCGCCTGCGTTTCTGGCGGTCCCGGGTCTTCGCCCGGGATGACAAGATCTACAGAGCCCCCGGTCGTAAGGCCGGGGGCTTTTTCCTTGGCGACCATCCGCGCGTATTCGGCCGAGGCGCGGAACTTCCGCATCTTCTTCCAGACGTTCCGTCGCAACTGCGCCTTGCGGGCCGGCGGCCAGGCGGTATCTGGCGGAATGGGGCTGTGATGGCGCGGCATGGGCTCTTCTCCAGACAGGTCGATGCGCTCCGACGCGGCGCGGCGGAGGGCACGGGGAGGGCAGCGGGGCGCCGGGACCTCGCCCGGAGCAGATGGAGAAATACCGTTTCGACGAAGCGCAGCGCCCCGCGCGATCGTTATCCGGAAGCGTGGCGCGCCGACGCTGTTCGCGCCTGATCGCCCTTGAAGCCTCCGACGGGCGGGCCGGACCGCGAAGCCCGGTCCCGGACAGGAGCCTTTCAGCTCCCCCGTCGCGCCGTCGGTCCACATCCCACGTCGTTTCTGTGTTCCAGGGCCGACCGCCGCCAGAGGGATGCAGTTGCGGAGTTTCCCCCGCGCCGACGAGCGCGCCCGCTCGACCGCCCCCCGAAGCCGCGAAGGTCGCTGGCCGCGCGCCCTCCCCAGTGCTTCGAGGTGGATAGAGGATACGGCAGGTTTCGGAGCCGGGGATGGGACGGCTTCAATCCCCGTGACCTTCCCTTCTCCCCTTGCGGGAGAAGGTGGCCCGAAGGGCCGGATGAGGGGTTGATGGATGTTTCCGATTAACGTTGCGGCGCAAGCTGTTGAGCCTCGCGCGACCCCTCATCCGACCGCCTTCGGCGGCCACCTTCTCCCGCAAGGGGAGAAGGATGAATCCCCGCGCTCCGACGGGTGTTCGCGCGCCGGGAACCGCGGTGTTCCGGGAGCCGCCGGCAGACCCGACAGGCGGGATGTCCGCTTTGAGCGACGGATCCAATTTCCGCTCCCGACCCTAGGCGGACGTTAGGTCGAAGGTAGAAGCCACTCGACTTTGGCCGCCGAAATATTCAGTGCGCCGCTTCGGCTAAGTTCATCCCAGGGTTCGGATGCGGTGTCGTACTCGATGAGAACGTACTCGCGACCGCACGTCTTCCAACTCATGCAAGGCGCGCAGTTAGGCTGCTCATCCCAGGGGGCCTGGGCCAACCGTTTCAGCATATCGACGGCATCCGACTTTGCTACGAACTCACCGATGATTTCGCAGTGAAGCTCGTCTTCGATCACGAATGTGCGGGGAGAACCGTGGGTCATCGGTCGAGCTTAGCAGTGCTAGGGCCGACTTCCATCCTTAGCCGGCGGTCGGTGGGTCTGCTTCAGAACTGGCTGGGGCCTTCTTACTGCTCTGTGCTTCAGAAATCAGGTGAAGCGCGACGCCGCCGACGATTACCCAGCCGAAAAGGAATGCCGCTGGCGGGATTTGCCGATCAAGGCCTGGGGCCATGGTCCGAGCGGCGGAATACAGAAAGAAGATAAAGAACGCGATGAACCGCGCGATCACCACGATTTTGGTCTCAGGCGAATGCCTTTTTACCAGTTTGGCGAACCGCGTTCCCAGAAGCTGTAGCAGAGCGGCCAAGACCATCGCGATCGCCACCGCGTAAAGCCACTGCATTACAGTCATGTGCACCCCCAACGATCGCCAGCCAATCTAACAGGCCAACGTCCGCAAGCCACCGAGGCCGTGTGGAAACGCGTCTTCCAAGCCGGTGAACACAAGGCCGGGCAAGCGCTTCGCGTGACGATGAAT
>NZ_JBXAKU010000029.1:0-39358 GCF_058798735.1 Caulobacter sp. GW822-FHT07D08
GGACATCTGATAGCAAGCGTTAGGTCAGACAGTCTGCGCGTTCACTGCAAGCGGGGGGCCGTCCACATCTGCAATCTGTATGCGATGATGAAGGCCCGCGCCGAGGTTGCCGCCCTTGTTCGCGCCATGACCGACCGCAACAACAACCAACCCCCGATGCCCGGCATTTTCCCAGACTACGCCGCGCCGATCATCACCCACGGCGAAGACGGCCAGCGGATGATGCGCGACGCGCGCTGGGGGATGCCATCGTCGAAGCAGGCGCTTTTCAAGGCCGCCACTGAGCGCGCCGACAAGCTGCGGGCCAAGGGCACCGAGTTCGACTTTGCCGAGCTGCTGAAGATGGAGCCAGACAAAGGCACGACGAACGTCCGCAACACCACCAGCGAGAAGACCGGCAGGACGAACGCCCATTGGGCCCCATGGCTGGGCGCCGGCAACCGCTGCCTGGTGCCGTTCACATCATTCGCCGAGCCCGACCAAGATCACCAGAAGACCAGGCAGAACATCTGGTTCGCGCTAGACGACAGTCGGCCTCTGGCATTCTTCGCTGGAATTTGGACGCCGCACGCCTGCGTCCGGATGAAGAGCAAAGGGTGGGAAGAAATTGAGGCCTACGGCTTCCTGACCACTGACTCCGCCGAGCCGGTGAAAACCTACCACTCCAAGGCCATGCCCGTGATCCTGACCGAGCCGGCCGAATGGGATCTCTGGATGAGCGATGCGCCCTGGACGGAGGTCGCCCAGCTGCAACGCCCGCTTCCGGACGGCAGGCTCAAGATCGTCGCCCGCGGCGGCAAGGGCGACGACGTCATTCCAGCCTAGCTAGGCGCCCTTCGGCGGCGGCGCCCAGGACCAAGGCCCATCGTAGAGGTGCGGGAACACGGCGATATCGTGGGAACCGCACCCCCCCTCCCCTGTGCAAGTAAACCGTGCGCCCAGATCGGCGATCCTGAGTTTGGTGCGGCTGCCAAACTTCTCCATCAGGTCGGGAGGCGTCCACTCGATCAGTCGGGGACAATCCCGGCAGCAAATGGCCAGAGAATACCCCTTTGTCAGGAACGTCTCGATCGTGTCGTTGCCGACCTGGCCCAGGTGAAACCGCTTCAGCAGGTGCGGCGCAGGACGTGTGAGCGTTGATGGCGGACGATCGGCGGGCAAGGGTCACCAGATGACGGCGGTCGCTGAGCGACCGCGTTCTTGAGTTTTTCTACCGCCCGGGCGGCTCCGATTATAGAGCCGATCAATACGCCCGCGCCGGCCGGGAAGAAAGTTGCCCCGTTCGACCTATCCGCCAGGCACAGTGGTTCCTGGCTTTCGCTGTCAGATCCGCTTGGCTCTCGCCGGAGAGCCATTTGCTGCGGTTCAGCCGCTGTAGGCGTTTGGAGTCTTGGGAATTGTAGGAACTCATTGGGTGGTTTGAGTGTCGGGCTTTGCCCGACGCCGTTTGGGGGATGCCGGGTGGGAGGGCGCGTAGCGACCGGGGCGAAGCTGCGTAGCAGCGTAGCGAGCCGGCGGGGGCGAAGCCCCCAAGAGGCGGTGTCTTCCGGCGCGTTTTTGCGCCGGGTTTCCGTTAGAAGAGATTCTGTTAGATAAGGAAAGTTAGGCAGTTAAGGTTGAAAAAGTCGCGCCAACTGCCTGAGCAACAAGGGTATTTTGTCCCGGCCGGTTCCTAATACCACGTGCTTCAGTTCCTGTTACCACGTAGGCCGGTTCCTTAAACCACGTGCCAATAAGTTCCTGAAACCACGAGGAAAACGGTTCCTGATACCACGATGTGGACAGGTTCCTGATCCCACGTGCCCTGGGCGACCTCTACGGGCCGGCAGGGTTCCTAAAACCACGATACCAGACGACCTTCGATCGGTTCCTGAAACCACGACAGGGTCAAGGCCGGTTCCTGAAACCACGTGCGCCTCCGATCGGGTTCCTAATACCACGACACCCGCTGGGGGTCGGGTTCCTAATACCACGACAGGTTCAGCAGCCCCCTTTCCCGCCAGATTTGCGCCAGGACTCGCCGAATCGCAGAGAATCGGCGCTTCAATACGGACTCGGCGTCTATGCTGGGTTCCTAAAACCACGACCGAGGGATCGCCGCGCCGACGCCGGTTCCTAATACCACGTGCCTAGCTGGGCATGACGCAACGCGGGTCGCTACAGGCCTTGGCGAACGCTTCAGGCTTGTGGCCGTCCTCCATCCAGCGTGCCCAAGCCCCGTCGAACGCCCTTGGATCCCGCTCTGCGTCGATCCAGGCCGTGCGCGCATCCTCCCAGCCCCGCTGAGCCGTATCGGCCCCACGTCGCTCCCTGGCAGCCTCGACAACGAACGCACGATCCACGAAATGCACGGCCGGACTGCCGTCCGCCGTCGTCGTTTCTCGCATCGCGTAGCGGGGAAGTTCATCGGACCGGCACATCTCGCGGATCCGGAACGTGAACTTCTTGAGCGGCGATTCCGAGCCCGTCTTTTCGTAGAGGGTCGTCATCTTGCAGATCCAGCCGGCCTTCTGATTGCCGGCATGCTTTCGGGCGACGCGGTAGATCGCGCGCTCGATGCCGCCGGTCAGCAGGAAATACTCCCGATCCAGCGTCAGGATGTTGCCGCTCATGATCCCGTCAAGGAGCCAGTCAGGGATCCGTAGGGTCAGCGTCTTCAGCTGCTCGGGGTTGTCGTCCGACTCACCCTCGCCCTCGATGTCGCCCAGATAGTGGAAGGCCGTATAGCGACGCTTGCCGGCCCTGATGTTGGTCTCCACTTCCGTGGTCCGCAGGCGCCGGATCGCGCGCAGCAGCTCGATGTAGTCCTGACCGCTCGTCCCGCGCGCGATGCCCTTCAGCAGTTCATAGGGCGTCGTGTGAATGACCGGCCGGATGTCGTTTTCGCGATTATCGCGCTGCTGCACGATCCGAGAGATGCACCAGATCAGGATGTCCGCATCCCAGATCGTCGCCATGCCATGCGTCGGGTTGGCCGACACCTTGATGTAAAGCTTGCCGTCCGGTGTGGTGTACTGGATCGGCTTGTTGCGCTTGCGCTTGGAGATCGAGAAGAACGGCCGCTCCATCATCTCCGCGCTGTCCTTGGGCGCGTAGTCGATCAGGTCGTTGATGAAGAAGTCCCGCACCGGGTGCGGGTCGTTGCGCGTGCTCATCGCTCACCCATCGGAGGCTTGCCGGCGGCGACGAACAGAAGGTCCAGCCCTTCGCCGATCAGCGCCTGAACGGTGACGCCGCGCTCGACGGCCAGCATCTTCACGCGTCGCTGCATCTCGGCCGAAAAGTAGCCGGCCACCATGCTCTTACCCAGGCGCGCCTTGGGAACGAAGCCTGAGAGCGAACCCTCCTGAAGGGTCTCCGAAGCGGTTGGCCGCGCCATGTCATCTCCCAAGAATCGACCAGCTGACGCCGTGTCCACATGTGGAGTCTGGCGCGCGGAAGGAGCGATGTCCACGGCAAAGAGCAATGTTGGCGACCCTGAAAAAAAGCCAATGGCTCTGCTTGCCTTCACTCGCAAACGCTACGCAAGGTGGAGTGGACGGCTTTGGCGGCTCCATCTCCGATGGCGGCGCCAAGGGATTGTCGTGGCTTTAAATGTCGCATTTCACGTGAAATGCGACATTCCAGTGAGTGCCGAATGTCGGATCGCGTGCCTGAGCTGAAAACTGCATTCCTGACGCTCCCGTCAGGATTGCGCGGCGATCAGGACTGTTGGACTGGCGCCACCGCCCGCGTAGAGGCCGCCCATGCCTGACCTGGCCGTGCTGTTTGACCTCGCTCAGCGTTGCGCGCCCACAGTGGCTTCGGCGACGATGGTCAGCATCGTGCAGGTCGAAAGCCGGGGCGACCCGTTGGCCATCAACGTCAACCGCGCGCCCGATCCCGCGCCGGCCAAGACTCGCGACCAGGCGATCGCCACGGCCGAGCGTCTGATCTCCCAAGGCCAAAATCTCGACCTCGGCTTGGCGCAGATCAACAGCCGGAACCTGACGGCGCTGGGCCTATCTGTACGTGACGCCTTCGACCCCTGCCTCAATCTAGCGGCGGCCGCCAAACTGCTCCAGTCCAACTACCTGGCCGCCTCCCGTCTGGCTCCGCAGCAGCTAGCCCTGAGAATGGCGTTCTCGGCCTATAACACCGGCAACCATCGGCGCGGCTTCGCAAACGGCTACGTCGCCAAGGTCGAGGCCGAGGCGGCCAAGCTGTCTCCAGGCGCATACGGCGCTCTCGACCAAGCCACATCGCCTCTACCGCCGGCAGTCCAGGAAGCGATCGAGGTCGCGGCCGAAAACCTTCAACCCGAGGCGCAGGCGCCCGCCAAGCCATCCCTGGATGTCTTCGCGCGAACCGCCGGCCGCTCAATCATCGTCTTTGGCGGGGGCGGGCAATGATCCTCCACGCCATCATCCGTAATGACCGTTGCCGCCCTCTCGACATATGCTGGGTTCCTCAGAAAGCTTGGGAACCCCGAATGTCCGATGGGACGATCCGCGAACGACTTCTCACCAGCCTTCGCCCGCGTGGCGGAGCAATCGTGGGCGTTCGGATCGTCGAGGCGAGTGACGGCACATGGTCCATGTACGTCAAGCTTAGTTGGAAGGTCGGCGAACACTTGGTCGCCGTCTACCGCTCTGCTCAACCGAAGCGGTACAAGTCCTTGTCCGCTGCGGTCGCCCATTGTCGCGCCGCCTATCAATACCGTGGCTCGATAATCCTCGAAACGGAGATACAGGAGCCTCTCCCTCATGATGAGCCCCCAAGCCATCACTAAGCCGGCGCTCACGCCGGCGTCGCTCGTAACCCCACGCGCTGGAGCGGTCGCACTGGTCGCGGTCGTCCTGGCGTTCGGCCTGGTCGAGCCGGCCGCGGCCCAATCGGTCGGCGTGGAAACCCTGCTGCAGAACGTCGTCAACTTCTTCACCGGCAACACCACGCGACTGCTCGCCATCTTGGCGGTCATCATCATGGGCATCCTGGCGATGTTCGGGATCTTCGATTTCCGGCGCATGGCGATCGTCGTGGTCGGCATGGTCGTGGTGTTCGGCGCCGCCCAGATCGTCAGCATGGTCACGGGGAGCGGGGCCTAGGCCCCGTTCGCCCGGCGCGCCGCCTTTGGGGGGCGGGCGCGCTCCGAGCGGTCACGCTCATGCAAGACGAACACATCACCGAAGACACGCTGTTTCTGGCCTGCACTCGGCCGGCGATGGTGCTGGGCGTGCCGGTCGAGGCCATGGCGCTCAACGTTATGCTGACGGGCACGGTCTTTCTGGCCGCGAACAACCTCGCCTACCTGTCGGTCGGCGTCGCGCTGCACTTCCTTTTCAGGGCTGTGGTCAAGCACGACCACAACGCCTTTCGAGTCCTCTTCATGTGGCTTGAAACCAAGGGGCGCGCCCGCAACCGCGCCTGGTGGGGCGGCAGCTCGCACTCCCCCCTCCCCGTCGTGCGTCGCTACTCCAGCAAGGACGTTCCCAATGGCTAGAGCCTCTGCACAGCGCGCGCCGCTCGCGTCGGTGGCCGGCCCGTTGGTCTTGAAGCGCGAAACCCTGCCCGGCTCGAACCTGCCCTACGCCCGCCATCTGTCGGATCACGTGGTCGCGCTCGACAATCGGGCGCTGATGATCTGCTTCAAGCTCGAAGGCGCCTCGTTCGAGACCGCCGACGTGCGCGATCTCAACGATTGGCACGCCAAGCTGAATAACGCCTGGCGCAACATCGCCGACGAGCGCTTGGCGATCTGGCACCACGTCGTGCGCCATGAGGATCGTGGCTACCCGGAGGGCCAGTTCGCCTCGGAGTTCGCCCAGGATCTCGACACGGCCTATCGCGCCCGCATGGGCGCCACGCGCCTCTTCACCAACGACCTCTATGTGACCCTGATCCTCCACCCGGGCCGCGACGTCGGCGACAAGCTCGCCTCCTTCCTTCAGCGCCTTAGCACGCGAAGCAGAGCCGGCTTGGAGGTCGACGAGGATGCGATCCGGCTCTTGGAGGACAAGGGCCGCGACCTTCTGCAGTACCTCGGTCGGTACGGCGTGCGCCTTCTCGGCCTCTACGACCACAAGGGCCTGGCCTTCTCCGAACCGATGGAATTGCTCCACCTGGTGCTGACCGGACGGCGCCAACGTATCCCGCTCGTTCGGGGCCATCTCGGTTCGGCGATCTACACCGCGCGCGTGATCTTCGGCCGCGAGGCGCTGGAGATCCGTGAACCGGGCGACGAAAAGTTCGCCGGTGTCTTCGGGGTCAAGGAATATCCCGCCACGACGCGCCCTGGCCTCTGGGACGGGCTCTTGCGCTCGACCTACGCCTTCGTCGCCACCCAGTCCTTCGCCTTCCTGTCGAAGGCCTCGGCGCGCGCTGTGATGGAGCGCAAACAAAACCTGCTCATCAAGTCCAACGATCGCGCAGCCTCCCAAGTGCAGGGACTCGATGACGCGATCGACGATCTGGTGAGCAACCGGT
Source organism: Caulobacter sp. GW822-FHT07D08 (assembly GCF_058798735.1). NCBI lineage: Bacteria > Pseudomonadati > Pseudomonadota > Alphaproteobacteria > Caulobacterales > Caulobacteraceae > Caulobacter > Caulobacter sp. GW822-FHT07D08. The sequence goes on from NZ_JBXAKU010000029.1 coordinate 6,466, forward strand.
TCGTCATGGGCGAGCACCAGTTTTCGCTTCTGGTCTATGGCGAGACGACAAAGGCCCTGGCCGACAATATGTCCGCCGCCCGCGCCAGCCTGGCCGACTCCGGACTGGTGGTCGCTCGCGAAGACCTCGCGCTCGAGGCGGCGTTCTGGTCGCAATTTCCTGGCAACTTCGCGCGGCGCTGTCGCCCGGCGGCAATCAACTCGCGCAATTTCGCAGCGCTAGCGCCCTTCCATACCTATCCGGCAGGGCAGGCGACCGGCAATCACTGGGGCCCAGCCGTCGCGCTACTGCGCACGTCGGCCAAGTCGCCCTTCTACTTCAATTTCCATGTCGGCGACCTAGGCCACACCTTCATTTGCGGCCCGTCGGGTTCGGGCAAGACGGTCGTCCAAAACTTCATGCTGGCTCAGCTGGAGAAGTTCAACGTCCAGCGCGTGTTCATCGACAAGGATCGCGGCGCCGAGATCTTCGTGCGCGCGTCCGGCGGCACCTACCTCACCTTGAAGAACGGCGCGCCGACCGGGTTCGCCCCGTTTCGCGCGCTGGACTTCACACCGGGCAACGTCGTCTTCCTCACCCAGCTCGTGCGCAAGCTGGTGACGCCGCCCGATCGCGCCCTGACGGTGCAGGAAGAGCGCCTGATTAGCGACGGCATCGCCTCGCTCGAGCCTCTCGCCCCACACCAACGCTCCCTGACTGCCCTTCGCCAGTTGCTCGGCCAGCGAAACGCTGAAGGGATCGGGGCCCGGTTGGAGCGATGGACCCGATCAGGCCCGTTGGGTTGGGTCTTGGACGGTGACGCCGACCTTGTCGGCCTCGACTCCAAGCTGCTCGGTTTCGATATGACCGACTTCCTCGACAACGCCGAGGTCCGCACGCCGGTCATGATGTATCTCATTCACCGGCTCGAGAGCCTGGTCGACGGTCGCCGCCTGGTGGTCGACATCGACGAGTTCTGGAAAGCGCTCGGGGACGAGGCATTCCGCAACCTGGCTCAAGACGGCCTGAAGACGTACCGCAAGAAAAACGCCTTCATGGTGTTCGGCACCCAAAGCCCGGCCGACGTCCTGCGCTCGGAAATCGCTCACACGATCCTCGAACAGTGCCCGACCAAGATCTTCCTGCCCAACCCCTACGGACAGGCCCGCGACTATGTCGATGGCTTTGGTCTCACCCATGAGGAATTTCGGCTCATCCGCGAAGAGCTGTCGCCAGAGTCGCGACGCTTCCTGGTCAAGCAAGGCCACAACTCGGTCGTCGTCGAGTTGAACCTCGACGGCCTGGACGACGCGCTGGCCGTCCTGTCGGGCCGCGCCAAGACCGTCGAGCTGCTCGATCGCGTCCGCGCCCAGCACGGCGATGCACCTGCGACCTGGATTCCAATTTTCCACCAAGAGCGACGGAGATAATCCCGATGAGGAAGCGCCTTCTACTCCCCCTGCTCCTGGCCGCCGCGACCTTCGCGGCCCCGGCCAACGCACAAATGGTCGTCACGGACACTGGCGCCTATACGCGGATGCTGTCGCAGCTCAACCAGGCGCGCGCGCAACTGGCCGAGCTGCAGACCCAGGTCCGGCAAGGCGCCGAGATGGTCGATCAGGGCAAGCGCCTCTATGCCGGCATGACCGGACTGACCAACGTCAACAGCCTGGGCGGGGTCCTGAACAATCCGGCGCTGCGCCAGTATCTCCCGGCCGAGGTGCAGGACACCGGCAAGCTGCTCAACGGGACACTGACGGATCTCGGCTCGATCGGGTCGCGCGCGACGTCCATTCGTGACGCCAACAGGCTGTTCACTCCAGCCACCGACGGTCTCTCAACCGCTCAACGCTACTACCAAGACGCGCTCGTGAAATCTGGCGACCGCGCGGCCCGTGACGTCGCGCTTGGCGAAAGCGCATACAAGGCCGCTGGCCAACGCCAGGCCGGCCTGGATCAGCTCCGCTTGGCCTTGAACACCGCCTCCACGCCCAAAGAGGTGATGGACCTGCAGGCGAGGATCGCCGCTGAGCAGGCGATGATCAACAACGATCAAATGCAGCTTCAGGGTCTTGCAATGATGCAGGACGCCGAAAAGCGCATGGCAGAGCAGCGCGACCGCGAGGCCAGAGCCGCGCAGTACCAGCAGACAATGGACGATTACAAAGGTGGCTTCCGATGAGAGCTCAGAAGTCTCTCGTTGTCGTCTCGCTGGCGGTCGTTCTGGCGGGCTGTCAGCCCGCGCCACGCTCGGTTTCTTACTTCGACGCCAACCCGTCTGAACGGGCGGGCGTGATGGCGCGCTGCCGAACCGGGGACCATCGCGGGACTGAGTGCAAGAACGCCCAAGCGTCCACGGAACGAGCCACCAAGCTCAAGACCATGAACGACTATCGGCGCGGCTTTTAGGTCGACGAGGCACCATGCCAGCCCAAATTTTTGGACCGTCCTATGACTATGTCGATGCTCGGCTCGAAGCTGTCTTGCATGACGGGTTGAGCAACGTGATCGCGCATGTCGCCGGGCCCCTACGCATAGCCATGGTGCTCTATGTCGTCCTGTACGGCTGGGCGATTATCAGGGGATCCATCACCGAGCCGATCATGGATGGAGTGATCAGGCTGGTGAAGCTGTGCTTCATCTACGCCGTAGCGACAACGGTCGCCTACAATTCCTTCGTCACCACCCCGCTCTTCACCGACCTGCCTAACTGGCTGGCCGAGGCCGTGAGCGGCAGTCCGACGCCTGGCGTGGGCGGGGCCTTCGACGGATTTTTCAATCGCGGCGGCTATCTCGCCACCAAGATTTTCTCCACCGCGTCGATGACCGATCCCGGCCCTTACGTGACCGGTGGAGCCGTGTGGATCGTGACGGCGCTGACCGCAGCGCTTGGGTTTGGGATCGTCATGCTCGCCAAGCTAGCGCTCGCCATTCTGGTCGCGCTAGGACCGATCTTCATCGCCCTTCTCGTCTTCGAACAGTCCCGGCAGTTCTTCTATGGCTGGCTGAAGCAGGGGGTGAACTACCTTGTCCTCTTCGCTCTGATCATCACCGTCTTCCAGCTGATCCTTGGCCTAGTTGAAGGGCAATGGGCGAACATTGATGGTCAGGCCGACCCAACCGCCGGCGGCCTCCTGTTCATCGCGCTGTCCGCCCTCGGGATGATCTTCTTCCTTCAAACCCCCAACATCGCGGCCGGCATCGCGGGAGGCGCCGCAGCCGGCCTCGGCGACTTCGCCAACGCGGCCCGCGCCATGACGTCGGGCCAACCGGTCAAATCCGTGCCGAGCGGTAACGGCGGCGCAGGACGTGGCGGTGGCTCCGTTGCGCCCTCCTCCACCAGCGCGTCGCGCAACGGCCACCCCCGCCGATAGCCCAATCCGCCACCTTGAGAGATCCGCGAATGCTTCGTCCCATCGCCCTCACGGCGTGCCTCATCGCCCTGACGTCCTACTCGCCAGCCATCGCGGGAAAGCCAAAATCCTGTAGCGGTCACAACCGGCGACCGGCCAACCCCAATGGATCGGTCCTGCCCGGCACGACGGTGGCGGCGATCACTGCGCCGATCGCCCCGCCGCCCAAGCCCGGGCCGGACGGCCGGCCAGCCCGAGACCAGTCGTCGGACATGGTTGTCCCATCCATTTCCGGTCCGGCGACCGGAGCGCTGGCCCGAAAAGGAAAGGCCAAGAAGGTCTCCAGCCTGACGCCGCGCCAGTACCCCAGCTGCCTGGAGGTTCTGGGATGACAGGCGTGCCGGCAAACGATCTGAAGGCGTACTTCGATGACGCCCGGCGTTGGGACCAGGATCGGCTCAAGACCGCGGAGCGCTCCAAGCGCGTGGCCTGGACCGTGGCGGTTCTAGCGAGCACGGTCGCGATCGCCGCCTCGGCGGCGGTGGCGGCCCTGGCGCCCCTGAAGTCCGTCGAGCCCTATGTCGTGCGGGTGAACCAGACAACGGGTTCTGTCGACGTGATGACGGGCCTCACGGGCGAGCGAGGCGTCACTTACAACGAAGCGGTCAGCAAGTCCTTCCTGGCCCAATATGTCAGGGCCCGAGAAGGCTACCTGCCGCCCGCCGCGCAGGAAAACTTCCAGTTCGTCACGATCCTGTCGACTCCAGACGAGCAGCAGCGATGGGCCGATCTCTATCGGGCGACCAATCCCCAAAGTCCCCAGGTCCTGGTCGGCCCTGACGGCTCGGCGACCGTGACGATCCGCAACATCACCTTCATCAACGACAAGGTCGCCAACGTCCGCTTCTCCAAGACCGTGCGGCTCGGCCAAGAGGTCAAGGTCACCGATTGGATCGCCACGCTGACCTTCGCCTACACCAAAGCGCCGATGCTGGAATCCGACCGCATCCGCAACCCGCTCGGGTTCCAGGTCGACAGCTACCGCGCAGATCCGGAGATTTCCCAATGAGGCGCCTGCTGCTCGCCCTGTACGCTGGCGCGGCCGTGCTCGGCTGCGCGCCGACCGCCTTCGCCGTCGACGTGCCCAAAGCCGGTAAGTCGGACCCTCGGGTCAAATGGGTCAACTACGACCCCTGGCAGGTCTATCGCGTCGTCGGCACGTTCCGCACGGCCACCCAGATCGTCTTCGACCCGCGCGAAGAGATCCAGCATGTGGCCCTGGGCGACACCGTATCGTGGGAGGTCGCAGCCGAGACCAACATCCTCTTCGTAAAGCCGCGCGAAAAGGGCACGGCCACCAACCTGATCGTCACGACCCGCCGCGGCGGCGCGCTGCGCAACTACACCTTCGAGCTGGGGATCCGCTCTGGGCCGATCACGGCGGCGTCGGCCGACACCTATTTCCAGGTCCGTTTCCAATACCCCGACGATGAGCGCGCCGCGTTGGCTAGGACGATTTCTGGTCAAGCGGCCGCGATCGAGAACGCTCGGACGGGACTGATGCTCGACCACGCCGTGATCGAGGGCCCCCGCAATCTGAATTACACGGTCCAGGGCTCCTCGCGGATCCAGCCGTCGGAGGTTTCCGATAATGGCCAGTTCACGGTGCTGCGGTTTCCGGCCAACCAGGAACTGCCCAGCTTCTTCATGACCCTGCCCGATGGGTCCGAGAGCCAGGTGCCGTTCGACGTCCGCGACGAGTTCGTGGTTTTGCACACCGTCGCCTCCAAGCTCGTTCTGCGCCGGGGACGCGAGGTCCTCTGCATCTTCAACGAGGCCGTCACGCCCTACGGCGTCACCCACGGCACAGGCACGGCCTCCGCCAACGTCGATCGCACCATTCGCACGGGTCAATGACGATGACTGATCAGCACGACAACCAACCCGATCCTGCGCACTCCGCGCAAGGCGATGACCCGTTCGCCGGGCGCCGCGCTGCCGGCGATCCTGGCGGCTCCCGTTCGGCCGGCCATGGCCCGGTGCAGGGCGAGCGCGGCATCTCTCCTGTCGCGGGCCGCATGAGCACCCCGCAAGCCAAGATCGCCGGCATCGCCGGCATGGTCGGCGTGGCCGCGCTCTTGATCGGCGTCACCTGGGACCGGGGCGACGCCAAGCCGACCAAGCCCAAGGACCCAGCCCGGCAGACCGTCCGCTATGATCAGGTCGCGTCCACCGACACCCCTCCCCTCCCCCCGGCGCCGACCTTGGGCGCGGGAGCCGTGGATCCTGTAACCGGCCAACCTCTACCGCCGGGTCAGGTCGTCCCAGCCCCGGTTGCCAGCCCCGGCAGCGGCGGATCTGCAGGCGCTGACGCGCCTCGCGAGAGCCTCGCCGACCTTACGCGTCGCGCGCCGATGATCGCCTATAGCCAGGGCGGCGGTCCTCGCGGCGCCGTCGCCGGCGGGGCGGAAGCCATCCTGGCCAGCGCTCAGGGCGCCGCGCCGCGCCAAGCCACCGAGCTGGAGAACCTGCGGCGCGGATCTGCGATCACCACGGCCAGGGCAACGGCCCTGGGCGATCGCAACTTCCTGATCCTGGCGGGCACGCAGATCCCCTGCGTCCTGCAGACGGCGATGGACTCATCGCTTCCCGGCTACACGACCTGCGTCATTCCAAGAGACGTGCTTTCCGACAATGGCCGCGTGGTCCTGCTGGAAAAGGGCACCAAGGTTCTGGGCGAGTATCGCGGCGGCATGCAGCGCGGTCAGCGCCGCCTCTTCATCCTGTGGACCCGTGCGGTCACCCCGCGCGGCATCGCGATCGATCTGGCCTCGCCCGGAGCCGACGCCCTGGGCCGTAGCGGGTTTGGCGGCGAGGTCGACAACCGCTTCTTCGAGCGGTTCGGCGCGGCGCTCCTCCTGTCGCTGGTCGACGACGGCGTCTACGCCGCCACCTCCGGCAATGGCCGCAACTATCAAAACACCGCCCGCGTGCCGTCAGATGTCGCCAACACCGCGCTGGAAGGCTCGATCAACATCCCGCCGATCCTGCGCAAGAACCAGGGCGAGGATGTCGGCATCCTGGTCGCCCAGGACTTCGACTTCTCCGACGTCTACGGCGTAAAGGCGCGATGATCGCCGACAGCTCGGTCCTGCTGCACTACATGCAGCCTCTGCAGCGGCTGCTTGAGCCGGCCGACGTCACTGAGCTGGTGATCAACCGGCCCGGTGAAGTGGGAGTCGAAGGCGCCAAGGGCTGGACCTGGTTTGAAGCGCCCGAGCTGACCGCCATCTGGCTGGCCACCTTGGCCAATGCCGCCGCGGCCTTCTCACGCCAGGACGTCAATGCCGAGACGCCGGTGTGCTCCACCGTCCTGCCGCAAGGCGAGCGATGTCAGATCGTCATGCCTCCCGCCGTGCCGGAAGGAACGGTATCGATCACCATCCGCAAGCCTTCGAACCTGACCTTCGGCATGGACGACTTCGTCACGTCCGGGCTCTTCGAGCAGGCCTCCGTGAGTTCGGACGCTCTAGGCGAGGAAGAGCGGGAGCTGATGCGATTGCGCGACGGCGGACTGTGGCCGGAGTTCTTCGACCTGGCCGTTCGCGCTCGGAAGAACATCCTGATCAGCGGCGCGACGGGGTCGGGCAAGACCACTTTCAGCAAGGGCCTGATCCGGCTGATCCCCGAGCATGAGCGCCTGCTGACGATTGAGGACACCCGCGAACTGACCGTCCCGCATCGCAACGTCGTCCACCTTACCTACTCCAAGGATCAGCAGGGGTTGGCCAAGGTCGGCCCCAAGCAGTTGCTGGAAAGCGCGCTGCGGATGCGCCCTGACCGGATTCTCCTTCAGGAGCTTCGCGACGCCACGGCCTTCTTCTACCTGCGCAACGTCAATTCGGGCCACCCCGGCTCGATCACGACCGTCCATGCCGACTCCGCGACCCTGGCCTTTGAGCAGCTCACCCTGCTGGTCAAGGAGTCCGACGGCGGGCGCGATCTCACCCGCGATGACATCCGTGGCCTTCTCCACCTCCTGGTCGATGTCGTCGTCCAGATGCGCAAGGTGGATGGCCGTTTTCGTATGACGGAGCTCTATTATGACCCGCTTCGCAAGCGCGACGCCGGCCGGTAAGGCCACCATCCTCGCGCTCTCGGCCACGCTTCTCCTGATGTTGTGGGCCGTCCTGACCGTGATCGGGACCCTGGTCGGCTTGGGCCGGCTCGGCGCCAATGTTGATTTCCTCGCCGTGCCGCAATGGCTGTGGACCTACCGGGCCCACCCCCAGGTCCAGCTGTGGTTCAAGGTCGCCGCCATGGCCTCGGGCCTAGTCATCCTAATGATCGCCGCCGCGGCCGCCCTGCGCATTCGCCGCCCGCTGCACGGCTCGGCGCGCTGGGCCAATGAGGGCGAGATCGCGCGCGAAGGGCTGCGCGCCAAGCACGGCATCATCCTGGGCCGCAAGGGCGCCGGCTACCTGGTCTTCGGCGGCAACGAGCATGTCATGCTGTATGCGCCTACCCGCACCGGCAAGGGTGTCGGCGTCGTCATTCCCAACCTCCTGAACTGGGCCGACAGCGTGGTCGTCCTCGATATCAAGAAGGAAAACTGGGAGGTGACGGCAGGCTTCCGCGCCAAGCACGGCCAACAGGTCCTGATGTTCGACCCGCTCGATCCGGAGGGCCGGACCGCGCGCTACAATCCCCTGGCCTATATCGACCGCGCCAACGCGATCGAGACGCTCGACGAGCTTCAAAAACTCGCGACCATGCTCTTTCCCACCCCCGACAAGGGCGATCCCTTCTGGTCGGAGGCGGCGCGGACCGGCTTCGTCGGCGTCGGCGCCTATGTCGCCGAAAGCCCGCAGCTTCCCTTCACGATCGGCGAGATCTACCGCCAGCTGACCGGGGGCAATCCCAAGGCCAAGTTCCCGGCCATCATCGAGGCGCGGGTCGGCGGCAAGGAGGCGCTGTCGCCGGGCGCGGTCAATGCGCTCAACGACTTTTGCTCGGCCTCCGACAACACGTTCGCCTCCATCAAGCAGACCATCACCTCGCGCATGAACCTGTGGCTCAATCCCCGGGTCGATGCGGCTACCAGCGCCAGTGACTTTGATCTGCGCCAACTGCGCTCCAAGCGGATCTCGATCTATCTGGGCGTCACCCCCGACAACATGGCCAGGGTCGCCCCGCTCTATAATCTCTTCTTCCAGCAGCTAGTGGACTTGAACACCCGCGAGCTTCCTGGCGGCGGGCGCCATCCCGTCCAGGTCCTTGTCCTGCTCGACGAGTTTGCCCGCATCGGCCACGCCTCGGTCATCGCAAAGGGCTTTTCCTACGTCGCCGGCTACGGTCTTCGCCTGCTGCCGGTGATCCAAAGCCCGTCCCAGCTGCGCGCCGAATACGGGCCCGACGTTGCCGACGAGATCATGACCAACTGCGGCGTCGAAGTGGTCTTCACGCCCAAGGAGCTGAAGGTCGCCCAGGACCTCTCCGAACGCCTGGGCTACTACACCTTCGAGGGGCGCTCCAAGTCGCGGCCGACCTACTTGGGCGGCGGCAAGCGGACCACTACCGAGAGCGAGCAGCGCCGCGCGCTGATGCTGCCCCAGGAGCTGATCCAGATGAGCAAGGACTCGCTCATCGTCATGCGCGGCGGGATCGCGCCAATCAGGGCGTCCAAGATCTACTTCTTCAAGAACGCCGACTTCACCAAGCGTCTGCTGCCGCCACCGCTCATCGCGCCCCTGGCGTCGGCCGCGCAGGGCGGGCCGGCCTCGGCGGCGCCTGACGATCGCCTGGACGCCATCACCGCCGACCTGGCGGCGCTGAGCCAGACCGTCAACGAGATCCACGCCCGAGTCGTCGAGCGTCCCCTGACCTTCAGCGAGGCGGCCGGAGACATCGCCATCGACCTGACCGCCATCTCCCTGGAGCTGGACGCCATCGACATGGACGACCTGCCGGCCGGCGCCACCGAGGCGGAATCCGAAGACTGGATCAACCGCTACATCAACTCCGGGCTCCTGGAAGACGTCATCGAACGCTAAAGCGAAAAGGAGGCCGCCATGGCCGACACCATCGATCCTCGCAATGACGCGCCGGCGCGGCCGGCCGATCCGTCCGAGTCGTTCAGCGCCCAGGTGGCGGCAAAAAGCGAGCCTTCAGCCCAACTTGAGAACGCCATCTCGCCCGCACCCGAGCTTGATCTGTCGACGCCCATCGAGCGGGCGGCCGACTGGACGACCGAGCCTGAAGACATCGCCTACGAGCGCGCGATCGACGAAGCCGAGCGCATCGGGATCGCCGAGGCCGAAGCGCGCCTTCGCCGCGAAGACGAGACCGAACGTCCCCTGACCGCAGAGCCTGTTCTGCAACATGGGAAGTCGGAGACACCCGAGCCCGACCGCACCGACGAGGCCGCGCCCTCAGCCTCCAAGGAAGCCGAGCCCGCGCCGGCCAATGACGATGGCCCGCACCGCTTTTCGGTCGAACGCGGCGATGTCCCCGATGGGGTCAAGCGCCGGTATCTGTCGGAGGAACCTCAGTTTGCGCCCGAGGTCCGCTTCTTCACCGACGCCACGGGCAAGGAGGCCGCGTTCCGCGACACCGGCGACAAGCTGGTAGCCCGCCAGACCAACGCCGAGGTGATCAAGGACCTCGTCGCGATCGCGCAGCATCGCGGATGGAGCGCCATCGACGTGCGGGGCGAGGAGGCGTTTCAGCGCGCGGTCTGGATGGAAGCCCGCACCGAAGGCTTGGAGGTTCGCGGCTACAAGCCCACCGAGCGTGACCTGCAGGAGCTCGAACGTCACCTGTCGGCGCGCGACACCAACTCGGTCGCCCCGGCGCGGGACAGAGCGCCGCAGCCAGAGGCCGGACGGCCAGGTGCTTCGGCCCCGGATGCGGTCACGGCAGCCAGACCTGCCCAGGAGCGCCTGGACTACGACAAGGGCGTTTCGGGCAAGCTCCTTGAAAGCGGCGAGGCCCCCTATCGCCATCGCTCGGGGCAGGAGCTGACCCCCTTCGTCCGGGTCGAGCTGGCCAGCGGTCGCCAGGTCGAAGTCTGGGGTGTGGGCTTGCCTGCCGCCCTGGAAAAATCCGGCGCCGCGATCGGCGACGAGATCACCCTGCGCCGCGACGGCGTTGAGCGGGTCATCCGCACCCTTGAAGTCCGCGACAAGGCCTCAGGCGAGCTGTCACTTCAGCAGCGCGAGGTGCCGCGCAACAAATGGACTATCGACGCCGACCGCTTCCGCAGCGCTAGCCCCGCCGACGCCGCCAAGGACCCGGCGCTGCAAGCCGCGCAAAGTCGCCTGGCTGTGGTCAGCGCCGTGGTCAAGGACCGCCACGCCGATCCCGCCGTGCAGGACCGCCTGATTGCCGGTGCACGGGAGAAGATCGCCGACCATCTCGAGCGCGGTGGACGTTTCGAGGCCGCGAAGGTCCGTGAAGCTGCCGATCGCTCGCCCACGGCGCCGCGTTTCAGCCAAACCCCCTCCCCTGCCCCGCCTCCCACGCCGGCCAAGCCTGGGCCCGAGCGGACGCGGGGCCGTTGACCGTGACGAACGACAAGGCGGCAAAGTTTGCACGTGCAAACTGCGGCGAGCCTCACCCGATAGACGTGAGTGTCGGCGAGCGACTACGCCAAGCGCGCAAGGTCCGGGGGCTCTCGCAGGGCGCGCTGGGTGAGGCCATCGGGATCAGTTTTCAACAGGTTCAGAAATACGAGCGTGGCTTCAACCGCGTCTCGGCGTCCAAGCTGGCCGAGGCGGCGCTCTATCTCGGCGTACCGATTCAATATTTCTTTTCGGAAATCGCCGACCTGCTGGCGAGCGAGCATGGCGTCGTAGATCCCTTGGCGGCGGACCTGATCTCTGACCCTCGGAGCATTGCACTCCTGCTTGCTTGGCGTCGGCTCGCGCCGGGCCAACAGACCTTGATTGTCGAACTCATCAACGCGGCGGCGCAGGATCGGCCCTATCCCGACTCCTGAACGAATGGCCCAAGAGTCGATCCAGCTAGTCTAGGTTTGTGAGTAACAGGCGCTCAACGGCGACCACGTCGCGCCACGCACCATCCAGTTTCCCGTGCTTTTCGTGGACCCCGACCTCGCGGAAGCCGACCGATCGCAGCAGCGCCAGACTGACCTTGTTCTCGACGAACACGCGCGACAGCAGCTTCCAGAAACCGGCCTTCTCCGCCTCCTCGATCAACGCCTTCATGCCGACGACGCCCACGCCCTGGCCCCGATTGGCGCGTCGAACATAGACCGAGAACTCGGCGATGCCGGCGTAACAGCAGCGATCGGCGTAGGAGAACGTCGCGGCGTAGCCCGCGATCTGGCCAGCATGGTCGACGACGACCACGACGGGATGGCCATCATCGAACCAGCCCAGGATCTGGTCGACCGAGCGCGGCGAAATCTCGAACGTGGCGATCCGATCAGCGATCCCCTCGTTGTAGATCTCGACGATCGCGGACGCGTCGGCGACCGTGGCGGTTCGTGTCGTCAGTTGAGGCTTTGTCATACGGTCTCGGCCTTTTGGGTTTCATGGCTCATCGCCGCCGCGCCCAGTTCAACATGCTCGGCGACGCGTCCATTCGCCTTCCGCTCGCTGTAGCGATCGACCAGGTAGTCGGCGCGGTCCCGGGTCAGCAGCGTGAACTTCACCAGCTCCTCCATCACATCGACGACGCGGTCGTAGTACGCGGACGGCTTCATTCGGTCGTCCTCGCCGAACTCCTTGTAGGCCATTGCGACGGACGACTGATTGGGGATGGTGATCATCCGCATCCAGCGGCCTAGCAGGCGAAGCGTGTTGACCGCATTGAACGATTGCGAGCCTCCACTGACCTGCATCACTGCCAGGGTGCGGCCCTGCGTCGGCCGGACGCTGCCGATCTCCAGCGGGATCCAGTCGATCTGCGCCTTCATGATCCCCGAGATCGCTCCATGGCGTTCCGGACTGCACCAGACCTGGCCCTCCGACCACAGCGACAGGTCCCGAAGCTCCTGGACCTTGGGATGGTCAGGTCCGGTGGCGTCGGGGAGCGGCAGATCCCGCGGGTCGAAGATCCGGGTCTCGCACCCCAAGGCCTGGAGGATGCGCGCGGCTTCTTCAGTGAGAAGCCGGCTGAACGAGCGCTCCCGCAGCGAGCCATAGAGGAGAAGGATGCGCGGCGGATGGGTGGACGGCGCCTGGACCTCCAATTTGCCCTGCTCGATCGGCGCCAGGAACTGCGGCTGCAAGGCGGGGAATTCGGTCATGCAAGCGACTCCAACATCGTCATTGATCCGTCTCATATTTCCAGCATATTGGAAACATGGAATCGAAAGCCGCCGTCGCAAGCCTGTCCGCCCTCGGCCATGAGGGCCGCCTGGCGATCTTCCGCCTGCTGGTCAAGGCCGGACCGGCCGGGATCGCGGCCGGCGAGATCGCGCGGCGCCTGGCCATGCTGCCCAACAGCCTTTCGGCGAACCTCAACGTGCTGTCGCACGCCGACCTGATCACCTCTCGCCGCGAAGGCCGCTCGATCATCTACTCGGCCGACTACGCGGCGATGACCGGTCTGCTCGGCTTCCTGATGGAAGACTGCTGCAACGGCGCCCCCGAGATCTGCGCGCCTTTGAGCGACATCGTCTCCAAGGCCGCCGACTGCGATGGAACCTGCCTTACCGAATTGGAGACGGCATGACCGACGACACCCGCCACCGCCCGCTCAACGTCCTCTTCCTCTGCACCCACAACTCGGCCCGCTCGGTCATGGCCGAGTCGATCATGAACCGGGTCGGCGCCGGGCGCTTCAAGGCGTTCTCGGCCGGCTCCACGCCAAGCGGCGTTCTGGATCCCCGCGCGATCAGCCTGCTTCAACACCTGAACTACAAGACCGACCACCTGCGGTCCAAGGCCTGGGACGAGTTCGCGATCCTCAACAACCCGGACGCTCCCGACCTCGATTTCGTGTTCACCGTCTGCGACAACGCCGCTGGCGAGATCTGCCCGATCTGGCCGGGCCAGCCGATGACTGCTCACTGGGGCATACCCAATCCCGGCTCGACCCAAGGGTCCGAGGCGGAAGTAGCCCTGGCCTTCGCCGACGCCTATCGCCAGCTCAACAGCCGCATCACGCTTTTCTGTGCCCTGCCGATGGCGTCGCTGGACCGCCTGTCGCTGCAGCGCCGTCTCGACGAGATCGGCCAGTCCAAGGCGCCCGACACCTCGGTCGCCTGATCCTTCTTGTTCCCGCTTTTCCTGGTGATCCATGTCTGACGCCGATTTCCCGATCGTCATCTTCCACAACCCTGCCTGCGGCACCTCGCGCAACGTCGTGGCGATGGTCGAGGCCGCCGGCTACGCGCCCAAGGTCATCGAATATCTGAAGGCCGGCTGGAGCCATGAGCAACTGCGAGAATTGGCCGGCGAGGCAGGTCTGACCTTCCGCCGTTTGATGCGCGAGAAGGGCACGCCCGCCGCTGAATTGGGCCTGTTGGCGGATGCGGCGAGCGAAGACCAGATCCTCGACGCCATGGTCGCCCACCCCATCCTGGTCAATCGTCCGATCGTAGTCACGCCCAAGGGGGTGAGGCTCTGCCGGCCTTCCGAGGTCGTGCTCGATCTGCTCGACCGCAAGCCGGCGAACTTCACCAAGGAAGACGGCGAAGTCGTCGTCCTGTGATCCTCGCCCTGCTGATCTTCCTGCTCACCATCACCCTGGTCATCTGGCAGCCCAAGGGTCTCAGCATTGGCTGGAGCGCGACCCTCGGGGCCGTCCTGGCCCTCCTGACGGGCGTCGTCCATCTGGGCGACATCATCACCGTCTGGCACATCGTCTGGAACGCCACCGGCGCCTTCATCGCGGTGATCATCATCAGCCTGCTGCTCGACGAGGCGGGTTTCTTCGAGTGGGCGGCCCTGCACGTGGCCCGCTGGGGCGGCGGTAAGGGGCGGCTGCTTTTTGCTTCGATCGTGCTGCTGGGGGCGGCGGTGTCGTCCCTGTTCGCCAATGACGGAGCGGCCTTGATCCTCACCCCGATCGTCATCGCCATGCTGATGGCGCTGGGCTTCAAGGACAAGGCGACCCTGGCCTTCGTGATGGCGGCCGGGTTCATCGCCGACATGGCCAGCCTGCCGCTGGTGGTCTCCAACCTCGTCAACATCGTCTCGGCCGACTTCTTCAAGATCGGGTTCAGCCGCTACGCCCTGGTGATGATCCCGGTCGACATCGCCGCCATCGCCGCCACGCTCGGGGCGCTGATGCTCCATTTCCGGCGCGACATCCCCAGGACCTACGACGTCGGCCAGCTGAAGCCGCCGCGCGAGGCGATCAAGGACGCGGCGACCTTCAAGGCCGGCTGGGTGGTCCTGGCGCTGCTCCTCATCGGGTTCTTCGCCCTGGAACCGCTCGGCGTCCCGGTCAGCGCCACCGCCGCCGCCGGCGCCCTGGTCCTGCTGGTCATCGCCGGACGCGGACACATCATCAGCACCCGCAAGGTGCTCAAGGGCGCGCCCTGGCAGGTCGTGATCTTCTCGCTGGGCATGTACCTAGTTGTCTATGGCCTGCGGAACGCGGGGCTCACCGACCAGATCGCGGACCTGCTCAACCACTTCGCTAAGGGAGGGGTGTGGGGCGCGGCGTTTGGCACCGGCGTGCTGACCGCCCTGTTGTCCTCGGTGATGAACAACATGCCCACCGTCTTGGTCGGCGCCCTGTCGATCGACGCCAGCGGCGCTACGGGCGCGGTCAAGGAGGCGATGATCTACGCTAACGTCATCGGCAGCGACCTCGGCCCTAAGATCACGCCGATCGGATCGTTGGCCACGTTGCTTTGGCTGCATGTGCTCAGCGCCAAGGGGATCAAGATCTCCTGGGGCTACTATTTCAAGGTCGGGATTGTGCTGACGATGCCAATTCTGCTCATCACGCTGGCGGCCTTGGCGCTCAGGTTGACCGTGATGCCTTAGGCCCTGAGCCGCATAAGCGGCCGCTGGGCAAGTTTGCACGTGCAAACTATCGACCTCGGGTTCGGTCCTTGCCGGGTCCAAGGTCCTTGGTCACCGTTGCCTCGGGCGTTTTCCCGCCCTCCACGCCGATCGACCTCGCCATGGCAACGCGCCGGCTCACTGGCGCAGGCATCGCCTTCACGAACGACTCCACCGAACGTCCCAGGGCCTGATCCTTAGGATCACTCGACGCAGCCAAAACCTTGGCCGCCGCGCGATAGGTCGACCGGACCTGCGCCTGGCGCTGGCGCATCGTCTCCTCCCAAGGCTGGGCCTGGCCGCCATGACGGGCCAGGCCCTCGGCCTCCCGCCGCGCCTCGCGCAACACGCGCGGCTCGTTCTGGCCGGTGCGCTCGAACCGCTCGCGGGCCTTTCGCACCGGCGTCCGCTCCGGCTTCTGGGTGATCCCGCGCGCCCGGCGCGGCGTGGCCTCCGCCTCGATCCCTCGCCCCCTCAGCTCGCGCGCGAACCGCTCACGCCAATCGGCCAGGTCCGCCTTCTTCGGATTGAGGCGCTCGCCGCCAACCCCAAGCGAGCGGACGCTCAGATGCACATGCGGCTGCTCGCCCTTGGCGTCCTGATGGAAGGCGAACACATAGGGGAACGTCTCGCCAAACTCCGCCCGGGCAAAGGCCCGGACCGCGTCTTTCATGCGCTCGGGGTCGGTGCCCACCGGCATCGACAGCACGATCGAAACCGACATCGTGCTGTTGGCGCGGCGGCGGCTATCGCTCTCGCCCGACGCTGCCCAATCCAGCGCCAGCTCCTTGACTGCGTCGCGGCCGTGAACGTAGGCGCCGTCCGACTGCTCCAGGTCCAGCTCCCCCTTGCGAGAGATGTAGTCCAGGTGCGCGCCCAGATGCTCGCCGTCCTTGGTCTTGCCGGTGATCTTGACCATCACCTCGGGCGCCTTCTCCACGACCCTGGCAAGCTTGGCCTTCGCCTCACCCTCCCCTGCACGGCCGGCCGGCCCGCCAAGAACACTGCCCTTGGCGATGATCTTTCGTCCACCCGCTGGCGGCCGCCACACCTGGTCAAAGCCGCGCACGTCGCGAAAGTCGCTCAAGCCTCATCCTCCCAATAGGCCAGGTTTCCCCTGAACGCTTCGGAGAGGCCGCGCACGTGCTCGCGGATCTCGCTGCGGAAGGCCTCGATCGACGACATCTCCGCGTCCAGAACCGAGCCCGGCATCACCGCGGTGTTCATGGCCCGGGCGATCTGGTTGATGTTGACGCCGATGCGCCGAAGTTCCTCCTGCACCGCGTAGAAGGCCAGCTCCTCGGGGCGGCTGAAACGCGGCCGGCCAAAGAGCCGCCGACGCAGTAGCGCCAGCACCCACTCTGTTCGCCGCAGACCCTGGTCGCCCGACACCGCGTCGAGCGCGGCCTGGTCGTCAGGCTTGAGGCGAAGGGTCAGCTTGGTCGACTGGCCGCGTGGCGCCACCGCTGGGCCGGAGGCGTCCGCCCCGACCGCCTGGGCGACCATTTCACGAAGCTTCTTGGAGCGGCCGGACGAGGCGAGCGCGTCGAACTTCGCGGCGAGATCGTCGGGGAGTTGGAAGGCGAACATGGCCATCAGCGGAGCGTAATTTATAAAAACGCCGGCGCAAAGCCTATCCTGCCCTCACACCCATCGGACATACGCTCCCTACGATGTTCCCACGATTCCCTGGATCCACGGCCAAGATTCGCCGCCGAGAACCCACGCGCCCACTTCGCCTCAAAGTTGCCTTTGAGCCTCCCTATCAAGAAAGAGCTAAGGGGCTTTGCCCCTCGCGCGCGGGGCGTGAAGTCTCCGCTACGCTGCGACCGGCCGGGGGGTGTCCCCGACCTTCCCTCGCTGCGCTCAGTGCAGGCCGGGTGATCCCCCTCCCCCCGGCCGCGCCCCACTTGCTACCCCCGCCTCGCCGGCGGGCAGGGGTGCAGGCAGGCCGCACCCTGCTTGTAACGACAACCGCGCCTGACCGGCCACGAGCGTACCGGAGTTCAAGTTTGCAGTTTCGAGATCTCGCCCGCCTCGCCCAGCTCACCCCGCGCCAACTTCGCCGCTACGAACGCGAAGGGCTCATCCGCCCAGCCTCCACCGACCACGGCGAGCCTCAGTACACGCCGCAGTCCGCGCCCTTGGCTCGGCGCATCAACGTGCTGGTGGACTTGGGCTTCACCACCGGGGAAATCCGCACCTTCCTGGACCGCATCGACGATCAGCCGTCCGAGCGCTACGCCCAGGTCAGCGATCTGCGGGGCCGCCGCATCGCCAAGATCGACGCGGTGATCTCCAAGCTAAAGGCCACACGCGCCGAGCTGGTCGGCCTGCTGGTCACTGACGAGGGGCTAGACGTCCAAGATCAGGCGGCGGCCGTCCGGCGTCGGTAGCGCCAGCAAGGTGTCGTATTTCCAGCTGGCCAGCGCGGCCAGAAACACCGAGGCGCCTTGGTAGGCGTAAGCGTACCAAGGAAGCCCGCCCTGGAAGACCGCAAAGCCGATGAAGGCCAGCGCGCCCAGGACCACATAGCCGCGCAACAGGAACTGCACGACGCCCCGGCAATAGAGCAGCACGAAGAACGCCGCGTAGTGCAGCCCCGTCACCATCGCGCGCTGGACCGCGCGGAATATGCCGGGAAGATCCAACTAGGCGCTCCGTGACCTCACCAGCCGAATGTCGGCCACGGCGGTCGGCTCGGTCGCTCCGCCGTCGAACGCCACCAGCGCCGTCTCGGGATTGGGACCCGGCTCCAGCAACAGGCGGCCCGTGCGCTTGCCGACCTTGACGTCGAACCCGGCAAGCTTGGCTCGCGACGGGCTGGGCTTGGGCGCGGACGGCTCGGCGGGGGTGTCGGTTTGCACGTGCAAACTCCCCTCCCCTGCCCCGCCCTTGGCCGCGCTCTTGCCCGTCGCGGGCGCGGCCTCGACCGTCTTCCCGGCTTTGGGGGCGGGCTTCAGTTCGGCCGACAGCGCCACGGCCTCGCGCGTGGTGATCGCATCGCCCCGTTCGGCGACCAGAGCCTGGGTGCGGGCCGCGTCGCGCTTCCAGGCGATGGACAGCTCGTAGAGCGTGCGTGCCCCAAGCTTTGGCGCCAGGGCCTTCAGCTCGGGCGGCAAGTCGCGAAGCGCCGCATAGATCGAGATGGCTTCCTTGGAACGGCCAAGCTTTTCACCAACCTGCGCCTGGTTGAGGCCCAGGCCCAGCAGCCTTTCGACAGCCGTGGTCATTTCCGCCGTGTTGAGCGGCTCGCGCTGATCGTTCTCGATCACCTGGGCGGCCAGGATATCGATCTCGCTGGCGTCGCTGGTGGTGATCACCGCCGGGATGCTCTCCAGGCCCGCCAGCCGAGCGGCGCGAAAGCGGCGCGCGCCAAACCGGATCATGTAGCCCCTATCGTCCTTGGGCCGCACGGTGATCGGCTGGAGAACCTTGTGATCGCGCATCGAGGCGGCCATGTCGGCCAGCTGGGCGTCGTCGAACCCGGTGCGCGGATTGTTGGGGTCCTCGTAGATCTCCGACAGCGGCAGCTCCTTCAGGCGCGAGCCGTCCGGCTCGCCGCTGTCTTCGACCAGGCCGCCCACGAGCGCCGCGAAATTGGTGGTCATGGCGTTGATCCTCTAGGCGGCGACGGCGGCCGACAGGCGGCCCTTGATGGTCGTCAGCACGCCGCGAATTTCCTTGGCGGCGTCCTGGGCGGCCTTCTTCTTAATGGTCCAGACCGGGGCCTTCAGGCTGACGGCCTCGGCGTAGCCCTGGCGTTGAGTGAGCACGCCCTCGAACATCAGCGAGGTTCCGCCCTGGGTCAGCAGGGTCTTGAGGTTCTCGCGCTGGCGCGGCGAGGTGCTGACAAACCGCGAGGGCAGCAGCCCCAGAAAGTCGATGCGCCGCCCGCCACGGGCTTGGTCCTCGACCAGCTTGATCTGCTTGCGCAGCTTGCCGATGCCCAGCAGCGAATAGTCTTCCAGGTCGATGGGCGAGATCACCAGATCGGTGACCAGCAGCGCCGCGAAATTACGCCCACCCCAGGTCGGCGGGGTGTCGATGACGCAATAGTCGAACTGGTCCTTCAGCGCCTCGAACCGCTTGGCCATGGCCGGGATGGCGTCATTGAGCTGGGCGTCCACATTGTGCAGCTTGTCGTCGGCGCGCAGCACCGTAATGCCCGGCAGGCCCTCAAGCTTCTGGTCGGGGCCGAAGAACAAGGCGCTGCTCAGGCCGCCCTTGCGCTCGGCGTCCAAGGTGTGGCTGGCGTTGGCCTGGGGGTCCAGGTCTATGAACAGGACGCGCGTCGCTGCTTCCTCGGCCAGGAACCAGGCCAGATGGATGGCCAGCATGGTCTTGCCCACGCCGCCCTTCTGGTTGTTCACGACGATGGTCTTCATGCGCTTTTCTTCCTGCCCGAGCGCTCGGGGCGTCGGTCGGCCAGTTCGTTGTCGTTGACGGTGAACCCCGCCGCCTTGAGGGCTCGAAGTACGATCACCCGAAGTGTCACGCCCTGGGCGGCGGCCTGCTTCTTCAGCTCGTCGCGAAGCGCCGTCGGGACCTTCATGTTGAGCATGGACTCGCCAGCCTCGTCGCTCACATCCATGCCCCGCCAAACCCTCAAGACCGCGCCGCCGAAGGCGGCCGAGTCGTTGTGATTCAGCATAGTCAAAAGATAAAGAGGTTTCAGCCGTCATCGCGGCGGTCCTCCTGATTTTCTCGCCAGAGCAACCATGCCCCCTCGTCGGTGGGCGGGCGAGAGACCCGCCCGACCAGGGCCAGCGCAACGAAGACAAGCAGGGCGACAAGCATTGGCGTCCTTCCATCAGTGGCCGCCTAAGCGGCCACCTCCTGCTGGGCGGCCTCTGCCGCGCCGGGCTGGTAGCTTTCCAGGAGATCGACGGCGCGCTGGGCGTGACCGGCGGCGGTGAAGATGAATCGCTTGTCGTCCTTCAGGACCTTCAGCCACGAGCCGATATAGGCCGCGTGGTCTTCGATGTGGGAGGGGCGAAGGCCCAGGATCGCGCCGACGAAGGCCGCGCCCAGTTCGGCGCAACATTCCTCCTTGGCGTAACCCTCGTCGCCGAAGGTCTTGCGGCCAAAATCACGGTCCAAGCGCGAAGGGTGGCGCGTCCAGTGGATGAGCTCATGGGCCAGGGTCGCGGCGTGGTGCTCGGCGTCGGAGAATAGCTCCAGCGGCGGCATGTGGATGTCGTCGGTGCTGATCCGGTAAAAGGCACGATCGCCGGTGTTAATGACCTTGGCGGGGATGTTGCCGAAGAACGCATCGGCCGCCGCGATCCGCTCGGGCAGGGGGCCGGGCTCAACCCTCTTGACCACATAGCGCTCGGGCAAGCCGTCGATCTGCTGGCTGTTGAACACCGTGTAGGCCTTCAGCCACCGGCGCACGGTCGGACCGTCCTCGCCGTCGCCCTGGCCAACGCCCTCTTTGTCGGGCGCGTCCTGGTCGCCAAAGACGCTCTGCCCGGCCTTGACGACTTTGCTGCCCCGCTCGCCCTTTCGCACGCACCCGCCCAACTCCAGCGCCTGCTGGAAGGTCATCCAGTAGGGGGAGGCAAAGCCGTGTTCCTGGGCCGCGCCCCACAGCATCAGCACATTGATGCCGCGATAGGGCTCGCCGTTGAACCGCAGGGGGCGAAGCGATCCGCCCGCCGAGCGCCAGGGCTGCTCCCATGGCTTGGTTCCGGCCTCCAGGGCCTTGATGATCTGGTCGGTGACGTGCTGGTGAACATCGAAACGCTCGGCCGTTGCGGCCTTGGTCGAGGCCTTGGCGGCGGCGGTCTTGCGGCGCTTGGAGGTGGGGGCTTTGGTCATGTCGGGGCTCCGTCTCTAAGGCTCAAGAATACATCTTTATGTTTTCCGTGACTAGAAGATAAAAATGTTTTCTTTCCCCTTGTCGGCTTGGGTTGGCTCGCTTCTTTCGCGATCCAACCGGCTAGGCCGGCGCCAATGAGCCGGGGGTAGCAAGGGGGCGGCCAGGGTGGGGGAGGGGGATCACCCGACCTGCACGACCAATGGGAGGAAGGTTGGGGAAACCCCCGCCCTGGGTCGAAGACTTCACCGCCCCTGCGCGAGGGGCGACGCCCCTTAGCTCATCGACTGCAAGGAGGGCGGGCCGCAGGCCCGCGCCGTTTAGGCGGGGTTTGCACGTGCAAACTTGGGCTCTGGCATCTGGTCAGCAGAAAGCCGGTTTGCACGTGCAAACCGGCCTCTGGAGAGGGTGAGCCGGGGCGCAAGGCCCCGGCGCCCGCGACCTATTCGGCGGCCATGGGAACCTCGTCCTCGTCCCACGGCGCGCCCTCATCAAGGCCGTCGTCATCCTCGGCGTCATAGGCCGCCTGTTCGACCGCCTCCTCGTCCTGGACGATTTCGCGCGGGCGAAGGATGGTCGGCAGCCAGCCCTTGCCCTCCAGTCGACGCTCGGCCTCGGCCACGAGTTCTGGCTTCTTGAGCCCGGCTATATTCTCGGCCGCCTGGGCCGTCGTGGCCTCTTGGACCGCCGCGACGATGAGAGACTTGGAGATCCGGCCAAAGTAGCCCTGCGCCGTGGGCGCCCACCATTGGGCCATGTCCAGGTTCAGAGCCTTGGCCAGATGATCGGACGCCACCTGCCGGGCGCTGTTATCCTTCTCGAAGGGCTGCTTGACCGCATCGACCATCTGGGAGGCCGCGTAGGCGACAAACTCCATGAGCTGTTCGGTGTCGCGCGCCATCAAGAAAGGCCAAAGGTCGGCGTGGCTGAGCGGCAGCAGCAGGGTCATCCGCCCTTGGGCATGCTTGAGAGCCTCACCCGCCTTGCTGGCCTCGAAACCCTCGGCATGCTTGCGTGGATGGTTGGCCGACAGATCGGCCTGAAGGTTGATGGTCGAGGCTGGGGAGGAACGATGGCCCGCCCCGTAGTGGGTAAGCAGCAGCAGGGAATGGACGATAGCGACGAACGCCACGTCGGGTCGCTCGATCAACGCCGCGCGCAAGGCAGCGGTGCGATGGGCGGTAAGGTCCAGCACCAGCTTGTCGGGCAGGGCGCCGACCGCCTTCTTGGTGCGCTCACGCGCCGCGGATGCGCCGCCATCCGTCGCCTTGCCGTCGAGCTTGCGCAGGGCCTTGGTGTCCGCGCCTGGCTTGGCGCAACCGCGCTCTATCCGAAGCGCGCCGTCATCGCCGATGGTGACGATGGCGCCGGTGATCGCCTTGACCTCGGGCGCATAGACCTCCTCGCCAGAGCTTTCCAAGTCATAGATCAGGTCTTCGATCTGGCTGATGCGCTCGGCCGCTTGCTCCGTCTGCGGGTCCATCTCCTCCAGCTCTCGCATCTCGGCGGTGAGCTCCTCGATCCGGGCCAAGGCCTCGGCCGGAACCGGCGCGACGGTGGGATAGGCTCGGCCATAGGTTTGCGACAGGCTGTAGTCGAAGCGCAGCGTGGTCTCCACCCACGCCCAGCCTTCCGGTTCCAAGGCCTTGGCCTGAGCCTCCAGGGCCTCGCTGGCCAGCCGCTCCAGGAGCGTCAGGTCGGTGATGAACCCCGCGTCGTCAGCCTGGGCGAAGAGGTCCTGGCTGACCGCGCCGCCCGCCGCTCGGTAGGCGTCTAGCCCCACGAACTTGGCCGTTGCGTTCGTCTGGCTGTTGACCCGGCCGCCGACCAGACGCTGCTTGACCCGGTAGGCCTGCCGGTCGTGTTCAGGGACGTCGAAATAGGCCGCTTCCTGCTCGCCGTGGTCATCGGTCAGGGTGAAGGCCGCCATATGGTCCAGCGTCACCGCGTTGGCCCGGAACAACTCCATTAGGCGCGGCGACACCGTGGCCAGCTTCAGCCGCCGCTCGACGATGCGCGGGGCGACTGAGAAGCGCTCTGCGATCTCCGACACTGTCTTGCCCGTCAAGCTGAGGGCATGAAAGGCGGCGAACTGGTCGGCCGGGTGAGGGGCAAGCCGCACATTGTTTTCCGCGATGCTCTCCTCCAGCGCCGTGGCCTCGTCGGGACACACCACGCACGGCACCGGGAAGGCGCGGGCGATCTCCTTGCGGTCGGCCAGGATGTTCAGTGCCCGAAGGCGGCGCCCGCCGACATGGACCTCGAACCGGCCGGTGGCCTTGCCCTTGCCGTCGTGCTGGGCGGTGACCCGAAGGTTTTGCAGCACCGTCTTGCTAGCCCCGATGTCGGCGACCAGATCGGCGGTGTCCACGTCGCCTTGGCGCATGTTGTTCGGCGACAGGACCAGCTTGCTGAGTTGGATTTCACGAACGGTCATCGGTTGAACTCCGTCTTGGGGTTGGGGTCGATGCTTTGCGCATCTACCCCTGCCCGCCGGCGAGGCTGGGGGTAGCAACCGGGGGACGGCCGGGGGGAGGGGGATCACCCGGCCTGCACTGAGCGCAGCGAGGGAAGGTGGGGGACACCCCCCGGCCGGTCGGAGCGCAGCGCAGACTTCATCCCCCGGGCGCGAGGGGCGACCGCCCCTTAGCCATACGCCACGCATGCGTGGCCAAAGGACCGATGGGTCTCGCCCGCGAGACGCCGCCGCTGCTGCTGGAGGAGATGACCGTCATGCCTTGCCGCAATGCTGGTCCCCGGGAACCCAAGCGAGGCCATTGCATTTTCACGGAGCTTGACCGCAACGGGACTGTTCGAGGGCTGCACGCGAAGATGTCTGACGACGCCTACATCTTCCTTGGAAACTCCAGGGCCGGCGCGACGCTGTTCATGGATATTGCCGGATTTGAGAGCGACGACCTGGCGCGCGCTCACGCCGTGAGCCTTTTGGATCAGCACCACAGCACTGACCTCGTGGAAATCTGGCGGGCCACGCGCCTCATCGGTCAAATCCCGCGCCTAGACCCGGCGGGGCCTGCCGCCATAGGCGGCTAGCAAGCCCGCGGCTTGCCGGGCGCGACGCGCCGCCCCGTAGCCGAAGTTTGCACGTGCAAACCTGAGCCCTGACGACGGCCAGAACTCCACCGCGCACGTCGCCAGCTAAGTCGCTGGCGCCTTGGCGGTCCTCGCTTGCTCTGTGGGGGAGCCGCTCGGCCCGCCATCACCGTGGATTTCTGGCCGGCGCCGAGCCTAGCGGTCTTTGTCGCCAAGAAGGGGATCGGTAGGGGAGGGGGCGTGGTCCTGCGAGGCGTTGCGCCAAGCCTGTTCTTTGCTGACCTCGACGATCGTGCGCCCTGCGCGAAGGTGCTCGGCGACCTGGTGGCGCGCCTTTTCCAGCAATCGGCCCTGGGCCTCGACATCATGGGCCATGGCGCTGCCAACGACGGCGGCGATCTTGTCCAGGTTCGCCCAGGCCGCCTGGAAGCTGCCGTCACCGCTGGCCAGCGCCGCCTCGCGGCTCATCGCCAAGAACTGCGCGGCCCGCTCAGGGCCGCGACCGTCCTCGGCCCGTTGCAGGGTCTGGATGCGCGCCAGGATCAGCTCGGCCATCGGCTCGGTCTTGGCCAACTCGAAGCCGATCCGGGAAGCCTCGTACCAGGCCGCCTGGTCCTCGGGCCGGATCCGAAATTCAAAGCCAGCGCGTTCTGCCACGCCGCCCAGCCAGATGCGCTGGGTGCGGCCATTGCCTTCGATGAAGGGGTGGGCGGCGTTGATCTCGGTGATGAAGTTGGCTGAAGCCACAGCGAAACCTTCCGCCGACAAGCCCTTCAGCTCACCGGCCGCGCGGAAGGCGGCAAATTGCTTTTCCATCCAAGGCGCGATCTGCTCGGGCGGCGCGAACGGCGTGGGGCCACGGCCGGTCGTATAGGTCCGCTCCTGGCCCGCCCACGCATAGAGGTCCTGGAAAAGATGGAAATGGATGGCCTTGAACGCGGCATAGGTCGGCTCGCCTGCGTGAGCGGGCATGCCTTCTTCGATGCGGGTGTCGGTGAAGAGACGCTCGGCGGCGTCGAGCGAGGCTGCATCGCGCAGCCCCAACTCGTTCACCAGCACGCGGCTGCCCGGATAGAAAACCCGCTCGAACGCGGCGCGCTCGGCGTCCTTGCGATCGCTCACTAGGCCTTCTGGGCGAAGTAACCGCGCAGGGCGTCGCGCTTTTGGGCGGGGCTTTTGCCCTCCGCGTCCAGCCGGGCCATCAACTGGTCAGCCTGGGGGTCGCGACGCACGCCCTCGATGTCGTTGTTGGCGCTCATCTGCTCGCGGCGCCAGGCCACGTCTGCGGGATCGGATGAGGACCAACGGCCCATGGGAAACTCCTTCGAACACCAGGGAATATAGCATCTGGTAGGGGAGGGGGCCAGCCCGGCGGCTGGCCCGGCCCGGTCAGTATTCGCTGGCCAGCATGATAATCACAACGCGCCGGGTGAGCTCGGCGCTCCACTTGACCGGCGAGTGCTCGTCACGCTCCGGGTGATAGTAGTCGATCTTCCAAAACAGGCGTTCGTCCCAAAGCTCGAACGCCCCGAAATCACGCTCGCCATAGGGATCATCGCCCTCGTCGAAATCGGTAAACCTCGCCAGTCGGGTGGCGAGCTCAACGCCCCGATCCTCCCCGTTGGCGGCCTCGGCGATCAGGGCGGCGACGCCGCCCGTCGCCAGCCAAGTGGCGTTGACGGTCTTGGGTGCGGTGCGCGCCAGATCGTTGAGGCGGGCGGTTTCCACGGTGCGCTCGGCGTCGCTGGCGAACAGGGGCTTGTCGGTCACGGGTCGATCTCCGGTCTGGGTTCGATGCCTTGCGCATCAACCCCTGCCCGCCGGCGAGGCGGGGGTAGCAAGCGGATGACCGGGGGAGGGGAGGGGGATCGCCCGGCCTGCACGACCCAAGGGAGGAAGGCGGGGGACACCCCAAGGCCGGTCTTCCGCGCGCGAGGGGCCAGGCCCCTTAGCCAGCGGTCAAGGAGGAGCCCGGAGGCCCTAGCCTACGCCCGCTCGCCATCGCACCCGATAGCCGTCTCCACCGCCGCCAGCAGGGCGTGCACGGTCTCGCAAGCCTCCGGCACATTGATCACCGCGAGCAACGCCTCCGACCGGCTCACGATAGCGTGGCGCTGATAGGCGGGGCTGAGCTTCCGGGTCAGCGGGCAAAGCGCCTCGGGGAGACCAGCCAGCCCAGCCCGCCGCGCGCACTTCAGCGCCTTGCGCAGATCATGGCGGATGTGTCGGCGGTTCCAGTCGTCGGCGAACCCGCGCCAAAGCAGGAAGGACTTAAGCGAGAGCTCGATGGCGATCGCAAAGTCGTAGAGCGCGTGATCGGGATAGAGGGCGCCGGTCTCGTCGCCGCTCCGGAAGAAACCTCGGGCGTTGCGGCGGAAGGTCTGGGCCAAAGCTCGATCTGGCGCTGGCCGGTTGGGTCGTCGATGCGCCATCATGCGGCAAGCCGCCTGATGTCGGCGATGGCCCGCATGACCAGGCCGTGGACCCGCTCATGGTCCTCCGGGTAGAGCAGAGTCATCGCGATTGTCAGGTTCGCTAGGACGCCGTCGACGCTGGTCGCAGCCGCGGTCGGCAGGTTCTCCAGGATCGCCTCGCTCTCCTCCTCGAGCTGATCCAGCCGGTCGCTGATTTCGCTCAAGCGACCGCCTTCGCGGATAGCGGCGCGTTCGGGGGTCGTGAGGCGGTGCCAGGCATGGGACTTGATGAGCTCGCCCTCCAGGGTGCCCCACGCCAGCGCCAGACGATTCCGTTCGGCGTCGACATTGAGCCAATGCCGGCTGATCGCGACGATAGGGTCGGCCGGCGTTCCAGGCGGGGCAGCGGCGAAAGCGGGACTGGCTGTAACGCCCGCGAGAACCGCGCGGCGGGAGAGGGCAGGCAGGCGCGAGACCGCGTCTCCCGCCTTGCGACGTGAGGCCATGGCTTGAACTCATCTGTTCACTTAAGAACAGATCGCTACCACAGCGGCCGACGACAGGACAACCCTAAATGATCCGTTCTGAACATTTTATGTTCTCTACATGTTGCTGACCGCCGGGCAGATCAGGGCGGCGCGCGCGCTTTTGGATTGGAGCCAGCCCAGGCTGGCCGAGGCTGCTGGCCTGTCGCTGATGAGCATCCGGCGCATGGAAGACCCCAAGAACGGTCCTGGCCAACGCGCGGCTGCGAACGTCGAGGCTGTTCGTGCGGCCCTCGACAACGCCGGCGTCCAGTTTCTGCCGCCTGATAACCTTGGCGGCCCAGGCCTTCGCCTGAAGGCCTAACCCACTAACCAGGCGAACAGATCGACACATCCCCTTCGGAACCCACCGGCCATGGCGCCGGTTGGAAGGAAAAAGGGAGCCTTTGATGTCTGACGACAAAGCCAAGACCAGTCCGCAGGACGCCTCCAAGATCAGCCTGAGCGAGGACTACGAGGTCCAGTACTGGACCAAGACCCTCGGCGTTTCGCGCGAGGAACTCGCAAAGGCGGTCAAGTCGGCGGGCAATGGCGCCGACGCCGTGCGCGCCCACCTTCAGCGCGGCGCTCACTAGGATGTCGCGGCGGCCGATCCAGCATGAGCTGCTCGGCCGCCAGACCGCTGGGCTCGTCGTGTTCGTCGCTCTGGCGATGTTTCTAAGCGCTACCCCGGTCGCCGCGCTCGGCGACGGGACAAGGCCCGGCGCGGGCGCGCCCCTCTGCCAGTCCCGCTGATGGCCCAGGCCAAAATCGCAAAGCATCGGGCCATCCGCCGTCCAGCCCTGGAGCGCCTACGGCGACTCGTCGACTATGTGCGCCGCCGTCCCACGACGCCCAGTGTCGGCGATCCCTACGGCCCGCTGACGGTCGGAGGTCTGGTCCAGCAGCTCCAGCGGTTTGATCCGGACATGCGCGTGATCATGCCCGGCGACATCGAGGACTGGACCGACGTCCACGAAGCCCATCTGGATATTTTCGCGCCGCAGAGACGCTACCCTCAAATCCTGGAGCTGGCCGACGACGGCGATCCTCGGGCGATTTTGGTCGTCCGGTTGTTTGGCGCGCCCGACGTCGACTGATCAAAAGATGGGGCGTTGCGGGGTGTCCCCGCAGAGGGGGTAGCTTGAGACCAAGGCTCAAGCTCAGGGGGAGACCTCCCCCTCCAAACCCTCAAACCAGACCGCGTAGCTTGTATTGCGCACCATCCGGCGATTTTCATCCGGTGACCCGTCCAGCCACCAAACCGGCCCTCGCTCGCCCAGACCGCGCTTGGCTTCATCAACACGCACCCTTGCCTGCTTTTGCCCCTCGAGATCCCCGCGTCGCCCGCAAACCCCCACCTCGCGCCTAGCCGCCATCAACTGCGCCACCAGAGCCTTCCGGATGTCAGGATCCAGCCCCGGATTGGACGTCCTCCACAGACGTCCCCTAACCACGAAATACCGGCCATCCGGAGTCACGGGATAGGCGTTGGCTGCCTTGGTCATCGATCCAAGACGATCCACGTCGGCGCATGGTCGCTGGCCTCCTCCTCCCCACGCACCCAACGATCGACGCCCGCATCGACGAGATCATCAACCAGGCTGGTGGAGATCAGCAGATGGTCCAGGCGCATGCCGTGGTCGGTCCCCCATCGATTGCGAAGGTAGGACCAGAAGGTCCAAAGCGGTCCGACGGGATGCTGAGCGCGCAGCGCGTCGGTCCAGCCTTGGTCGAGCAGGCGGCGGAAGGCGGCCCGGCTTTCCGGCGCAAGCAGGGCGTTTCCGGCATAGGAGTGGTTTGCGTAGATGTCGTCGTCGGTGGGGATTACGTTGTAGTCGCCCGCCAGGACGACAGGCGCGCCCGTGGCCATCAGCGCCGCGGCGTGCGTCAGCAGCCGTTCCATCCATGCCAGCTTGTAGTCGAACTTGGGGCCCGGGGCCGGGTTGCCGTTCGGAAGGTAAAGGCTGGCGACGAGGACGCCGTTGATCGCCGCCTCGATGTAGCGGGCCTGCGTGTCCTTAGGATCGCCTGGCAGGCGGGTTCGCGTGACGACGGGCTCAACGCCCCGCGCCAGGATCGCCACGCCGTTCCAGGTTCGCTCTCCGACCCAGGCGGCCTGGTAGCCCAATTGCTCAAGAGGCTCGATCGGGAAGGCGCCCTGCTCAGCCTTCAGTTCCTGCAGACAAACGACGTCAGGCTCCTCTTGGGCCAACCAATCGAGAAGGTTGTCCAGGCGGCCGCGCACATCGTTGATATTGAACGTGGCGATCTTCATCGGCGCGCCCCGCCACCTGCTCTTGGTTCAAGGCTCGGGCGCACGGTGAGGATCATCTGTGCTCAACGCAGTATCCGCGCTTTAGCTCAAGGCTGTGGGCGTCGCGAGCGGCGCCAACGGCGGAAAGCGCGCCTTCAGCGACTGCGCGATGGGCGCCACGGTCGCCAATCGAGATGGATCCTCAACGCAAAGCGCAGTGACCAAGCGCACGATCAGTTCAAGGTCGGGATTTTGCAGGCGCTCGTGCTGGCGTTCCAACCTCGTCAGGTAGCGCGTGTCGCCGGGCGGGTAGTTCGCAATCGCCTTTTCGACGTCGGCACGGAGCGACACGAGCCGATCGGCCACGCCGATCGCCATGGCCGCTTGCACGAAATTGGAAAGTTCTGGCTGCACACAATATCCCTAGCCCAGAGCGCTTAATGAACCCTGTTATCTGATGTTCGGGAGATGAGTTTTCTACCGCGACCCGCTATGCTGGCCACGTGCAAGAACATCTCGATCTGACCGGCGCATCAGGCGCTAGCTATCGCTTTCGTCTGGTCGAGGACCCGGCGCAATTGCCCGCGACGGCGGGCATTTTTCTCTACGTTCGCTGGCGCGGCTCAGCGCCGCAAGTCATGTGCTGCTCGGCGGTCAACAGTCTGGTCCAGGCGCGGGAAAACTGGGACTTGGCCGTGCGATCCCACGGCGTACAGGGCATCTACATCCGCCTCAACGTGGCGCGCGCCACGCGGGGAGAGGAGCACAGCGATCTTGTCACCCGGCTGCGCCCACCGATGCTTGGACAAGACGAATGACGAGGGGCGCTCCTGACAAGGTCGTTTCGGCCTTAAAACCACAACGCTGAAAGATCGCCGTCGGCGATGGAACGTCTGGGCACGGTAAGAGTCTGTCCTCGTGATGAGCGACCTCAACACAGCCAGCCCCACCGAGATCGCCGCCGCGGGCGTAAGCTCCGCGCTCGCCCGCGCGATCGCGCTTTGGCAGCCGTATCGCTGCTGGGACGACCTCTTGCTGGTCAGTGAGATCGACCAGATTGTCATCGACCAGCTGCGCCAAGGCGGC
Source organism: Caulobacter sp. GW822-FHT07D08 (assembly GCF_058798735.1). Classification (NCBI taxonomy): domain Bacteria; kingdom Pseudomonadati; phylum Pseudomonadota; class Alphaproteobacteria; order Caulobacterales; family Caulobacteraceae; genus Caulobacter; species Caulobacter sp. GW822-FHT07D08. Next base: position 36,941 of record NZ_JBXAKU010000029.1, read on the forward strand.
TTCGAAATCGGCAAACCCAATGACGGCGCCTGGGTCGTGCCACAGCCCTTCAAGCTCTCTGCCGATTAGCGCATTATCCCCGACCGGCAGCGTGAGCGCAGGCTTTTCGCCTCACGGACTTGCCTTCGCTTGTTGTGATGACACCATGGGTCGGTCGCCAAGGAGCTTCGTTGTGACTCAGGCCCGCTTCGACGCTCAGGTTCTGAAGATCGCCGCCCTGGTGGGTGGATCGCTTTCGGTTGCTCGCTTCCTGTTCCAAGACCTTTCAACCGAAGCAGCGTTCTGCGCTTCGCGCCATAGGATCGCGTTCTGTAGAGCGCTCGACGCCGCGGTCGAGGCCTTTGCGGTCGAATACCTGCGCTCGGCCGACGCAGCCCAGGCGCACAACGCCGCGTGCGCCAGGCTCGAGGCCATGGCGATCTTGAGGAAGAGCGCCCACTAGTCTGTCGACAGAGACTGCGCTAGCTCAGCCGACAAGGCTGGAGTGCGCGCTCCCCAATGCACCTGTTTAGGGCCCGTGTCTCTGGAGAGTCAAAGCCCACTTAAGGAAGAAAAGTCCGTGACCAACGACGCCCCGGCGACAGGACCCCACCATGTCGATCTGCACGTCGGCGCGCTCATCAGAGCCCGACGAAAGGCGCTCGGCATTTCACAGTCGGAACTGGCGGATTGGCTCGGGCTGACTTTTCAGCAGGTGCAGAAGTATGAGCGCGGCTCAAATCGCGTGAGCTCCTCCAAGCTGTATGAAATCGCCCTGAAGCTCGACACGCCCTTGGCCTCCTTCTTTGAAGGCCTTGAGGCCTCAGACAACACGGGCTCAATCGCCGGCGGCCTGACAGGGTTTCTAAATCAGCGCGGCGCCCACGAGCTTGTGGCGGCTTTCACGGCCATGTCACCGGCGTTGCGCCGTCAGCTGGTTAGCCTGGCAGAAGCCATGGCCGGCGACGACGCGTAGTCAACAGAAGTTGCGGCTTCGCTGAGCCCAAGCCATATCGCCCTGATCGCCCGAGCGCGTTTGAAGTGTCTGGAGCACGTCGCCCAGATCATGGACCTTGTATGCGACCAGATGAACGACATCGCCCTCGCGCTGGATACGGCCATCGACGCCCAGCAGGCTGGCGCCCAGGATCACGCGCCGCTGCTTTTCATAGAGCGTGGGCCAGATGACGAGATTGGCCACACCGCTCTCGTCCTCGATGGTGATGAACATCACGCCCTTGGCCGAGCCCGGCCGCTGGCGCACCAGAACCAGCCCGGCGGTCTGGATGAAACCGCCATCGCGCCCTTCGCTGACCGCGCGGCAAGGCTTGCGACGCTGACGGGTCAGGTCTTCGCGCAAAAGCGCCAGCGGGTGGCGGCGTAGCGACAGACCCAGGTTGCCGTAATCCTCGACGATCTCGCGGCCCTCGGTCATGGCCTTCAGCTGCGGCGCCGGCTCATTGAGTTCGGACGCCTCAGGCTGATCGAACAAGGGCAGGGCGGTGTCGCGCAATGCCTTGATCGCCCACATCGCCTCGCGCCGGTGGAGGCGAAGGCTGGGCAGATAGGCGTCGGCTTCGGCGAGCTTCCCCAGCATCCCGGGCTTCAGGCCCGATCGACGCCAGATGTCGTCGATCGAGGCGTAGGGCTGGTCTCCGCGCGCGGCCACCAAGGTCGCGGCCTCTTCATCGACCAAGCCTTTGATCATCCGCAGACCAAGGCGGACAGCCAAGCGATCCTCCCGGCCCGTCGGCTCCAGGGTGCAGTCCCATCGCGAGCGATTGACGCAGACGGGCCTGACCTCCACCCCGTGCTCCACCGCGTCGCGCACGATCTGCGACACGCCGTAAAATCCCATCGGCTGGGAATTGAGCAAGGCGGCGCAGAAGGCGTCGGGGTGGTGGCACTTGAGCCAAGACGAGGCGTAAGCGAGCAGCGCAAAGCTCGCCGCGTGGCTTTCCGGAAAGCCGTAGGACCCAAAGCCTTCGAGCTGGGAGAAGGTCTTCTCGGCGTACTCCTGCTCGTAGCCGCGAGCCACCATGCCGCCGACGAGCTTGTCGCGAAAGTGCGTCACCCCGCCGGTCATCTTGAAGGTCGCCATGGCGCGGCGCAGCTGGTCGGCCTCGCCCGGCGTGAAGCCCGCGCATTCGATGGCCACCCGCATGGCCTGTTCTTGGAAGAGCGGCACGCCCAAGGTTTTGCCCAGCACCTTCTCGAGCTCGGGCGTCGGGTAGCTCACCGGCTCCAGACCTGCGGATTCCGACGATGCCGCCCACCTATTCCGAGATGATCGCGCCCACCATTCCGAGATGATGCCGCCCATCCGAGGGGTCTTCGTTGGTGGGTTTATATAGGGGGCTGGTCTAGGCCACAGACCCATAAACGGGATTCCCAAAAAGTGGCGGGGCTGATTCAAACCTTCTGAGACGGGAGGTTTGA
>NZ_JBXAKU010000030.1:0-32912 GCF_058798735.1 Caulobacter sp. GW822-FHT07D08
ATGCCGCGGCTTTGATACGTATCAAAGCCAGGAACCGGATCCGGGAGGACTGTGCGTCCGCGCATCCGGAGAGTTTCATGTCGGCCAAGTCTCGCTTCATCGTTCCGGTCGTCGGCGCGACCGCCCTGGTCGCGTGGACGATCGCCCTGGCCCAGGCCCTGCCGCGCCTGCTGGCGGGTCCGTTGTGCAGCAGCCGCCAGGACGTCTGGTCCATGGCGGGCCATTGTCCGGCCTGCTACGTCGCCGCGGCCTTGACCCTCGTCTTCGGAATCGGTCTGGCGCTGGCGCGACCAAAAGCCGCCCCCGTCGGATTTCTCGCTCGACGCCGAGCCCTCGTCCCAGGCTGATTGGCGAGGAGCGCCGGTCATGTCGGCGCCCCTCGCTTTTCGCGCCCCACCGCGCTGATCGACGGTCGCTTCTCGCGACGCTTTCGACACGGTCTAGTTGCCGGGTGAAGCGGAGCGGCGCAATCTCGCGCCTGTCGCAAGATGTGATGACGACGGACAGCGCCAGGTCTGCGATGGCTTGCGCCGCAAGCCATCGTGCGAGGAACGGGCGCGAGAAACGGGGACGTCGGGATGAGCATCGAAGCCGCGTCGTCGACGCCGCTCCAGATCGTCCTGGTCGAGGACGACGTCGCCTTCCAGGACGCCTTTCGCACCGCCCTGGCCGCCGCGCCGGATCTGTCAATCGCCGGCGTGGCCGCCACGGCGGCCGAAGCGCGCACCCGCCTGGCGGGCCAACCGGCCGACGTGCTGATCGTGGATCTGGGTCTCCCCGACGGCTCGGGCGTCGACGTCATCCGCGAGGCCCACGCCCGCTGGCCCGCCTGCGCGATCATGGTCGCGACCACCTTCGCCGATGAGCGCCACGTCATCGCCTCGATCGAGGCCGGGGCCAGCGGCTATCTGCTCAAGGACAGTCCCCTGCCGACCATCGCCGAGGACATCCGCGTGCTGCATGCTGGCGGCAGCCCGATCAGCCCGCGCATCGCCCGCCAGGTGCTGATGCGCTTCCGGCCCGACGAACGTCCGGCCCAAGAAGCCGAGACCGTCGAAAGGAGCGGCGTCCCCAGCCTGTCCGAGCGCGAAAAGGAAACGCTGCAGCTGATCACCCGCGGCTTCTCGTTCGACGAGATCGCCGGGCTGATGGGCGTGTCGCGCAACACGGTGCTGACCTTCGTGCGACGGATCTACGCCAAGCTGGAGGTTCGCTCCAAGACGGAAGCCGTGTTCGAGGCCCGCGCCCATGGTCTCCTCTAGGCCGGCGGTGACCACACGCCCGTGGTTTCCATGGGCGGCCTGGATCCTGGCGGGACTTCTGGCCCTGGGGGTCGCCTTCGTCATCGAGTCGCGCGCCGGCGGCCAGAGAATCACCGCCGCGCGCATGACGATCGCCGATACGGTCGGCTACCAGCCGCCGCCGGCGACCGTTCCGTCGAACCTCCCGGCCGGCGGCCGGACCGTGGCCATGCCCCACGCGCCGGCGCCGCTCTGGGCGCCGACAGCCGAAGCCGCGCCCCAGCGCATCGCCACGCGCGTCACCTGGTATTCTCTGCAAGTCCCGCCCCTGCCCGACGACGGCCGTCAGCTCTATCTCTATGTGCCGCGCTGGAAGTCCGACGGCACGCTGGCGATCTACGCGGATGGCAAGCTGATCCATCAATCGCACGCCAATCTGCAATGGAACGGCTCCAACGAGCCGCTGATGATCAGCCTGCCGCGCACCGAGGTCTCGCATCCGCCCCGGACGCTGGACGTCCGACTGCAGCATGTGCGCGGCATCGGCGGCGCGTTCTCGTCGGTCTGGATCGGCAACTATCGTCAGCTGGCTCCGCGCTACACCATCCGGGAGATCCTGCAGGTCCAGCTGTCGTCCTTCTCGTCCTTCGCGTTCCTGGCGACCGGCGTCTTCGCCCTTTTCGTCTGGTTCAGCCGCCGCGGCGAGCCGATCTACCTGCTCTACTTCATGACCTCCGTCGTGGTCTTCCTGCGGATGCTGCACACCTTCGTCGGCGTGCATCCGCTGATCGTTTCCGACGCCTGGTTCGGCTGGATCACCGTGATCTCGCCGTACTGGATGATCGTGGTGCTGCACCTGTTCGTCACCGAGCTGCACGGCAGGCGCCAGCCGCTGCTGACGGGCGTGGCGCTGCTCAACGGCGGGTTCTGGACGATCGCCACCTTGCCCGGCCTGCTGGATCCCACCCTGCTCTCGGCGCCTGTCTATGCCAACTTGCTGGTCCTGGGGCTGATCGTGGCCTTCAACGGCGTGCGCCAGTCGATTCGGTTCAAGTCGCGCGACGCCCTGCTGCTGTCGGTCTGGTGCCTCGTCACCGTGCTCTCGGGCGTCTACGACCTGGCGCTGCAGCAGAACATCGTCAGCATCGAGAGCGTGTTCGTCAGCAACTTCACCGGCGTCGGGTTCACGGTGCTGTTCTGGTACATCATGTTCGGCCGCTATATCGAGGCGCTGGAGACGGCGACTAGGGCCAAGGCCGATCTGGCGCGACGCCTGACCCAGCGCGAAGCCGAGCTGACGACCAGCCACCAGCGGCTGCGCGAGATCGAGAACCGCGAACTGCTGCACCAGGAACGCCAGCGGCTGATGCAGGACATGCATGACGGCCTGGGCTCGACCCTGGTCACCGCCCTGCGCGCCTTCGAAGGCGATCGCGCCGCCGACCTGGACGCCGTCGCCCTGCTGCGTGGCTGCATCGACGATCTGAAGCTGACCATCGACTCGATGGAACCCGTCGAAACCGATCTGCTCCTGCTGCTGGCCACCCTGCGTTTCCGTCTTCAGCCGCGACTAGAGGCCAGCGGTCTCAAGCTGAACTGGGACGCCGGCGAGGTCCCGCCCCTGGAATGGCTGGACCAGCGCCACGCGCTGCACATCCTGCGCATCCTGCAGGAGACCTTCGCCAATATCCTCAAGCACGCCGAGGCCCGCGAGGTGGCGCTCTCGGTGCGAACCGAGGACGGCCGCGTGCTGGTGCGCGTGCGGGACGACGGCCGCGGCTTCGACCCGACCCTGCCCGTCGCCGGCAGGGGACTGGCCAACCAGCAGCGCCGCGCCGAGGCGATCGGCGGACGGGTCGTCTGGGAGCCCTCTCCGGTCGGCGCCTGCCTGGTCCTGGTGCTGCCGGTGCGAAAGACTGTCACGAAAGACGGTTAGCAGCGCCAAAGCAGAGCGGATGACCCACGGCCGCTTGCGGCGTCGCCGTTCGTCGCCTCTCTATCCCCCGTCTGGAAAGTCGCGCCCGAGCCATGCCTGCGATCACACCCGAACGGTCCCGATGGTTCGCGCGCAACATCCTGCCGCACGAGCACGTCCTGCGCGGCTGGCTCAACCGCCGGCTCGCGCCTGGGCTGGACGCCGACGACGTCATCCAGGAGGCCTATACGATCCTGGTCTCCAAGGAGAGCGTCGAGGATATCCAGAACCCCAAGGCCTATCTCTTCCAGGTCGCCTATTCGCTGCTGGTGCGCCACGTGCAGCGCAGCCGCATCGTCTCGATCCGCGCCGTCGCAGACCTGGAGCGCCTGGACCTGGCGGCGGAGATGGCCTCGCCCGAGCAGGTGCTGATCGACCGCGACGAGCTGCATCGGCTGGCCGAAGCCATCGCCGAGATGCCCGAGAAGACCCAGGAGGCGTTCATCCTGCGCCGGGTGCAGGGCCTCTCCCAGCGCGAGATCGCCGCCCGCATGGGCGTGTCCGAGAACACGGTCGAAAAGCACATCGTCAAGGGCATCCGCCTGTTGATCGATCGCTTTGGGCGTGGCGGAAAACGCGCGCTCGGCGCATCTAGGAACGACGACACAGGAACGAATGGCCTTGAAGGCAGAGCGAGAGACAAGTCGGGCGGTTGACGACGCGGCGGCGGTTTGGGCCGGGCGCATCGATCGCGGCCCCTTGTCGGCGGCCGACGACGCCGCGCTCGCGGCCTGGCTCTCCAGCGATCCGCGCAGGCTCGGCGCCCTGGCTCGCGCCCAGGCGCTGTACGACCGCAGCGACGCCGCGCGCGCGCTGGGTCCGGAGTTCGATCCGGCTCCGTTCAAGGCCAAGCCCGCCATCCGGCCATCGCGTCGGAACCTGATCGGCTGGGGCGGCGGCGCGATCGCCGCGGGTCTGGTCGCCGGCGTCGGCGCGCTGACCGTGTCCAGCTACGCCTCCCGCGCCTATGCGTCCCAGCGGGGCGAGGTCCGCCTGATCCCGCTTGACGACGGTTCGGCCATCACCCTCAACACCGACAGCAAGATCCGCGTCCGTCGGCGCGCGGTCGAACTCCTTCGCGGCGAGGCCCTGTTCGAGGTGGCCAGCAGCGAGCGGCCGTTCGTCGTCTCGGCCGATGCCCTGTCCGTCGTGGCGACCAACGCCGCCTTCGTCGTCAAGGCGATCACCGGCGAGCCGGTGTCGGTCGTGGTGCGCGAGGGCCAGGTCAGCGTCACCGACCGTCGCGGTCGCCTGCGGCTCGGCGCCAACCAGCAGATGGCCGCCTCATCGAAGCAGATTCAGGCCGAGACCGTCGCGCCGGCGATTCTGGCGCGGCAACTGGCGTGGCGGGAGGGCAAGATCGCCTTCGAGGGCGAGACCATGGCTCAGGCCGCCCGCGAATTCGCTCGCTATAGCGACATGCGGCTGGTGATCGACGATCCGGCCCTCGCTCAGGAACCGGTCAGCGGTCTCTTCGCGGCCAACGACCCGGTCAGCTTCGCGCGCTCGGCCTCCCAGGCCTTCGGCGCGCGGCTGGATATCGAGGGCCGCACCGTCCGTCTCAGCCGCCCTTCCACGGCGGCGGGCGCGTAAAAGTTCCGTGACACATGGCGGAGACGTCGCCGCGACGTCTCTTGGCCTCGGAAATCGCGCCGCGACTGGCGCGTAAGAGGGGCGACATGGCTTTGTACAAGACGAAAGCGATCCTGGTCGGCGGCGTGGCCGCCCTGGCGCTGTGCATCGGCGGCTCGGCGGCGGCCCAGCAGCGATCCTTCAAGGTGCCCGCGCAGGACGCGGTCAGCGCCATCCCGCAGTTCGCGCGCCAGGCCGGCGTGCAGATCTTCGCCCCCGCGGCCCATCTGAAGGGCGTGCGCACCGTGGCCATCGAAGGCGAGATGGACCTGCATGAAGCGCTGCGGAAGCTGATCGCCGGAACCGGCCTGGAAATCGCGGCCGACGATGGCCGCATCATCACCCTGCGCGTCGCCCGGCCCGCCGTTTCGACGGAGAACGTCGCCGCCGAGCCCACCGCGCTGGACACCATCATCGTCACCGCCCAGAAGCGCGAGGAGGCCGCCCAGGGCGTGCCGATCTCGCTGACCGCCTTCTCGGGTCGCGCGGTCGAGACCTACCGCCTGGAAAGCCTGCGCGATATCTCACGCCTGACGCCGGGCCTGCTGGTGTCGGCGTTCAGCCAGTCCAGCCCGACCATCGCCATTCGCGGCGCGACCAACACCTTCACCCAGATCGGCGCCAACAAGCCGGTGGCCGTGGTCATCGACGACCTGTTCATCCCCCGCAACAGCGCCGCGACCTTCGAACTCTACGGCCTGAACTCGGTGCAGGTGCTGAAGGGGCCGCAAGGCACGTTGTTCGGCCGCAACGTCACGGGCGGCGCCATCGTGCTGGACACCGGCAAGCCGGCCTTCGGCAGCACGGCGGGCGCGATCCGGATCGGCGGCGGCGACTATGACCTGAAGCAGGTCGACGGTCGCGTCGACATCCCCGTCGGGGAGACGGTCGCCCTGCGCCTGGCGGGCTCGCTCAAACAACACGACGGCTACGGCAAGGACCGCCTGACCGGCCGCGAGCAGGACGACCTCGACAGCCGCAGCCTCCGCGCCCAGGCCCGCCTGCGCGCCAACGACGACGTCGAGGTGCTGCTGGGCGCCGACTACGCCGAGGACCATAATGGCGGCCGCACCCTGTCGTCCAAGGCCGCCGGTTCGGACCGAGACCGCCGCACCTCCGAGCTGGGCTACAATCAGGCCTTCGCGCGGAACCAGTGGGGCGCCTCGGGGCGGGTCTACTGGAACGCGCCGGTCGGTCAGGTCACCTCCGTCACCGGCTATCGCTGGTCGCAGTCGGGCGAGGACTATTCGGGAACCGGCGCCAGTTACGTCTTCCTGGCCGGGAGCAACACTCAGTCGGTCAATCGCGACGTCGACGATGTCGGCCTGTTCTCGCAGGAAGTCCGCTGGGCCAGCCCGAAGTGGGAGCGCGGCGACCTGGTGGCCGGCGTCTATTTCGCCGACGAGGACGCCAAGCGCCAGCTGCGCACGCGCGGGTTGGCCGCCGTCACCGGCGTTGCCGCCTCGGACGTCCTGACGGACCAGGCGGTGAAAACCAGGAGCTACGCCGCCTTCGTCGACGGCACGGTCCATCTTCCGGCCGCCTTCGACCTGACCCTCGGCGCCCGATATACCCACGACGAGAAGACCGCCGACCTCGTCCGCACCGACTTCGTCCGCCCCGCGACCGGCAGTTTCACCGCCCGCGGCCTGAAGGCCGACTGGAGCGAGGTGACGCCCCGCGCCGTCCTCAGCTGGACGCCGCGTGAAGACCTCAAGGTCTATGGCAGCGTCACGCGCGGCTACACGGCCGGCGGCTTCAACACCGACGCGGCGGTGATCGCGGCCCTGGCCCAGCCGTTCGAGCCCGAGACCGTCACCAACTACGAGTTGGGCGTGAAATCCCAGTGGCTGGCCGACACCCTGCGGGTCAACGCCTCGGTCTTTCACATGGACTACAAGGACAAGCAGGAGCTGTTCTTCAACAACCTGACGCGTGTGTTGACCATCACCAACGCCGGCCAGGCCACGGTGAAGGGGGCGGAGCTGGAAGTGACCTGGCGCCCCCTGCCCTGGCTGAACCTGATGGCGAACTACGGCCTGCTCGACACCGTCTACGACAACTTCGTCATTCCGGGCGGGGCGGTGAACACCGGCAATCCGCTGGGCTCGTCGCCGCGTGACAAGGGCGCCTTGGCCGCCGACGTCCGCATCCCGCTGAACGGCAAGGGCTACGTCACCGGCGCGCTGAGCTGGGCCTATACCGACGGCTACTACACCGGCGCGACCAAGGATCCGAACCTGCACATCGACAGCTATGCCCTGACCAACCTGTCGCTGGGCTATGAGAGCCAGGATGGCCGTTGGGCGTTGACGGCCTGGGCCAAGAACCTGGGCGATGTCGACTACCTGCTGACCCCGTCCACCCAGGGCGTGCTGGCCGAATATCTGGGCGAGCCGCGCACGGTCGGCGTCATGCTGTCGGCGAAGTTCTAGGCGGTGGCGGCGGTCGACTTCACCCGTCGCGGCCTGCTGCTCGGCGCGGCCGCGCTGGCCGCCGCCGCGCCCTTGCCCGAGGACGACGCCGTCGGCCAGCCACTGCGCCCCTGGCGGCGTGGCGGGCTGGACATCCACCACATCGCCACCGGTCGGGGCGACTCGACGCTGATCATCGGGCCGGACGGCTCCAGCCTGATGATCGACGCCGGCGCCTCGAGCACGCCGCCGCCGGCCAGCCTGGACATCCGTCCAGGTCCGGAACGTCGCGCCGGCGAGTGGATCGGCCGTTACGCCCGCCGGCATCTGGCGGCGACGGGTGAGCCGAAGCTCGACGCCTTCCTGGTCAGTCATCTGCATCCAGACCACATCGATGGCCTGTATGATGTCGCCGGCCTGCTGCGCATTGGCGTCCTGGTCGATCGCGCCTATCCCGACTACGCCTATCCCACGGTCTCGGACGCGCCGTTCGCCAAGGCCTATGTCGCCTTCGTTCGCGAGCATGTCCGGACCGGCGGCCGTGTCGAGCGCTTCCGCGTGGGCGCCGCCGATCAGCTCATGCTGCCCGGCGCGGAGATTCGCAACCTGGCCGCCAATGGCGAGGTCTGGACCGGACGCGGGAGCAAGACCCGCCACCTGTTCCCACCGATCGACAGCCTGGCCAAGGACGACATTCCCGACGAGAACGCCTGCTCGGCCGCCGTCCGCCTTCGCTACGGCGCGTTCGGCTATTTCGCGGCCGGAGACCTGACCAGCAACAGCTTCGACGGAACCCTGCCCTGGCGCGACGTCGAGACCCTGGCCGCCCAGGCCGCCGGCCAGGTCGACGTCGCCGTCGCCGCCCATCACGGCATGTTCGACGCGACCGGCGCCGACGTCGTACGGGCGCTGAAACCTCGCGCCTGGGTCATTCCCGGCTGGCACGCCGCGCATCCCAGCACCGACGCGCTGGAGCGAATGCTGAGCCAACGCCTCTATCCCGGTCCGCGCGACGTCTTCGCCACCGGGCTCTCGCCCGCCAACGAACTGGCCCACAAGTGGCTGACCGACCGCCTGGCCGCGCGCGGCGGCCACGTCGTGGTCCGCGTCGCCCCGGGCGGGGCCAGTTATCGCGTGGTCGTCACCGACAATCGTGACGAGCGCGATCACGTCATTTCGCGGTCGGGTCCTTGGCCAGCTGGACGGGCTGACGGCTGATCCGCGCTTTATCGAAGTTCAGCCCTCTCTATGGCGGCTGAATCGCCGCGGAGCGTCCGATCCTGGACATCTCCGCATCCATCCCCACTTGCTAGGGCGTCGCGTCAGGCGCGCGACGCTCTCAGCTCTTGAAGGGACTTCGCCATGGACGCCAAGCTCGAAACCGCCATCCTGGCCGGCGGCTGCTTCTGGGGCGTCCAGGATCTCCTGCGCCGATATCCGGGCGTCGTCGCGACCCGCGTCGGCTATTCCGGCGGCGATACGCCCAACGCCACCTACCGCAATCATGGCGACCACGCCGAGGCCATCGAGATTCAGTTCGATCCGGCCCTGATCAGCTATCGCCAGCTTCTGGAGTTTTTCTTCCAGATCCACGATCCGACGACCCTGAACCGGCAGGGCAACGACCTTGGCCGTAGCTATCGCTCAGCGATCTTCTACACGTCCGACGACCAGCGTCGCGTGGCGGTGGAGACGATCGCCGATGTCGACGCGTCAGGCCTCTGGCCCGGCAAGGCCGTGACCGAAGTCGAGCCCGCCGGGGACTTCTGGGAAGCCGAACCCGAGCACCAGGACTATCTGGAGCGGATCCCCAACGGCTATACCTGCCACTTCATCCGCCCAGGCTGGCGCCTGCCGCGCCGCGAAAGCGCCGCGAGCTGATCCTTCGAGCATGGCCGGCGGCGCGCCTCTTGAGACCGCCGCCGCGCGGCTCACGCGCCCACTTTCCTCACGCCGTGTCCGCTCGCGGCGAGACCTCGCTGACGGGGGTCTCGGGATCGAAGCCGCCAAGGGGCAGTCCCGCACGTCGCGCGACACTGATGAAGGCGCTCCGGCATCCCAGGGCGTCGATATTGGCTTCCTGCACGCCAGACCAGGCGCCGAACAGGTCTGGTCGGGCGGGCGAGATCGCCAAGGCCGCCCGATCCAGGGCCCGCGCGAGGCGGGCGTGGGCGTCGCCTTCGACCCGATAGACGCTCTGACAATGCTCGATCGTGGCGTCGAACGCGGCGCGCGTGGCGTTATCGGCGGCGGGCGGGGCGCGCAGGGACAACAGGCTAAGGCCCGCGGCGCGGCAGGCGTCCCGGGCCCGTCGCACCGGCTGTGACGGGACGATCGGGCTGGACGGCGCCGGGGTCGCCCGAGCCGCCGCCTCCACCGCGGCGTCGCAGGGCGCGATGATCGCAAGCAGCCGTCGCCAGGTCGCCCAGGTCTGGGCGCGCAGCACTGGCGACACCGAAGCTTCCGAGTTCGAGGCGCGAGGGATGTCGCGTCCCGTTGGAGGCGGCCAACTCACGGCGATCAACGCGACCAGGACCGCGGCCGTCAGGACGAACAGATGGGACGGCCGCCAGCGCCGGGTGCGTGAGACGCTCAACTCGGCGCCGTCTCCAGGGCGGCGGCCAGGCAGGATTGCCTCACGGCCACGCGCGGCGGCGCGCCATCAGCGCCAGAGGCAGCGCCGCCAGGTTGAGCGCGACGGCCAGGGTGGCCGCCAGGGCCCCCCAAGCCGGAGCGCCGCGCAGCGCCAGCAACGCCAAGGCCAGCGGTCCGGCCAGGCTGGCCAGGACCATGCCACGCGCGGACCATCCCGCGATCGTGGCCGGCGCGCCGATCGCCAGCAGCGCGAGGGCCTGGATCAGCGCGGCGACCAAGGCCAGGATCCTCAAGTCCGGAACGACCTGGACCGCGACGAAGGCTAACAGGGCTCCGAACACACCGGTGACGAGGCTCCAGATCATCACGGACCACACGGCCCCGGTCTGGTGCGCGCCCCAGATTCCCAACACGGCGCCGAACAACAGACAGCTGGGCAGATAGATCCCGGCGACTTCGCCGAGGAAGGGCGCGGCCAGGCAGAGCACGGGGAAGATCCAGCGCAGCGCCCCACCGCCGGCGGGCGGCCTGACGCGCGGCGCCGCACGGTCGCGCGTCCGGGCTCTATGGAGCGGCCATCTGATCCCGAAAGCGTCCATCGAACCGTCTCCTAGAGTCCGGCGCCCGGCGCGATCGCCGGCTCGTGATAGGGACGGCGCAGGCGATCGAGGTTCTGGCAGCTGGCGAGCGACACCACGCCGATGACCACCGCGAGGGCCAGGATCGCCACCCAAGGCCTGCGGGACGCCGGCCTCATGGCCGTCTCCGATCGCGTCGCATGACCGGCCCCTCACCCGCCGTCGCGATCAACAGGATCATGCTCGCGATCGTGGTCAGGGCAAAGAGGCCGACGATGTCGAGAAGCAGGAAGGTCGTTTGCAGCATGCTCATGGTCCGAGCCTCCGAATGTCGGTAGTCTCGCGCGATCGCGCGCGAGGAATTTGACGTCGCGCAATCGCGCCTTCAGATGCCTGGTCGAACGATGTCAGCGTTTCCGGACCGGCCGGACCCGCAGCGACGGCAGGGCGCGGGACGTGAGCCGATACGCGGATCCAAGCCGCGCAGATAGGCCTTCAGATCGGCGATCTGATCATCGTCCAGCTTGGCCATCGGCATGCGGGGATGACTTCGCGGCGAGCCCTCTTCCGGCGGCTGGCTGGGAGCGAGCATGCCCTCGGCGAGGATCGCGTCGAGACGGCCGGGGCGGTAGCGGGTGAACAGGCGCGGGAATGGCGGCGCGTCCGGCAAAGGGCTCGCGCCTTGGGCGATGGCGTGACACTGCCCACAATAGCGCTGCGCCAGACGCTGACCGTTGATCTGGTCGCCCGAAGGGGCGTGGGCGGCCGACACGGGCTGGGCTTGCGGGGACGAGATCGGCGCGCCCCAGGCGCACAAGACCAGAAACGCCGCGGCGAACGACAGGCTCGCGCCCCGCTCCGCAGCCGAAGGCGGCCACGCATCTGAACATCCCGCAGGCATGCTCGCCTCCCTCACTGCAAAAAAAGGATCGTGATGGCGAAGGGCGGCTTAGCGCCCCAACACCAGGGGCAGCTGGGCCGCGTCGAGCATGCGACGGGTCACCCCACCGAAGAGCTCTTCGCGCATCCGGCCGTGGCCGAAGGCGCCCATCACGCAGTAACCCACCCCAGCGGCTTCGCAGGCCGTCAGGATCAGCGCGTCGGGCGTGGCGCCGTCGGCGGCGACCTGCTCGATTGTCGCGTGGACGTCATGGCGTGACAAGTAGGCGGCCGCCGCCTCGACTGGCGCGGCCCGGGTCGGGCCATCCTCGACGACGAACAAGGTGACCGATTGCGCCAAGCGCAGCAGGGGAACGCTGGCGCGCAAGGTCGCCATGCAAGGCTCCGAGCCATCCCAGGCGACCAAGGCCGGAAGGTTCGGATTGAAGCCGCGCGCGTCGTCCGGCACAGCGACCACGGGGCAACTGGCCTGGGTCACGACAGAGGCCACCACGCCTCGGCGATCCACCGCCATCATCGTGTCCCGCTTGCAGTTGACCACGATGACGTCGGCCAGCCCGGCTTGGCGCATCAGGCATTGGGTGAAGTCGCCCGTCGCGTCGATCCAGTCCCAGGCGACACCCTCGCCGGCCAGTCGCGCCTCCAGAGCGACCCGATTGATCGTCTCGGCCTCGCGCTCCTCTTCCAGGATCATCGCCTGCGCCGCGCCGCCGATATCGCCGGCGAAGTCGGGGATGGGCGTGACATCAACGCAGGTCAGGTGCCCTTCGAGCGCGCGGGTCAGATCGAGCGCCGCCTGCAGACGGGCCTCCTGTCCGGCGTCGGCATGCACTAGCAACAGCACCGTCTTCATGGCCGCCTCCATTGGATCAATGGGAGCAAAGCTAGAAAAACGGAAACAGGGTCGGTATGAGGGATTATACGGATGCTGGCGCGCACGCGTGTCCGTCGCGGCTTTTTTCCGCCACCTCGGCCCTTTTTCTTCGACGCACGGAGCGGAAGAGCAAACGGCCATTCTAAGTACTCTTCCCAATGGCCGGTTGACCAGGCCCGCCCTATCCCTGTCGCCACGCAGCAGGGAGAGCCGTCATGTCGATGCCCGCGTTCCTACGTTCCGCCGATACCCCCAGCATATCGCCGCTGTTCACCCCCACGGCCGACATGTTCGGCGACATGGGCGTCAGCATGAACTTCACCTGCGGCGAGGAAATCTACGCCCAAGGCGAAGAAACCGATCTCGTCTATCAGGTGCAGAGCGGCGCGGTGCGCGCCTCGCGCCTGACCAGCGACGGCCGCCGCCAGATCGCCGGGTTCTATTATCCGGGCAATCTCTTCGGCCTGGAGACCGGGCCCGCGCATCTGTCCTCGGCCGAGGCGCTGGGGCCGACTCGCGTCCTGGTCGTCCGGCGCTCGGCCATGCGCTATCACGGCGAGGCCGGCCATGGCCTGGAACGGGCCATCTGGCGCGCGACCGGCTCGGAGCTGGAACGGGCTCACGAACACATGATGCTCCTGGCTCGCAAGAGCGCCCTGGAGAAGGTCGCCGGCTTCCTCTCCGACCTCGCCGCCCGCCAACCGGCGGCGTGGAACGAACTGGCGATGAGCCGCCAGGACATCGCCGACCATCTGGGCCTGAGCATCGAGACCGTGTCGCGCATGTTCAGTCAGTTGCAGGACGAGGGTCTCATCGTCCTGGAGGGCTGCCGGCGCTTTCGCGTGATGTCCCACGCGCGGCTCGCCAAGCGCGCCGCGCTCTAACCCCGCTTGGAGGATCCCATGCCGACGCCTCCGCCCCTGCCCGCCCCCCCGCCGCTGGATCCCCAGACGGCCAAGACGCGCATCGCTGAACTCCTGACCCGTTCGCGGCTGATGACCATCGCCACGCTCCGGCCCGATGGCTGGCCGCAGGCCACTGTGGTCAACTATGTCGCAGAAGGCCTGTCGCTCTTCTTCGTGGTGAGCCGCCACAGCCAGAAGCTGGCCAATATCGCGCGCGACGGGCGCGTGGCGATCGCGCTGGCCGCGGACGGCGCTGGTCCGCCGGTCGGGCTCTCGATGGCCGCGCACGTCTTCGAGGTGAACGACCCGACCAAGATTGACCGCCTGAACCAACGAATTCGGGGCGCGGCGCACGATCAGCCCTTCACGCCCCACCCGGCCGGACGCGACATCGCGCTGCTGGAGGCCCGGCCGACGGTGCTCTCGTTGATCGACTATCAGGCCCTCGGCGCGGTCGCCCAGCATTTCACCGTGCACGAGGACTGGCGCCTGGAAGCGACGCCGGCGCCCGCCGAAACGCCCGCGCCGTGACCGCATCCTTCTGACCGCGCCGCTTGGGCCGCCGCCGGCGGCATCTCCGTCAAAGACCGCGTGGCCATCTTGCGCTGCCCCACCACCGCACGAGCCTAGGCCGTCTCGACGTCACCGACGGGGTGGACGCTTCTTTTTGTCCACGGAGCTTGTCGCTCCGGGTTCACCGTTTCAAGGTCGGGTCATGGTGCAGCAAGCCGCCGGCGTTCTGGTCTGGGGTGGTTCCGACGACGCCCCCGCCTTTCTGCTCGGGCATCCCGGCGGTCCCTACTGGCGCGGCCGCGATGAAGGGGCCTGGTCGATCCCGAAAGGCCTGATCGAGCCCGGAGAGACGGCGATGGCCGCCGCGCGCCGGGAGTTTCAGGAAGAGACCGGGCTGGCGCTGCGCGGTCCGCTGGAGGCGCTGACGCCTCGGCGCGCCTATCGCGGCAAGGCGATTTCACCCTGGCTGATCAGGGCCGATCTCGACCTTGAGCGGTTCGCCAGCCAGACCTTCCGTCTGGAATGGCCGCCGCGTTCGGGACAGTGGATCGATGCGCCGGAGATCGACGCTGTCGCCTATTTCGACTTGCCCACCGCCCTGCACAAGATCCTGCCTGGCCAACGGCCCATCCTGCTCGAGGCCGCGGCGCGGATCGCCGCGGCCAGCGAGTTGGGCTAGTCGCGCCGGCGCATCAGTCCGTAGGTGACGAGCCCCGCGACGCCGGCGGCGAGGACTACCGCAAGAGCCGCGGTCGCGGCCGCCTCGTCCGGATGGCGGCGGATCTGACGCCGGGCGCCGTCGGCCACGGCGTCGAGCTTCTCCTCCACCTCGCCGACAAGCTCCAGGGCCGCGTGACCGAGAGCCAGCGACGTGGTCGAAAGCGCGTCGCCGGTCTTGTCGCCGAGTTGGGCCTTCAAGGCGCGCAAATGTTCACCGACCTTGGCGAAGGCTTTACCGCCCTGGTGTCCGAGGTCGTCAGCGATGGCAAGGGGCTTTCGCATGTCTAAACTCCTGTGGGTGTGCTGACCGCCACCATCGCCGCGCCAGCGTGGACCCGCTTGACCTGTGTCAAACCCCAGCCGGAGGGCCCAAATTTCGGAAGGCGTCGCGCGACCTTGACCAGGCGCTCGCCTCGCGGCGTCCGTTACGCGCGAGCGTAAAGCCTGACGCAGATCAATTCCCATCGGCGCGGCGACCTTAGTCTGGAGGCCTCGAAAAACTGGAGGCTCGCCATGCTGCACGCCGTCGTGCTCGCCCACCCCAAACCGACCAGCTTCTGTGCGGCGCTGGCGCGCACCTGTGTCGAACATCTGCGCGCGGGAGGCCATGAAGCCCAGTTACACGATCTCTATGCGATGGACTTCGACCCGCGCCTCAAGGCCGAGGAGATGCCCACCCCGCACGGCGTGACGCCCGCGCCGGACGTCGTGGCCGAACGGCGGCTGCTGAGCGGCGTCAAGAGCTTCATCTTCGTCTATCCGTTCTGGTTCAACGCCCCGCCCGCCATTCTCAAGGGCTATGTCGACCGCGTGTTCGGCATGGGTTTCGGCTATGCGCCTGGCGCAGGCGGGACCGAGGCGCTGTTGACGGGCAAGAGCCTTTTGTCGTTCTCGACCTCTGGCGCGCCCGATGACTGGGTCAACCACACCGGCGCGCTCAAGGCGCTGATGACGGTGTTCGACATCCATCTTCAAGGCGTCTGCGGCCTGCGCGTCGTCGATCACAAACACTTCGGCGGGGTGGTGTCGAACATGACCGACGAGTCCGGCGCCGACGTGCTCGAACAGGTGCGCACACGCTTGGACGAGCTCTTCGAACCCGCTGTGGCCTGACGTCGATGGACGATGCTTCGCCACCGCCGCTTAGCAACGCCGCCCAGTTGAACGCCCCGGCCTATCGGCTGGCCGCGCTCGACCAGGATTTCCTGCTTGGCGACTCCATGCGCGGCGTGCGCTTCCTGCTCGAGTTCGCCAAGGCCGACGAAGCCTTACGCGCCTTCGGCGTGGCCACGACGATCGTGGTGTTCGGCAGCGCGCGCGTTCGCGCCGATGGGCCGGGCCGCCAGGCCTTCTGGTTCGAGCAGGCGCGCCGGCTTGGCCAGATCGCCTCGGAACGCGGCGGCGCGCTCAGCCCGCGCCAAGGCGTCTTCGACAACGTCATCGCCACGGGCGGCGGTCCCGGCCTGATGTCAGCCGCCAACCAGGGGGCCTTCGAGGTCGGCGCGCCCTCGATCGGCTTCAACATCACCCTGCCGCGCGAGCAGCAACCCAATCCCTACTGCACTCCGGCGTTGACGTTCCGTTTTCACTACTTCGCCATGCGCAAGATGCACCTGGCGATGCGAGCCAGGGCGCTCGTGGTTTTCCCCGGCGGCTTTGGGACGTTCGACGAACTGTTCGAACTTCTGACGCTGCGTCAGACCCAGAAGGCCCCGCCCATCCCGATCGTCCTGTTCGACGAGGCCTACTGGCGCTCGGTGATCAATTTCGAGGCCCTGGTCGAGGCCGGCACGATCGACAGAGCCGATTTGGCGCTGCTGGCCTTCGCCGACGACGCCGAGGCCGTCTGGACGCGGCTGCTGGACGGCGGCTTGCGGACGCCGACGGCGACATCTTGAGCGGGTTCCTTACGGCGCGAACCGCAGATCGCAGATCAGGCCTTCCGCCGTATAGGTCAGAACGGCTGAACCACCCAGTTCGTGGGACAGGCTGCGCTGGATCAACCGCTCGCCGAACCCGTGTTGGTTCGGCTGGGCGACGGGTGGCCCGTCGACCTCGCGCCAGGTGATGGACAAGGTCGGCTTGCCCGGCTCGTCCAGCCAGCGCCACTCGACCAGGAGACGCCCCTCGTCGTTGGACAGCGCCCCATACCTGGCCGCGTTGGTGCTGAGCTCGCCAAACACCATACCCAGCGCCAGGGCCACGCGCGGCGTGAGGCTGACCGGGGGGCCGCAGAGCTCGAAGCGGGCGCCGCGGCCATTCTGGTAGGGCCGCAACTGCTCGAGCAACACCTCCGACAGAGTCGCCCCGATCCAGTCGTTGCGCGTCAGAACGTCGTGGCTCTGAGAGAGCGCGACCAGACGAGCAGTGAAGGCTTCGCAGAAGGCCGCCGGATCACCTGTCGACTTCAAGGTCTGGCGCGCGATCGATTGCACCGTCGCCAAGGTGTTCTTCACGCGGTGATTGAGCTCGTGGATCAGCAGCGTCTGGTGATCCTCGGCGGCCTTGCGCAGGCTGACGTCGCGAATGACGGCGCAGACAAGGCTCGCATCATTGTACAGGGGGGTAAGGCTGACCTCGACGGGAAAGGTCGCGCCGCTCGCGGTCTGACCTTGCAGTTCACCGCCATGCCCCATTTCCCTCAGTTGCGGCGAGGCCATGTAGTCGCGGACGAACCGGGCGTGGGACGCGCGATGGGAGTCGGGAATCAGCCGCTCCACGGGCTGACCGATGAGATCCTGGCGCGGAAAGCCAAACAGCCGCTCGGTCTGGCCGTTGGCGCGGACTATGAACCCGCCCCGATCGACGATCACCACGGCGTCGGCCGCTGATTCCAGAAGGTCGCCAAACCGTGCTTCGCTGGCCATCAGGTCCTGGTTGGCCCGGCGCAGAGGGTCCAAGGCCAGGCTGAGGGCGGCGTTGGATCTCAGCAGCGCCGAGAGGACCACGACATCGAGCAAGCCTACCGCGATGAACATCGCCAGGGCGACATCGTCACGCGGCGCAGGCGGTCCCAGTATGAACCGGACGGCAAGCGCGGCCAGGGCGACCGCGACCAGGCCCGCGCGAGCGCCGCACAGAGCCACCGTGAGCATGATCGCCGGAAAGAAGGTGATGAACTGAGCGCCAGTGATCCACGGCGCCAGGACATGCCGCAGGACCGTCGCCAGGGCGACGCTGGCGACAGCGATGAGATAGGCCAGCGGCGAGGTCGGCCGGATGGCCGTCCTTTCGGGATGGAGCCAGAGCTTATGCGTCATCGCCGATATCCCCCGCGCGCGCGTCCCGTATTATCCAGCCCGCGCGCGGGACGCCGGGCTTTGACTCAGCTCAAGCTTCGCCGAAGGGCCCTCGCCGACGGACGACATCTTGCGATCAGCCGACCGCCAGGGCCGCGGGGGTCAAGGTATGCGCCGCACGTGACCGTCCGGCCTGTCCGGACCCAGACCGTTCTCCCGGTCGTCGCGCGCTTGATGGTCCAGACTTCGGATATAGGCCGTCAAATCGGCGACCTGACCCGGCGCCAGCGGCTTGGCGGGCATGGCGTAGTGGCCCACCTGACTGATGGTCTCCAGTTCCCAGTCGAGCCGCAGGTCACGGTAGCGCACGGCGATCTGGCCAAAGGACGGCGCATCCACCCGCGTCCCTACGCCATCCTTGCCCGCGAAATGGCAGCTGGCGCACTGGCTCTTGGCCGTCGCCTCGCCACGATCGCGCGCGCCGAGGACTTCACGGCCTTGGCCGCCGATCTTGGGCTCGGCCGCGCAGGCGCCCAGAGCCAGAAGGGCGACCAGGGCTATGCCCCGGGTGCGCACGGATTCATTCAGCGGGCTCATGTCGGCCCCCAGCCACCATCACCACGGCTCAGACGACGCGATCCTGACCAGAGCCATGGGGGCGTGCGCCTGATCAGCCAGCGACGCACGGGAACCGTTATCGCAAGCATGGCCATGATCAGTCGGGTTGTCGGTCTCGGTGCGGGACTAGGCGTCATCGCCCGTTGCCTTGGCGGAGAAGTCCAGCACCACCCGCCCCTCGATCTTGCCTTGGCGCATATGATCCAGAACCGTGTTGATGTCCTCGAGCCGGGCCGTCGCGACGGTCGCGCGCACCCGTCCGTCCGCGGCGAAGGCGAGAGCCTCCTTGAGGTCCAGTCGCGTGCCGACGATCGAACCGCGCACGGTGATGGCGTTGAGGACGGTGTCGAAGACCGACAGCGGAAAGTCGCCGGGCGGAAGGCCGACCAACACTACCGTGCCGCCGCGTCGCGCCAGGCCTTGCGCCTGGCTGAACGCCGGCAACGATACCGCCGTGACCAGAACGCCGTGAGCCCCGCCCATGCGCGCCTTCAGCTGGGCGACGGCGTTCGCGTCCTGGGCGTTGGCGACCAGGCTAGCGCCCAGCCGCGTGGCCAGGGCCAGTTTATCGTCGTCGATATCGATGGCCGCGACCTTCAGGCCCATGGCCACGGCGTATTGGACCGCCATGTGGCCAAGGCCGCCGACGCCGCTGATCGCCACCCAGTCGCCCGGCTTGGCTTCGGTCATCTTCAGGCCCTTGTAGACCGTGACCCCAGCGCACAGCACCGGCGCGATCTCGACCAGATCGATGTTGTCGGGCAGGCGCGCGACATAGTCGGCCTCGGCCAGGGCGTATTCAGCGAAGCCCCCATTGACCGAATAGCCGGTGTTCTGTTGATCCGGGCACAGGGTTTCCCAGCCTGCCAGACAGGCGTCGCATTGACCGCAGGCCGAGTGCAGCCACGGCACGCCGACCCGATCACCGACTTTGAGATGGCTGACGCCCTCGCCGATCTCGACGATCTCGCCCGCGCCCTCATGACCCGGAATAAAGGGCGGCGAGGGCTTGATCGGCCAGTCGCCGTTGGCCGCATGCAGGTCGGTGTGGCAGACCCCACAGGCGCCGATCTTGACCAGAACCTGACCGTGACCGGGCTTGGGACGGTCGAGGCTCTCGATCGTCAGGGCCTGACCAAAGGCTCGAACCACGGCGGCTTTCATCAGGGGGTTTTGCGCCCCGCCAGGGGTCGAAGCGACTTGCGGCGAAAGAAGATCGGACTGGGCCATGTCAGGTGTCTCCCGGAGCTTGGCGTCTTCGAAGGAAATCGCTGGGCGTACAATCCTTCCGATAGGCCCGAGGTCCTGGCGACGCAGTTGGGATTAGTACGTAGTCGCGCCATCGCCGGCGGCGGCGACCAGACGATCAACCGCGTCGGCCAGCGCGTGCTCGATCAGAGGTTTTTCCAGCACGCGGGCATAGCCCGCCGCCATCGCCTCGGCGCGCACCTCGGCGGTGGGAAAGCCGGTGATCAGCAGGGCCGGCCCCTGCCACCCCCCGGCCCGCAGGGTGCGCAACAGCGTGACCCCGTCGACTTCCGGCATCTTCAGGTCGGCGATCAGGACCACCGCTTGCCTCTGGGCGTCGAGATCGGCCAGCAACGCCGATCCGGCGGCATAGGCCCGCACATCGTATCCCCTGGCGCGCAGAAGAAGCTGCAGCGCCCGGCGGACGGCCGCGTCATCCTCCACGAGCAGGAGGCGTGGCGGGCTCGAAACGTCGGAGGTCGGGGAAGCGGTCATGTCGGCGTCTGAAGGCTGGCCGGAAATTCGGCTCCGGTCAGGCTTCGCATCCGCTCGCGATCGCGTCGTTACGTAGACTTCCTAGGCCTGCGGCTCGGCAAACCCGGCGGCGAAGGCGATACGCAGCGCCTCGGAGAGGCTGCGGGCCTTCAGCTTGGTCATCAGATTGGCCCGGTGGACCTCCACGGTGCGGGGCGAAATGCCAAGGTCGAAGGCGATGGTCTTGTTGGGTAAGCCCTGCGCCAGGCCCTTGAGGACCTCCTGCTCGCGCCCGGTCAGGCCTGCGACGGCGACGCTGGCCTCCAGCGATCGGGCCGATCGTCCCTCGACGTCGGCCAGTCGCTCGAAGGCGGTTTCGATCGCGATCAGAAGCGCGGCCTTCTCAAAAGGCTTCTCGATAAAGTCGACGGCGCCGGCCTTCATCGCGCGCACCGCCACGCCGATGTCCCCGTGGCCGGTCAGGACGACGACGGGCATGGCGATGCCCCGTTCGTTCAGCGTGGCCTGGACTTCCAGACCGTCGACCTCGGGCATGCGGACATCCAACAGCACGCAGCCCGGCTGCAGGTGACGCACCTCCCGCAGGAAGGCCACGCCGGACTCGTGCGCCGTCACGGAAAATCCGGACGTCTTCAGCATGAAGCTGGCCGAACGGCGAATGGCGTCGTCGTCATCGACGATATGGATCATGCGTTTATCGGACATCAATCGCCTCCGGATCGGCGCGCACAAGGGTAAAGTGAAACTGCGTTCCGCCGCCTGGGCGGGGCTCGAACCAGATACGGCCGCCATGGGCCTCGACAATGGTTCGACAGATCGACAGCCCCAGCCCCATCCCATCGGACTTGGTGCTGACGAAGGCGGTGAAGAGCTGTTCGGAAACGCTGGGCGAGACCCCTGCCCCGGTGTCGGCGACCGTCACGCGCACGAGCCCCCCCGCCTCGACCCGGCTAGACACCCAGATCCGGCGATCGGCGCGTCCCGCCGTGGCCTCGGCGGCGTTGCGCGCCAGATTGATCAGCACCTGTTGGATCTGAACCTTGTCGACCAGCACCAGACTGGCGGCTGGATCGAGGTCCACGCTGACGGCCAGACCGGACTCCCGCGCGCCCATCAACCCCAGGGCCAAGGCGTCGTCGACGAGACCCTGCAGATCCTCGATCGACTTTTCGACCTCGCCCCGGGCCACGAAGTCACGCAGGCGCCGGACGATGTGGCCCGCGCGGATGGCCTGGCCGGCGGCGTCGGTGAGAGCCTCGCGAATCATCGGCAGGTCGTCGGGCTCGGGCCTTTCGAGCAGATCGCGCACCGCCTCGACATAGTTGGCGACCGCCGTGATCGGCTGGTTCAGCTCGTGGGCCAGGGTCGAAGCCATCGTCCCCATGGCGCTGACGCGGGCGACATGGATCAACTCGGCCTGGAGTTCGTCGAGCCGCGCCTGGGTGCGGTGGGGCTCGGTCAGATCGCGAATGAAGCCGGTGAACACGCGCTGCCCTTCGCCTCGCGCCTCGCCGACCGAGAGCTCCATGGGAAAGGTTCTCCCATCGCGGCGCTGCCCCACCACCACCCGTCCGATGCCTATGATCTTGCGCTCGCCCGTTTCCACATAGCGATGCAGGTAGTCGTCATGGCGTCCGCGGTCGGGCTCGGGCATCAGCTTGCTGACATTCTCCCCGACGATCTCGGCCTCGGCGTAGCCGAACAGACGCTCGGCGGCGCTGGAGAACGACAGAATCCTCCCGGCCTCATCGATGACGATCATCGCATCGGGCACCGTGGAAAGGATGGACTTGAGGTGGTTGGCGCTGGCCTGCAGAGCCCGTTCGCTGGCTCTATGGCCTGTGACGTCACGCACCACCTTGCCGTAGCCCTGCAACCTGCCGGCCTCGTCGTAGAGCGCGGTGATGGAGACGTGGGCGAGAAACTCCGAGCCGTCCTTTCGCAGGCGCCAGTCTTCTTCCTCGAACTTGCCCAGCGTCCGCGCCCGGCCAAGGTCGGCCTCCGGCTTGCCTGCGGCGCGCGCGTCGGCCGGATAGAACATCGCCGCCGGCTGTCCGAGCACCTCGGCCTCGCGCCAGCCCTTGAGCCGCTCTCCGCCCGAATTCCAGATCAACACACGCCCCTCCGGATCGAGCATGTAGATGGCGTACTCGGCCGCGCCGTCGATCAGCAGGTTGAGTTCGTGGGCGACGCGTCCGGCCGCGGCGGCCCTCTCCTGGGCCTCGCGCTCGCTCTCGGCCGACCGCAAGCGCAGACGATCGATCTCTCCGCCGACCATGATCAAGGCGGCGGACACGAGCGCGAACGTCAGGCCATCGGTCAGCGGCCCGCGCCATCCCTCGCCCACGAAAAGGAGACCCACGACCAGGCTTAGGGCGCTGGCCAAGAGGGCGGGCCGCAGACCACCGAAGGCGGCGGCCAGAACCACCGGGGCGGTGAACATCAGATAGGGCGAGCGATGCTCAAGCCAAGGCTCCAGCGCCAGGCGAACCAAGGCCGCGACCGCCACGGCGCCGACCGCCAAACCATAGCGCGCGGGAGCCGACAGCGGTTCGGACAAGGCGAAAGACGCGCGGGGCGACTCAACTCTTGCCTGCTCAAGGTTCATGCTGCCGCACCCACGCCACTCTACCGACAGTATGCGTCCCATTCCGCCCGCAAAGTAAAGCCGAACGTCCGACCGCGCCATAGCCAAGCTCGTCCCAGACGCCCGACTTCGCGGCCCATTGTGGATTCTACGGATGGCGGCGTCGGCGGGGAAGCGGTCCCTTCGGCGCGTCAAAGCCGAGGCTCACGATGTCCCAACATGCCCTGTCCGCCCTGCTCTCCCCCTCGGCCGTCGTGGTCGTCGGCGGTTCCGACCGTCCCGACAGCGTCGGCGCGGTCGTGGTCAGCAACCTGATCAGCGGCGGCTTCGCTGGAGCGATCCACGTCGTCAATCCACGCCCGCTGGCGCTCGACGGCGTCAGGTGCTGGACCGATTTGGCCGACCTACCAGCCGACATCGACCTGGCGGTGGTGGCGTCTCCCGCGCGAACCGTGCCGAGCGTCATCGCCGGGTTGGGCGCGCGCGGCGTCAAGATCGCCATGGTGATCACGGCCGGCCTGACCGAGGAGAACGGTCTGCGGCCGGCGATGCTGGCGGCGGCCAAGGCCTCGGGCCTGCGGATCGTCGGGCCCAATGGCCTTGGTCTCCTCGCGCCGCACGCCAAGCTCAACGCCTCATTCACGCGAGGCGACGCCACGCCAGGGCGCCTGGCGTTCATCTCCCAGAGCGGAGCGCTGATCACCGCGATGCTCGACTGGGCGCGCGCCCGGCGGATCGGCTTTTCCGGCGTGGTCTCGGCTGGCGACATGGCCGACGCCGACCTCGCGGACCTGATCGACCTGTTCAACGCCGATCCCCACACCGACGCCATCCTGCTCTACATCGAAGGCGTCACCCATGCGGCCAAGTTCATGTCGGCGGCCCGGGCCGCAGCGCGCAACAAGCCGGTCATCGCCATCAAGGCCGGCCGCACCGCCGCGGCCGGCCTGGCCGCGCGTTCGCACACCGGCGCCCTGGCCGGAGCCTACGACGTTCACACCTGCGCCTTCGCGCGAGCCGGGATCGTCATGGTCGAGACGCTCGAGGATCTCTTCGACGCCGCGGCCGTGCTCGGCTCCACCCGCGCGCGCGCGGGCGAGCGTCTGGCCATCGTCACCAACGGCGGCGGGGCCGGCGTGCTGACCGTCGACGCGCTCGACGGCGCCGGCGCGCGCCTGGCCGCGCCTTCGCCCGAAACGATCGCGTCCCTCGAGGACCGGATGCCGGCCGGCTGGTCGCACGCCGGCCCGATCGATCTGCTCGGCGACGCCCATGCCGACCGCTACACGGCGGCGCTCGAGACGGTGCTGGCCGATCCTGGCGTCGACGCCGTTCTGGTCATGAACTGTCCGACCGCGGTTTCCACGCCCCAGGACATCGCCGAGGCGGTGGCGGACGTGGTGACCAAGGCCCGACGTCGCGGCGTTCTCAAGCCGGTTCTGACCTGCTGGCTGGGCGACGCCAACGCCGCCGCCGTTCGCGATCTTTTCGCCAAGGCCGCCATCCCGCTGTTCGACAATCCCGAAGCGGCGGCGCGCGGGTTCGGCTACCTGCTCGCCGCGGGCCGCGCCCGCCTGGCCCTGACCAACGCGCCGGCGACAGGGACGGAAGTCGTCGGTGATCGCGCGGCCGTGCAGCTGATCTTCGCCAATGCGCGCGAAGCGGGCCGCACCTTGCTCAACGAGGTCGAGGCCAAGACGGTGCTGTCCGCCTACGGCGTGCCCGTCATACCGACCCGCTTCGCCGCTTCGATCGAGGCGGTCGAGGAAGCCTGCCACATCCTGGCGCCGCCCTACGCGGTCAAGATCGTCTCGCCCGACATCTCCCACAAGTCCGACGTCGGCGGCGTCGCGCTCGACCTGCCCACGGTGCGCGCGGCCACGAACGCGGCCCGGGCCATGCGCGAGACCATCGCCACGCGCGCGCCGCAAGCGCACCTGAGCGGCTTCGCCGTCGAGTCCGTCGCCCCGCCCGGCGGCCTGGAGGTGATCGTGGGCCTGACCACCGATCCCATCTTCGGTCCGGTGCTGATGGTGGGCGCTGGCGGCACGGCCGTGGAGATCCTGAACGACAAGGCTCTAGGCCTGCCGCCGCTGAACGCCGCCCAGGCCCGCGACATGATCGCCAGGACCCGCATCAGCCGCCTGATGGCGGGATATCGCGACGTCCCCCCCGCCGACGTCGAGGGCCTGGCGCGCACGATCGCGGCGCTTTCGGCCCTGGTGGTCGATTTTCCCGATGTGCTCGAGCTGGACATCAATCCTTTGCGCGTCGGACCCGACGGCGTGCTCGCCCTCGATGCGCGCCTGGTGATCAGCCCGTTCTCCAGCCCGCCGCCGCGTCTGGTCATCGCGCCGCCGCCGGCCGACTGGACGCGCGATCTTTCCACCCGCTCGGGCCTGGCCTTCCACGTGCGTCCGGTCCGGCCGGACGATGAAGCGGCCCTGGCGGCCTTCTTTGCCCAGCTGACGCCCGAAGATCTTCGGATGCGGTTCCTGACCGGCATCCACGTCGTCGATCATGACCGCCTCGCGCTCATGACCCAGATCGACTACGCGCGGACGATGACGTTTCTCGCCCTGGAGCCCGGGACCGAGACCATCCTGGCCGTCTCCATGCTGGCCAAGGGCGCGGATCCCTCGCGCGCCGAGATCGCCGTTTCGGTGCGTTCGGATCTCAAGGGACGCGGCTTGGGCTGGACGCTGATGGACCACACCCTGACCTACGCGCGCGCCCAGGGCGTGGAGACCATCGAATCCCTGGAGAGCGCCGAGAACGGGGCGGCTCTGCGGCTCGAAGCCGAGATGGGCTTTTCGGTGCGCGCCTGCCCCGAAGACATGAGCCTGCGCATGGTCGAGCGTCACCTGACGCCGCTGGCCTAGCGAACGGTTCGGGCGCCGCCCTCGTGCTCGAGCAAAGCGCCGGTCAGAGCCGCGCCCCACGCAGGCGCAAGGCGTTGGCCACCACGCTCACCGACGACAGCGCCATGGCCAGCGCCGCGATCGCCGGCGACAGCGTTATGCCGAACGCCGGGTAGAGCACGCCCGCGGCGATCGGCACGCCGGCCAGATTGTAGGCGAAGGCGAACACGAGGTTCTGGCGGATATTTCGCATGACCGCCCGGGACAGCCGCTTGGCCCTGACGATGCCTTGCAGGTCGCCCTGCACCAGGGTCACCCCAGCGCTTTCAATAGCGACGTCGGCGCCCGCCCCCATCGCCACCCCAACCTCGGCGGCCGCCAGAGCCGGCGCGTCGTTGACGCCATCGCCGGCCATGGCCACCAGGCGTCCCTGCGCCCGCAAGCGCGCCACCACCTTCACCTTGTCCTGCGGCGAGACGTCGGCCTCGACCTCCCGAAGGCCCAGCCGCTCGGCCACGGCCAGCGCCGTGGTGCGGTTGTCTCCGGTCACCACGACCACGCGCACGCCGTCGGCCGCCAAGGCCGCCAGGGCCGCGGGAGTCGTCGCCTTGATCGGATCGGCGATCCCCAGCACGCCAGCCAGCCGATCATCGACGGCGACGAACACCGCCGTCGCGCCGCCGCGACGCAGCGCCTCGGCCCGCGCCGCGAGCGGCGCCGCCTCGACGCCTTCCTGGGCCATGAGCCGGGGCCCGCCGACCGCCACGCGCTGGCCGTCAACCAGACCCAGCACGCCCAGGCCCACCGGCGAGTCGACCTGCGCGGGCTCCGACAGAGCCAGGCCGCGATGGCGCGCCATGGTCAGGATGGCCTCGGCCAGCGGATGTTCGCTTCCGCGCTCCAGGCTCGCGGCCAGGCGCAGCAGCCGCGCCTCGTCGAAACCCTCGGCGGGCTCAAGGGCCGTCACCGCCGGACGCCCCTCGGTGAGGGTTCCGGTCTTGTCGACAACCAGGGTGTCGATCTTCTCCAGCCGCTCCAGCGCCTCGGCGTCCTTGATCAGCACGCCCAGTCGCGCGCCGCGGCCGATCCCGACCATGATCGATATCGGGGTCGCCAGCCCGAGCGCGCAGGGACAGGCGATGATCAACACCGAAACAGCCGCCATCAAGGCATAGCCGAGACGGGGTTGCGGTCCGAAAGCCATCCAGGCCGCGGCGGCCGTGAGCGCGACGCCGATGACCGCCGGCACGAACCAGGCCGAGATCCGGTCGGCCGTCCGCTGCACCGGCGCGCGGCTGCGCTGGGCCTGCTCGACCATCTGCACGATCCGCGCGAGCAGGGTTTGAGATCCGACCTTCTCGGCGCGCATGACGAAGGCGCCGGTCCGATTGATCGCGCCAGCAACCACATGATCGCCAGCGGCCTTGGTGACCGGCATGGACTCGCCGGTGATCAGCGACTCATCGATCGTCACGTGGCCTTCGACCAAGACGCCGTCGACCGGAATCTTCTCGCCTGGACGGACCCTCAGGCGATCGCCGACCGACACGAGATCCAGGGTCACGGTCTCGTCGCTCCCGTCCGCCTTGACCCGGCGCGCCGTCTTGGGCGCCAGGTCAAGCAGGGCCCGGATAGCCCCGGACGTTCGCTCGCGCGCGCGAAGCTCCAGGACCTGCCCCAGCAGGGCCAGAACGGTGATCACCGCCGCGGCCTCGAAATAGACGGGCGTCGCCCCCATCGCGTCGCGCGCGCCAGATGGCAGCAGCCGAGGCGCGAACAGGCCGACCAGGCTCTCGCCGTAGGCCACGCCCACCCCCATGGCGATCAGGGTAAACATGTTGAGCCGGCCGCTGGCCACCGACCGCCAGCCGCGAACCCAGAACGGCCAGCCCGCCCATAGCACCACGGGCGTCGACAGAGCGAACTGGATCAGATTGGAAACCATCGGCGCGACCCACCGATGATGGCCCATCAGGTGGGCGCCCATCTCCAGCGTGAAGACCGGCAGGGCCAGACACAAGCCGATCCAGAAGCGCCGCGTCATATCGGCCAGTTCGGCGTTGGGCGGCGGATCGCCCGAGGTCGAAATCGGCTCGAGCGCCATGCCGCAGAACGGGCAAAGCCCGGGGCCGGCCTGGCGCACCTGGGGATGCATGGGACAGGTGAAGACCAGCGCGCCCGGCGGCGTCGCCGGGGCGGGCGAACTGGTGGTCGCGTTTGGCTCTTGGGCGTTCATTCGTCGACCTCACCACGCGGGCCGCGTCAACGTCTCGACGGAGCCGCGTCTTCCATAGGTTTCGCGTCGCCATGGCCGGACACCCGCGACGCGGCCGCATGGCTCAGCCGACGGGCGCTGGTGATGTTGACGCGCGCATGCGCCCGCGCGGCATCCGCAATGGCCCGTAGACAACCGCGCCGGTTCCTGACGATGCGGAGGAACTTGATTTGGCGCAAGGTCGCGCCAGCACGCGGCCGCAAGCTCGCGGCATGAGGACCTCGCCATGAGCTACGCCAGCATCCTGACCATTCTCACCGGCGCCGACGACGACGCCCTGACGCTTGCTTCCGCCGCCGAGCTGGCGCGCGCCGCCCAAGGGCAGGTCAATGTGGTCCTGGCCCCGCCCCTCGCGGTGGTCGGGGACCCCGCCCCAGGCCAGAGCGGCCTTGGCTTTTCGCCCACGTTGCGAGAGGCGGCCCACAACGCGCAGGCGGAGCTGCGTCGCGATGTCGAGGCCATGGCCCGGGACATCACCGGACAATTGGGCCCAGGCGTCGAGCCGGACACCGGCCGCATCGTCTTGGTCGAGGAGCAGTCGGCGCATGCGCTGGACCTATCGGCCCTCGCGCCGTTCGCCGATCTGGTGGTCGTTGGCCGCATGACGCTGCAGGCCTTGGGATCTTGGAGCGGACTGATGGCCGACGCCCTCCTTCGCGCCCAGGTCCCCGTCCTGGTGATCAGCGGCGCGCCCGGAGAGCTGGGCCTCGGCGCGGCCATCGCCTGGAACGGCAGTCCGGCGGCCGCGCGCGCCGTGCGCGCCGCCATGCCGCTGCTCAAGGCGGCCACGCGCGTGGTCATCCTCCAGGATCCGGCCCACCTGCGCGCCAGCGAGCGGGCCGTCGCCGCGCCCGAGCGACTGGTCGCCTATCTTCGCCGCCATGGCGTCCGCGAGATCGAGGTCGAAACCCGTGATGGCCTCAGCCGATACGATGGCCTGGTTCGTCAGGCGCGATCCTGGGACGCGGGTCTGCTGGTGGCCGGCGCTTTCGAACACTCGCGCCTTCGCGAAGATGTCCTGGGCGGCGTCACCAAGTCGCTGATCGCCCACAGCCGGGCGCTGAACCTGTTCTTCGCCCACTGAGCGTGGCGGCCGCCGGTTCGGCGCCAACCACGCTCTGGATGTTCGAGCTTCAGCGACCCAGGACGAGCGGCAGGCGCTCGGCGGCGAGCATGCCGCGGGTGACGCCGCCGAACAGGTCCTCGCGCAACCGGCCCTGGCCATAGGCGCCCATCACGCAGTAGCTGGCGTGCTGGTCGGCGCAGGCCTTGAGGATCGCCGCATCGGCGCGTTGGCCATGGGCGGAGGCCCGCTCGATAGAGGCGTGGACGCCATGGCGCGACAGATAGACCGCGGCCGCCTCTTCGGGCGCGCCCTTGCCGCCGTCGTCGGCGTTGAAAATGGTCACCGACCCGGCCAGGCGCAGGAGGGGCGTGGCCGCGCGCAACGCGCCCATGGCCGAGGCCGAGCCGTCCCACGCCACAACGGCGTGGCCGCCAGCGTCGAAGCCTCGCGCGGCGTCGGGTACGGCCAAGACCGGGCAACGCGCGCCCATCACCGTCGAACTGGCGATCGCCCGCGGCTCGATCCGCATGAAGGTGTCGCGCTTGCAGTTGATCACGATCAGGTCGGCCAGGCCCGCCGCATCCAGGACGCAGTTGGCGACGTCGCCCGTGCTCTCGATCCAGTCCCAGGGCAGGCCTTCTTCGGTCAATCGGGCCATCAGGGCCGCGCGATTGCCCGTCTCGAGCTTGCGCTCCTCCACCAGGAGCAGCGCCTGGACCTGACCGCCATCGTCGCCGGCGACCACCGTGATGGGAGTGACGTCGATGCAGCTCAGATGGCCCTTCAAAGCCCGCGTCGCATCCAGGGCCGCCTGCAGGCGGGCTTCCTGGCCTTCGTCCTGGTGCACGAAAAGCAGAACGTTCTTCATCATCGCCTCCACGGTCGGCAAAAGCGCCTGGAGATGACGCTAGCGAGCCCCTCGTCGCGCCGGCATCCGCATTTGTACGGAGCCCCGGCGAGCGCCGGCCGGACGATTGACGTCCGTCAAAACGGTCCGCCGCGCGCGACCCATATTTTCTTCGCCCAGCCCCGGAGATTTCCTTTGTCCAGGTCAGATATTCTTGAGCGGAGCCACTCGCTGGCGCGACGGTCTCATGGGATCCGTGGAGCGGCCGGCCTGACCTTGCCCTTGGTCGGCGTCTCGAGGGTCTTCAGGTAGGCCAGGATCGCGGCGTTGTCGGCCGGCCCAAACGACCATTCGGGCATCGGTCCGTGACCGACCGTCAAACCCTCGGTCAAGGACTCGCTCAGCGCCTCGACATCATACCGTTCATGCAGTTGGCGAAAGCGCGGGGCTTGTGGATTGGGGCTGTCGCCGGTCCGGCCCACCGCGTGACAGCCGGCGCAGTCGCGCTCGACGATGGCCTGGCCTCGGGCGACAAGGTCGGGCGGGCTGGCCGCCGCGGGTGCGGCGACCAAGGCCCCGCTGAAGACCAGCGGGAGTAGGCTCAAGGCCAGATGAACTGGAATCCGAAGGGCGCCGCGGGCGCCAGGCGTCGGGTTCCGGGCGACCTGGACGTGCATCGCGTCGACGTTCATGACCAAGCTCCGAGCCCACATTCAAGACACAAGCCTGACCATAGGATAAGGGCCCGCCCTGATCCTGATCAATATCACGAGGACCTGATGATCGACGCCGTTGATCACGTCGCCGTCAAGCAGCCCGAACGGCCCAAGCTCCTGCAGGTCCTCGGTCCGGGGTTGATCACGGGAGCCTCGGATGATGATCCCAGCGGCATCGCCACCTACTCGCAGGCGGGCGCGCAATTTGGCTTCGGCCTGACCTGGGTGATGCTGTTCAGCTGGCCTCTGATGTGCGCGATCCAGGAGATCAGCGCCCGAATCGGCCGGGTCACGGGGCGGGGAATCGCCGGCAACCTCAAGCGCCACTATCCGGGCGGCATGGTCTACGCCGTGGTCCTTCTGGTGGTCAGCGCCAATGTCATCAATCTCGGAGCGGACCTGGGCGCCATGGCCGCGGCTCTGAAGCTGCTGATCGGCGGGCCCGCCCTGCTCTATGTCGCCCTCTTCGGCCTGGTCTCGGTGCTTCTCGAGGTTTTCTCGCGCTATTCCCGCTATGTGTCCGTCCTCAAGTGGCTGACCCTGTCGCTGTTCGCCTATGTCGGCGTGGCGTTCGTCGTCCAGATTCCCTGGCCGACGGTGGCGCGCAGCCTCGTCCTGCCGAGCGTGACCTTCAACGCCGACTATCTGACGGCCATCGTCGCGCTGCTGGGAACGACGATCAGTCCCTACCTTTTCTTCTGGCAGGCCGAAGAGGAAGTCGAGGAGGTCAGGGAGCGTGTCGACGCCAAGCCCCTTCTGCGGGCGCCCGATCAGGCGCCGGCGGAGTTTCGACGCATCCGCATCGACACCTATGTCGGCATGGCGATCTCCAACGCCGTGGCCCTGTTCATCATCCTGACCACGGCGGCGACCTTGCACGCCCACGGGGTAAGCGACATCCAGACTTCGGCCCAGGCGGCCGAAGCCTTGCGGCCCATCGCCGGTCCGCTGGCGTTCTTCGTCTTCGCCCTGGGGATCATCGGCACCGGTTTGCTGGCCTTGCCCGTGCTGGCCGGCTCCTCGGCCTACGCCTTGGGCGAGACGTTCGGCTGGCACGTGGGCCTGGCCCGAAAACCGAGACGCGCCAAGGCGTTCTACGGCGCCATCGCGGTGGCCACGCTAATCGGTGCGGCGCTCAACTTCAGCCCTATCGACCCCATCAAGGCGCTCTTCTGGAGCGCGGTGATCAACGGGATCGTCGCCGTTCCGATCATGGCCTTGATGATGCATATGTCCAGCCGCCGCGCGGTCATGGGCTCGTTCAAGCTTCACCCGGGGCTGAAAGTCGTCGGATGGCTCGCGACCTTGGTGATGACCGCCGCGGCGGTAGGCCTCCTGGCGACCTGGGGTCGCTAGTGAGCGAAGCCGAGCCGCTCTCGCGCGGCGTGTCGCCGCCCTCCCCGCCACGTTCAGAGGTCGCCGAAATCGGGTCTATGTATTTACCCCCGGCGCATTAACCTAAATCCCTTCGCCCATATATTGGTGGCGATCTCCGCCACGGATCGAAATTCGTAACCGACGACTAGAAGAACAGATTTCGGATCAATACTCAAAATGGGAAATAGAAACATCGCTCTTAGGGGGCGATTTGACCTATGAAAGCGATTCTGCCCGCATCACTGGGGGCCGAAGGCGAGAGATGAGTTTTCAAATCGATCGGCCGCGGCGCCAGCAGGAAGATTGAAGACATGAGCGGATCCGAGGACCGGCCAGGCGCGCTGACCTTCAGCGCCAACGACCTGGTCAAGCTGATGGCGGCGACCTACCTGCCGCTGTGCGATGAACTCGAAGCGGCGGGGGTCCTCGATCGGGGCAAGCTCGCCGATACCATGGGGTTCTACGCGCCGGCGGGGGAAGTCAGTTCAAGCGCGGCGCTGATCGCCGCCCTGCAGGCCGTTCTGCGTCGCCCCCGACCGAACGAGACCATCGCGCTTTCGGAGTCCTTGTTCGACGCGACTAAGGACGTGGCGCTGCGCGTGATCCAGGGTGGCCGGCAGGACGATCAGGCGCGCGGCCGGACCTAGCCGCGCGACGTTTCGGCCTCTTGGATCAGCACGTGGGCCAGTGAGATCGCCAGCATCGCCCACGAGGCCTCGCGCTCCGGCCCAAGCCGCACCAGGATGCGGACCGCCAGGGCGTGGGGATCGATCGCGCCGGCCTCGCGCAAGGCGCGACACAGCGGCAGGTAGGCGCCGGCGAAGGCGCGCGTAACATCGTCGCCGTTGAAGGACGGGATGTTCTGGCCAGCAGCGCCGACCTCCAGGGTCATCGCCGCGAAGGCCGCCCGGTCGGGATCGCGCCCGCCGACGGCGCGGGACTCGCTAAGCTCGCCAGAAGGATCAGGGTCAAAGCCGCGGCGACGTAGCAGGCGGGGCAATGACCCGCCATGGACCAGACGTCCTGGCGGCCGCTGCACAGCGGGCCGGCCATGAGACGCGGCAGGGCCTGGAACAAGGCCACGCTCCAGGCGGCGAGCGCGCCCGCGGCGGCGATTGGAGCAAGCGACCGTAGCGGCGTGACGAGCTTGGTCGACATGAAGCCCTCCCTGGAATGGACCGTCACAATGGTGGGGCCGGCCAAGCTTGGCATTGACGGCGATCAAAGCTGGAGTGC
>NZ_JBXAKU010000031.1:0-31353 GCF_058798735.1 Caulobacter sp. GW822-FHT07D08
AACCTCCCGTCTCAGAAGGTTTGAATCAGCCCCGCCACTTTTTGGGAATCCCGTTTATGGGTCTGTGGCCTAGGGCGATCCAAGCGCGAACGCCCGGAACTGTCGTCCGCTAGGCGGGTTCACCGCCAAGCCGCTCATGGATGAGCATGCGCGACCAGCGCACCCCGATCAGGTTTTCAGGCTAAAGAGGTTTGCCTGCGTGTCGGGATCGGCGGTGGCTTCGCCAGCGCGTTCCTGAAGCCAACGGGTGTAGGTCGCGAGGGATGTCGTCGTTTCCTCACCTCGAGAAGCCTTCACCTCAAGGCCTCCTTCGCCGTACATGTCGCGCAGCTTCGCCACCGCATCCAAGGTCGTCGCCGCCTGTCGCGGCGACATGTCCGCCACATCGCTAAGCTGGGAACCTTTCCGTTCCGTTGGTCGCCGCCGCCGGTGGTCTTTATCGAGCGCTTGGTTCCCAGCTTCTTGGGCTTGGTCTCGCGGGCTCGGCGCTGACGCCCTTTCGACACGGGTAATCGCCGACTGGCGTAAAGCGTGCGCGGCCGCCAGCAGCGCGCTCAGCGGGGATGAAGAGGTCATCAAGCCACCTACAGATAACGCCGCCAATCGAAACGAAGCTGGTCACTCAGCGCTTTGTGAGCCCGCCGGTTAAGCCGAAGGTGTTGTTTGACCGCTCGATCCAGCCTTCGCTCAAGCGGGTGGGGCCGAAAGCCACTGTCCGCCATCACTGTCCTTGGCGTCATGGTTTGGCGGCCGGCTCGCCGCCCAAGGCCATATAGAGAACCATTTGGGCGTTGAGCTGATCAAAGCGGTTCTGAAGGACAGCGTTCTGGGCCACGCGCCGCCGCTCCTGGGCGTCCAATACCGTTCTTAAAGGAATAGCGCCGGCCTTGTACTGTTGGGCGTACAGGCTCTCGGCCTGACGGGCTGCGGACAGATCGCGAACGAGCTGCTCACCTTGCATCAGCGTCACGGCTCTGTTGGAAAGCGCGTTCTCGGTATCGCGCAACGCATCGTAGAAGGTTTGCCGGAACTGTTCGGCCGCGAGCTCATAGTCGACCTTCGCCACGCCGACGGACAACCGAGCGCGACGGGCGTCGAGAAACGGAAAGCTCACCCCTCCGGTCAAGCCCATGCTTGGCGCGCGAAGAACGTTGCTGAGCGCGCTGCTCACGCCGCCGGCTGAGCCGGTGAGCGTAAAGCGGGGATAGGTATCGGCCAGCGCCGCGTCCTGCGCGGCTAGCGCGCGGCGAAGCCTAGCCTGCGCCGCTGCCAAGTCCGGGCGCCGAGCCAGCAGGTCCGACGGGAGTCCCGCTGGGATCTCGGGCAGGTTGGCCGTCGGGAGCGCCTTCGGCTCCGGTCCATTATAGGCGTGTTCGCCTAGCAGCGCCGCGAGGGCGTTTCGCGCCTCCGCGCGAGCTTGATCGAGCCGAATGCGTTGGGCTTCTTGCGATGCAATGCTTTGCTCGGCGCCCTTCATCTCGACAGCCGAGGCCGCTCCGGCCTGATACCGGCGGGCGACGAGGTCGAAGGTGCGTTGGGCGTTCATCAGACTCTGGTCGCCGAGCGCCATGCGCTCGTTCGCCAACGCCAGCTGCCACCAGGCGCTCGCCGCCGAGCCGACCAAGGCCAGGCGCGTGGCCTCCAGATCCTGCTGGCTGGCTTGGGCCTCCCAACGCTCCATGTCGCGCTGAGCCGCCAAGCGGCCAAAGAGGTCCAGCTCCCAACTCGTCGTGATCGAGGCGCTCGAGGACAACGACGACTGTCGTCGGCCCGTCATGGGCTGGCTAAGGCCATGGGAGACATCCGCGACGATGGTCGGCTTCAAGCGCTGACTCGCCAGGTCCAGCGATAGGCGCGCGCGCTTGAGGCGAAGGCCGGCGGCGGCGAGACCGGGATTGCGCGTTGTCACCTGGTCAATGAGCCGGTCCATGCGCGGGTCACCGAGTGTTTTCCACCACATCGTCGGCCGTGGCGCGGGTTCGGATGGCGCGGCTGCCTGCCATGTCGGCGCGGTCACCGTCGCGGGAGGAGTATAGGCGGCATGGGGGGCGAGGGCGCACCCCGCCAGGAGGGCGGTGATCGGCAGTAGCGCCGCCGAATGGCGGAGACCGGGAATAGTCATTGCTAGACTCTGCTGAGTGCGTCGATCGGATCGAGGCGCGCGGCGTTGCGGGCGGGCAGGTAGCCGAAGGCTACGCCGATGAAGGTGGAGCAGGCGAAGGCCGCGATGATCGAGAGCGGTGAGAACTGCATGACCAGTCCAGATCCGGCCGCCGCCAGAACGCCGGCGATCCCGAGCGCCAGGGCGATGCCGATGACGCCGCCAAGAAGGCAGACTAGCACCGCCTCGATCAGAAATTGGTGCAAGATGTCCGCGCGCCGCGCGCCGACCGCCATGCGAAGTCCGATTTCGGCGGTGCGTTCGGTGACCGATACGAGCATGATGTTCATCACGCCGATACCGCCGACCACCAAGGATATTACAGCGATCGAGCTGATGAGCAGCGTCAGCGTCTTGGCTGTCTTTTCGACCATCTTTCGGATTTGATCGTTGTTGCTGATGAAGAAGTCCTTCTTGCCGTGGCGCATCGTCATCAACTGCGTGACAGCGCCTTGCGCCGCAGCGACCGGAGACTTGTCGGAAACGCGCACTGTCACGCTGCTTAGATGAGAAACGCCCAGCATCCGGGTCATCACCGTGGTGTACGGCGCATAGATCGTCAGGCTGGAGTCGCGCCCGCCGGACGGCTTTCGCTGGATGACGCCGACAACTCTGGCCGGGGTCTGCCCCAGCATGATCGTTTGGCCGATGGCGGGCTCGCCGTGGGCGAACAGAGCCTTGCGCGCGTTGTTGTCGAGCACGACGTCCTGTCGAATGCTAGCGACCGCTTCCGCGTCGAAGCCACGGCCTTCGGCGAACTTCGAGCCCTTGACCCGGAAGAAGTCGGCGCCGACGCCTGAGACCTCGGCGTTGGCCGTCACGCTTCGGTAGCGCGCTGCGACTGTCGTGAAGACGCCTGGCGTCACGCTGTCGACGTACGGCTGTTTCCTCAGCGCCTCGACGTCCGAGGGCGTCAATGTCTCGACCTTGCTTGCCTCGAGGTCGCCAAAGTCCTTGCCTGGGTAGAGATCGAGGGTGTTGGTTCCCAAGTCCGAGAGCTGCTTCATGATCTGGCTGCGCGATCCGTTGCCGATCGCCACCACGGACACCACGGAAGCGATGCCGATGATCACGCCGAGCATCGTCAGGAGCGTGCGCAGCTTGTGCGTCGCCATCGCCACGAGCGCCAGCTGGAAGCTCTCCGTCAACCGGTGGACGCCGGCCATTCTAGGCTCCGGCGCCGGACGAAGCGCGAGGCTCGGCGCATCCGAGCGTCGCGCGCGGTCGGCCACGATAACGCCATCGCTGATCTCTATGATGCGAGGCGCGTGCCGCGCCACCGACATGTCGTGGGTCACCAAGATGATCGTGTGACCTTCCGCATGCAGATCCCGCAGGATCTCCATCACTTTTTCGCCGCTGGCGCGGTCGAGCGCGCCGGTAGGTTCGTCGGCCAGGATGATTTCGCCGCCATTGATCAGCGCCCGAGCGATCGACACGCGTTGCTGCTGACCGCCCGAGAGCTGGCTCGGACGATGCGAGAGGCGATCCCCAAGGCCTAGGCGGACCAGCAGATCGCGCGCGCGCGCGCGCCGTGTCGCGCGCGCGTCGCCCGCATAGATCGCGGGGGTCTCGACATTGGCGACCGCGCTCATCGCGGCCAGAAGATGGTAGCGTTGGAAGATGAAGCCGAACCGCTCGCGACGAAGCGCCGCCAAATCGTCCGGGCCAAGTTTCGCCGTATCACGACCGGCGATCTGGTAGATTCCCGCCGTTGGCCGATCCAGGCAGCCCAGGATGTTCATCAAGGTCGACTTACCCGATCCTGACGCGCCGACAATTGCGACCATTTCGCCCGCGCGGATCTCAAGGTCGACGCCCCCGAGGGCCGCGAACACGCCATCCCCCGTGGGATAGTCGCGCCGCACGCCCACTAGGCGCAGAAGCGGCGGGGCGTCCATCAGAACCCGCCCATGAATGCCGCCGCGGGATCGACGCTGTCGCCCGCGATGGTCTCTCCAACCACCACCTTGTCACCCTCGGCCAGGCCATCGACCACCTCCACCGAGACCTTGTTGTTGAGGCCGGTGCGAATAGGACGTGTGGCGATCTCACCGCTGGGGAGTTCGACCCGCACGGGGTAGCGCCCATCCGCGAGGCGCTGGCCCAGCGCGGTGGCGGGAATTTTGAGCACGCCGCGCCTTGACGCCAGGACGATGGAGACTTGCGTGGTCATCATCGCGCGCAGCCGTCCATCGGGATTTGGCACCTCGAAAAGCGCGCTGTAATAGATAGCCGAAGCCGCTGGCGCCCCCTGGGCGGTCGCGCCGGCGCCCGTTCCCAGTTCGTTGACGATGGTATCGGGAACCGCCTGCACCTGCGTGAGACGGGCGTGGTAGGCTCGATCCGGGTCGCCAAGAATGGTGAAGCGAGCCGGCAGACCGGGCTTGACCTTGATGACATCGGCTTCGGAGACGTTGGCTTTCACCCGCATGGTGTCGAGGCTGGCCAGCACCACGATGGTCGGAATCGAAAGCGCCGCGTTAACAGTCTGGCCTTGTTTGGTGACGACAGCGACGACGACCCCGTCGATCGGCGCGACGATGCGCGTGTAGCCCAAATTGACTTCCGCGATAGCGACACTGACGCTGGCCTGGCGAACTTGAGCCTGGGCGGAAACCAACGCCGCGCGGGCGCCTTTCAGGTCCGCCTCGGCCGTCTCGTACTCAGCTTGCGATGTCGCGAGGCCCGGCCCCATGTCGTGCTGACGTCGGAAGGCAAGTTCGGCGCGGGTCAGCGCGGCCTGGCGAGATGCCTCCTGAGCCTTGGCGTTTGCCAATTCGGCGCGAGCGACGCTCAAGGCGTTGGTCTGAGGCTGGGGATCGATCCGGGCGATGGAATCACCCCTTCGAACGTGCTGGCCAAGTACGACATTGAGCGCCTGAACCTGGCCAGAAACCTGGGCGCCAACGCCAACAAGCTGGCTCGGCTCAAGCTTGCCGTTGGCGACGACGGCTTCCTCAAGGTCGCCTCGGGTGACGACGGTGGTGAGCAGATGCGGCGACTTGCGCGGCGCGAACACCATGGGAATCGACAGCGCGCCGGCGGCGAGGACGGCGAGGGCGGAGCCTATGATCAGGTGACGTTTCATGGCGATGGCGACCCTTAGAGGTTCGCTTCACATCCTTGCTTGAGGTGTACGCCTCGCAAGAATCCGCGGCGAGCCAGGCCCGCATCCACGACGTTGTTCAGGTAACGGTCGGCGGACGCCGCTCCTGTGATCTCACGCACCAGGCCGCGGAAAGGAACCAAGCTGTTGACCAGCATCTTCCCGCCCGCTTCGGCCAGCTTGCCGCCGCCTTCCTTGGGGGTATCGTCGGCGTCGAAATCGGGGCCCAGCGCTTCGTTCAGCGAGGCGATCTCGGCTTCGAGGGCCGCGCAACCGTCGAGGTCGTTCAAGCCGTAGGGGGCGTCATAAGCCTTTCGCAGGATCGCGGGAATCTCGCGCTTGGCCATGCCGACGTCACGTGCCGGTTGGGAGCCGATGTCCATGGCCTTTTTTCGCGCTTCGCCCAAGCGGGCAGGCTCTGGCTTTTCGGCCGTCCTGGAGGCGCTTTCAGCGGAGGGGGACTCCTTCTTGACCTGGGCTAGGGCGGGCGCTGACAGGATCGCTGTGGCGCCTATCACTGAGACAAAGATGGATTTCTTCGGGGGCATCGTGGTGGTCCGCTTTTGCAGGTCTAATCTCTATTGAGTGTTCTTTAAATATATCGTCGAATTCAATTCGAATTCTATAGATTTAATATCGACTATTTTCGCTAATAGCTGTTTTCCATATGATTAATTTCCGATTTAGATTGATATTTTGGTGAATTATCATCTTTTAAATAATAACGTCTACGAGTGTTATTTTACTTGCGTCTTGATTTGGCGCGAATACGTGAATCTATACTTTGATTAATTTATGTGATCGTGTCCCGCAGGGCGGCGTCCGGGCTGAGGCTGGGGCGTCGAAGCTCTTATCGGCCGATAGTGTTGCGCCGGGATGGGGGCGTGATGGAGCGTCTGTGTAGGCGGTCAACTTCCGCTTGGTGGGAAGGGCGAAGAGGCTAAGACCTGGGCCGTTCCCGACGCGGCGACCCAAAATGCTGGAAGAGTTTGACCTTAATCTTCTGACTATTCTGCATAGCCTTGTAGTCACGCGCAGCGTCACGCTGACAGCCCAACGCCTGGGTGTCAGCCAGCCGGCGGTCAGCCGTTCGCTAGGCCGGCTGCGCGAGCTTCTCAATGACCCGCTTTTGATCAAGACCAACAGCGGCATGGCGCTGACCCGTCGCGCCAAATCCCTTGAGGAACCCCTCTGCCGTTGGCTCGGCGAGACCGAGGCCCTCCTGCGCCGAGGCCCGGCCCAGGAGCCGCGCGACTTCGCCGGGGTTTATCGGATCGCCTCTTCGGATTATGGCGTTCTGACGGTGCTTGCTCCGGCCTTGGAGCGGATCAGTCGGGCTGCTCCGGGTCTATGCCTTGAAGTCGAGCCGCTCTTGCCGACGCATCTGAACGCCCTGGCTGTCGGCGATGCCGATCTTGTCCTAACGAGCCATGATCCCCGGCCGACGCGCGTCTTCGAGCGACTGCTTTTTGTAGAAAACCACCAATGCATCCTTCGCGCCGATCATCCGCTCATGGCGACAGGGCGCGCTTCGCTTCGCCCCGCGCGTCTGACGCTCGATGAGTTTCTGGCCTGGCCGCATGTGGTCAGCACAGCGCAAGGCGAAGATGACGATCCCGCCGAGCGCCGCCTCGCTATCCTGGGGCGGGAGCGGCGGATCATCATGCGTGTTCCCTATTCCTCGTTGGCGGCGCCTCTCATATTAGGTTCTGACGCGATCATGGTGGTCCCCGACCGCGTGGCCCGCCTGCTGACAGCCGGCCATCACGATCTGGTCGTGCTCGACGCGCCGTTTGACTTGGAGCCCTTCAGCTATTGGCTGCTTTGGCGCGGCCGTTCGCGTGAGGATCCGATAGTCCTATGGCTCGTGGATCAACTCGCCCAAGTAGCCGATCCCAAGCCTAGATTTGGCTCTGAGCGCCGTCGGGTCGACGGTTTCGCGGAGCCATCCGCGGCGGAAGTTCCGCCCCATGGCGCCTCCACCGAACCGCCACGTTCGCGCAACGACGCCGCGCGATAGTTCGGCGCCCCGTGGCGTTCTGGCCGCTCCCCGCATCCCCGTGGTCGCTTCGTCCCGGGCTATATGAAGAGGTGTCGAGCGGGTCTGGAACCCTCGCCGCGCCTCTTGCGAGGCCTTCCGTCCGGGCAGGTCTCATGGCCGCGGCGCGACAGCCACTCGCGCCGCGGTCACCCCCTGCTGGCATCATGAGTATGCGTGGGTCCATGTGCGGGGGCTGGTGATCGACGGAAAATAATCTCGATTATAACTGAAATGGATTTTGAATATCTAATTGAGTAAATTAACGAAATCCCGCTTTTGGCGGCGGAAATTGCCCGAAGGCAAAAAGCCGATCAACGATCTTTGTGTCGTTGATAGCACAAAGGGCAATGTGAATTATGGCTGTTAACAGCATCAACACGAACTCTGGCGCGATGATCGCGCTTCAGAACCTGAATAATACGGCTTCGGATCTGAGATCAGTTCAGCAACGGATCAGCACTGGCAAGAAGGTCGGCAGCGCCAAGGACAACGGCGCGATCTGGGCTATGTCCAAGACGCAATCGTCCACCGCCCAGTCGTTGAACTCGGTGAAGGACTCGCTGCAACGCGGCCAGTCGACGATCGACGTGGCCCTGGCCGCCGGCGACACCATCACCGACCTGCTCGGCAAGATGAAGGAAAAGGCCCTGGCCGCTTCCGACACCTCGCTGAACACCGCCTCGTTCAATGCGCTGAAGTCGGACTTCAACTCGCTGCGCGACCAGGTGCAGAAGGCCGCCGACAACGCCAAGTTCAACGGCGTCAGCCTGGCCGACGGCAAGGGCACCAAGATGACCTTCCTGGCCAATTCGGACGGCTCGGGCTTCACCGTCAAGGCCCAGACCCTGGGTCTGGCCGGCCTCGGCCTGTCGGCGGGTTCCAGCTTCGCCAGCGCCAGCGCGGCGAAGTCGATGATCGCCACCGTCGACAAGGCCATCGGCACCGCCACCAACAAGTTGGCTTCGCTGGGCACCAGCTCGACCGGCCTCGACACCCACCTGACCTTCGTCGGCAAGCTGCAAGACAGCCTGACGTCGGGGGTGGGCAATCTTGTGGACGCGGACCTCGCCAAGGAAAGCGCCAAGCTGCAGGCGCTGCAAACCAAGCAGCAGC
Source organism: Caulobacter sp. GW822-FHT07D08 (assembly GCF_058798735.1). Taxonomy (NCBI): domain Bacteria; kingdom Pseudomonadati; phylum Pseudomonadota; class Alphaproteobacteria; order Caulobacterales; family Caulobacteraceae; genus Caulobacter; species Caulobacter sp. GW822-FHT07D08. Next base: position 8,425 of record NZ_JBXAKU010000031.1, read on the forward strand.
TCGGGGTGCAGGCTTTGTCTATCGCTAACCAATCAACTCAGTCGCTGTTGAGCCTTTTCCGATAAGAGGCGCGAGCCGCCTCCGCTTGGGATGCGGGGGCGGCGCTTTTCAAGGTTGGCTTCTGGTCGCGCTGGTGACGACCTTCGTCAATTGCCTGAGCTATCGGTTAGCGACGCTCGGCGCCGCGGTGTCCGCCCACGTGCTGGAGGGCGCGCGGCGTGGGCGCGGGCTGATCCGGGCGCCCATACCGCCCTTGCTCACCCGCGGGATGCCGCGAGCAGGTGTTTGATCGCTCGGCTGATGTGCTTTTCGACCGCGCTTCTTGAGATTCCAAGCCGTCTGGCGGTTTCGGCATGGGTCAGGCCGTCAAGCTTGTGCAGCGTGAATACGCGCTTTGTCATAGGCGGCAGAGCGCCGAGGGTGAGGACCAGTCTTTCAAGTCGGAGGCGAGCGTCCACGGCGGCCTCGGCGTCCGCCGCGTCGGCGATGGCAGTGGAACCCAGACTCGTATGATTGACGTCTCGCCAAGCCGCGTCGCGCGCGGCGGACCGATACTTGGCGCGTAGACGATCCAAAGCCAGATTTGACGCTAGCCGATATAGATAGGCCGAGGGGTTTTCGATCGCCTCGCCGTTCACGCGCTGGACCTTGAGATAGAGGTCCTGAATGAGATCGTCGACGTCTCCGCCTCCGGCCGTCCTGGCGGAGAGGAAGCGACGCAAGTCCTCGCGCCGCACGAAGTAGGCGATGATCAACGGAGAGGTCGAGGACGAAGGCGAAGTAGTCACGGAACTTGGCCTCGATGGCTGAAAGCCGATGTTGGGCAAAGGTCTTCGATGACGAGGGGGCTAGGTCGGCGTCACAGCATTCGGCCGAGCACGTCGCTTTCGCCGCCGCGATCCACCAGGCGGTGCTTCAGCGCCCCGATCACGTGCAGGAGGGCCAGGGCGAGCAGCGCGTAGGCCAGAAGCCTGTGCAGCCATTGGAAAACGGCGAAGCCGAGATCGCTCTTGGGCAAGAGCTCCGGAAGCATCATGAACAGGAACGGCACGCCGTCGCTGTCGACATAGGAACTGGACATCGCGTAGCCCATCAGCGGCACGACGATAGCGAGGACCAGCAGCGCGCGGTGCGTGAAGCGCGACAGGATCGCTTCAAAACGCGACAAGCCGCGAGGCTCGGCGGGGTGAACCGAACGTCCGCGAACAAAGAGCGCGGCGATGGCGATGAGAAGGACAGTCACGCCCAACTGCTTGTGGATCGGATAGAGGGCGAACTTGATCGGCGCCGCTTCGGGAAGAGCGGTCATGTACCAGCCCAGAGCGATCAGCCCGACCAGCAGGAGCGCGCGAAGCCAATGGAAGGCGCGCATCGAGAAGGGGTAGCGGTCGGGGCCGCCGAGCTCGCTCGTGACGGGTCTCACTTGTGACGCTCCTTCGATATCGTTTTTCACGACGCCGGCTCCAGACCGCCACCGAGCGCGGCGTAGAGCGTGACCATGGCCGCTAGCTGGTCGCGCCGAAGCGAGAGCAGCGTCTGACGGACCGCATAGCTGGCGCGCTGCGCGTCGAGCAGTTCGAGGCGGCCCTCCAGGTCGGCGCGGTACCTGGCGGTCCATGAAGAGTGAGGCTTCCAAGGCGCGCCGCTCGAGGCGCCGCGAGCCTATGCCCGAGCGCGGTTGCCCGATCGTGGAGGGTGTGTTGCGACTTCGTGGGGGGGGGGCTGGCGCCGCCCGCGTAACGATGGTGAGTGCTCGATCAATCCGATCGGAGCCGCATTGGAGACCCAGTGAACGCCTTAGTTCTGATCGCTGAAGACGAGCGCGAGATCGTGGAGATCCTCGTCGGTTATCTGGAGCGCGAGGGGTTCAGGACCGTCACGGCGCGGGATGGTCAGACCGCGGTCGAGCTGCATCAGGCGCTTCGGCCCGACATCGTCCTGCTGGACGTGGGTCTGCCCAAGCTGGACGGCTGGGAGGTCCTGGCGCAACTGCGCAGGAGCGGCGCGACGCCCGTCATCATGCTGACGGCCTTGGACCAGGACCTGGACAAGCTGCAAGCCTTGCGGATCGGCGCGGACGACTATGTCGTCAAGCCCTTCAACCCGCTGGCCGGCCTCATCCCGGTGCGAGGACGCGCCTTGGACTATCGCGTCGTCGTCATCGCCGGTGTCGAGTATGTCGTGCACCGTCAGGCCTGCGCCGGCCTGGGTCTGGAGGAGCGCGCCCTCGAGACCGTCGGGGTTATGGCACCTTACGCGTTGCTGGGTCATCCGGGCTCACGGTGACTCGCATCGTCAGCGAACTGGCGGCCAAGGACGCGGTCTTCACCTGTGATGTCGGCACGCCCACGGTCTGGGCGGCGCGCTATCTGCGGCTGGACGGTCAGCGCCGGCTCCTGGGCTCATTCAACCACGGTTCAATGGCCAACGCCTTGCTGCAGGCGATCGGCGCGCAGTCGGCTTTCCCGGGACGCCAGGTCGTGTCGCTGTCGGGCGACGGCGGGTTCTCGATGATGATGGGCGACTTCATCAGCCTTTCGCAGCTCGGCTTGCCGGTGAAGGTCGTCGTGCTCAACAATGGCACGCTGGGCTTCGTCGAGATGGAGATGAAGGCCGGCGGCTTTCTCGACACCGCCGTCGATCTGAAAAACCCCAACTTCGCGGCCATGGCGCAGGCCATGGGCGTCAAGGGCGTACGGATAGAGCGCGCGCAAGATCTCGAGGCGGGGATCGCTGAGGCCTTCGCCCATGATGGGCCAGCCCTGGTCGACGTGGTCACCGCCCGCCAGGAGCTGGTCATGCCGCCCAAGATCACGCTGGACGAGGCCCATAAGTTCGGCGTCTTCGCCCTGAAGGCTGTTCTGGACGGCCGCGCCGCCGAGTTGATCGACCTGGCCAAGGTCAATCTCAAGCGCTGAACCATGACGCCGCGGTAAGACCTAGGGCCGTGAGCTGTCCTCGCGTCGGGAGCCGAACGTCGCGTTTTTGGACGCAAGCTAATGGCAGCTCCTGGCGCGACTGGCCCAACTGCACCGAGGTCATGATCGGTAGGACAGAATGTGAGCGGAAGCGTTTAGCGCAGGTCGACGATCAACTTCTCCAGCACCACGTTGTCGTCCAGGCGCCAGACCTTGATCCTGTGAGCGCCCGCCGCGAGGTCCGGGAAGAGGGCCTCGACGGTGTGGGCATGGTCCTTGACCGCAGCGACCCAGGCGATCTGTTCGGGGGTCGAGGCCGAGCCGGCCGTCGGAACCAGGCTGGACGTCAGGACCTGAACGGGGCCGTCGTCGAGGGAGACGCCGATCCGCAGGCCCTTGCCGCCGCTGGTGTCCAGGGTCGGGGCCAGGCGCAGGCGGACCTTGGCCGGACCCGCGCGCGGAACCGACACCGCATAGTCCAGCCGAACGCCGTCGCCGATCTCCGTCGCGGGCCGGCCTTGCGGCAGGGCGAGCACGGCGTCGCCTTGGCCCAGATCCGACAGCACCGTCCAGGTCAGGCCCTTCCCGCCCACGGCGCGGTCGAACTTGGCGGCCTCGATCGTGACGAGGTTCGGGTCGCTGGCGGCCGAGCCCGCGAAGACGACCTTGGTCGCCAGCTTTTCCGGCGGGGTGTCCGCCGACACGCGGGCGACGCTGGGCATGGTCTGCTGGGTCGGATCGTTCCAGATCACATAGCTCATGTGGACCTGGTTCATCATGCCGTCCCACTTGCCGCCGTTCATGGCGTGGTACTGAGCGGTCAGGTCGGCGTCGCGCTTGAAGGCGGCCTCGACCTTGTCGGCGAAGACGTTGGCGCGGGCGTCGTTGCGGGCCGACAGCCGCCGGTTCCAGGCCGTGGCGTAGTACATCTCGTAAAGGTTGGCGAAGGCCGTCACCGGATATTCGACCAGCTGGAAATAGGCGTCCTGCTGGTCGGGCCGCAGCCGCGCCTTGATGGCCGCCACCTTGGCCGACAGCGCCCGCCAGCGGTCGACGATGTCGCCAAATTCCCCGCCGTCCAGCGGGCCCGCGCCGTTGTCCGGGCCCAGCGGGAACGTGTCCTGGTCGATCAGCTCGGGCTTCCTGCGCGCGGCGAGGGTCGAATAGGTCTCCAGCGCCTCGCCGATCTCGGCGCCGAGCGCCGGACCAAAGGCCTCGCCAGCCCACTCACGCGGGAAGGCCGCCAGGGCCTTGGGCGTCATCGCCTCGGGGTTCCAGGCCATGCGCAGAAAGAAGCTGAGCGGATATTCCATCGGCTTGATGTCGCCGACATTGACGATCCACAGGTTCCGCGCCTGGCGCTGGTAGGCCAGGTCCATCTGCTGCCAGACCTTGGCGACCTGGTTGGTGTTGATCCACTTGTAGTTCCGCGGCCCGCCGACGTAGTCGAAGTGGTAGTAGACGCCATAGCCGCCGGCGCGGGGCAGCTTGTCCTTGCCGGCCACCGGCAGCCGCCGGATCTGGCCCCAGTTGTCGTCGGAAAACAGCAGGGTCACGTCGTCAGGGACCCGCATGCCGTGGTCGTAATAGTCCTGGACCTCCTTGTAGAGCGCCCAGACCTGCGGTGTCTGGTCGGCCGGCTTGCCGGTCACGTCGGCGATGATCTGGCGCTGGTCGGCGACGATCTTCTCCAGGAGCTGGGTCGCCGCGCCCTCGGCCATCGGCTCGTCGCCGTCGCCGCGCATGCCGACCGTCACCAGGCTCTCATAAGGCGTGCCGTCGCCCTTCGACATAATCCGCTCGATGCCGCCGCGCCAGAAGGTCCGCAGGTTGTCGCCGTTGGTCGCGTAGTCCCAGCGGCCGCCAGTCACGCCCTTGTCGGTGTTGCGATGCCATTCGCTCTGGGCCCGGGTCATCGGCTCGTGGTGCGAGCTGCCCATGACCACGCCCATTTCGTCCGCCAGCACCTTGTTGCGCGGGTCGTCGTCATTGAACGCCTTGGGCGCCCACATGGCCGGCCACAGGTAGTTGCCCTTCAGGCGCAGGGTCAGCTCGAAGACGTGGGCGTAGAGATCGGCGTTGATGCCGCCGAACGTCTTCTTGGCCCAGCCGCTGAAGGCCGGGTCCTCGTCGTTGATGAAGAAGCCGCGATACTTGACGCGCGGATGGTCCGCCCGGGCTCCAGCGGTCAGGAAGAGATCGCTCTTCTTCGCCACAGGTACGTCGGCCCACCACGTCCAGGGCGACACCCCGATGCGCTCGGAAAGATCATAGGCCCCAAAGACCGCGCCGCGCCGGTCGGCGCCGACGATGACCAGGGCGCGCGGCACATTGGCGACAGGGCGCTCGACGACGACCTGTCGGAAGCCTTCCCACTGGCCGGCCAGATCCTCGACCTTCAGCTTCCCGGTTTGGACAAGACTGTCGATGACCGGGCTGTCGCCGAGCACGCCGATGATCACCGTCGCGCCATGAGCCTTGGAAAGATCCGAGAGCTTGGCCGCCTCGCCGCCGCTGACCCGTCCCAAATCGCCGCGCAGGCCCTCGGCGGCATGGCGCACCGCCGGATCGGCCGTCGCGTCGACATAGACCGAAGCAGGCGTCCCCTTGCGGATTAGCCCCAGGCTCGTCGCCTTGCCCGTCGCGCAGACGCTGACCGGCGTGTCGCAGGCAAACGCGGCGGGCGCGGTCACCAACGCCAAAGCCAAGCTGCTCGCCACGGTCGTTAGGAATGTGTGGGGGCTCACGCTTCCTCCAAGCCGATGCTCGTACTAACCGAGTCATCTGGCCAATATGATAGGAGGTCTGACCTTATCGGCGCGGTTAAAATGCACAAGGGTTCGTTGCACTGGTCACCAGGCGTGAGGTCGGGGTTCAATAGCGGCGCCGGTGAACGTCTACTTTCCGACGGTGAACCAACGGCGGCTTTTGCCGCTAGCGCGTGTTGGCAATTGGAAGACGACAAGCACGCCGTTAGCGCCGGAGATAGCCAGGAAGCATCGTTCAAGGCTGCGGCGTAGCTCTTCTTTCCGGCTGAAAGGCTCGTGAAAGCCTTGGGGCGACATCTCACGCCAGCGTTCCCGACAACGCCGTCCAAGGAAGACTCGCATGCGACCTTTTGACGATCACGACCTCTTGGCGCGAAGCTGCCTCGCGCGGCGGTGGGCGGCTGAATGATCGTCCTGGCGCTGGTTCTTGTGGCGCTGGCCTTCGGCCTGCTGTTGGCCGGGCGGATCGGTCGCCGGTAGGCGAGGCCGTAAAGTCTTCCGTGGCGTTTCCCCGCCGTTCCGCGCCGCAAGGAGATTATTCCTATGCTCGACCGCCCACCGACCAAGCACAGCCCGACCCGGGAAAGCGGCCGTTCCCTGATCTGGGTGCTGTTTCAATCGGTGGTGCTGGTCACGGTCGTGGTCTTCATGGTCGTGCAGCTGTTCGACCCGAGCAAGGCCGCCATGGCCGATGCCAAGCGCGTGGACCTTGCTCACCTGGCGACCGAGATCAGCGACAACCTGCCCTGGATTCTTACCCTGATGGCGATGATGATGGCGGGCGTCTTCGCGGCGCTCCATCTGGGCCTGAGGCCGCTGAGGCGGATTTCCGAGCGCGCCGGCGAGATCGGGCCGGCCACCGTCAGCCAGCGGCTGCCGCTGGAGGCGACACCGCGCGAGATCGCGCCGCTGGTCATGGCCTTCAACGCCGCGCTTGATCGCCTTGAGGCGGGCCTGCGGGCCCAGCGTGACTTCTCCGCCAACGCCGCGCATGAACTGCGGACGCCCCTGGCGACGCTGCGGGCGCAGGTCGAGAGTCTGCTGGAACCGAGCGAGCGCCGGGAAGCCATGGAGGAGTTCGACCGTCTGTCGCGCTTGATCGCCCAGTTGCTGACGCTGGCCGAGGCCGACGGCGACACGCCGGCCAGTGTCTCCTTTGATCTGGTCGAGACGGCGCGCGAGTTCACGCGGGACATGGCCGGCGCCATCGTGGCGAGCGGCCGCACGATCGCCTTCGACAGTGCTCCCGACCATTGGGAGTGCCGCGGCGCGCCGGGCCTGGTCGAGGTCGCCTTGCGCAATCTGCTCGACAACGCCGTGCGACATACGCCGCGGGGCAGCGAGATTCTCGTCACGATCGACGTCTTCGGCCGCCTGACGGTCAGCGACGACGGGCCCGGCGTGCCCTCCGATTTCCGCGATCGCCTGTTCCAGCGGTTCAGCAAGGCTGATCCGCGTGGGGCCGGCGCGGGTCTGGGCCTCTCGGTCGTCAGCCGGATCATGACGCTGCACGGCGGCGAGGCGCGGCTGGACCCGGGGGAGGCCGGGGCGCGCTTCGTCCTCGACTTCTCCCGGCGCGGTCCCGGCGGCCGGAACACCCGTCCATGAGGGTGCTCTTCATCGAGGACAACACCAAGCTGGGCGAGGCGACCCTGAAGTCTCTCGCCAAGATCGGTTTCGCGGTCGACCTCTTCGAGACGCCCGAGGACGGCTGGCACGCCTGGCGGGTCGCACCCTATGACGTCGTTATTCTGGACATCATGCTGGCCCGCGAGAGCGGCCTGGACCTGTTGGCCAGTGCGCGGGCCGCGGGGCTGTCGACGCCGGTCCTGCTGCTGACGGCGCTAGGCAGCGTCGGCGAGCGGGTGCGCGGTCTGGACGCCGGGGCCGACGACTATCTGGTCAAGCCGTTCGCGATCGAGGAACTGGTGGCGCGGCTGCGGGCCCTGAGGCGGCGGCCGTCGCCCCTGGCCGAGTCGGTCATCCGCTATGGCGACGTCGTCTACGACGCCGCCGCCCGCGAGCTGGCCGTGGGCGAGGGGCGCACGAGCCTGTCGCGGGGCGAGAGCATCGTCCTGGAGCGTTTCCTGCGATCGCCCGAGCGGGTGATCACCAAGGCGCAGCTGGGCGAGAGCCTGCATTCCCTGGAGCAGGACTACACGGAAAACTCCATCCAGGTTCACGTCCACAGGGTGCGCCGCAAACTGTCGGACCTGGGGGCGAACGTGTCGATCCGCGCCTTGCGGGGGCTCGGCTACATGGCCGTGATCATATAGCCAAGAGGGCGATGGCGATCGGTTAGCGCCATCGTCAGGCTCTGAAAGGTTGGCGGAAGTTTCGGTTTCCAGGGTGCGCGCGTCGTCACCTGGAGACCGATGAATGACCATCCTCCACCCGGCTCGCCGCCCCGCGGACCGCGCTATTGTCCTCACCGTCAGGATCGCCATGCTCGGCGCGGTCTCGGCGCTCGCCGCCTGTCAGTCGATGCCGACCGAGCGCTCCGGCTATCTTTCGAGCTACAGCGGGCTGGCCGAGGCCAAGCCCGGCAAGCGGCGCGATGAGGCCGCTTCGGAGGCGATCCGGCGGGTCTATATCGAGCCGACGGTCCTGCGGCTCAACGCCCGGACGCCGATTAAGCCGTCGGATCAGGCGATGGTGCGCCAGGAGGTCGATCGGCAGCTCTGCTATAAGCTTAGCCGTCGGTTCGAGATCGCTCCGCAGCCGGAAGAGGGCGCCGCGCGCGTACGCGCCGCCGTCGCCCACATCGCCCCCACCAACCCCGGCGGATCCGCCGCCACAGCCGCCGCCAGCTTCTTCATTCCGGTGCCGATCCTGAAGGTCAGGCCCCCGGGAATATCCGGCGGACTGGTCGCCGAGGCCGAGTTGGTCACGTCCGATGGTCGCCAGGCGGCGGCGATCGCCTGGTCGAAGTCGACCGAGGGGATCAGCAACATGGATCCCTCGTTGTCGCCGGTCGGCGACGCCCTGCAGCTGTCGGAGAAGTTCGCCGACGCCGCTGGCAAGGCCTTCGCCGCTAAGGCGAGCAAGAAACACGCGGTTCCCAAGCCCGACCCCTGCGCTCGCTTTGGGCCGCGCATCGGCGCACGCGCCGTGGGTGGGATGATCATGGGCTTCGGCACGGGGCTGTATACCCCGTCCGTGACCGGCGCCGGCCGGCCGCCCGAAGACGAGACGCCCGCCAAAGCCCCCAAGCCCTGAAGCGGCGAACGAGGGCGGCCGGCAGGCCGCCGCGCATCGCCCGGATTGATCCCGACATGAAAAGACTTGCTTGCGGCCTGGCGCTGACGCCCCTGGTCGCGCTGGGCGGCTGCGTCCTGCAGCCGGACTACCAGCGCCCGGTGATCAAGGTCACCGAGGCCTGGAGTAACGCGCCGCCGTCCCCAGCGACCCCGGCCGGAAATGGCTGGTGGACGCTGCTGAACGACCGGGCTGTCGATCGGCTGGTCGCCGCCGGCCTGGATGGCGCTCCCACCCTGGCCGAGGCCGCCGCTCGCCTGGATCAGGCGCGGGCGGCCCTGTCGATCCAGGACGCGGCGCGGGGACCCACGCTTTCCGCCAACGCCGGCGCACAGCGGGCGCGGGATCGCGCCGGGGGCGGCGAGGCGACGACCAGCCAGAGCACGGCGTCGGTCGGCGTCGGCCTGGCCTGGGAACTGGATCTGTGGAGCCGAGTGCGCGAGGGCGCCACCGCCGCCGGCTATCGCCTTACAGCCAGCGCCGCCGAAGCGGACGCCGCGCGGCTGTCGGTCGTCGGCGAGATCGTCGACGCCACGCTGGCGCTTCGAGCCTGCGACGCCAGGACGACTCTGCGCGACCTCGACATCGCCTCGCGGCAGGCCGAGCTGACGGTCACGCGCGCGCGCCTGGCGGCCGGCAGCGTCCCGCCGGTGACGCTGGCGACCGCGCTGGGCGACCTGGCCGCCGCGCGCACCGATCGCATCGCCCAGGACGAAGCCTGCCGCCGGCTGGTCAACGCGCTGGCGGCGCTGAGCGGGCTGGAGGGCTCCGAGGTCAGGAGCCTGCTGGCGACCGGCGAGCCCATCGCCGCGCCGCCGCCCTTCACCCCGGCGCTGCCCGCGACCGTGCTGCTCAGCCATCCCACGGTCGTCGCGGCCGAGCGCGAGGTCGCTGCGCGATGGTCGGAGATCGCCGTGGCGCGCGCCGAAAGGCTGCCGCGCGTCGATCTGGCCGCGACGCTGAGCGGTCAGTGGATCCGGGCGCTGGGCGCCGCCAGGTCCTATGGCGCGCGGTCGACGGGCCTGAGCCTGGCCGGTCCGCTGCTGGACGGCGGCGCCGGGGCGGCCAGGGTGCGCGGCGCGCAGGCCCGCTACCGGGAGGCGGCAGCGCATCTGGACCTCACGGTCAGGACGCTAGCGCGGGACGTCGAGGACGCGCTAACCGCCCAGCAGTCGGCGCTGGAGCGGATCGAAACCTCGCACGACGCCCTGGGGGCGGCCACCTTCGCGCTGGAGGCCAACGCGGCCCGCTGGCGCATCGGCGCCATCGCCCAGGTGGAGCTGGAAGCCTCTCGCCGCCAGTACAACCAGGCCCAGGACAGCGCCGCCGCCGCCGCCGCCGACCGGGCGCGCGCCTGGGTGGCGCTGGTCCGGACGACGGGCGCGCCGAATCCAAGAACGACCCCATGAACAAGGAAGCATCTCTGATGAGCGATCGATCGGCCGTCGCTCCGCCCATGAGGCGGCGTCTCCTCGGCCCGGTCAGCGGTCGGCTCGTCGCGGCGGCGGCGCTGTTGGCGGCGGCCGCCGCTGGATTGATCCTCTGGGCGGCGAGGGGCGACGACGCGCCCGTTCCGGTGCGGGCGGTCCCCAGCCTGACGGTCTCCACGACCTCGCCCCAAAAGGTCACCTGGCCGCGAACGGTGTCAGCCTCCGGCGTCATCGCCCCCTGGCGGGAGGCCAGCGTCGGCACGCAGATTGGCAGCTACCAGCTGGTCGAGGTGAACGCCGAGGTCGGCGATCAGGTCCGGCGCGGCCAGGTGCTGGCGCGGATCAATCCCGCCCTGTTGCGCGCCGAGGAGGCTCAGCTGCTCGCGCGCCACGACCAGGCCCAGGTCAACCGTCATCGGGCGTTGGCGTTGCGCGCGAGCGGCGGCGTCAGCGAGCAGGAAGTGCTCGCCGCCGAGACGGAAGCCAAGGCCGCGTCCGCCCTGCTGGCCGCCAAGCGGCTGGAGCTGCGCTACACCGCCGTGCTGGCGCCCGATGACGGCGTGATCACCGCGCGCGCCGCGACGCTGGGCGCGGTCGCTCCCGCCGGCCAGGAGTTGTTCCGCATGATCCGCCGCAGCCGGCTGGAGTGGCGGGGCGAGCTGACGGCCGGGCAACTGCGCGAGGTCGCCGCCGGGCAGGTCGTCACCCTTTCGCTGCCCGATGGAACCCAGGCGAGCGGCGTGGTGAGGCGGCTGGGTCCAACGATGGACGGCGCGTCCCGCCTGGGCGTGATCTACGCCGACGTCGCGGGCGGCGGCCGGGCGCTGGCTGGCATGTACGTCGCCGGAGTCATCACCGTCGGCTTGGCCCCGGCCCTGACCGTGCCGGCGCCGTGCGTCGTGATCCGCGATGGGCGCAGCTACGTGATGGTGCTCGACGAGCGCCCCGGCCCGCCCAGCGTCCGCATGCGGAGCGTCAGGACCGGACGGCGGGACGATTCCGCGATCGAGATTCTGACCGGCCTGACCGGAACCGAGCGCTTGGTGTTCGGTGGCGCGGGCTTCCTCAAAGACGGCGACGTTGTCCGCGTGGCCCACACCGAAGGATACCGTCGATGAATTTCGCCGCCTGGTCGATCCGCAATCCCATTCCGGTCATCCTGCTCTTCGTGGTGCTGTCGATCGCGGGTCTGCGGGCTTTCAATCTGCTGGCCATCCAGGACCTTCCGGACCTGTCGCCGCCGTCCGTCAGCGTCAATGCGAACCTGCCTGGCGCCACCCCCGCCCAGCTCGAGACCGAGATCGCCCGGCCCCTGGAGGACGCTTTGGCCGCGGTCGACGGCGTGCGCCACGTCACGACCGTGATCAATGACGGGGCGGTTCGGATCGAGGCCAGTTTCGCGCTGGACAAGCCGCTGTCCGATGCTCTGATCCAGACCAAGGACGCGGTGGACGGCATCCGCTCGGACCTGCCCACCGACATGCTGCAGCCGACCGTCGAGGCCGTCACGTTCGGCACGGCCCCGGTGCTAATCTACGCCGTCCAGTCCTCGCGCATGGACGAGGCGGAGCTCTCATGGTTCGTCGACGACACCCTGGGCAAGGCGATCCGCGCGGCGCCCGGCGTCGGCAAGGTCGAGCGGCTGGGCGGGGTCACCCGCGAGGTGCGCGTCACCGTCGATCCCACGCGCATGGCCGCCCTGGGCGTGACCGCCGGCGACGTCTCCCGCGCCCTGCGGCAGGTCCAGCAGCAATCGTCGGGCGGTCGCGGTCAACTGGGCGGCCAGGAGCAATCGATCCGCACCGTGGCGGTCGTCGCCCAGGCGTCCGACCTAGCGGCGCTGCCGATCGTGCTCGCTGACGGCCGCCAGGCGCGGCTCGACCAGTTGGCCAGCATCGAGGACGGCGCGGCCGAGCGCACCCAGGCGGCCTTCCTGGATGGCAAGCCCGTGGTCGCCTTTCAGGTCTATCGGGCTCGGGGCGCGGACGAGACCAAGGTCGCCAAGGGCGTCTACGCCATCCTGAACCAGCAGATGGGCAAGACGCCGGGCCTGGCCCTGCAGCCCGTCGGCGGGTCCGTCGACTACACGCTCGAGCAGTATCACGGCTCGATGTCGATGCTGTATGAAGGCGCGCTGCTGGCCGTCATCGTGGTCTGGCTGTTCCTGCGCGACGGGCGGGCCACCCTGATCGTCGCCACGGCGCTGCCGCTGTCGATTCTGCCGACCTTCGCGGCGATGTTGATGTTCGGCTATTCGCTGAACACCCTGACTCTGCTGGCCCTGGCTGTGGTCATCGGCATCCTGGTCGACGACGCTATCGTCGAGGTCGAGAACATCGAGCGCCACAGGCGCATGGGCAAGCCGGTCCGCGAGGCGACCGAGGACGCGGTGGCCGAGATCGCCATGCCGGTGATCGCCACCACCCTCAGCCTGGTCGCCGTCTTCCTGCCGACCGCGATGATGCCCGGTTTCGCTGGGCTGATCTTCAAGCCGTTCGGCTGGACGGCGGTGATCGCGGTGCTGGCCTCGCTGCTGGTCGCGCGCCTGCTGACGCCCATGCTGGCGGCCTACTTCCTGAAGGACACGGTCATGCCCGAGTCAGAGGACGGCTGGGCGATGCGCCGCTACCTGTCGGCCGTCGACTGGTGCCTGTCGCATCCCAAGATCACCGCCGCCGCGACCGTGGCCTTCTTGGCCGGCTCGCTGGCGCTGACTCCCCTGATCCCGACCGGCTTTCTGCCGCCGGACAATCGCAGCCTCACCGAGGTGTCCGTCGAACTGCCGCCGGGCGGCGGGCTCGACGTTACGGTCGCGGCGACGGAGGACGTGCGACAGGCCCTGAGCGGCGTGGAGGGCGTGCGGGGGATCTTCGCCGCGATCGGGCAGGGGGGAGGCGAAGACTCCGGCGGCGTGCCTGAAGTGCGTCGCGCCACCTTGACCCTCAGCCTGGCGCCCCGCGAGCACCGCCCAACCAAGACGGCTATCGAGGCGACGATCGGGGAGCGGCTCAAGGCGGTCCCGGGCGCTCGGTTTGCCGTCGGCGACGGCGGCGGCGGCCGGCTGGACCTGATCCTGGCGGGCGACGACCCACGGGTGCTGCAAGCGACCGTCCAGCGCCTCGAACGCGAGATGCGGACCATCCCCGGTCTGTCGAACATCAACTCGACGGCCAGCCTGGAGCAGCAGGAGATCGTCATCCGGCCCGATCCGCAACGGGCGGCGGAACTCGGCGTCACGGCCGAGGCCGTTGGCGAGACCGTCCGGATCGCGACAAGCGGGGACTTCGACGCCCAGGTCGCGCGGTTAAACCTGGAGACGCGGCAGCTCTTCATCCGAACCCGGATCGCCGACGCGGCGCGGCGCGATCCGACGACCGTCGGCGCGCTGCGGGTGGCCGGGCGGAGCGGACCGGTGTCGTTGGCCAGTATCGCCGACATCTCGGTCGAGAGCGGTCCCTCGCGGATCGACCGCTTCGATCGCCGCCGGCACGTGACCATCACCGCCGACATGAACGGCGTGCCGCTGGGCGAGGCGATGGCGCGGGTCAATGCACTGCCGGCGGTCCAGGCCATGCCCTCGGGCGTATCCCTGATCCCGGCGGGCGGGGCCGAGATGGGCGAGGAGCTGGGCGTCGGGTTCGTCACCGCCCTGATCGCTGGCGTGCTCTGCATCTACTGCGTGCTTGTGCTGCTGTTCCGAGACTTCCTGCAGCCGGTCACCATCCTGTCGGCGCTGCCGCTATCGATCGGCGGGGCCTTCGTGGCGTTGCTGCTGGCGCGCAGCTCGCTCAGCATGCCGGCCATGATCGGCCTCGTGATGCTGATGGGGATCGTGTCGAAGAATTCGATCCTGCTGGTCGAGTACGCGCTGGTCGGCATAAAGGACAAGGGGCTGTCGCGACGGGCGGCGCTGGTCGACGCCTGTCACAAACGCGCCCGTCCGATCATCATGACGACCGTTGCGATGGTCGCCGGCATGGCGCCGATCGCGCTGGGCTTCGGCGCCGACGCCAGCTTCCGCCAGCCTATGGCGATCGCGGTGATCGGCGGCCTCCTGACCTCCACCTTCCTCAGCCTGCTGGTCGTGCCGGTGGTCTTCACCTTCGTGGACGGGTTCGAGCGGCGGATGCGCCAATTGTTTATTCGGCCGTCCATACGGGCATTCTCGACACGAGAAGAACGTGAAGCATAGCCGCCGCAAGCGTCAGACTTCGGCCATACCGACTGGGTCCGTTCACGTCCGGCTCGCGGACCGAGCTAAGCTCCGCAGGGCGGCGATCTCGACCGCCGCCGCCCCGACACTGAAGATCGAGTTTCTGGAGGCGCGCCAATGTCCGTTCATGGCGTGCTTGGACCCTTGGAGTTGCCGGCGAGGAGCGCCAGGGCGTGCTTGTGCGCCTAGATCCCTTGCGGTGGACGACCGTGGCGTTTCACCTTTTCCAGAAAGTACATGCCCTCGAGCTTGAGCCCGTCCGGGTCAAGGAAGAAGACAGCGTAATAGCCCTCGCCATAGCTTGGATAGGCGGCCGGTGGGTCAACCACGGTGACGTTCTCCTGCTGGAGAAAGGCTCCGAGCTCGTCCACCTCCTCGCGGGCGCCGAGCTCGAAGGCGTAGTGATGGTAACCGATGTCGCCGGTGCGATGGGGCCGGGCGCGGGCTTCGGCGTCCGCCTCGGTGATCCAGAACATGGTCACGCCGTTGTTCCATCCGACCGTGCGGTCGAACTCCCACTCGCGCACGAAACCCAGGAAGGTCAGCAATCGGTCGTAGAAGCGACGCGAAACCTCGAAGTCGCTCACCCGGATGGCGAGATGGTCGATCCCAACAACTCTGGCCATGGCGCCTCCTCGACGAAGAGGCAGCATGGACGCCAAAGGGCGGTCCAAACAATCTCCGATCTCTTCGTGAAACGAATGTCGTTTCTGGACCGGTAGGAGAGTCTGGTTGTGGCGCGCCCCCGTCTCTGTCTTCGTGGCGGCTATCCGTGAAGCCGAGCCAGTCCTTCGGTTGATTGAAGTCAATGCGGCATCGAACGCAGCAGGAGCCAATGCAACCTTGGTTCAGCGTAAGAAACGTCCAACGCGATGGCCGGTTAAGACCTTGGTCCGCCGCCCGCCCTTTGAGGACCAAGCCCATGAAAGCTACCCTCACCACCGCGCTTGTGCTCACGCTTATGAGCACCTCCGTCTCCATGGCTCAGCCGAGCTACCCTGGCCGGCCCGATCAAGACAACTATCGCAGCCAGTATGGCGACCAGTACGGCGGACCCCGGTATTCCCGCGGTGACCGCCTCCCCGACCAGTATCGCCAGACCCTCTACGTGGTGAGCGATTGGAAGCAGCGCGGTTTGAGGAAGCCGCCGAAGGGCTACCAATGGGTCGCCAATCGGCGGGGTGACCTGTTCCTGGCGTCAAAGGTCACCGGCCAGGTCGCCCAATCCGCCTATCGCGACGAGCGCGACCAGCAGTGGAGCCAGCGATACCAGCGGACCTATTCCTACAACGACGATGTCTACTATCGCGAATGCCGCAACTCCAAGGATCCGGCCGGCGTCCTCATCGGGGCCCTGATCGGGGGGCTGCTCGGCAACGCCGCCGGGGGCAGCGGAAGCCGCACGGGGACTACCGTGGCCGGCGTGATCCTGGGCGGCGTGGTCGGCGCGGCGCTCACCAAGGACATGGACTGCGACGACCGGAGTTACGCCTACAAGGCCTACTATAACGGCTTCAACTCCGACCGTCCGGGCAGCCGGCACCCATGGCGCAATCCCGGCAACGATCATCGCGGCGAGGTCCGGATCGGGAGCTACTACAACGACCCCCGCGGCTTCCGCTGCGCCGACTTTACACAGGTCACCACCATCCAGGGCCGGACCCAGACGACCCGCGGCCGAGCCTGCCGCCAGCCGGATGGCTCCTGGGCGGTCGTCGGCTGAAGGAAAGCGAGGCGTGTGGACGAGGGGGCGGGTTTCAATCGAAGCCAGGGCATCCACACGTCCCGCCTGTTTCAGCTAGGCTGCTGCACCATATGTCCGCCATGGGTCGGCGCCAGTCTCACGAGCTGGGGTGCTGAACGTCCGGTTCCTGGAGGCGAGACAACAGCAGCCAATGGCGCGCCTCGGCCAGAGAACCGGATGATGGCGAGGACAGGGGCGGCCAGTAGTCGGGACCGTTATGTCGGTCAGGTGGCGCACAAGGTCGATCAGAGGCGCCTGGCAGCGCCAGGTCCCGGGAGGCGAGCCAAGTTCCGGTCCTGGCGCGTGCATGCCGCCTAAGTCTCAGGGCGCCAGGATGATCTTGCCGAAGCCGCCGCCACGCTCCAGCCGCCGATGCGCCTCGGCCGCCTGATCCAGCGGCAGAACCGTATCGATCACCGGCCTCAGTTCGCCTTTCGCCAGGCGCGGCAGCGCACCAGCGGCGAAGCGGGCGACCATGGCGCGCTTCTCCTCGAGGGTGCGTGATTTCATCACGGTGCCGATCAGGCGCAGGTGGTTATGCAGCAGGAGATCCAGCGGGATCGCGGCGTCGGCGTCGCCGCTGAGGATCCCGACCTGCACCAGCCGGCCGCCCGGCGCCAGGCTGCGCAGGTTGCGCGCCAGGTACTCGCCGCCAATGAAGTCGATCACCGCGTCCACGCCCGCCCCGCCCGTCAGGCGCAGGGTCTCGGCCTCGAAGTCGGCGGCGCGGTAGTCGATCACAGCCGCCGCGCCCAGACGCCGCACGTCCGCCGCCCGCTCGGCCGAGGCTGTGGCGTAGACGCTCGCGCCCAGCGCCCTGGCGATCTGCACCGCGGCTGAGCCGATGCCGCCGGCCGCGGCATGAACCAGCACGTGCTGTCCCGGGCGGACTTCGGCCAGATGGGCCACGGCCTCCCAGGCGGTGACGAAGGCCTCCATGACCCCGGCCGCCTGGACGAGCGGAAGGCCGCTCGGGACCTTAACGGCCATGCCGTGATCGACACGGGCGAACTCCGCATAGGCGCCGCCGCCGACGATCGCCATCACCGGATCTCCCACGCTGAATCCCGTGACCTCGGCCCCGACCTCGATCACTTCGCCGGCGAGCTCCAGGCCCAGCAAGGGGCTCTCGCCAAAGCTCTGGTCACCGTAGAAGCCGGTGCGCTGCATCAGGTCGGCGCGATTGACGCCGGCGGCGGCGACGCGGACCAGAAGGTCCGTGGCTCGCAGCTCCGGAGCGGGCGCCTCGACCAGCCGGAGGACATCCGGCGGGCCGAAGCGGTCGTAGGCGATGGCTCTCACGACGCGGCCTCATCGGCGCGAGCCAGGGCGCGGCGAGCGATGCTCTCGGCGAACATCGGCGTTTCGCGACGATTATGGTCGCCACCGGCGGCTTGGCGCGCGGCGGCGGCGTGGTCGTAGTCCAGGCCATGTTCGGCCAGGAAGTCCATGAACACGTCGGTGGGGTGGGCGGTGACGCGATTGGTGTAGCGGGTGCGCTTGTCGTCGATGGCTTCGGCGATCAGCTCCCAGATGACATTGACCTGGGTGCGGCCGTTGGCGGTGAAGACGTCCGAGATCGAGTTCATCCGGCAATAGGTCGGGCCGGCCTCGTCGGCCACGTAGTGCTGGACCACCAGGCCCGAGCCGATCTGCTCGACATTGATCGACATGCGCCGGCCGTCGTCGGTGGTGGTCACGCCCGCCGCGATGTGATCGGGCGCGCAGCAGCGCAGGTATTCGGCCTCGGGCAGGGTGAACAGCCAGTCGGCGATGTCGATCTTTTCGATCGGAACGTCGATCTCGTGGCTATAGGCCGATTGCGAAAGGATGCGATCGAGGACAGTGACCATGACGGTTGCTCCTGGTTGTTGGCTCGGCGAGGCGGAAGCGCCGCGTCCGATGAGCCAGACCATGCGACCGGGGACGGCGCGTGATAACGCAGCCATTGCCCGCAACCGTTTTGCCCCTGGAGCAAAGATGAAGGATCCAAGGTTCGCCGAGTTCGTGGCCGTCTTTGTCGATGTCGTGCGCGCCGGCAGTTTTTCCGGGGCGGCGCGGCGTCGGGGCGTGACGCCTTCGGCGATCGTCCGGCAGATCGACGCCCTGGAGCACGGTCTGGGGGTCCGGGTGCTTGTACGCTCGACCCGGGCTCTGGCGATGACCGACGCCGGCCAGAGGCTGTTCGAGCGGGGGCAGCGGCTGATCGACGATCTTGTCGACGTGCACGCCGAGATCGCCGCCTTCGACGGCGCGGTCGCCGGCGTGCTGCGGGTCGCCTGCTTTCCCACCTTCGGCAAGCGTTATGTGCTGCCGGTGGCCGGCGCCCTCATGCGCGAGCACCCCGGTCTATCGGTTGAGCTGGACCTGACCGAGCGCCTGGCCGACCCGGTGCTGGATCGGCTGGACGCGGTCATCCGCATTGGACAGCTGACCGACAGCGGCCTGATCGCCACCAAGCTTGCCGATCAGGCGAGGCTTCTGATCGCCAGTCCGGACTATCTGGCCCGATATGGCGCGCCCGGCTCTGTCGAGGACCTGCGCGGTCACCGGCTGCTCGACAAGTTGCACGGGGCCGATCTCTTGGGCTGGACGGACCTTCTGGGCGGCGCGGCTGGTCAGCCCAACTGCGGTCAGGTGGTGTTCCGGTCCGACGACTTCGAGGCGCTGCGGCTCGCCGCCAGGGAAGGGATCGGCGCAGCGCTGTTGCCCAGTTGGGTGGCGGGGCCGGATGTCCGAGACGGCAAGCTCACGCGGCTCCCACTGGATGATGAGCCTTGGAACAGTCGCCCGAGCGGCATCTATCTGCTCAGAGCGCTGCCTGAGCCCTCGGCCAAGCTCCGGGTCTTCATCGACGCCTTGCGGGCCGCCATCGGATCCCCGCCGGTCTGGACGCCGTAACGCCGCTCAGCGTCCGGATTCGGACGAGGAGCCAATGGCGGCAGTTGGCGCGACGCCGCCGGAGATGCAGACGTCGCGATCGACGGAGAAGGGTACCCGACGAGCTGCTGAATGAGGCCCTGTTCTTCAGCCTTGAGCACTCCCGCCAGAAGCGGGCCGCCTGGACCTTCGACTACAATACCAGCCGGCCACACTCGTCGATCGGCCAACAACTGTCGATCTTGGTGAACTCTCGGTGGTGACGCAGTTTGAGATAGCCGGTTGATAAGCCGCAGCGCGGGCGGCTCGGTCGGTGGGCGAAACCAAGGAGATCGCCCATGTTCTACCGAACTGAAACCATCCACCTGCGTCGCGGCGCCCAACATCTCTCGATCGGCTGCGAGTTCACCGAAACCTGCAAACGCTACGTCGGGAGCATCGATGGCTCCGCGTGCGTGACCTCGATGACGCGGGAGGGGGCGGTTTCCGCTCTCCTGCGCCATGTCGTGTCCTGCTCGGTCCACGCCGGCGACATCCTCTAAGCCTGTGGTACCCTTCCCGGCCTGCCTCTTGCAGGTCGGGAACACTCCCATGACGAAACGCGCCCCTACCGATCCCGAAAGCGAACGTCTGGCGACGATCAAGGCCGCCAAGGCGTTCGTGGGCCACGATGAACCGATCAATGCGGAAGAGGCGACGATCGTCGAAGAAACGCGTCGCGAACTACCTAGGGCAAATAGGAAGCTGTTGATTGAGCAGGTCCGGTCGCTCGCGAAACGCAAACAGTTTTGACTAAGAATATCTATTAATATTTATCGTTTCGTATTCCATAATGGGATTTATGTTGCTGATGTGCAACGTGATTGCGCCCGCATCAATCTGATTTTGAGTTAAACTAAGCCTTAAAGTTGAAATCGATCCACTCATGAGCGATCTCCGTCGTGCCCCAAGAGCGGGCTTTGCGACCTAGGAGAACTGCCATGGATATTTGCTTCTATTTTGGGACTGACCGACAGCGGCCAGCGATGGCGCTTGGCGAATAGACTCGACGCGCGGCTCCGCGCCTACATTCTACACTCCCTCTGCGAGGGTATGTCCCAGCGCTCATGTGAGCGCATCTTCGGCGTCAGCCAGAACACCGTCGCCAAGCTGTTCGAAGAAGCTGGCGACATGGCGATCGCCTATCTGGACTCGCTGAGCGACCTGACCGTCGAAAAGATTCAGGCCGACGAACTCTACGCCTTTGTCGCCGCGCGCAGTTTCAACGTGAAGGACATGGCGGCGCCAACGCCCGGCGCCGGTACCGTCTGGACCTATCTCGCGGTCTGCGCCGAGACCAAGTTCATTTTGACCTACCACCTTGGCGACCAGGGCATCGACCACGCCACGAGATTCGCGCGACGCCTCGCCAGCAAGCTGAAGCGCGAGGACAACGGCGATTTCGTTGTCCGACCGACCATCATCACGGACGGCCTCGGTGCCTATCCGCAAGCCATGGATCGGGCCTTCGGCAGCGACCTGAACTTTGGCGTCCTGAATAAGCGGTATTCGAAGGTCGACGCCAAAGGGAACCGCCTCACGGGCGGGCGTTACGAGGGAGCGATCCGGACGGCCGTCATCGGCGATGTCGCCGAGCACGACATCCACACCAGCTATATTGAGCGCCAGAACCTGAACGTACGGATGGGCGTCCGGCGCTACGGCCGCAAGACCAACGCCTTCTCAAAGCGCTTGCTCAACCACGAGCGCCATCTGGCCCTATGGGTGCCCTCCAGGTGAAGCTGCGCGCGTTCATCGTCGAAGAGCTTCGCGCCTGGGAAAAGACCTTTCCGGATGAACTATGGGAGGAGTTCGGTCGCCTTACAAACTGGTCCGGCCCGCTTCATAGTCGTCCCAAGTGGTGGGGCCGCTTGGTGACCGAACTAATCTACGACACCCTCGACGCGGACGTTGCGAAGTATCTTCGTGAGAACAAGCCACCTCCAGGCATTCATTGGCATCGCCAACTGACCCAGGACCTAGGCGTCAGGCAACTTGTTTCGCGATGCTTTGAGGTTATCGGCATGGCTAAGACCTGTCAGGACATGCGCGAGCTTCGCGACCGTGTTG
The DNA here is from genome assembly GCF_058798735.1 of Caulobacter sp. GW822-FHT07D08. NCBI lineage: Bacteria > Pseudomonadati > Pseudomonadota > Alphaproteobacteria > Caulobacterales > Caulobacteraceae > Caulobacter > Caulobacter sp. GW822-FHT07D08. The sequence continues at coordinate 29,745 of NZ_JBXAKU010000031.1, forward strand.
CTTTCCACTACGGGAAAAAGCCTATCCAGTTGACGTTCTATCTTCCCTCGCCTCAGCGGGGGTAAGGGGCCTCTACCGTAGATCGATCAGCGTGGAGCCGTCGTCCTGGTAGCAACCCCGGTCCGCCTGCACGGCCTTGCTCGGCGCCCTGACGAACTCCCCAGTCTTGGTGTTGAGGAGAAAGGGTTGCCGGGCGGAGCCGAACAGGGCCTCCCCACAATAGAGGCGGTTGCGGTCGTCGATACGGAACTGGCGGGCGTAGATGATGCTGGTCGTCTTGCCCGTCTGCTGGAACATCATCTCCTCCAACATCCCCACCATCTGCCGCCGGTACTGCTGGAGCGCCTGGGTTACGGGGTCTTGGGCTTGGGCACCCGACACGCCGATCAAGCCGAGCATCAAGGCCAGGGGAAGAATACGCATTAGAACCTCCGCCAAAATCGTAACTATAGTTACTGGCTAGAAGTTGCAGATTCATTGCCGCTGCCCCTATGCGTTTGGGGCAGATTTTCGGGAGAAACGTGCGTCGGCTGCGCAAGGAGCGCGGGCTGAGCCAGGAGGCTTTGGCCGATGAGGTCGGGCTTGCCGTTACCTACGTCGGCCAGATCGAGCGCGGACAGCGAAATCCGACTTTGGATGTCGTGGAGCGTTTCGCGGAAGTGCTTACCACGCCCCCACTCCTCCTTTTGACCGAAGAGAAGTAGGCAATAGGCACCCCCTTAAGTTGAAAATGCTGGGCTTTTCGAAATGAGTCGATAGTCTGGATGAGCCTCTTCGACGAGGGCTGCTTTTGGAGGTCAGCATGACGTTTGCGACAGGAGAAATCCTGCCTACACCAGATGGCCCTAAGCCTTTTGCGGTTGTATTCGCGCATGGCGACAAGGTGCTGACGACGGTGCCTGTAGACTCAGTTGCTGAAGGAGAGGCTTGGATTTTGGAAGTTCTTCCTAAGCTGCAACAGTTCGCGCGAGATGAGGGCCACCTCTAATAACTTGAAGCTGCGCGACGCACTGTTGGTGTCGAAATGGTGGAACACTGGGGGCAAATTTGAGTAACATCGCTACGACGCCGAACGTTGTCCTGCGTGGCTATGGTCAAGCATCCGAAATGGGATGCCCTCGCTGCGGAGCGTTTAATCTGCATCATCTCAGCGTCACGATGTTTGATCGTTCAGAGGATGCGGAAACGCTTATGCGAACCTCCATCACAGGTCGCGGCGTCGCCATGGATGAAATGCCATCCGCAGGATCAGGTAACCCTAGCTCACGGCGTGATGGCGTTGTGATCCGGTTCTACTGTGAGCAATGTAGCCGATCAGTCGAAGGCGACATTATCGAACTGACCATAGCTCAGCATAAGGGATCGACGGAGATGGGTTGGCGTTACTCCCCCAGAATCCGCTAAGTATAACTTTAGGCGGCTTTAAGACCGAGGGATCGATCATGTCAAACCGTATGGACGTAGATCAGAACCAAGACCACATCGGTGGAATTTTGAATGGGACGTTCCTCCTAAATGTTGCGACATGCTTGGTAACCCTCCGCCGAAGGCCGCCTTGTCGGCGTGAGGGCTGATGCGGATGCTGCGCGCTTAAGTCGTACCTATGAGC
>NZ_JBXAKU010000032.1:0-18188 GCF_058798735.1 Caulobacter sp. GW822-FHT07D08
GGCCGCCGCGCTGAACGAGGTGATGGCGCCGGCCTCGTCGATGATGATCATCGCGTCCGGCACCGTCGCCAGGATCGATTGCAAATGCTGCTCGCGCGTTTCGATGGAGGCGCGCACCGCGGCCTCGTCGGTGATGTCGCGGGCGATGCAGGCGAAGCCGCGATGCGCGCCCGCGTCGAACAGCGGCGTGACGGTCAGGCGGGCGAGGTATTCAGCGCCGTTTTCGCAGACCCGCCAGGCCTCGCGCTCCAGCACGCCGTCGCGCAAGGCCGCGGCGAGATCCGCCCGGGGACGCCCGGCGTGGATCTCATCGGGCGGATAGAAGACATCGTGCTGCTGGCCGACGACGTGATCGGCTGACCAGCATTCGATCCGTTCGCCGCCGATATTGTAGCTCAGGACCCGTCCCGAGGCGGCAAGCAGCGTCAGGACATAGCCGCCGGCCTGGCGCAGAAACAGCCGCGCAAGCTGCTCGACGGCGGCCACGCCCGCCTCGGGGCCTTGATCCTGGTCGCGCATGCCGCCGGCTCAGGCCAGATCCGCGGCGCGCAGGCGCGGCGATGCGGCGCGAGCGCGAGCTTGGCGACACCCCGCGGGGCCGGACCGGCAGGCCGCCCGACAACGCCGCGCGCCAGCCTTCAGCCCCCACGCGCGCGGGTCCGATAGTGCATCCATGGGTCACGGTCTCGCTTGTATCCGCGGGGTCCTATCGCGTTTACGCGCGGGCCGGCCGGTCCCCTCAGAATTTCAGCGCAAAGTGCGGCCGCGCCGTTGCTTGGCGCCCGCGCGGCTTGTCGAACGCCTCGCGGCCTGTTGCCCTCTCCAGCCGCGGGTCTGAGGAGAGTACGTATTGACCCCGGCACGATCTCAGACCCTACAAGGGCTGCTGGCGAAAGGAACGCGCGGATGAACGAGACCAAGCCCACGGCGCATGGCGCCCCGGCGGCCGACCAGGTGAAGGACCCGGTCTGCGGCATGAGCGTGGACCCGGCCAAGACCGCGCACCATGCCGAGCACGCCGGCAAGCCGCACCACTTCTGCAGCGCGGGCTGCCGGGCCAAATTCATCGCCGATCCCGACCGCTATCTCGGCGCGCCGGCCGCGTCGGCCGCGTCGGCCGCGCCCGAAGGCGTCATCTGGACCTGCCCCATGCATCCGGAGATCCGCCAGGACCATCCCGGAGCCTGTCCCATCTGCGGCATGGCGCTCGAACCGGCGACGGTGACCGCCGACGCCGGTCCCAGCCATGAGCTGATCGACATGACCCGCCGCTTCTGGGTCGGTCTGGCTCTCAGCATCCCGGTGCTGATCCTCGAGATGGGCGGCCATCTATTCCCCGCGTTGCATCACATCATCCCGATGCCGGTTTCGATATGGGTCCAGTTCGCCCTGGCTACCCCGGTGGTCCTATGGGCCGGTTGGCCGTTCTTCGAGCGTGGCTGGGCCTCGCTGAAGACCCGCAACCTCAACATGTTCACGCTGATCGCCATGGGGACGGGCGTGGCCTGGATCTATAGCGTCGTCGCCACGCTCGCGCCCCAGGTCTTCCCACCCGCGTTCCAGAACACCGACGGCGTGGTGGCGGTCTATTTCGAGGCCGCGGCGGTGATCACCGTGCTGGTGCTGCTGGGCCAGGTGCTCGAACTGCGGGCGCGCGAGCGCACATCGGGCGCGATCAAGGCGCTGCTCAATCTGGCGCCCAAGACCGCGCGCCGCATCGCGGCGGACGGGTCGGAGGCGGAGGTCAGCCTCGATCTGGTGACGGTCGGCGATCGTCTGCGCGTGCGGCCCGGCGAAAAGGTCCCGGTCGACGGGGTGGTCGAGGACGGCCGTTCCTCGCTGGACGAGTCGATGGTCACCGGCGAGTCCATGCCGGTCACGAAGGCCAAGGACGACAAGGTGATCGGCGGCACGCTCAACCAGACCGGCGCGCTGGTCATCGTCGCCGACAAGGTCGGTCGCGACACCATGCTCGCCCGCATCGTCCAGATGGTCGCCGAGGCCCAGCGTTCGCGCGCGCCGATCCAGCGCATGGCCGACCAGGTCTCCGGCTGGTTCGTCCCGGTCGTCATCGGCGTGGCGGTCCTGGCCTTCATCGCCTGGAGCGTCTGGGGGCCCGAGCCGCGCTTCGCCTACGGACTCGTGGCCGCCGTCGCCGTCCTGATCATCGCCTGTCCCTGCGCGCTGGGGCTCGCCACGCCGATGTCGATCATGGTCGGCGTCGGCAGGGGCGCGGGCGTCGGCGTCCTGATCAAGAACGCCGAAGCGCTCGAGCATATGGAGAAGGTCGACACGCTGGTCGTCGACAAGACCGGCACGCTGACGGAGGGCCGCCCGGCGGTCACGCAGGTCGTGCCCGCGGCGGGGTTTGACGAGGTCGAACTGCTGCGGCTGGCCGCGTCCGTCGAACGGGCGTCCGAACATCCGCTGGCGCTGGCCATCGTCGAAGCGGCCAAGGCGCGCGGCGTCGCGGTCGCCGAGGTCAGCGATTTCGATTCCCCGACCGGGCGCGGCGCGCTGGGAACCGTCGAGGGCCGCCGCATCGTGCTCGGCAACGCCCGGTTCCTGGCCGACGAGGGCGTCGCGACCGAGGCCCTGGCGGAGCAGGCCGACGCCCTTCGCCGCGACGGGGCCACGGCGATCTTCATCGGCGTCGACGGCCGGGTCGGCGGCGCCTTCGCCATCGCCGACCCCGTCAAGGCGACCACGCCCGAAGCCTTGGCCGCCCTCAAGGCCGAAGGCATCCGGGTGGTGATGCTGACGGGCGACAACCGCACCACGGCCGAGGCGGTCGCGCGGCGTCTGGGCATCGAGGAAGTGGAAGCCGAGGTCCTGCCCGACCAGAAGAGCGCCGTCGTCGCGCGTCTCAAGCGCGAGGGGCGCGTGGTCGCCATGGCCGGAGACGGCGTCAACGACGCGCCGGCCCTCGCCGCGGCCGATGTCGGCATCGCCATGGGCTCGGGGACCGATGTGGCGATCGAGAGCGCGGGCGTCACCCTCCTCAAGGGCGACCTCAACGGCATCGTCAAGGCGCGGCGGCTGAGCCAGGCGACCATGTCCAACATCCGCCAGAACCTGGTCTTCGCCTTCATCTACAACGTCGCGGGCGTGCCCGTGGCGGCCGGCGTGCTCTATCCGCTGTTTGGCATCCTGCTCTCGCCGATCATCGCGGCCGCGGCGATGGCGCTGTCCTCGGTCAGCGTGGTCACCAACGCGCTGCGGCTCAATCGGCAGAAGATATGAGCATGCGCGCTCGTCCCGAAGCCGCCGCCCAAACCGCTCGCCGCCCCTAGGAGCCCGCCAATGCATTACAGCCGCGGAAATTATGAAGCGTTCGTCCGTCCCCGCAAGCCGGAGCGGGCCGACAGGGCGACGGCCTGGTTCGTCGGCGCGGGCCTCGCCGGCCTGGCGGGCGCGGCCTTCCTCATCAGGGACGGCGGCGTCGCGGGCGAGCGCATCACGCTTCTCGAGGAGTTGGAGCTTCCCGGCGGCGCCCTTGATGGCCTGGACGTGGCGGAAAAGGGGTTCGTCATCCGCGGCGGGCGCGAGATGGAGGCGCATTTCGAGTGCCTCTGGGATCTCTACCGCTCGATCCCCTCGCTCGAGATCGAAGACGCCAGCGTCCTCGACGAATTCTACCGGCTCAACAAGGACGATCCGAACGTCTCGCTGCAGCGGGTCACGCAGAGCCGCGGGCAGGATGTGCCCGACAAGGCGCTGCTGACGCTGAACGACAAGGCCCAACGAGAGCTCCTCTCCGTCTTCCTGGCGACCCGCGAAGAGATGGAGAACAAGCGGATCAACGAGGTGTTCGGCCCCGATTTCCTGAAGAGCAATTTCTGGCTGTTCTGGCGTACGATGTTCGCGTTCGAGGAGTGGCATTCGGCCCTGGAGATGAAACTCTATCTCCACCGCTTCATCCACCACATCGGCCAGCTCGCCGACTTCTCGTCGCTCAAGTTCAACCGGTACAATCAGTACGAGTCGATGGTCCTGCCGCTGGTCAAGTGGCTGCAGGATCAGGGCGTCCGGTTCCGCTACGGCGTTCAGGTCACCGACATCGATTTCGCGATCGACGCCGAACGCAAGCAGGCGACGCGGATCGGCTGGATCGAGAAGGGCGCCGAGGGCGGCGTCGATCTTGGCCCCGACGATCTGGTGTTCATCACCATCGGGTCGCTGACCGAAAATTCCGACAGCGGCGACCATCAGACCCCGGCCAAGCTGAATCAAGGCCCGGCGCCCGCCTGGGACCTGTGGCGGCGCATCGCGGCCAAGGACCCGGCCTTCGGACGTCCCGACGTGTTCGGGGCCCATATTGCGCAGACCAAATGGGCGTCGGCGACCATCACCACGCTCGACGCGCGTATTCCGCAGTACATCCGCAAGATCGCCAAGCGCGATCCGTTCAGCGGCAAGGTGGTCACCGCCGGCATCGTCACGGCCAAGGATTCGAGCTGGCTGCTGAGTTGGACGGTCAGCCGCCAGCCCCATTTCAAGAAGCAGCCGAAGGACCAGCTCGTGGCCTGGTTCTACGCCCTGTTCGTCGATCGGCCCGGCGACTATGTGAAAAAGCCGATGCAGGCCTGCACTGGCGAGGAGATCACCCAGGAATGGCTCTATCACCTCGGCGTCCCGGTCGAGGATATCGCCGATCTCGCGGCGAGCGGCGCCAGGACCGTGCCGGTGATGATGCCCTATATCACCGCCTTCTTCATGCCCCGCCAGGCCGGAGACCGGCCGGACGTGGTCCCGGCGGGGGCCGTCAATTTCGCCTTCATCGGCCAGTTCGCCGAGTCCAAGCAGCGCGACTGCATCTTCACCACGGAGTATTCGGTCCGCACGCCGATGGAGGCGGTCTACACGCTGCTCGATGTCGAGCGCGGCGTGCCCGAAGTGTTCAACTCGACCTATGACATTCGCACTCTGCTCGCCGCCGTCGCGCCGCTGCGGGATGGCGAGGGCATCGAGATCCCCGGCCCCGCCATCCTGCGCAAGCTGCTGCTGAAGACGCTGGAAGGCACCGAGATCGCCAAGCTGGTCGAGCGGTTTCATCTGATCGCGGACTAGCGATCGCCGGGGCGGCCGCCGCGGCGAGCGTCTAGGCTCGCGGCGGCCGTCCCATCCCCGCCGCGAAGGCGATCCGCAGGGTCTGGGCCAAGGTCTGGACGCCGAGCTTGCGTGCCAGGCTCGCGCGACAGACCTCGACCGTGCGCGAGGAGATCCCGAGATCATAGGCGATGGCCTTGTTCGCGCGCCCCTGGGCGAGACCTTCGAGGACATCCCGCTCGCGCGGCGACAGGGCCTCGACGCGGCCCTGCGCCTCGGCTTCCTCGGCCGCCCGGCCATCGGCCCGGTCGATGCGCGCGAAGCCGCGATGGAGCGCTTCGAGCAGCATGGCCTTTTCAACAGGCTTGGCCAGGAAGTCGACGGCCCCGGCCCGCATCGCCCGGACCGCCAGGGCGACATCGCCATTGCCGGTCAGCACGACGACCGGCATGTCGACGCCGATATCGGCCAGGGCGACCTGAACCTCAAGCCCGCCCAGGCCCGGCATCTGCATGTCCAGGATGACGCAGCCGATCTTGGCCTGCGTCGCGACGGCCACAAACGCCGTCCCCGACGGATAGGTCTCGACGCTGAAGCCCGTGGCGCGGAGCATGAAGCCGACCGACCGCTGGATCGTCTCCTCGTCGTCGACGATATGAACGACACGCTTGTCCCCCATGGGCCTCCTCAGGCGAACTGAGCGGGCGCCAGGCTGCAGCGGCGAATGCGGCGCCGCTTCGCGGACGCCTTGTGCGGGTTGGACCGGGGTCCAGGGTCAAGAGGCTTCGCCGTTCGCCTCCCGGCGGCTGGCCGAGGATTGGCGAACGCCGTTCACAGCAGGGCGCGCACGGCCTGGGCGATCGCCGGCGTCATGTCGATGGCGTTCGACGCATGGGCGACCGTGTTGGTGCTGACGATGCGCGCGACGTGTTCGCCCAGGACCTGGGCGGCGTCGCCGGCGAACAGCGCATGCACCACGACGCAGTCCGGCGGCGCAAAACCCAGGGCCTTGAGCTGGCGGGCCGCGACGGCGAGCGTGCGGCCCGACGAGGCGATGTCGTCGACGAGCACGGCTTGGCGGCCCAGGAAGGCGCCGGCGTTGGGGATCGAGATGTCGACCTCACGATCCCCGGACCGCTGCTTTTGGCAGACCAGGAACGGCGCGTCGGCGCCGGCCGCCACCTGCGCCACCCACTGCTCGCTCTCCAGATCGGGCCCGACGATCACCGGTCGGGCGACGTTCCGCCTGATCCACGACGCCATGAGCGGCGCGGCGTGAACGAGCTGGCTGGGGATTCGGTAGATCTCCGCCAGGGCGTGATGGCGGTGCAGGTGGGGATCGACGGTCACCAGCCAGTCGAGGTGGCGCGAGAGCACCGCCGCGAAAATACGCGACGTGACCGCCTCGCCCGGATGGAAACGGGTGTCCTGGCGCATGTAGGCCAGATAGGGCGCGATCAGGCCCACCCCGCGCGCGCCAAGCTCGCGCAGCGTGTCCGCCGCGAAGAGCAGCGGCGGCAATTTCGCGTCCGGACGCTCGAGGCCGCAGACCAGGATGACATCGCGCTCGGTGACGTCGCTGTCGATCCGAAGGTAGGTCTCGCCATCTGGAAACTGGCGCTGCAGCAGGACCCCTGCCTCCGCGCCGAGCGCTGGGCCAAGGGCTTGGGCCAGGCGCTCGCCGCCGTCCAAGGCGAAGACGATCGGCGGCGTCATGGCGCCGCGATCGCGAAGATCGCCCCGTCGCTCAAGGCGAAGGCGGCCGCATAGTCCAGTTCGCCGGGGCTCTCGGCGTGAAGGGTGCACAAGGGCGACCCCGCGACGATCGACTGGCCGAGCCGGGCGTGGACCGCCACCCCGGCCGCCTTGGCCATCGGCGCGCCCGCGAGCTTGGCGACGGTCGCGAGTTTGCGGTTGTCGATGCTGGCGATCCGGCCGCTGGAGGGCGCGGTCAGGTCTCGCTGGAAGCGGGCGACCGGCGGCGAGCGCATGCCGCCTTGGGCCTGGCAGATGCGCTTGAACTTGGCCCAGGCGCGGCCGCTCTCGAGGCTTTGCCGCGCGCGCGCGAGGCCAGCGCCAGGGGCCGCCACGCCCGCCAGCTCGAACAATCCCCCGGCCAGTTCACAGGCCCTATGGGCGAGATCCTCGACGCCGGGCTCGCCTTGAAGCACGGCCAGTATGTCCAGCGCCTCCAGCGCCGGCCCGATGCCGCGTCCGATCGGCTCAGCCCCAGGGCCATACATCACCCGCGTGCGCAGGCCGAAGGCGGCGGCCACCGAGGTGAGCGCCGCCTCGAGATCCCGCGCGGCCTCCAGGCTCCGCACCTTGGCGGTCGGTCCCACAGGAACGTCGATCACCAGGTGGGTCGCGCCGGCGGCGATCTTCTTGGACAGCACCGAGGCCACCAGCTGGCCGACCGCGTCGATGTCGAGCGCCCGCTCGACGCCAATGATCACGTCGTCGGCCGGGCTCAACCGAACCGCCCCGCCCCAGGCGATGCAGCCCCCCTCGCGCGCCACCACCCGGCGGATCGCGGCGATGTCGAGGTCGACGGGCGCCAGAACCTCCATGGTGTCGGCGGTGCCGGCCGGTGAGGTGATCGCGCGCGAGGAGGTCTTGGGCATGACCAGGCCTTCGGCCGCCATGATCGAGACGATGATCGGCGTGGTGCGGTTGCCCGGCAAGCCGCCGACGCTGTGCTTGTCGACGACGATCGGCCCAGGCCAGCTCAACTGCTCGCCGACCTCGACCATGGCCTTGGTCAGTCCGATCGTCTCGGCCTGATCGAGCGGCGCCGCCGAACAGGCGGTGACGAACGCCGAGAGGTGGACGTCGCTATAGCGATGCTCGGCGATATCCGCGACGATCGCCGAAAAGGCCGCCTGGCTCAGGCGCTCTCCATAGATCCGGCGGCGCACCGCCCGCAGCGAGGCCAACGGCGGAGCGTGGGCGACCTCCACGCGGTCGCCCGCCTTGACCCCGAGCCGGGCCCATGCGGTCTCGGAAAGGCCGATCTCGCCGGGGTCTGGCGTGTCGCCCGAGCTGTGCAACAAGGACACCACCGCCTCGCGGCCGCCGGCGCGCAGGACGACCTGGGCGCGCGACCCCAGGCCCTCGGACCGGCAGACCGGGCAGTCGTGCCGCATCACCGCGATCATGTCGCCGCCAGCCGCGGTGAGCCCCATGCGACGCGCGCGCAGCGTGGCCGACGCCGGCCTCGCGTCGGCCTGCTCGTGCCTTGGGACGCTCACGCCAGCCGCCCCCAGCTGCCGAGGGTCGGGACGGTGCAAGGCCAGCCGTGTTCCTCGCCGATGCGCTTGGCCAGGACCTGCGCGCCGGCCGGCTCGCCATGGGTGACATAGACATGCCGCGGCGCCGCCTGCATGGCGCCCAGCCACCGCATGAGCTCGTCGCTGTCGGCGTGGGCCGACAGCATGGTCAGGTTCGCCACCTCGGCGTGGACGGGGACGTGTTCGCCGTGGATCTTGATCGTCCGGGCCCCCGAGACGAGCGCAGCGCCGCGCGTGCCGGCCGCCTGGAAGCCGGAGAACAGGATGAGGTTGCGCTCATCCGGGGCGAACCGCTTGAGATGGTGCACGACGCGGCCACCGGTCGCCATGCCGCTGGCCGAGATGATCACCTTGGGGGTGGCGTCCGCGGTCAGCGCCTTGGATTCCTCGACTTCGCGCACATAGTGCGCGACGCCGCACGCGGCTTCGCATGCCGCGCGGCTCAGCCTGTGTTCGTCCATGAAATCACACATCAGCCCGCTGGCGTCGATCGCCATCGGGCTGTCCAGATAGATCGGCGCATCACGCAGCCGGCCGTCCGCGCGCAGACGGGACAGATGATAGAGCAGCGATTGGACGCGACCGACCGCGAAGGCGGGGATCACCACGGTTCCCCCGCGTCGGATGCACCGTTCGATATGGTCTCCCAGCGCCCGCGACGGATCCACGCGGTCATGGCGGCGGTCGCCATAGGTGGATTCGACGATGACGTAGTCGGCCCGCGCCGGCGGTTCGGGGTCCTTGATCACCGCGTCGTCATAGCGCCCGATATCGCCCGAGAAGAGAACCGACCGGCCCTTCCAGTCGATCTCGATCGACGCCGCGCCGAGGATGTGGCCGGCGCGATGGTAGCGCGTCCTGATCCCGTCGGCGAGCGAGCGCCATTCGCCAAACCCGATGGTCTCGAACAGCCGCAGGGCCAGGCGCGCGTCGGCCTCCGTGTAGAGCGGCAGCGCCGGATCGTGGCGCGAGAAGCCGTGGCGGTTGGCGAACTCCGCGTCCTTCTCCTGGATGCGCCCGCTGTCGGCGAGCAGCAGTTGGCAAAGGGCCGCCGTGGCCGGCGTGCTGAGGACGGTCCCATCCCATCCCAGGCGGGCCATGCGTGGCAGGGCGCCCGAATGGTCGAGATGGGCGTGGGTGAGCAGCACCTGCTCGACGTCGGCCACCTCGGGCGCAAGCGGCGCCCAGTTGAGGCGGCGCAGGTCCTTGGCCCCCTGGAACAGACCGGAATCGACCACGATCCGGGTCTGGCCGTCGTCCAGCAGGTAGCGCGAGCCCGTCACCGTGCCCGACGCGCCGAGGAAGGCCACGGCAAGGCCGCCGGCCGGCCGCTCGGCAAGGTCGATGCGCGCTTCGCGTTCAAGGGCGGCCGTTCCGAAATTGCCGTGGAGCCGTTGCTTCTTCCTGTTCCTGTGCATGGGCGGCTTGCCTCTGGTGATGATGCTCGCCGCGCAGCCTTTCAGGCTCGGTCGCCGCGGGCCAATACGCAAAGGCCGCAGACATCGCCGCCTGCCTCCGGGGACCCGCGGGCGCCGCCCCCACCCGCCGCTGCGGCCTCTACCTATACTTGGCGCCCGGGTCGCGGGCCTATGATAGGGCGTCAAGGCCTGAAGTGAGCGATCCATGGATGTTCAACACCAAAAGCTGCGTCGGCGCGGAACGATCGTCCTGGTCGGGTTCCTGCTGATCGCCGGCTTCTTCCTGACCACCGAGCACGCCGCGCATGTGCTCGGCGTCGTGCCCTATCTGCTCCTACTGGCCTGTCCGCTGATGCACCTGTTCATGCACCATGGCCATGGCGCCCATCAGCACGGGCGAGAGGACGCGCCCGGCCGCATCCCGGCGGACGCGCCGGCCAATCCCAACGAACCGGTCGAGAGGCAGCGGCGATGACCCATCCCGGTTACGGCTACGGCCTCTGGGGACTGGCTTTGGTCAACGCCGCCGTCTTCATCCTGTTCGCGTTCAGCTTCTTCAAGCCCGCGACCGGCCGCGACTGGCGCAGCTTCGGCGCGTTCAGCGCCTTTATCGTCGCCCTGTTCGCCGAGATGTACGGCTTCCCCCTGACCATCTTCCTGCTCTCGGGATGGCTGCAGTCGCGTTTTCCCAGTGTCGACTGGTGGAGCCACGACGCCGGCCACCTGCTGGAGATGATGTTCGGCTGGCGGGTCAATCCCCACTTCGGACCGTTCCATATCGCCAGCTTCGTGCTGATCGGGACCGGGTTCTGGCTGATCTCGGTCGGCTGGGTGGCGCTGCACGCCCGTCAGCGCCACCGGGAGCTGGCCACCACGGGGGTCTACGCCAGGGTGCGCCATCCCCAGTACGCCGGCTTCATCCTGGTGATGCTAGGCTTCCTGCTGCAGTGGCCCACGCTGTTGACGCTGGCGATGTTCCCCGTGCTGGTGGTGATGTACGTCCGCCTGGCCCGTCACGAGGAGCAGGCGGCGCTGGCGCAGTTCGGCGACGCCTATCGCGACTACAGGGCGCGGGTTCCCGCCTTCATCCCCCGCTGGCCGTTGCGTTGACCCCCGCCATCGCCGCGGGGGCGACCGGGCGATGCTCAGCGAAGGGGCGCGAGCATGGCGCTCATCTGGTCGATCTCCTGCTGCTGGCCCTTGATGATCGTGGCGCAAAGGCTGCGGATCTCAGGATCCTTCACCGGCGCGCGTCCGCACATCAGGATCGCGCCAGCGTGATGCGGGATCATCGAGCGCAGGAACTCGCGGTCGCCGACCAGCCACTGCTGGCGAATGGCCGCAAAGCACAAGACCCCGATGACAAGGCTGGACGCGACCAAGCCGCGGTTGAGGCCCTTGCGCGGATACATCATGCCCATGAGCACGAGTTCGAGCATGACCATCGGCGCGGTCATCAGGCCGGCCATGTAGGCCTGGTTGAAGCTTGGATGGATGTTCGCGGCCCTGTCGACCATGGCGTACATCAGGACATACATGGCCAGGAACGACAGCACGGTCATGGCGGCCAGGCGCAGGTAGGGCCTGTGGTGTTGATGGTCTTTGGGCGCGTGGTGCTCGGCCATGACTGTTTTCCGCTCCTGGAGCCCGGCGCAACCACGCGCCGGGGCGAGGTTTTCCAGCGGGTTGCGATGCTCCCACAACCGGCGAACGACGCCCCCGTTCCGCCTCTGAAAATATTCACCGCGACCGCGCCAAAGGTCGAGGGATGGTCCAGGCCGCTGCGTATTGGACCAGATGGCGGCTTTCAGGCCCCGCCTCCAAGCCGTCGCCAGTCCGCGCGCGTCGCGGCAAATCGCATTCGGGGATTGTCCGGACATGACGAGGCCGTGTGACCGCGCTAAGCTCGCCCGATGCTAAGGCATGCGCTCGCTTTCCTGGCCGCCGTGGCCCTCGCGTTCAGTCCGCTGGCGGTCAACGCCGCGCGGGCTGATTGCGACATGGCCGGCATGGACGCGATGAGCATGATCGCCATGGCCCCCGCCGGCGACGACGTGGCCCAGGCCGAGCCCTGCTGCGATCACGGCAAGACCATGTCGGCCAAGGATTGCGCCAAGGCCTGCGCGATCAGTTGCGCCCTGTCCGTTGCGGCCCCCTGCCCGGGCTCGGAGACCCCGATCGCCGTCGGCTATCGCGTCGAGACCCGCTGGTCCAACACCAGCGGCCGCACCCACCGCCTCATCCCCGAAGATCCGCCCCCCCGAACGATCGCCTAGGACCGGCCCGAGGGCCGATCCCCGCCATCGCTGGTTTCACGCCCCGGTCCTGCCGGGCGCGCGTGATCGCCCGCGCTTTCGCCGGCTGGCTTTTCGATCTTCAAGGATGACCTTCATGTCTCCCCGCCTTCCCGCGCTGGCGCTCGTCTCCGGCCTAGCTTCCGCGACGACCGTCTCGGCCGCCACGCCACGCGCCTGCGGCTATTTGCGGGCCGCCCAACCGGCCTGCCTGGCTCGCTAGCTCGGCCGGGACGGGTGGGGCCGATCCCCTGTCTTCGCCCGTCCCGTCCGGCCCCGGCGAAGCGGCTGCAAACGCTTCGCCGGGGCGCTGGCCCCTCACGGCTTCCTCCAGGATTTTCGTCTCCATGCGTATTCTCCCCCTTCTGGCCGGGCTGAGCTTGGCGAGCGTCGCCCACGCCGCGCCCCTGACCTACGCCCAGAGCCTCGACGCGGCCGCGGCCAATGCGCCGGCGCTGCGCGCCGCGGCCCTGCAGGTCGAGGCCGCCAAGGCCTCGGCCAAGGCGGCCGGCGCCCTGCCCGATCCCAAGCTCGCCGTCGGCCTCGACAACTTCCCGGTCTCGGGGCCGCCGGCCGGCCGGTTCGGAACCGACGAGATGACCATGGGCAAGGTCGGCTTCAGCCAGGACATGCCCAGCGCCGCCAAGCGCCAGGCGCGGATCGGCCGGGCGCAGGCCGACATCGTCGCGGCCGGGGCCGAGGGCGCGGTCGAGGCCCGCCAGGTCCGGGTCGCCACGGCGCTGGCCTGGATCGAACTGCTCTACGCCCAGCGCAAGCTCGCCGCCCTGGACGGGGTGGTCGCCCAGCTGGCTCCCCTGTGGAGCGCCGCCCCGTCCGGCGTCGCGTCCGGACGCTCGCGGCCCGCCCAGGCGCTGGAGGCCGCGCAGATGCGCGCGGCCCTGGCGGATCGCCGCAGCGAGGCGGTCTCGGCCCTGGGAAGGGCCCGTGCGGCCCTGACCCGCTGGACCGGAGATCCCGACCCCGAGGCGCTCGGTCCGGCGCCCGACCTCGATCTCCCCCCCGCCAGTCTTCGGGCCGCGATCGACCGCCATCCCGCCGTGCTGGCCAAGGACGCCGCCGCCCGCCAAGCCCAGGCCGACGTCGCCCTGGCCAAGGCCGACAAGCAGCCCGACTGGAGCTGGGAAGTGGCCTACCAGCGCCGCGACCCGATGTTCGGCGACATGGTCTCGGCCGGGGTCAGCATCAGCCTGCCGCTGTGGGGCAAGAGCCGCCAGGATCCGATGATCGCCGCGCGCACCGCCAGCGCCGGCCGCGCCGACGCCCAGCGCGAGGACGCCCGCCGAGCGCTGAGCGCCCAGCTCGAGGCCGATCTGGCCGACCACGTCATGCATCACGAGCAATGGCTGCGGGCCCGCGACACGCTGCTGCCGCTGGCCAAGCAGCGGGCCCAGCTGGAGACCGCCGCCTATGGCTCCGGCGCGGCCGGTTTGCCCGACGTGCTGATCGCCTTCTCGAGCCTGGCCGAGGCCCAGCTCACCACCCTAGATCGCGAGGCCGCCGTCGCCATCGACGCCGCCCGCCTGACCCTCACCTACGGAAGCGACGATCAATGACCCCCTCCCCCTCGATGAAGGCCCTGCTCGGCGCCGGCGCCGCCCTGGTCGTGCTGGCCGGGGCCGGCGGCTATGGCCTGGCCCGCCTGACCGCCAAGCCGCCGATGCCGGCGACCTCGGCCGAGAGCCGCAAGGTGCTCTACTGGTACGACCCGATGGTCCCGGCCCAGCACTTCGACAAGCCGGGCAAGTCGCCGTTCATGGACATGCCGCTGACGCCCAAATACGCCGGCGAGGCCGAAACCAGTGGTCCGGCGGCGGGGGTGCGGATCGACCCCTCGGCCGCCCAGAACCTCGGCTTCCGGCTGGCGACCGTGGAGGAAGGCGCGCTTTCCAGCGGCCTGACCGCCACCGGGATCGTCGACTTCAACCAGCGTGACGTCGCCGTCGTCCAGGCCCGCAGCGGCGGTTTCGTGCAGCGGGTTTATGGCCGCGCGCCGGGCGACGTGATCGCCGCCGGCGCGCCGCTGGCCGACCTGTTGGTTCCCGAATGGGGCGGCGCCCAGGCCGAATATCTGGCGGTCCGGCGCACCGGAGACGCGGCCCTGAGCGCCGCCGCCCGCCAGCGCCTGCGCCTCTTGGGCATGCCCGACGGCGTGGTCGCCGGTCTCGACCGAGACGGGCGGCCGCGCACCACGATCACCATCACCGCGCCGCTCGGCGGGGTCGTTTCCAAGCTCGACGTGCGCGCCGGCATGACCGTGGGCGCGGGCCAGACCCTGGCCGAGATCAACGGCCTCTCGAGGGTCTGGGTCACGGCCGCCGTGCCCGAGGCGCAGGCCGGGCAGCTGCGTCCGGGCCAGGGCGTTGGCGTCACCCTGGCGGCCTATCCGAGCGAGACCCTGCGCGGGACGGTCCAGGCCGTGCTCCCGCAGGCCCAGGGCGACAGCCGCACCTTGCAGGCGCGGATCGAACTGGCCAACCGCGACGGCCGCCTCAAGCCTGGCCTGTTCGCCACCATCGCCTTCGACGCGGCGACGCGGACCGCCCTGCTGATCCCGTCCGAGGCGGTGATCCGCACCGGGGCGCGCGACGTGGTGATGCTGGCCGCCGACGGCGGCCGCTACCAGGCCGTCGAGGTCCGGACCGGGCGCGAAGCCGGAGGCCGGACGGAGATCCTGGCCGGCCTGTCTTCCGGCCAGAAGGTCATCGCCTCGGGCCAGTTCCTGGTCGATTCCGAGGCCAGCCTGGCGGGCCTGCAGGTCCGGCCGCTTCCGGCCTTGGGCCCTCAAACACCCCCAGGCGACACGCCCATGGCCAAGCCGATGGCCCCGGCCAAGCCGGCCCTGGCCGAAACCACCGGCCGCGTCGAGCAGGTGACCCCGGACGGCGTCACCCTCTCGCACGGCCCCGTGCCGGCCATCGGCTGGCCGGCCATGACCATGACCTTCCGCGCCGACCCGAGGCTGCTGAAGGGCGTGAAGGCCGGCGACCAGGTCCGCTTCGCCTTCGACCCGCCGCCGGCCGACCCGATCATCCGGCGCATCGCCAAGATCGGCGGTGGCGCATGATCGCCGCCCTGATCCGCTGGTCGGTCGCCAACCGCTTCTTCGTGCTGCTGGGCGCCCTGGCGCTGATCGTGGCCGGCGGCCTGGCGGTGCGGTCGACCTCGATCGACGCCCTGCCCGATCTCTCCGACACCCAGGTGATCATCCGCACCAGCTATCCGGGCCAGGCCCCGCAGCTGGTCGAGAACCAGGTCACCTATCCGCTGGCCACCACCATGCTGTCGGTGCCCGGCGCCAAGACCGTGCGCGGCTATTCGTTCTTCGGCGACAGCTTCGTCTATGTGATCTTCGACGACAAGACCGACCTCTACTGGGCCCGCTCGCGGGTCCTGGAATATCTCAACCAGGTGCAAGGCCGCCTGCCCGAAAGCGCCCGCCCGGCCCTGGGGCCCGACGCCACCGGGGTCGGCTGGGTCTATGAATACGCCCTGGTCGACAGGACCGGCGCTCACGACCTCAGCCAGCTGCGATCGATCCAGGACTGGTTCCTGCGCTATGAGCTGAAGACCCTACCGGGCGTGGCCGAGGTCTCGGCGATCGGCGGCATGGTCCGCCAGTACCAGGTGGTGCTCGACCCGCAGAAGCTGGCCAGCTTCGGGGTCACGCACCAACAGGTTGTCGCCGCGCTGAAAGGCGCCAACGCCGAGACCGGCGGCTCGGTGCTGGAGCTGGGCGAGGCCGAATACATGGTCCGCGCCACCGGCTATCTGAAGACGATCGAGGACTTCCAGGCCGTGCCGCTGAGGACGGCGGCCGGCGGAGTCCCCGTGCGTCTGGGCGAGGTGGCCACGATCCAGGTCGGCCCGGAAATGCGGCGCGGCGTCGCCGAACTCAACGGCCAGGGCGAGGTCGCCGGCGGCGTGGTGATCCTGCGCTCCGGCGAGAACGCCCGCACGACCATCGCGGCGGTGAAGGCCAAGCTGGCCGAGCTGAAGAAGAGCCTGCCGCCCGGCGTCGAGGTCGTCACCACCTATGACCGCTCGGGCCTGATCGACCGGGCCGTCCATAACCTGACCGGCAAGCTGCTGGAGGAGTTCCTGGTCGTGGCCCTGGTCTGCGCCCTGTTCCTGGGCCACCTGCGCTCGGCCCTGGTGGCGATCCTCTCCCTGCCGCTGGGGGTGCTGGCCGCCTTCCTGGTCATGAAGAGCCAGGGCGTCGACGCCAACATCATGTCGCTGGGCGGCATCGCCATCGCCATCGGGGCCATGGTCGACGCGGCCGTGGTGATGATCGAGAACGCCCACAAGAAGCTGGAGCGCTGGGCCCATGAGCATCCGGGCGAGATCCTGACCGGCGAGGCCCGCTGGGCGGTGATCACCGAGGCCGCCGCCGAGGTCGGGCCCGCCCTGTTCTTCAGCCTGCTGATCATCACCCTGTCGTTCATCCCGGTCTTCACCCTGCAGGCCCAGGAAGGCCGGCTCTTCCGCCCCCTGGCCTTCACCAAGACCTACGCCATGGCGGCGGCGGCCATCCTTTCGGTGACCCTGATCCCGGTGCTGATGGGCTATCTGATCCGCGGCAAGATCCCCGACGAGGCGGCCAATCCCGTCAACCGCGTGCTGACGGCGGCCTATCGTCCGCTGCTCGACCGGGTGATGCGCCGGCCCAGGACCACCCTGCTGGTCGCGCTGCTGGCCTTCGCGACCACCGCTTGGCCGCTCGCCCACCTGGGTGGGGAGTTCATGCCCAACATGGACGAGGGCGATCTGCTCTACATGCCCTCGGCCCTGCCGGGCCTGTCGGCGGCCAAGGCCGGCCAGCTCCTCCAGCAGACCGACCGGATGATCAAGACCGTGCCGGAGGTCGACAGCGTGTTCGGCAAGGCCGGCCGCGCCGAGAGCGCCACCGACCCGGCCCCGCTGGAGATGTTCGAGACCACGATCCGCTTCAAGCCGCGCGACCAGTGGCGGCCGGGCATGACCCCCGACAAGCTGGTCGCCGAACTCGACCAGCGTGTCCGTGTGCCTGGCTTGACCAATGTCTGGGTGCCGCCGATCCGCAACCGCATCGACATGCTGGCCACCGGCATCAAGAGCCCGATCGGGGTCAAGGTGTCGGGCGCGAACCTGGCCGAACTCGACCGCATCGCCCGCGAGGTCGAGGGCGTGGCCAAGAGCGTGCCGGGCGTCAGCTCGGCCCTGGCCGAGCGCTTGACCGGCGGACGCTATGTCGATGTCCGCATCGACCGCGCCGCCGCCGCGCGGTTCGGGCTCAACATCGACGACGTCCAGTCGATCGTCTCCGGGGCGATCGGCGGCGAGACCATCGGCCAGACGGTCGAGGGCCTGGCGCGCTATCCGATCAGCGTCCGCTACCCGCGCGAACTGCGCGATAGCTTGGAAGGGCTGCGGGGCCTGCCGATCCTCACCCCAGGCGGCGCCCAGATCACCCTGGGCACGGTGGCGCAGGTCGAGATCGCCGACGGACCGCCGATGCTGAAGAGTGAGAACGGCCGGCCGACCACCTGGGTCTATGTCGACGTGCGGGGCCGTGACCTGGCTTCGGTGGTCGGCGACCTGCGCCAGGCAGTGACCCAAAAGGTGCGGCTCTCGCCCGGCGTCAGCGTCTCCTACTCCGGCCAGTTCGAGTATCTGCAGCGGGCCGCCGACCGGCTGAAGATCGTCGTGCCGGCCACCCTGCTGATCATCTTCGTGCTGCTCTACGTGATCTTCCGCCGCTTCGACGAGGCGGGGCTGATCATGGCCACCTTGCCCTTCGCCCTGACCGGCGGGATCTGGACGCTGTACCTGGCGGGCTTCCACCAGTCGGTGGCCACCGGCGTCGGCTTCATCGCCCTAGCCGGGGTCTCGGCCGAGTTCGGGGTGGTGATGCTGATCTACCTCAAGCACGCCATGGACGCCCTGGGTCCCGATCCATCGCCAAGCCAAGTCGAGGCCGCGGTTCGCGAAGGCGCCCTGCTGCGCGTGCGACCCAAGGCCATGACCGTCGCGGTGATCCTGGCGGGCTTGGCCCCGATCCTTTGGGGCCATGGCGCCGGCTCCGAAGTCATGAGCCGCATCGCCGCCCCGATGATCGGCGGCATGCTCACCGCGCC
>NZ_JBXAKU010000033.1:0-16688 GCF_058798735.1 Caulobacter sp. GW822-FHT07D08
TCAAACCTCCCGTCTCAGAAGGTTTGAATCAGCCCCGCCACTTTTTGGGAATCCCGTTTATGGGTCTGTGGCCTAGTTGAATGGCGCGGTTGATGCATAAGGTTTGGCGAGTTTGTCCCTCGTATGGGATCGGGAGTTAACCATGTGGTATTCGAGCTTGACGCCCTTTGCATCGACCTACCGTCCGGAGGTCGCTTCGGCGTCCGAGGACGCGCTCAAGCGGACTCCCGCGTCTGATGCGGGCGATGCGTCCGTTTCGGACGGAGGTTCGAGTCAGACCGTCGCGGACGCGGGCAGCGTCGCCGCCAGTGTCCGCGATCTCAGCAAGCCCATTGATGTCGGGCAGATGTCGCCTGAACAGGCCAAGGGTCGATACGACCAGCTGAAGGCCGTGCTGCGCTATGGCGGGCTGGCCAACAACATGAGCGTGAACGCAATGTTCGGCGATCAGAAGACCAACTCGATGGAAACCTTCCTCGATTGGCTACAGGAGCGCGGAAAGACTGCCGACCCGAACAAAATGGTGATCCCGCTTTCTCTGATCGACCTGAAAGCCTGATGGTACGACCGGTCGGCTTTGGCTCCGATGCACAGCCATATCGTTCGCTCGATGCCGTTGCGGCAGCCTTAGGAGGTGCTGGGGAGGTCGGTGGGGCGGCTCCGCAAAGCCCGGCTGATCGGGCCAAGATGCTCGAAGACCTGACTGCTCAAGCTGCGAAAGGCGCTAAGCCGAAGGATGTCGGGGCGATGTCGTCCAGGCAGGCCAGTGCGGAATTTGACCAGATTTCGCTGCTGAAGAAGATCAATGCCTTCCAGTACATGGGGGTCACCGCGACCTATAAGGGCGAGAAGACGGGCGATCTCGACACCTATATGGGTGGCTCGAACAGCGCTTCACCGGAGAACAAGGCGGTGGTGTCCAAGCGCCCGGGGCGCCTGTGGCGTCTGCGGATTCGGCGAATCCCATCCCCCCCGGTCGACAACGACCTGGCGGATGTATCGCCGGTCCGGATACCAGGAGGCGAGGGCCGAAAGGCCGAAGCCGTCGGGGGGGCGGCGTCGAGCGGAACGGGATCCGTTTTCGGGCTGAAGGCCGACGATCCGGCGGGGCTCGAACCGGAGGGGCGCGTCCCCGCGCCTCGCGGCTCGGCCTATGCATCCATCGCCCGCATGCAGGCGACGACGGCTACGGCCAGCCAGGTCGTGGCCGAGCTCAGCAATCTGGCGGCGCGCATGCAGGTTTCCGACAAGCCGGTCGACGTCGATACGCTTTCCCCCGAGGCGGCCCGATCGCAGCATGAACAGCTGACGGCCTTGAAGCGTCTGGGGAGCCCGTTCCTGAACATCGGGGTGGCGGCGTTCTTCAGCGACCAGCCCGCCTTCGACGTGGGCAAGCTCGCCGAACTGCTCAACGGTCGCAGCGCGGATGACGCTCAAGGAAGCGCGACGGTTCCTCCGTCCCTTCTTGATTTCAAGGCTTAGCTTCCCGCTTGGCCGACAGGACCGGCTAAGCCAATGCGTCGTTTCGACGTCGCGAGGAACCAGGGTGGAACCTCCGGCCCTCCGACCTGAGGATTTAGCAGCGCATTCTCAAATGTCGCTCCACGCGGGCGTGGCTAATTTTGCAGCCTATGGTCGTTTTGTGCCGAGCTCTGCAAGTGCGTCCTAGCTGGATGAGAGGCTGGACACGGGCTAGCGCCGATCGTCAGTACGGACGCAAAAGGTCGCGTTTCTGGATGTGCGCCAAGGGCGGCTTCTGGCGCCTCGGCTTCTGTTCTCTGGCCAGAGGCCGCCAGTCGCTCGCGCACGCCATCGCGAAGCGGCCCGAACCGATCGAGGCTGGCGATCAGAAGGCGGCTCACAGAGGCCGATCCAACGCCGCGCGGGAAAAAACGCCGATGCAGCGCTCATCGCGCCAGACCGCGACCTGTTCGCAGCTGCGATGCTCAACCAACAGGTCGCGCGCGCGTTTGACGGGCTCGTCCACATCGCTGTCGATATCGACGAACGTGGCCGTTCGATCACCGGCGACGCCGACAAAGATCAGGCTGGCGAGCAAGAAAACCTCCGCGTGAGCGTGAACGGTTAAGGCCATCGACGGCGGTGCGCGTTAATCTAGGTTATTGGCGCCGATTTTTTGATCGGCCATTGGGAACGGCCGCCAAGGCCGCAGATCGGAGAGGTACGATTGCTCCCAGACAAGCCCCTGGCTTCATCCTCGGCAATCGCGCCGCTGATCGAAAAGATGGCGCGTCGCGACACGATCTCGCCGGCCGAGCGTCAAGCGCTTTCCACCGTGCTTGGGCCCGTCCGCGCCGTGGCCGCCGGCAAGCTGCTGATCGAACCGGGCGACCGTCCCAATTTCAGCACGTTCCTGGTGAGCGGCCTATGCGCCCGCTTCACCCTGACGCCGAACGGCGGGCGCCAGCTGACCGAGATCAACGTGCCCGGCGACTTCGTCGATCTCCACAGCTTGCTCATGCGCCAGATGGATCATGGCGTCATCGCCCTGGCCGACTGTGTGGTTGCGCCGGCGGCGCATGACGATCTGCGTCGCCTGACCGAGACGGCCGCGCACCTGACCCGGCTTCTCTGGCTGGAGACCGTGGTCGACGGCGCCATCCACCGTCAATGGCTGGTGACCATGGGCCAGCAGAATGCAGCCAGCCGCATGGCCCATCTCGTTTGCGAACTCTATTGCCGCCTGGAGGCGGCGGCCCTGGCCAGCGACCAAAGATTTGGCCTGCCCATCACCCAGGCCGATCTGGGCGACGTGCTCGGCTTGACCCAGGTCCACGTCAACCGCGTGCTGATGGAGCTTCGACGCCAGGGGCTCCTGGAATGGAAGGGCGGCCAGGTGACCATCAAGGACTGGCCCGCCCTGGTCCGTCTGGGGGCGTTCGATCCGGTCTATCTTCGACTGCATCGCGATGCGGTCTGACGGGCTTGCGTCCTCCAAAATTGCGCGTTGTCGCAAGCGAGCCGTAGCGCGCTCAACGGGCTCGGAACCCAAAAGGCGAGCTTGACCTTATTAGGCTTGCGCCGGCTGCGCGACCTTCGGGTCCTGTTTCGTCGGCGTCTGGTTTTGGAGTGTCGAATGGCTTTGCGGGATGAGGCGGCGAACGAGGCGCGCGTGCCTGGGCGGGCCAAGGCGCTGGAGGCTCTGCTGGCTCACCTTGACGCCGAGGCCTATGACTTTGTCACGCCCACACCGTCGGTAGGACGGCGCGCGGTCGAACGCGGTCTGTCGCGAGGCTCGCCCTTGCGAGCCATCTTCGGCTGGAGCCAGGCCTTCGAGCGTCATGCCCTGAACCCGGCGTTGTTCGAGCTCTTGCGGGCGGCGGACGCGCTGGATCAGGAGGGCGACTGGTTCAGGAGCCGCGTGCGGGTGTCACGCCTGGCCGACATACTGTTCCTGCATTCTGCCTTTCCGGCCAAGGCGAGCGACGCGGTGTTCCTGGGGCCTGACTCCTATCGCTTCGCGCGTTTCATCGCGCAATCGGCCCGCCACGACGGCGTCCTGTCGATCGCTGAGATCGGCTGCGGCGCCGGGGTCGGCGGACTGGCGGCCGCCCGGCTGCATCCAGCGGCGCGGCTGGTGCTGGGGGACGTCAACACCCAGGCGCTCGAGCTGGCGGCCATCAACGCCGCCTATGCCGGCGTGGTGGCTGAAACACGGATCAGCAACGGCATGGCGGGTCTGCACGGGCCCTATGATCTGATCGTCGCCAATCCGCCTTACGTCGCGGGCCAGTCGGGGCGCACCTATAAGGACGGCGGCGACATGCACGGCGCGCGCCTGTCGCTGGACTGGGCCGGACAGGCGCTGGGGCGGCTGAGCCCGGGTGGAAAGTTCGTGCTCTATACCGGCAGCGCCATCCTCGACGGCGGGACTGACGCCTTTCGTGTTGCGCTGGATGGCCTGGTGGCGGGATCGGCCCATCGTCTGACCTATGAGGAACTCGATCCCGACATCTTCGGCGGCGAGCTGCGGCGCGAGGCCTATGCGGATGTCGAGCGTATCGCCGCGGTGGGGGCGGTGATCCAACGCAACGGCTAGCCGACGGAAGGGGCGGGCGGGGTTGGCTGGCCGTGCGGCCGCCGGGTCGTCAGGTTCAAGCCATCGCCGCTGGCCAAAACGTGCAGGCGGACGTCAAAGATCGACAGGGCCCTTTCGGTCTTGGCCTCGGCGATGTTGGAGGCGCTCGCGCCCTCGGCGTCGACGACATAGACCGCGCCGCCGCCAATCACCGTGAAGTCGTCCCCCTGCAAGACGATGGCGGTGTCCTCGTCGATGCCGACGCCCAACACCCGCGGGCTCTGCGCCACCGCGCCCAGGAGCCGCCCGATGCGGCCGCGCTCGGCGAAGTGCTGATCAATAATCGTGTCGCGCACCAGCCCCAAGCCCGGCGCCATCTGCAGGTCGCCGATGCGATGGGTCTCGGCGCTGGCGCCGCGGACCATCATGGTGTCGCTCATCACCGAGGCGCCGGCGGAGGTCCCGGCCAGGACGCCGCCGGCTCGCCAGATCTCGCGGATGCGCGCCTCGATCGGCGTGTCGCCGATCTGGCTGCTGATCCGCAGCTGGTCGCCACCTGAGAAGAACACGCCGGCCGCGCCGTCCAGCAGGGCCAGCTTGGCAGCATCGTGGGTCTCGGCGCGGTCTTCGATATAGAGCTCGACCAGGTCGGTGACGCCCAGGGACGCGAAGGCCTTCTGATAGGTTTCGAAATAGCCTTCCGGCTCGTGCGAGGCGATGGTGGCGACAACCAGCCGGCCGCCGTTCAGGCGCTCGGCGACGGCCTTGAGGATGATCTTGGCCCCCGCCTTGTCCTCGTGCCCCCCGATGATGATCAGCGGGCCTTCGGTGGTGGACGCGGTGGTCATGGCCAGGCTTCCTGAACGTCTTGCGCCCGATTGACGAAGGCGCGGGCGGGTTGGCCTGCGCGGGCGTGGGCGACGGCGAACTGGGCGCTGTTGTGGCCCCAGTCCACACGGCCTTCGGTGTCGATGACGATCAGTCCCGCATGGCCGCCAACCCGAGCGAGATAGGTCAGCGCCGCCTCGATCGCGGCGCCCGGCGGCATGGCTTCCAGGCAGTGCATCAGGCGGGCGGCCAATGTCGTGCGGATCAGGCTCTCGCCGTCGCCCGACAGCGAGACCCCGCCGACGATGTTGTCGGCATAGAGGCCGCAGCCGGGCAGGGGGCTGTCGCCGACCCGCCCCGGATGACTGCCGGTCAGGCCGCCTGTCGAGGTTGCGGCGGCGATATTGCCGTGGCGATCCAGCGCCACGCATCCGACCGTGTCGCAGCCGGGATCCTCAGGGCGCTCGACCATCAGGTCGGCTGGCGCGCACAATTCGGCCTCATGCTCACGCGCGAAGCATTCAGCGCCTTCGCCGACGAGCAGCACCGGCGTCTGGGACAGCATTGCGGCGGCGACGGAGATCGGGTGGCGCAAGGTCTTGACCGCCGCGACGCCGCCGACGTCCAGGGTCGCGCCATCCATGATCGCCGCGTCGAGTTCGACCTCACCTCGGGCGTTCAGCACCGCGCCGTGGCCAGCGTTGAACGTCGGATCGTCCTCCAGGGCGCGCACCGCCATCTCCACGGCGTCTAGGGCGCTACCGCCGGCTTCAAGGATTGCCTGGCCGACCGACAGCGCCAGCAGGCAGCCGTCGCGATGTACCTGCTCCAAGCCCGGCGGAATGTCCTTTGCGCCGCCGTGCACGATGATGGCCCAGCGCGCCTCAGACATGGACCACGCCATCCTCGGTGTTGAGGGCGGGAGCGTTGGCCGATGGTTGGAACGCCAAGACTTGCTTCCAGACCGCCTCGACCGCGGTCGGGAAGACCAAGACCAGATCGTCGGGTTTGGCCATCCGAAGCGCCGAATCGACCGAGCGCTCTTCGCTGAATATGCGATGCAGGCGATCGGCCCGGAAACCGGCCTCGAGCGCCCCCTTCGTCAGCAGCGACAGCACCGATCCGGTCGGGCGCCCGCGTCCGTCCGGAAGCTCGCGGAAGATCAGATCGTCGAACATTTCCGCGGCGATCGCGCCCATCTCCAGGATGTCCTCGTCGCGCCGGTCCCCAGGGATGCTGACCACGCCGATCACCCGGCCGACGGTCGGCCGCAGCTTGGCGACAAGGTCGCCCATGGCCCGCATGGCGCCCGGGTTGTGGGCGTAATCGACGATGACCCGAAAGCCGTGGGCGTCATGGACGTTGAACCGACCCGGATTCTCCGCATGCGACGAGGTGAAGGCGCGCAGTGCCTTGGCCATCTGCGCGGGACTGGCGCCCAGGCCGTGGCCGGCGGCGAGCGCGGCCAGGGCGTTGGCGACATTGAACCGGGCCATGCCGTTCAGCGTGGCGGGGATCTCGTCGGCGTGGATCACCGGGATGCGCCGGCCCTTGTCGTAGAGCACCAATTCACCGCCGCGCACCGAGGCTTCGCGCGCGGCGAGCAGCCCGCCTTCGGCCACGTGTTTTTGCAGGAAGGAGCTTAAGTCTTCGAAGCCGCCGCTGAGGGTGAAATAGGCGATGCGACCGCCGGCGTGCTTGGCCATTCGCAGGGTCAGGGGATCGTCGCCATTGAGGACGCTGACGCCGCGCCGCGAGACCGCTTCTGTGACGATCGACTTGACCAAGGCCAGGTCCTCCAGCGTTTCGACGCCCTTCAAGCCCAGATGGTCGGCGGTGACGTTCAGGACGACGCCCACGTCGCAGCGGTCGAAGGCCAGGCCCTCGCGCAGCATGCCGCCGCGCGCGGTCTCCAGCACCGCCAGATCGACCGTCGGGTCGCGCAGCACCATGCGGGCGCTCTTGGGGCCGCTGGCGTCGGCCTCCAGCACCCGCTCGTCATTGACGTAGACGCCGGTGGTGTTGGTCAGGCCCACCGTTTTGCCCATCTCGCGGGCGATGCGGGCGACCATGCGCACGACGGTCGACTTGCCGTTGGTGCCGGTCACCGCGACAATCGGGATGCGGCTGCGGGTCCCCGGCGGGAAAAGGTCGGCGACCACGGCCTTGGCCACGTCGCGCGGCTGGCCCTCGGACGGCTCCAGGTGCATGCGGAAACCGGGCGCGGCATTGATCTCGACGATGCCGCCGCCGGTCTCGCGGACCGACCGGGTGATATCGGGGGCCATGAAGTCGATGCCGGCCACGTCGAGCCCCACGGTCAGGGCGGCGCGGCGGGCGATGGCGGCGTTGTCGGGATGGATGACGTCGGTGCGATCGATCGCGACGCCGCCGGTCGAGAGGTTGGCGGTGGCGCGCAAAGTGACCACGGCCCCACGCGCGGGCACGGCCTCCAGCGAAAGATTGGCCCGGGCCAGCATCTCGCGGACCTGCTCGTCGACGACGATCCGGGTCATGACCTGTTCGTGGCCGATCCCGCGCCGGGGATCGCGATTCACCGTCTCGATCAACTGGGCCACGGTGCTGGCGCCATCACCGATCACCCGGGCCGGCACCCGCTCAGCCACGGCGGCAATCTGGCCGCCGATCACCAGGATCCGGTAGTCGCGGCCGACATATTGTTCTTCGACGATCACGCGGCGCCCATGCTTGATCGCCTGCTCGTAGCCCCAGCGCACCTGCTCTGGCGTTTCCAGCCCCAGGCTGACGCCTCGGCCGTGATTGCCGTCGAGGGGCTTTAGGACCACCGGTCCCTTGATCCGCGCGGCCTGGGCCAGCGCTTCGTCGAGCGTGCGCACGACGCCGCCACGCGGAACGGGAACGCCGGCCGCCGCCAGCAAGGTCTTGGTCAGGGACTTGTCGCTCGCGGTCATCACGGCGATGTGGCTGGTCTGGCCGGTGATGCTGGCGCGGATCAGCTTTCGCCGCGCGCCCCAGCCCAGCTGAACCAGGCTCTGCTCGTCCAGGCGCTGCACTGGGATGCCTCGGCGGCGCGCTTCGTTGACCAGGGAGCGGGTGGTCGGACCCAGTGTCTCGCGCCGGGCGATCGTCCGCAGCTGGTCCAGCGTGCGGTTCAGGTCGAACAGCGGCGGGGTCAAGTCGCCGACCGGCGGCGCGATCCGGTCGAGGCCCACCACGCCCTGCAGGTCGTGCGGCAGCAGGCTGTGGACCAGCTCGACGGCGGCGCGGCCGGCGGCGCGGCCCAGGCCTTCGCCATCATAGACGTAGAGGATGTTGTAGACGCCGGGCCGGCCCTTGACCGACCGCGTCTTACCGCGCCCGGCCTCGACCCCAGCCAGCTTCTGCAGTTCGAGGGCGACGTGTTCGATCACATGGCCCAGCCACGTTCCCTCGCGCATGCGCAGCAGCAGCCCACCGTGCGACCTGTAAGAACAGCCGTGGACCTCCAGACCGGGCAGGGAAACCAGCAGTCGGTCGGTGAAGCCGGCGATCCGGTTGGTCGGCCAAGCCTCCAGCACACCCAGGTCGAGCTGGATCCGCATCATCGGTTGGTTGGCGTAGAGATGGGGACCGCGATAGGTCGCCGCTTCAAGAACGCGCATCACCTTAAGCCGCCTTTGCGCAGTTGCTGAGGGAGGGCGGCGCGGCCCGTTCCGCGTGCGCCGAGACGATGTGATGGATCACCAGGGCAGCGGCCAGCTTTCGGGTTCCCGCCAGGCCGTGGGCGCGGACGCGGCCCAACGGCTCGTAGCAGCGCCAGGCCCAGGCCCCTGAACCTGTCGGCGAAATCGAGAAGCGGATCATGGCGTCGTGACCATCGGCACGGCCGCTCGCACTGCGGTTGGCCTGGAGCCAGTTCGATGGGGTGTCGGGAGCGCTCATGCTGGCGCGCCCAAAGGATAGGCGAAGTCGGCGGGCGTCCAGGGTTCGGTCAGGGCCGGGGCGCGGCGCGCACTGACCTTGACCTTGACGTCCTTTGGCCAAAGCCGCGCCAAGGCCCACGCCTCGGCGATCGCCTGTCGTCGCGCCGTGAAGAACAGGATCTCGCCGGTTTCGGCGATCTTCACACACCAGCCCCCGTCAAAGGGCGAGACATAGAAAATGCTGGTCATGACGTTTACTCCGCGGCGTAGACGAGCGGGTGCGTATGGGCCCACAGATGAGCGCGGTAGGTCTCGAAGCACTGCTCACCGCAGATCAGGCGCATGATCGCGCCCTCGGCGATGAACCGCGCCCGGCTCGGATCTTCCACGACCAGCGGGATCAGCGCTTCGGCGTTCCAGGCCTTGGAATGCTCGACATCGAGATGGGCGTGCAGGGCGAAATACATGCGGGCCTCGGGCGAAACGCCCACGCGCTTGAGGCCGGCATCGACACAGGCCACGCGGGTCGGGGCGGTCAGCTCGACCACGCCCAGGGCGCCAATCGAGTGCCAGGCATACCGCCGTGTCGTGGCGAACGCCGTCATGGTGTTGGCCAAGCACAGCGACTGCCAGAGCGTGGCGCCGATCGTTGGCGAGAGGCCCAGGGTAGCGGTGGTGCGCTCCAGCATCGGGCCGTGCATGCCCTTGGCGCTGCCCCGGCCCATCTCGTCCCAGTAGTTGCGAGCCAGTTCCAGCTTGGCGCGGTCGGGGATCTTGACTTGGGTCAGGGCGACCAGGTCGTCAAAGCCAGCCTCGCCGGCCGCCTCCTGGGTCAGGAACCACTTGATGTCTTCTAGCGAGGCGGCGCCTTCGAGCCAGTCGAACAGCGGATCCCATTGACCGGGGCCGTGGTCCTTTAGCGCCTCAAACCAGGCGACGAAGGCCTCGGCGTCCGTTGGAACCTGCGCGACCATCGGCTCGATGTGCGCGCGGAAAGCTTCGACGAACTCGCCTTCGAGACACTTCATGCGGCGTTCCTCATCGACTTCGTCGCGCCAACTTTCGGAAGGCTCTCGCGGCGAAAGCCGGCGATGGTTCCAGTGCGCCAGGCCCTTGTGCAGGGCTTCGGCGTCGGGAAATTGGGGACTGAAGGCGCCGAGGCGCGAAAGACGTTCGCCACCAAACATGATTGCTCTCCGGCAGAGTGGGGATGGGTTCGAGTGCGTCTCGCGCATGATCGTCTCCACCCGGTTTTGACCTGCACCGCACTTTTCGGCGGCGAGCAGCTCAAACGGAGGCGTGCGCCCGGCGTTCCAATGTCGGGAAACCTGCGCAACAAACGCCCCGGAAACCGGGCCCGAGCCGTGGTCCGGTCCCGGCCACCTCTTCATTTGATGAGTTGGTCGGGTACAACCTTGGCTGTCGGAACAAGGGGCGGCCCAGGGCTGTTGATCTGCCGCATTGAGGAGATCGACGATGTCTGAAGAGACCATCGCCCGCGCGCTTCAGAGTGACGCGCCGCTGACCGCCGCCGTCCACCAGCGCGACATCGCCCACGAGGTCGCCGAGGAACGCGGCTGGCGCGAAGCGGCCCTGGTCGGGCGCACCGTGACCATCAACCGACCGCGAGCCGAGCTTTATGCCTTTTGGCGCGATTTCCGGAACCTGGCCTTGTTCATGGAGAACGTCGAGAGCGTCACGCCTGGCGATGACCGGCGCTCGCATTGGGTGGTCAAGGCTCCGGCCGGAAAGGCCGTGGAGTGGGACAGCATCCTGACCGAAGAGGTCGAGAACGAGCTGCTGGCCTGGGAGTCCGCCGAGGGCGCCGACATCAAGAACGCCGGCCGCGTCGAGTTCAAGGACGGCCCGCCCGGACGCGGCACGGAAGTCACCGCCACCATCGTTTACGAGCCGCCGGGCGGCGATCTCGGCAAGCTGATCGCCAAGCTCTTCCAGAAGGAGCCGAAGATCCAGGCGCGCCGCGAGCTGCGCCGCTTCAAGCAGCTGATGGAGACCGGCGAGATTTCCACCGCCAAGACCCCTGACGCCGCGCCGCAAGGCTGATCCAACACAAATTCTAGACGGAGACGCCCATGCGCGCCCTGACTTGGCACGGCAAACACGACGTCCGTATGGACACCGTGCCGGACCCCAAGATCGTCAATCCCCGCGACGCGATCATCAAGATCACCTCGACCGCCATCTGCGGCTCGGACCTGCACCTCTACGACAGCATGATCCCCTCGATGGAGAAGGGCGACATCCTGGGCCACGAGTTCATGGGAGAGGTCGTCGAGACCGGCCCCGGTTCGACGCTACAGAAGGGTCAGCGCGTCGTCGTCCCGTTCGTGATCGCCTGCGGCAAGTGCTTCCATTGCGAAAAGCAGCAGTTCTCGGGCTGCGAGAACTCCAACCCGGCCGAGACGCAGGACCTGGGCGAGATCGCCTACGGCACGGCGATGACCGGCCTATTCGGTTATTCGCACATGACGGGCGGCTATGCCGGCGGGCAGGCCGAATATGTGCGGGTCCCTTACAGCGACGTGGGACCCATGGTCATTCCGGACGGCCTGGAGGACGACAAGGTGCTGTTCCTGTCCGACATCCTGCCCACGGGCTGGATGGCGGCTGAGAACTGCCAGATCGAGCCGGGCGACACCGTGGCGGTCTGGGGCTGTGGTCCGGTCGGCCTGTTCTCGATTCAGAGCGCCCTGATCCAGGGCGCGCACAAGGTCATCGCCATCGACCACCATCCGCACCGTCTGGAACTCGCCCGGTCAATGGGCGCGCAGGTGATCAATTACCACGACGTCAAGGTCCGCGAGGCCTTGATGGCCATGACCGGCGGCATCGGTCCGGACGCCTGCATCGACGCGGTCGGCATGGAGAGCCACGGCTTCTCGATCGACAACGTGATCGACGCCGTTAAGGTCGCCACCCGCCTAGGCACCGACCGCGCCCATGTTTTGCGCGAAGTGCTGATGGCCTGCCGCACCGGCGGCCGCGTCTCTATCCCGGGCGTCTACGGCGGCATGGGTGACAAGATCCCGATCGGAGCCCTGATGGAGAAGGGTCTGCAGATCCGCACCGGCCAGACTCACGTCCACAAGTACCTGCGGCCGTTACTCGACCTGATCGGCGAGGGGGTTATCGACACCACCTTCCTGATCAGCCATCGCCTGCCGCTGGAGGACGCGCCCAAGGGCTACAAGATGTTCAAGGAAGACCAGAACGAGGTGACCAAGGTCGTCCTCAAGCCCGATTGGCAGAAGGAAGCCGCCTGATGATCGAAGATCTTCGCCCCCTTGCCGTCGTCACCGGCGCCTCGTCCGGCATCGGCTACGAACTGGCCCGTCTGGCGGCCGAGGACGGCTATGACCTGATCATCGCCGCAGACGAGCCCTCCATCGTCGAAGCCAAGGACGCCCTGGAACAGCATGGCGGCAAGGTTGACGCCGTACAGGTCGATCTCTCGACCACTGAAGGCGTCGACGAACTGCTGGCCCTAATCGGCGGCCGCCAGGTCGACGCCCTAATGGCCAACGCAGGGCGAGGCCTGGGCCACGGCTTCCTCGACCAGGACTGGGCCGAGGCCCGGTTCGTGATCGACACCAACGTTACCGGCACGGTCTATCTGATCCAGAATATCGCCCGCGACATGCGCGAGCGCGAGCGGGGCCGCATCCTGATCACCGGCTCGATCGCCGGCCTGATGCCGGGCTCGTTCCAGGCCGTCTACAACGGCACCAAGGCCTTCCTCGATAGCTTCGCCTGGGCGCTGCGCAACGAGCTGAAGGACACCGGCGTCTCGGTCAGCTGCCTGATGCCGGGTCCGACCGACACCGAGTTCTTCGAGCGCGCCGACATGCTGGACACCAAGGTCGGGGCCGATCCGAAGAAGGCCGATCCGGCCGACGTGGCGCTGACCGGCTACCGCGCAATGCAAAAGGGCGAGGGCGACGTCGTGGCTGGCTTCAAGAACAAGCTGCAGGCGGCGGTCGCGGCGGTGACCCCGCAGAGCGTTCTGGCCGAGCAGCACCGCAAGATGGCCGAACCAGGCTCGGGTAAAGCGTGATGGCGACGGACAAGCGCCACTCGCAGCCGGTTTCCCCAACGCCGACGTCGGCCGCCCCGCAACCTGGAGGGCTTGAAGCTCCCCTGGCGCCATCGGCGGATCCGACCAGGAAAACGACCCACACACACGATCCCGACGCGACCGATCCGGGTAACGGCGCCGATTGATGCTCGCCCCTCAGGCTCGGTACGAGACGTCGCCGCTTCTGCCTATTGGGATAGACGCGCGATTAACAGCGCGGCGTCCTTGGGCGCGGCGCTCTTTACGTCGTTATCGAAGTAGCTGAACACCGCCATCCCGGCTTGGCGGCGCTCATCGACCCACTCGGCCCATGCGGTCAAGGCGCTAGCCCCGTAGCGTCCGTGATAATGGCCGCCTGGTCCATGGCCTCGCACATAGGCGAAACTCGCCGTGGTCTCCCACGGCGACGGCGCATCGTGGTGGTCGGAGACACAAAGCGCCGCGCTGTGGTTGCGCAGAATGTCCAGCACGGCGGGCTCGTACCAACTGGGATGGCGAAATTCGACGGTCACCAGTTGCCCTGCGGGCATCCAAGATAGAAAGCGGTTGAGACGTTCGTCGTCGCGATGGAGCATCGGCGGCAGCTGCACGAGCGCGGGCCCGGCCTTTTGACCTAGCGGCTCCATCCGGCCAAACACCAGATCGACGCTGTCCTTGCAGTCCTTCAGCTTTTTGTTGTGGGTGATGTAGCGGGAAACCTTCCACGCGAAGACGAAGCCCTCGGGAACGTGGTCAGCCCAAGCGCGGACGGCCTTCGCCGACGGCAGGCGATAAAAGCTCCCGTTGATTTCCGTCGTGTCGAACACGGTGGCGTAGTAGGCCAGCCGATCCTTCAGCTTGACGTCTGTCGGGTAGAAAGCGCCGCGCCAATCGTCGTAGGCCCAGCCCGAGCAGCCAACACGCGTGTTTTGCATGCAACCGACCTCCGAAAGCCAAGCGGCGTGCGCTCGAGGGCTGACGCGCCGCCGACGCGTTTCCAAATCAGCGCATCAAGCGATGCCGGCGCCGCCCGTGACGCCATAAACTTCCCCGGTGATAAAACTGGCTTCCTGGGAGGCCAACAGCACGTAGACCGGCGCGATCTCGACAGGCTGGCCGGGACGGCCAAGCTGGGATTGCTCGCCGAAGTGCTGAACCTTCTCTTGGGTTTGCCCGCCGCTTGGCTGCAGCACGGTCCAGAACGGACCCGGCGCGACGGCGTTGGCCCGAACACCCTTCTTGATCATCTGCTTGGCCAGGGCCTTGGTGAAGGCGACGATGCCGGCCTTGGTGGTCGCATAGTCGAGCAGGCCCTCGGACGGCTCATAGGCCTGGACCGAAGCCGTGTTGATGATCGACGCGCCGGGCGGCAGGTGCGGCTCGGCGGCCTTTGTGATCCAGAACATCGCGTAGAGATTGGTCTTCAGCGTCTGGTCGAACTGATCGCTGGAGATGTCCTCAATCTCGGGTTGGGTCACTTGCTTGCCCGCGTTGTTGACCAGGATGTCTAGGCCGCCCAGACCATCGACCGCCTTGGAAACAAGGTCTTTGCAAAAGCTCTCGTCCTTGATGTCGCCGGGCAAGGCGATCGCCTTGCGGCCTTCGGCCTCGATCAGGGCGATAACCTCCTTGGCGTCGGACTCCTCGCTGGGCAGATAACCGATCGCCACGTCCGCGCCCTCGCGCGCAAAAGCGATGGCGGCGGCGCGGCCGATCCCTGAGTCCGCTCCCGTGATCAGGGCCATGCGTCCTGCCAGGCGTCCTGATCCTCGATAGCTGGTCTCGCCATGGTCGGGGCGAGGCTCCATCCGCGCGGCCAGGCCGGGCGCGGCTTGGGGCTGGGGAGGAAAGGGTGGCTTGGGATATTGCTCGCGCGGATCCTGCATCGTCAGCCGGCTGTCTTGGCTCATGGTTCCTCTCCGCGTTGTGTTCCAAGCACCCAAACGAGATGGGTCGGCTGCTGTTCCGTCTGCGATGCCGACCAGCCTCGATGATGTTTCGCGAACGCCTCTCAACGGGCTGAAACCGGGAACATCGGCCAGACGTCGCTGCTGCTTGGGTTCACAGACGCCGCTGTCCGGCGCTATTGGCCGATCGCAAATTGGCAAGATCATCCAGCTTCGAGGAGTGGGCCGGACCTAGCCGATCGGATCGATGCGGAGTCCGATGATATGGCCAAGCTCAACCGATCCGAGGTTGTCGCGGCCTCAATCGCCGACAAATCCGGTGGCGACGCGTCTCATCAGGGGGCCGCGACCTCGGGCCATTCGGGCTCGTCGTTGTCTGCGGCGACCCGATCTCGGCCGACAATGCGCCCCACAGCCAGATCCGCAGTGACATTGCCCAGGGTGCGGAAGAGGTCCGGCACGGTCTCGACGGCCAGGAGAACGGGCAGGGCGGTCAGCGGCGCGCCCATGGCTAGGCAGACCGGACCGATCGTCGCGAAGAACGACACCTGGGCCGGGAGACCGACAGCCGCCAGACTCACCGCCGCCGCCACCAAGACACCCACGCCCAGGGTGATGGGCGCCAGGGCAACCCCGTGAAGATGCGCCAGGTAGACGGCCACGGCGATGTTCGCCGCGGCGCTCGCGGCGCGAAAGATCGACACCGCAAGCGGAAGGACGACTTCCGATGTTCCTGGTGATGTGCGCAGGGCCCCCGTCGCGGTGATCATCGCCGGAAGGCAGGCCAGCGAGGATTGCGTGCCCAGGGCCACGGCCTGGACCGGCAAAGCGGCCTTGGCGAAGGTGAGAGGAGAGATACGTCCTGCTAGCGCGACCAGGACATAGGCCGACAAGGTGATTGAAAGGCAGGCGGCGACCACGATTAGGACGTAGTGCGCGAGCGCGCCGGCCGCGCCCAAGCCCATCTTCAAGCCCACCCCAAATCCCAGCGCCAAAACGCCGACAGGGCCGGCGAGCAGCACCCAGCGGACGATCACCAGCATGGTCGCCACCAGGGCTTCGAAGAACGTCGTCAGCGACCGGCGTAGCGGCGCGTCGATGCGGCTGGCGGCGAACCCGAAGAACAGGGCAAAGACCACCAAGGGCGCCATGCTCATCTCGGCGGCGGCCTTGACGGGGTTGGCGGGTATGATGCCGCTGAACCAAGCTCCCGCTTCGGCGATCACCGGCGCGCCCGCGCCTGCCGTGCGCAGTGAGCCGCCGCCGCTGGGAATCGGGGCCCAGGCCAGCGCCAAGGTGGTCAGCGCAGCGCTGAACGCGCAGGCGGCGACGAGCAGGACGACGAACCACAGCATCGCACGCGTCGCCACACTTCCAGCCGCAGCACTGGAGGCCGCCGAACCGACGCCCGTGACGAGGAGACCAAATACAAGCGGCACGACCGTCATCGTCAGGGCGTCAAGCCACAGCTGCCCAACCGGCGCGCTGATGGTCGACAGAAGATCACGCGTCGGCGATGAACCTCTGCTTAAGGCCGCCCCGGATAGGAGGCCCACCACGAGCCCGAGGAGGATGCGCGTGGACGGATTATTCCATCGTCCGGTGATCATGCCTCGTCGCGAGCGATCCATCTTCTGCCGGCCCTCCGTTGAGCAAGCCAAACGACGAGGGAAGGCAATGGCTCCAGCCAAAGCATTCGGGCATCGCCTCTAGGCTGCGTAGAACCGGAGGATGGGCGAGGCGTTGATCGCTTGCCCAGAGAGGAGATACGGCGATGACAAAGCTAACCGAAGGAAAGCGCGACAATCTGCCCGACAAAGATTTCGCAGAGCCCAACAAGCGAGCTTACCCTATCGAAGACAAAGCGCACGCCCGCAACGTACCCATCCGGTGAGCGCCGCGGCGAGGATGGCGCCTATAGGGGATGAAGGTGTCCGTCGGTTTCGATCAGTTTG
>NZ_JBXAKU010000034.1:0-16072 GCF_058798735.1 Caulobacter sp. GW822-FHT07D08
GCCGACAACTATCTCGCCGGCGTCAAACTCGCCTCAGTACGCATTTGGCTGCGATTTAATGAGTCCGTGGCCTAGGGTTAAGGTCAAGTCTGGGATGGCGGCGCGGAGCGGCGCAGTGACTCGCCGCTGAGTTCCAGGCGGTGGGCGTTGTGGACCAGGCGGTCGAGGATGGCGTCGGCATAGGTGGCCTCGCCGATGACGGTGTGCCAGTCGGCGATCGGCAGCTGGCTGGTGACGATGGTGGAGCGCCGGCCGTAGCGATCCTCGAGGATTTCGAGCAGGTCGTGACGGGCCTGAGCGCCGAGGGGCTCCAGACCCCAGTCGTCAAGGATGAGCAGCTGGGCGGCGCCGAGGGTCTTGAGGCGGCGGCCGGCGCTGCCGTCGCCATGGGCGAGCGCCAGTTCATCGAAGAGCTTGGGCACGCGCACGTAGAGGACGGAGCGGTTGTCGCGGCAGGCCTTGTGACCGAGCGCGCAGGCCAGCCAGCTCTTGCCGACGCCGGTTGGCCCGGTGATCACCAGGTTGTCGTGGGCATCGATCCAGTCGCCCTTGACGAGACTGGCCAGCAGCCCTCGATCGATCCCCCGGTGGGCGCGGTAGTCGATGTCCTCCGGGACGGCGTGATGGCGCAGCCTGGCGTGACGCAGGCGCGCGCCGAGCCGCTTGTCCTGGCGATGGACGGCCTCTCGCTCCAACAGCAGGGCCAGCCAGTCGGCATGGCCCAGGCCGGCGGCCTCGTCATTGGCGGCAAGCTCGTGGAAGGCCTTGGCCATGCCGTGAAGGCCAAGGTCGTGCAGTTGATCGAGCGTGGGGTGGATGAGCATGGATGTTCTCCTCAGTGGTAGTAGCCAGGACCGCGGATATTGGAGTGGAGGATGGCCAGGTCTTGATCTTCCCCCTCGCGGGCCCGACGGACGGGTTGACCGTCGAGCCGGTTGTCGAGGATCGATCTGACGGACCCATAGGTGCGCGCGCCGACCTGCAGGGCGCGTAGGCATGCGGCCTCCAGACGGGCCGGCCCGAAGGGCTTGGCCAGGCGCACGATGCCAAGACAGGTGCGGAAGCCCTGCTCGGGATGGGGGCGATGCTCCAGGATCAACAGAGCATCACGACCGAGGGGCCGATCCGCATCGCCTCCCGGATGATGCGCTCAATGGTCCAGTCGCTGTAGCGGCGATGACTGGAGGGCATGTGCTCGATGATGGTGGTGTGCTTGCCGTCGCCGCTGCCGCGCATGTGGGCGGCGATCCGCTCACCCTTGAGGAACACCTCGACCGTCCGGGGCGTCAGACGCACCTCGACGCTGGCCCGGGCGTGGCGATAGGGGACCGAGTAGTAGTGGCCCTCAACATCGACATGATAGTCGAGGCCGACCTTGCGCAGGCGCCACTCGGCCAGAACATAGGGCTCGGCCGGCAAGGGCTTGAGCCGTGGGGCGCCGATCTCCTCGAACAGTTGGCGACGGGTGCGGCCGACGTAACGCAAGACGCGCTGATCGTTGAGCCGGACTAGCAGCTCGGCGATGGCGGCGTTCACTTCGGCCAGGCTGTGGAAACGTCGATGGCGCAGCCGCCCCAGCAGCCATCGCTCGACGATGCGCACGGCGGCCTCGACCTTGGCCTTGTCGCGTGGGCGCCTGGGCCGCGCCGGCAGCACGGCGGTGTCGTAATGGGCCGCCATCTCGGCGTAGGTGCGGTTGACCTGCGGGTCGTAGAAGCAGGCCTTGATCACCGCGACCTTGGGGTTGTCGGGCACGATCAGGCGGGCCGCCCCGCCGAAGTAGGTGAAGGTCTGGGCGTGGGCGTCGATCCAATCGGGTAGGGTCTCGGTCCAGCTGGCGTGGGCGAACGACAGGCTTGAGCCGCCCATCACCGCCACGAAGATATGCGCCCCTCGCGTCCTGCCTGTCCGTGGATCGACGATCACCGGCACGGTGTCGCCGGCGTAATCGACGAACAGCTTGTCGCCGCCCAGGTGGGTCTGGCGCATGGTGACTGGAAGGCGCGCCTCCCAGCCCCGGTAGAGGTCGCAGAACCGGCTGTAGCGATAGCCGTCCGGGTTGGTCTCGATATACTCGTCCCACAGGATCTGCAGGGTGACGTGCTTGCGCTTCAGCTCGCGGTTCAGCGCCGCCCAGTCGGGCTCCCCCCGCCGCCGGTGACCCTGCTTGGTTCCGGCTTCGCCGTAAAGAAGCGTCTCAAGATCGGCGTCGGTCAGGTCCAACGGCAACGGCCACGCCAATCCAGACCTCTCAGAGCGCCGGAACATCTCCCGCAGTGTCGAGGGCGCCACCCCGGTTCGTCGCGCCACCTCCCGGGTCGCCAGGCCGGCGTCCCGGCTCAATCTCAACATCTCGCGCACGCGGCGCATGGCGATCCTCTCCGTCGGCATCGGCCCCTCCAAAAAGGAGGAGCCTAGAGCCAACGAAGACCCTCACGGCCCGCGCCCTGGGCGGCATCATCTCGGAATGCCGCGCGGGGATTAATCGGAACGGTGGGCGCGATCAGATCGGAATGGTGGGCGGCATCAAATCGGAATGACGGGCGCGATCAGCCCGGAATCCGCACTGAGGCCCTCTTTGCTCGCTGTGGGTCGATGTACCGCTGGCTCGCGACGGCGGCGGCCATGGTTTCAGCGATCGCCGTGGTGTTGTCATCCACCATTGTGAACGTGGCTGTCCCGGCGATCATGGGGCAGTTCGGCATCGATCAGACCCGGGTGCAGTGGCTCGCGACTGGTTTCCTCGCCGCGATGACGGTCACCATGCTGCTCTCTGCATGGTGCGAGCGCACCTTCGGTCATCGGCAAACCATGATGGTGGCCCTGGGCGTGTTCCTGTTCGGATCGGTCCTTGGCGGGCTGGCCCCGGATGATACGGTGCTCATAGTCTCCCGGGTGATCCAGGGCGCTGCAGCGGGTGTCATCCAGCCGCTGGCGATGGTCGTGATGTTCCAGGTGTTTCCCCCTGACAAGCGCGGCGCGGCTATGGGCATCTTCGGGATTGGCGTGGTGCTCGCCCCGGCGCTGGGGCCGTGGGTCGGCGGACTGCTGATGGATAGCTTCGACTGGCGGTTCCTTTTCTATTTGGGGATTCCCTTCGGCCTCGGCGGCATCACGCTGGCGAACCTTTTCCTGCCCGATCGTGATCCTGCGGCTGCGAAGGCCCGACTGGACTGGCCGGCCCTGGTGTGGCTCAGCGTGGCGCTGCTCGCGTTGCTGGAAACCATGTCCAGTGGACAGCGCCAGGGCTGGGCCTCCACGCCCGTCCTCGCGGGGTTTGCGATCACGATGACCTGCGCGGCGGCCTTTCTTGTCTGCGAAAGTCGGATTCCGCATCCGCTGCTCGACCTGCGGGTGTTCGCCAGTCCCCCCTTCGCTGCGGCCGCAGCGGTCAGCTTTGTGCTGGGGGCCGAACTGTACGGCACGACCTATCTGCTCCCGGTCTTCGTCCAGCAGATTCAAAACTTCACCCCAACCCAAGCGGGTCTGCTGCTGATGCCGGCCGGCTTCGTCCTGGTCATCGTCTTTCCCGCCGCAGGCATGATGAGCGACCGGCTGTCGCCAGGATTGCTGATCGGGGCGGGCATGGCGATTTTTGCCTATTCGTCGTGGCTAACGGCCCACGTGAGCGCCGACACAGCCTTCTGGACGCTCGCTTGGTGGACGGTGATTGGCCGCATTGGCATGGGCTTTGTGTTCCCCTCGCTGAGTTCTGCAGCTCTCAAGGTGCTGCCGCTGGAACTGTTATCCCAGGGCTCAGGCTCGATGAACTTCACCCGGCAATTGGGCGGAGCGCTTGGCACGAGTATTCTGGGCGTTATCATTGAGCGACGAACCGCGTTCCACGGCGACGCCCTCGCCGCGACCCAAACGTCGGATAATTCGACTACAGGCAACTATCTCATGGAAGCCGCGCGAACCGTCCACGCGATGGGACTCGGGCCTTTGGAGCAACTCCCGGCCGCCGGCTGGTTGCTGGGGCAAGGAGTTTACTACCAGGCGGCGGCGGCCGCCTACCGAGACGGGTTCCTGATCACGGCTATGGTCTTCGCTGCGGCCCTCGCGCCGACGTTCGTTCTTCATCGTGCTTTGAGCCGCGTCGCGGGGCGATCCCTGACAGGATCCGGTTCGGCTTCGGGGGGCGAGGCCTCGCGGGCGACGAAGGTATAAGCCCGGTTCCGGCTAGATGATCGGCGCCAAGCGCGAGGCAATCCTCTCGGCAGTCATCGACCTCATGAACCGGCCGGACCCGAAGGTGTCGCTCGTCCGGATCAAACCGCTGGATCTGTTGGGCGACCCCTCCGACCGTCAGCGCGCCGTAGGGATCGGCGGCGCTCCATCAATCGCCTTGTCGCCGATCACAACCAGTAGCGCAAACCTTTCGTCTTGAGCGCCGCAGACAAGGTCATCGTACTCGCCGCAATGTCCACCAAAAAATGGAATCAATCCAACATTCTAACGCTTGCTGCATTAAGTGTAAAAAGGCGGCGCAGTTGGTTGCTGCGCCGCCTAAGTATACCGCGCCCAGGAGGTAAGCACTAGGGCACGGCCGAGGGAGGCGGGAAGGTTGTGCCTTGCGCCTCTTCCCCAGGATAAAATAAAATATCGCGCATATCAACTATGCATTCGCTTAAACGATCGATATTTTCCCATATATAATATTATGGCGGTACATCTATTTCCCGCAATGCCTAAAATGGATAGTAACGGGTCACGATCACAAAATGATCGGCGGGAATTATCTCGGCAGGGTTAGTTAAGATAAATTTAGCAAGTGTTTTATTAAAAGTTATATTTCGATTTCTGGGGTTGAAGATGTTTAGTTTGTACTATCTCCGGAATTATAAATTCCGTTCTAGGGTTGGTGGTCCAGGCTTTCTAGAAACTCGACAGCAGCGTTGAGAAACGCGTCGTTGCGGTCCCCCGCCACCATGTGGGACGCGCCTGCGACATCGGTGAACTTTGCATTCGGCAGTAGGGCTACGAAGTTTTCCGCCGCTTCGAGAGATACCAATTCGCTCAGCCTGCCCCTGATAAGGTGCACCGGAAGCGTTAACCCGGGTAGCCGGGCTTGGAATGCGTCGGTATCCTGCGCGGTTCGTCCGCGATGGACGCCGGATACAAAGCCGGGATCCCAGTGCCAGCGCAGTCGTCCATCATCACATTGCCGCAGGTTTTTGGCAAGTCCAGATAGATCCTTTGGTCGCGGACGGTGAGGCAGATAAGCCGCGATAACCGCAGCGGCTTCTTCAAGGCTGCCAAAACCTTGCGCGACATGTGCTCCCATGAACTCCATTACTTTGGCGGCTCCGTCCGAGTCCATGCTCGGAACGATGTCGACAAGAGTGATTGAGCTGAAACTCCCAGGCGCGACCTCGGCCTCCGCGTAGAGTCCGGCAAGGCCCCCGAGAGATGCGCCGATAATCGCCGTACGCCCAGGCATCGTCCCCACTACATCTACGAGATCCTCAGCGAAGCGGTGAATCCT
Organism: Caulobacter sp. GW822-FHT07D08; assembly: GCF_058798735.1. Classification (NCBI taxonomy): domain Bacteria; kingdom Pseudomonadati; phylum Pseudomonadota; class Alphaproteobacteria; order Caulobacterales; family Caulobacteraceae; genus Caulobacter; species Caulobacter sp. GW822-FHT07D08. The sequence continues at coordinate 5,489 of NZ_JBXAKU010000034.1, forward strand.
ATAATCGCCTGTTGGCGACCAGCCACTGTCACCGTGGCCGCGCAGATCGAGCGCGATAACTTCCCACTCTCGATCCGCGAGCGCCGACGCGGTCTTTGCCCACGCATGGCGGGTCTGGCCGCCGCCGTGCGCTAGGATCACAGAGCCGCGGCCTCTAGCACCATAACGGTCGGCAGCGAGGACTATGCCGTCGCTTGTTTTGAAAGCGACTGGGGTAGGTCTATTCATATGTGGTTCCCACGACTTCACCCTTCATGCGTAGCATGTATATAGAATCTAAAAACACATATGTGTTGAAAAGCGCGGCAAGAATTTTGTGGCCCGGCGGGGTTCGTGGTGCAATCCGTTGCGAGCTAGGTTCGGTTGGAAGCCCGCGCGAGCGGGGCCTTTACTGACAAAATCGGCGTAGGTAACTATCCACCTTATAGTGGTTCAATCCGGTAAGCCGGGCCGGTAAATATGTTACATTCCTCTATATTTGTGAGATAGTCTCAGTATTTTCAATCCCACCGAGTACCGACTATGTGGGCTTTGAATGTTAAGCGGCGTTCAAAGATTATGTCGGATCTCGCGTTGACGTGACCCCCTGAAACTCCTCCAGGAATAATTAGAGTCCGCCCACCAAAAGGACGGACGAATGAAGCGATCACGGTTCACGGAAGAGCAGATTATCGGGATCCTGCGCGAGCAGGAGGCGGGCGTGCCGGTGGCGGACCTGTGCAGGAAGCACGGTCTCAGTTCACCGACCTTCTACAAGTGGAAGGCCAAGTACGGCGGGCTGGACGTGTCGGAGGCGCGACGTCTGAAGGCGCTGGAGGACGAGAACGCCAAGCTCAAGCGGATGCTGGCCGACGCGATGCTCGACAACGTCGCGCTGAAAGACCTGCTGGGAAAAAAGTGGTGACGCCCGCCGCGCGTCGGGAGGCCGCGGCGTACCTGCGCCAGGCCTACGAGATGAGCGAGCGGCGGGCGTGCCGGGTTCTGGGCGCAGATCGCACGAGCGTGCGCTACCAGGCCACGCGGCCTGACGATGATGTCCTGCGCGAGCGGCTCAAGGCCCTGGCGCAGGAGCGTCGCCGGTTCGGCTATCGCCGGCTGCACGTGCTGCTGAGGCGCGAGGGCCATGCGGTCAACAAGAAGCGGGTCCAGCGGCTCTACCGCGAGGAAAAGCTGACCGTGCGCCGGCGGGGCGGGCGCAAGCGCGCGATCGGCACGCGGCGGCCTCTGGAGGTACCGTTGACGCCCAACCAGCGCTGGAGCTTGGACTTCGTGTCCGACCAGATGACCGACGGACGCCGGTTCCGGATCCTGACGGTGATCGACAACTGCACGCGCGAATGCCTGGCCCTGGTGGCCGACACCTCGCTGTCAGGCGCTCGGGTGGCGCGCGAGCTGGACGCCATCATCGCCCAGCGCGGTCGGCGGCCCGACACCATCGTCAGCGACAACGGCACGGAATACACCTCCAACGCCATCCTGGCCTGGACCGACGATAGCGGCGTGGGCTGGCATTACATCGCTCCGGGCAAGCCCCAGCAGAACGGCTACAATGAGAGCTTCAACGGCCGGCTGCGCGACGAGCTACTGAACGAGACCCTGTTCCGGTCGCTGCCGCACGCCCGCGCCGTGCTGGAGACCTGGCGGCGCGATTACAACGAGCGCCGGCCACACTCCAAGCTCGGCTGGATGACACCCAGGGAGTACGCCAGCGTCTTCTGCGGAGAGGCCGGCCGGCACGCTGCGCAGGCTGATAGCTCCGCGCGCCGGCCTCTTGCCACCCACCAACACCAAGGCTCAAATCAACCCAGGACTCTCGTTATCGCTGGATGAGAAATGGGGGTCACGTCACCACGCAGCCAACAATAAAGCTGATCATATCCTCCACTCCTTCTCGCGTGGCTAGATAACGCCGTCCAGAATGATCGGTTCATGAGCTCGCTGGCCTTGCGTAGCGGAAACGATGCGGGCATGCAGATCCGATGCCGCCCCTGACACTCTCGCAGAACGACTTTCGCCGCCTTGCTACGGTGCTCCGTACGTTGGCCCCTTCTGCCGCCCGGCCCGGTCTCAGAAAGCTAGGGCTGTTACGCGGAGGGGTTACCGACGACACGAGCGACGCGACATATGAGGGCTTTGTTACGGCGCTTGAGGCGCTCGGGCCCACATTTGTTAAGCTTGGGCAGATCATGGCGACCCGCTCGGATCTGCTCCCCCCCGAGTTGACCGAAAGGCTCGGCAGGCTGCACGATAGCGTCGCTCCGGTTCCCTTCGAACAGATACGTGAACAGCTGGCAATCGATCTTGGCGGAACGCCCGAAGATATCTTCGCTGAATTTTTCCCCACCCCAATCGCCGCCGCTTCAATAGCGCAGGTCTACGCCGCGCGGCTCACGACTGGTGAAGAAGTCGTCTTGAAAGTTCGCAGACCCGGTATCGGGGCTATCATGCGCGCGGACCTGCGGCTGCTCGCGGCCGCAGCGCGTGTCGTCGAGCGGCGCGCGCCGGCGCTTCGTCGCCATCAGCCCGTACGTGTCGTCTCCGAACTGAGTGAAGCTCTCCTGGAGGAGATCGATTTTCGAATCGAGGCGCGTAATCAGTCTGAGGTGCGCAAACGAGCGACGGTCTTCCATGTGCCCATAGTCCATGAGCGGTTTACCACTGAAAGGACCATGGTCAGCACCCGCATCCGCGGTCGCAGCCCTAACGCAATGTTTCGCAACGAGGAGCCTGCGTTGGCGCGTGCGTTGGCGCCCGAAGCGGCCCGGGGCCTACTGGGCATGATCCTGTTGGACGGGGTGTTCCACGCTGACCCTCATCCCGGAAATGTTCTGGTGACGCCAGACGGTCGTCTGGCGCTATTGGATTTCGGCTCGGTCGGACGCCTCTCGGTCAAGCGGCGAGAGCAGGTGCTAGTGGTCCTCGGCTCCCTGGTGGATGCCGATGTCGCCGCAGTGTCCGATGTATTAATGGAATGGGCTGGCCGCTCCGGACCGCCTCCGACCGGCCTTGAGCAAGGTATTGAGCGCTTCTTTCTGCGCTATGCAGCCGACTCCGGGCGGCCGATCCGGCTTGCGGAGGCTATTGGCGAATTCCTCTCCATCGCCCGCGACAACGCGCTGACCTTGCCGCCTGACCTGTTACTCCTGTTGCGGGCTCTCGGCATCGCGGAGGGACTGGCGAGGACGCTCGACCCCGAGCTGGATGTTGTCGACGCGATTGCGCCGGTGGTGGTCAAGGCCTTCGCGTCAAGGTTTGCGCCCAAAGCCCTAGCCACCCGCGCCTTCCGTGCATTCAAGGAACTCGATCAGATTTTGGCGACCGGGCCAGAAGCGATAAGACGCGGCATCGGCCGCCTCAGCCGAGACGGCCTCGTCATACGCGTCTCAAGTTCAGAATTAGCGGACTTGCCTCGCGCCGTGAAGCGGGCCGGCGAAAGCCTTTCTCTCGCGGTAGTCGTCGCGGCGCTCGTGGTCGCCGCCGCCATCGTAACGGTCGCGAACGGCGGCCAAGTCGCCGCGCCCGGACGAACCGCGATCCTTGTCGTTTCAGGGGTGGGTTTGGTGGCTTTCGTGGTCCGCTTGCTTAGGCGTGACTGACGCCTCACGCACGGGGACGCGCTTTGCTTCGCCATGCACCCAGGCGATCTTGACCAAGCTGACAGTTAGAATGCCGTCCTCAAGCGTCGCTGTCACCTTGTCCGGGTCGACCGGCTCTGGAAGATCGAAAGATGAGTCAATGGGACCCCCGATACCCCCGGACCGTCCCTGACGGCCCCCGGCCCGCAAGCGCAAACGCCTTGGGGTAACATCCAAGCGCAAATCCTGGAGGGCATGCCCAGGGACGTCGACCTCGACGGTTACGTCCTCAATCGTCTCCGCGACCGTAAAAGTCGGAGCCTTCTCAGTCGTAGCCTCGGCCGATGGAAAACCGCGCTTGGCCTCTAGCCTGCGTCCAACGCTGCGAAGGCCGCGGCCAATCAGGCTGTCGTATTCCAGCCGCGCGGAAAATGTCCTTCTGCCCAATTTTAACGAGACGTCGCCTATCATAATAAACTCCTCAAACCACTTCAGCCGGAGATTGCGCGCCGGATGGCGGCAAATTCATGGCGCGTAGAGAACGGTTGTGGGCGGGGGCGGATCCAAGCCGTCATCGCCTGCATCGTCCTTAAGCTGGCGCAGCCGCTTCATCTCAGATGGCATCAAGCTGGCGTATTTCTTGCGCCAGACGTAGAATGTCGCCTCGGAAATCCCGCCTTGCGGCAGACCTCGCCAACCGTGGCGCCCTCATCGACCTGACGCAGGATGAACGACACCTGCGCCTCACTGAACTTCGACCTCTTCATGGTCGCTCCTCACCATGTGGCCCTTGCCGCAAAACGAGAAAACTCTAGCTCAAACCGGTCCAGTTTTTCAGGAGCAGGTCAACCAACGGCGAGAAGGCCTCTCCGGCGCTCGTCTACTGGAACCGGGTGCCGGGCGAGCCGTCCGATGGGCCATATGGGGGGGAGCGGCAACGGTCCCAGCGACGCGTGCGTCATGCGCAATCTGACGACTTTAACGCCGACGCAGGACCATTAAATTCGGATGGAGGCGATAGTGGGTGAGATTGTCATGGACCGAAAATCAGTCTGGCAAGGTCCCCGGCGACATCTTGCATGATCGAGAATGGCGCGTGTGGCTGCAGCGCAACAGACCTTTTCGATCTTTTTACGTGTAAGGGTTTTTTCTTGCCCTGCCCACCAGAGGCCCTTAGTCGTGGGATGTCATTTCGAACAGTCGTTCGAATGCATCTAAAACGTAGCTGCGGGCGATCAACCGCTCGCGGCATAACAAACCAGGTGGGAAATGCGCATTACCCAGGTGCTTTGCGGCACGGCGTCCGCAGCCGTGCTCGCCGGCCTGTCCGTCGCGAGCGTCGCGCAGGCCCAACAAACCGAAACGATGACCGTCGACAGCATCGTCGTCACCGCCCAGAAGCGCGAGCAGAACCTGCAGGACGTGCCGGTCGTGGTCACCGCCGTCGGCGCCAAGCTGCTGCAAGACACCGGCGTCAAGGACATCAAGGATCTGACGATCCTGACCCCCGGCCTGACCGTCACCTCGACCACGTCGGAAGCCTCGACCACCGCCCGCGTGCGCGGCGTCGGCACCGTCGGTGACAACCCCGGTCTGGAAAGCTCGGTCGGCGTCGTGATCGACGGCGTCTATCGTCCCCGCAACGGCGTCTCGTTCGGCGACCTGGGCGAGATGGACCGCATCGAAGTGCTGAAGGGTCCGCAAGGCACCCTGTTTGGCAAGAACACCTCGGCCGGCGTCATCAACATCGTCACCAAGGAGCCCGAGTTCGGTTTCGGCGCGTCTGCTGAAGCCACCCTCGGCAACTTCAACGCCCACGGCCTGTCGGCCTCGGTGACCGGTCCGCTGTTTGGCACCGAGACCCTGGCCGGCCGCCTCTATGTTGCCGCCCGCGAGCGCGACGGCTACAATGATGTTCTGACCGGCAAGGGTCCCAGCAAGCGCGACCAGGACCAGGACCAGGGCTTCTACACGATCCGTGGCCAGCTCCTGTTCGTGCCCAATGATGAAGCCACCTTCAAGCTTATCGGCGACTACACCAAGCGCGACGAGAACTGCTGCGGCGCCGTGCAGATCCGCACCGGCCCGACCGCGCCGATCCTGAACGCCCTGGCCGGCGGCGTCGCCTTGGCCGCGACCGCCAAGCCCTATGATCGCGTCGCCTATTCCAACCGTGGCGCGCCCTCGTCCATCGAGGACAAGGGCATCTCGCTGGAAGGCAATATCGAACTGCCGATCGGCGAACTGACTTCGATCACCGCCATCCGCAACTGGCGCACCGACAACGGTCAGGACAGCGATTTCTCGACGGCTGACCTTGCCTATCGCAACAAGGACGGCACCAACTACAGCGAGTTCACGACCTACACCCAGGAACTGCGCCTGGCTGGCAAGACCGGCAATCTGGATTGGCTGGTCGGCACGTTCCTGGCGGACGAGCGACTGGATAACAAGGCCAACTTCCTCTATGGCAATGACTACGAGCAGTATCTGGGCCGCCTGCTGTCGCGCTCGGCCGCCAACCCTGCCGGCATCGCCAACTTCATCTCGCTGCTGACCGGTCGCGCGCCGAACACAACCTTCACTCCGGGCCAGGGCCTGTACGACAAGTACAATCAGCGCGCCAAGACCATCGCGCTGTTCACCAGCAACACCTACCAGTTCTCCGACGCCTTCAGCATCACCGCCGGTCTGCGCTACAGCATCGACAAGAAGGACTTGGACACCTACCAGACCACGTCCGATGGCGGCGTCGGCTGCGGCATCGGCCTGTCCACCGCTGGTCAGGCCCGCATCGCCGGCATCGTGGGCGCAGCGGCAACCCCAACGGTGGTCGGCAACCTCTGCCTTCCCTGGGCCAACCCGCTGTTCAACGGTCGCGGCACCCACCAGAAGCGCACCGACAAGGAATGGTCGGGCACCATCAAGGCCGCCTATCGCTTCTCGCCGGAAGTGTTCAGCTACGCCTCTTACGCGCGCGGCTATAAGGGTGGCGGTTTCAACCTGGACCGCACCCAGTCGTCGAACGGCCTGCAAAGCGGCGGTCAGGGCGTCGTGCCGATCTACGACACCTCGTTCGAGGGCGAGTTTGTCGACAGCTACGAAATCGGCCTGAAGAACACCCTCTTCAACCGCACTGTCCTGCTGAATGCCTCGATCTTCTACCAGAAGTTCACCGACTTCCAGCTGAACACCTTCCTGGGCACCTCGTTCGCCGTGGCTTCGATCCCGGAAGTAACCTCGCAGGGCGTCGACGCCGACTTCCTGTGGTTCACCCCGGTGCGCGGCCTGACCGTCCAGAGCGGCTTCACCTACGCCAAGACCGAATACGGCAACCAGAAGATCCCGAACGATTCGACCAACGCCCTGGCCCTGCTGCCTGGTCAACGTCTGTCGCTGGCGCCGGAATATTCGGCCTCGGGTTCGCTGACCTATGAGCGTCCGGTGGGCGACAACCTGAAGGCCCGCTTCAACATCGGCGCCAAGTACTCGTCGGAATACAACAGCGGTTCCGACCTGTTCCCGCCGAAGTTGCAAGAGTCCTACACGGTCGTGAACGCCCGCATCGGCGTCGGCACTGCGGATGACGCCTGGACCGTCGAACTCTGGGGGCAAAACCTGTTCGACGAGGGATATACCCAGGTGGGCTTCAACGCCTTCCTGCAAGGCTCGTCGGGGCTCAGTGCCGCCCAGGCAACTTATGTGCCGGCCAATGACACGATTACCTATGACGCCTTCCTCGGCGCGCCGCGCACCTACGGCGTGACGCTGCGGGCGAAGTTCTAACCGGGGGGATCCAGGGACCCGCTCTCCAAAGCGACCAGGGTCCTTGGCTTTCGGATGAGGAAAGGGCGATCCGGGCAACCGGGTCGCCCTTTTTGTTTGTGCGCCCAGCGTGGGCGCTTTCTTGTAGGTGCAACTCCCATCGTCAGTTGATCATAGGAGCGAAGTGAAGCGGAACTGCGGAAGGGCGACCGACCGTGGGGAGGAAGCGGGGAGCGAAGCTGCTGACCAGGGCGAGCGGGCAAGCACTCCCTCAGAGGTTGATTAGCGAATGCCCCGGCCTAGTCTCGCTGGCGGATAAGGCTCTGCATATCGGATAGGATCAAGCTAGAGCCGTCTTGCTGGCGGCGCCCACGCCGCCGACGTTGGAAATGACCCGCGACTGTCGCCAGCGCTATCACTGTCTCACAGGGCGCTGCCTGGACATCTATCCAAGGTGAGGTGGCGCCGTAGCCTCGCTCGGCCCAATCCCGCGCAAGATCCTGACTTGGCCAGACACCCCATGACACGCATCACGCCGACACGCGCAGACCATTCGTCCCGGCGTCAACAGCAGTCGCCGCAGGTCCTGTGCGCGCCAGGGCAAAGGCGTAGCCTGGCCATCGCCAGCAACGCTGCAACTCCCCGCTCAAGACCCCTCCGGTGCCCCATCCCGCGCCTCAGATGATCCTGCAAAGCAAGCGCGGGCGACCACCCAAAACCGATAGGCGGGCCTGGATCCGCGTCTTCAGCTTCGTGGCCTGTGATTTGCGCTCCGCATAGCACGAGTCGCTGAACTCCCGGGTCGCCGCGTTCTCCGCGGCCTTGACCGAGCTGAGCAGCGTGGCGACGAGGTTGTCCTGAAGCGCGTAGTACTGGTGAGCGACAAAGGCGATGAGATGCAGGCGCCGGTCCGCAGCCTTTCGGCGGCGCAGGTCATGAGGGTCTGATTTCATGACGGCCAGGGCGTAGCTGCGTGAGCTATTCTGATCCCAGCCCAAGATCTCGATCACCGGTTCGAGACGTTGGAACAGCTTCGACAGATCCGTGTGGTTGGCCAGCCGCGCCTTCACCGCCATGGGGCGAACGGATTGGGAGTTTTGCTTCAGGACCGCCAATCGGCTGCGCGTGATCCCATCGGTCTCCTCCTTCTCGTCCAAAAGCAGATCGATTTCGGCGGCGAGGTCCTTGGGCAGATGGGCCTCAACCAGAGCCATCTGGCGGGCCCGAAATTGGCCGATGGCGGCCTGAATCAAATCCTGCAGGCTCCGGTAACTCGGAGACGCGATCCGCTCCGTCGCCAAGTGCTCGACCGCCGCATAGAAAATGACCCTTGGTTTCTCGTGCGCCCTGACCCTTTGATCAATCAGCCGGGTCAGACGTGGCTCGTCCTGATCGTCCAGGGTCCGAAATCCGGCCAAGCTCTATGGCCCGATCGTGGCGTTGACGCGTCCTGGCGGCATAGGCGCCGCGTTCGAACACCTCGGAGCCATGGCCCAGCCGGGTGGCGACGTAGGCGATGTCGTTGTCGTGGAATTTCTCAGGAGCAAAGCACCGCCGGCTCTGACGGAAATAGCCGGCGTTCAAACAGAAGCCGATTTGGTGGACCGGATCGCGCAACTGCTCGGCCTCCCGTTGAAAGCCGACCGGCAGGTCGAAGGCGGCCTTGCGCTGGGCGGCGTTCATCAGCGGCGGAGTGTCGAAGGCACGCTGCTCGGCCGGCGACAGGATTTGCATACGAGGCATGGACGGTGTCTCTTTTGATCTGTTGCTTAGGTTTGCTATCCTTTATTTATGAGACGGTTTTTGATACAACTATCGGCACGCCCGCGTCGGCTTTCGCCGCTGTCACACAAACGACCGTATATGAAACGCCCATGAAGCTCGGATATGCGCGGATTTCCAAGGCGGATGGATCGCAGACCCTGGATTTGCAGACGGATGCGCTCGCCGTCGCCGGCGTCACTCCTGAACACGTCTACAAGGACGAGGCGTCGGGAAAGCGCGACGATCGTCCTGGCTTGGAAGCCTGCCTGAAGGCGCTCCGCGAGGGTGACACATTATATGTATGGAAGCTCGATCGCCTCGGCCGTGACCTGAAGCATCTGGTCACAACGGTTCGTGGCCTCTCGGAGCGCGGCGTCGGGCTGAGCGTGCTGACCGGCCAAGGCGCCAACATCGACACAACCACATCCAGCGGCAAGCTGATCTTCGGCATCTTCGCCGCGTTGGCCGAATTTGAAGGCGACCTCATTCGCGAGCGCACCATGGCCGGTCTCGCTGCCGCCCGGGCTCGCGGCCGCAAGGGGCTCACCTCAAGGTTTGTTCGCCAGAACACGCTTTGAAGAACGAACCATGAATATGGGCTATGCGGCGCGGTAGAGCCTGTCGGCGGGATCGTTGAGAGGCCTGAACCCGCCTGCGGTCGCGGCGTCGGCCCAGAGATAGTCGCCCGTCAGGCCGATATGGGCCCAACTCATTGGCGACAGGTGCGCCAGAAGCTCAGCTGGCGCGGCGACCTCCCTGTCCTGGAGATGCTCGACGGCGCGCTGCATATATAATGTGTTCCAGAGCGCGATGGCGGCGATCACCAGGTTCAGCCCCGAGGCGCGGTGCTCCTGGTTGTGCAGGGTGCGATCGGCGATCCGGCCTTGCTTGTGAACGAACACCGCCTGGGCCAGCGCATGGCGGGCCTCGCTCTTGTTGAGGCCAGCCTGGCAGCGCCGGCGTAACTGCGGGCTCTCCAACCAGTCCAAGGTGAACAACGTCCGCTCGATCCTGCCGACCTCGGCGAGGGCCATGTCCAACCGGTTCTGCCGCTTGAACGCCGACAGCTTTTTGAGCATCACGGACGGCGCGACGGAACCGGCCTTGATTGACGCGGCCAGCCGGACGATGTCGTCCCAATTTTCCTCGATCACATCGACCCGGATAGGGCGGCCCAGCAGGGGCTCGAGGATCTTGTGACGCGGCTTAGCGCCGATGATAGCCAGGCGGCGATCCTGCAGATCGCGAAGGCGCGGCACAAACCGATATCCAAGCAGATGACACAGGGCGAACACGTGGTCGGTGGCCCCGCCGGTGTCAGTGTAGTGCTCGCCGCCGCCGCGACCGATCAAGCCGTCGAGGACGTAGGGCGCCTCCGACGAGGTGGCCGATAGCACGCGGGTGGGCTCACCTCAAGGTTTGTGCGCTAAAAGGCGCTTAGAAGCACGAACCAAGAACATGAGCTAGCAGGCTGTTGAAA
>NZ_JBXAKU010000035.1:0-12825 GCF_058798735.1 Caulobacter sp. GW822-FHT07D08
AGCGCTTCATCTAAGCCCCCGGAGATTAACCTCCGAGAATCATAGCCTAAATCGACGTTTTCACACAGCCTCCACCCTTGTCAGTCCTTCGCGACGTCCGCTTTCGGCGCCAGATTGATATTCACAGCGCCCGCTTGCTCGGGTTCCGCAGGCTCTGCCTATTGGCGCCACAACCTCCTACCTCTCCTTTCGCCCCAGCTTTCTCAGCGCCGCGCGCATGGCGACGGCCTGGGCGGCGGGGGGCTTGGGGTCGGGCTCCGCGATCTCCGGAACGAGGACGCGGATCGCCGCCGCCTCGAGGCGTTCGAGCAACGTGTCGGGGATGACGGGTTCGCGCCGCGCCTTGACCTTCGAGGGGACCATGGCGGCGATCCTGCGGGCGTCGGCGGCCAGTTGGCCGCAGGCGCGGGCCTTGGCGCGGGCGAGGGCGACCACGGCGGGGTCGGCGCTGTCGTCGATCAACGCCCAGGCCGCGTCGAGGGCGGCCATCAGCTTGGCCTGCAAGGCGGCGCACCAGGCGCTGGGATCTTGGGCGCTGAGATCTCGGGTCTGGCTCATGAGCCTAGCATGCGGCCGTCGCGAACGCGGATGACAGGAAACGTGCGTTTTCGTCCAAGCCCCTGGCCCGTAACGGAAACGCTCATTTCTGGCCGGGGAAGCAGGCCGCTCAATCCCCGTGCTCGCGCCAGGGTCCCAACTGAATTCAAGCGTTGGGCTTCCGCGGGAAATTCAAGGCCACCCATCCTTTGTCATCCCGGAAACGCCGCAGGCGTTGTCCGGGACCCAGGGGCCGGCGCATCGCGGTTGCCCCTGGTCCCGGCTCTCCGCTTCACTGCGGCCGGGATGACAGGTTGAGCGGGCGATCCCTCAGAGCGCGCCACCCTGTGGATAACTCGCCCCGACAGGCATGAAAAACCCCGCGTCTCGCGACGCGGGGCTCTTCGGATCCGAAGTGGATCGTGACTTTAGGAGATCTTTTCGACCTGGGCGTATTCCAGCTCGACCGGGGTGGCGCGGCCGAAGATCGAGACGGTGACCCGCAGGCGGGCCTTTTCCTCGTCGACCTGCTCGACCGAGCCGTTGAAGCTGGCGAACGGGCCGTCGATGACGCGGACGTTCTCGCCGACTTCGTACAGGACGACGGTCTTGGGCTTCTCGACGCCTTCCTCGATGGCGCCGACGATGCGCTGGACTTCCTTTTCGGAGACCGGCATCGGCTTGGAGCCGCTGCCCAGGAAGCCCGTGACCTTCGGGGTGTTCTTGATCAGGTGGTAGGCTTCGTCCGAGAGGTTCATCTTGACCAGGACATAGCCCGGGAAGAACTTGCGCTCGGCGTTGACCTTACGGCCGCGGCGGATCTCGACGACCTCTTCGGTCGGAACCAGGATCTCGGAGAAGTTCTCCTCCAGGCCCTGGTTCTTGGCCTGCTCGCGGATGCTCTCGGCCACCTTCTTCTCGAAATTCGAGTAGGCGTGGACGATGTACCACTTGTGGTTCGGGTTGGACGCGGTTTCGGTGCTCATCGTCTCTATCTTATCCCGAGGTCGCCAGCTTCAGGAGCTGATTGATGGCGAAGCCCAGGCCGCCGTCGACGGCCAGGAAGAACAACGACGCCAGGACCACCATGATGAAGACCATCACGGAGGTGATCCAGGTTTCCTTGCGGCTGGTCCAGGTGATCTTGCGGGCCTCGGCGCGCACCTCACGGAAGAACTGCACCGGCGTGGTGCGCTTCTTCGGCGGGGCGGGCGCGGCGACGGCCGCGGCGGCCCCGGCGGGCGCCATCGCCGCAGCCGTCTTGGCGGCGCGGTTCTTGATCGCTGACGGGCTGGATCCCGGTTTCCTGGCCATGCTCTAGAGGCTCACGACTTCCTAAGTTGGACCCGGACCTACAAGCGGCCCGGCGGCCATAGCCGGGCCCGAAAGCGACCCGTCAAACATATATAGTGGCAGGAGTGGGGGGACTCGAACCCACGACTTTCGGTTTTGGAGACCGACGCTCTACCAGCTGAGCTACACTCCTGCGGACCGACCACCCTTTCGGGCCGACGGACATCCGGAGACAGACAGCGCGCCGGAAGGCTTGGAAGCCTCGGCGCGCCACGTCCTGTCGCCAGAGCCGCGCCATTTAGCAGGGTCGCGAACGGCGGGCAAGCGGCGCGCGGAGGTTTGAGCGGCTTCGCGGGCTCGATCGTGGTTTTCTTCCCGGCCCACGGGCTCTTGGCGAGGATCGAAGGCGAGGATCGAAGCCTGGGGCGGTGCGTTCTTACGCCATGCCCACGATCACCAATCCGCCCCAGCCGGCCTCATCCTCCGACCGCCCGTCGAATCGGGAAGTCGAGAACGAGAACCAGAAGCCCTCGCCCCGCGAAGGCGAGCCGCCGCGACCGGCCACCGAGCCTCAAGGCGCGGCCGACAGCACCCGTTCGCCGAAGACCCGGACGGATCCGGGCTCCGGCGAGGGTTAGGACGCTCTTCGGTCTGACCTAGCCGGCCTTGGCCAGCTTGGTCTTTTCGCCCTTGTCGGCCGCGGTCGAGTCGCTGGCCGGCAAGGTCGCGCCGCACTGGATGCCCAGATACGACCACTTAACGTCCGTCAGCTCGCGGCCGCACTGGGTGTTCTTGCCCGAATCCCTGCCGCGCAGCGAGACCGCGACGCCCTTCGACATGTCCGGCGCCGGACTGGCGCTGCTGATGTCATAGTAGCCGCCGCCACGCCCTTTCACGACGAGACAGTTGGTCTTCTCGACGGGCCGCACGCAGCCCGACGCCGTGACCGACGTGGATTCCACGACAACCTGATTAGCTTGCGCGACTTTCGTCTTCGCGCCGCCGTCACTGCAGGCAGCCAAACCAAACGCTAACAGACCGGCCGCCGCGGCGGCCCCTACGAACCAAACCCGCATACGTTCCTCCGTATCGTTGGCTCCGCGAACGAAGCAAAAGGAAGTCTGCGCCTCGTTTGGAATACCGGCAATCACATTTTTGACGTTTTCGAAAAACCGGTCCGGCGTTTTGACGGTTCGAGAAAAAGATTGTCCCTAATCGGACGACATACGCACGCGTTTGCGAAACTGATCCATGGCGGTGCAATCCTATGCCGAACAGGCACGACATTTCTTCTTATCTGAATATTTGCTGGCGAACCGAGACGCCGCTTTTTCTTACGGCGCGAATACTCAGCCTGATCTTCCGACTCGCCGACACATCGCGGACACTGGCGCGCAGGCGCGAACCGGCGGCGAAGTTTTTCCGGGGACGACTTTAGACAACCGGCGTTGACATCAAGACGGGCTTGCACAAATGAGACAGGCGTCGCCTCAGGGCCGTGGCGGCGCCCTTTTCTCTCAAGGATTTCAGAGCTCAGATGACGGCCACCGCGACCGCCGCAACGCCGGTTAAAGAAGCCCCTTTCCACGTCGAGAAGGTGCTGTGGGTCAAGCACTGGACCGACCGCCTGTTCAGCTTCGGCATCACCCGTCCGGCGTCCTTCCGCTTCCGCTCGGGCGAGTTCGTGATGATCGGCCTGCCGCCGCGCGAAGAGCTGGGCGAGAAGAAGCCGATCCTGCGCGCCTACTCGGTGGCCTCGCCGCACTTCGCCGAGGAGCTGGAGTTCTTCTCGATCAAGGTTCCGGACGGTCCGCTGACCTCGCGCCTGCAGCTGATCCAGCCGGGCGATGACATCCTGCTGGGCAAGAAGCCGACCGGCACGCTGGTTCTGGACGCCGTCCGCCCGGGCAAGCGCCTGTTCCTGTTCGGCACCGGCACGGGCCTGGCGCCCTGGCTGGCGGTGGCCCGCGACCCTGACGCCTACAGCCGCTTCGAGCGCGTGATCGTCGCCCACGGCGTGCGCGAGGTGAAGGAGCTGGCCTATCGCGACCTGTTCACCCACGACATCTTCGACGATCCGCTAGTCGGCGACGAGGCCCGGGCCCAGCTGACCTACTACCCGACCGTGACCCGCGAGCCGTTCGAGCGTCAGGGCCGCTTCACCGACCTGATCGAGAGCGGCAAGCTGTTCAAGGACCTCGGCCTGGACCAGACGAAGTTCGACCCCGAGAACGACCGCGCCATGCTGTGCGGCTCGATGGCGATGATCAAGGACACCGCCGCCCTGCTCGAAGCCCATGGCCTGAAGGAAGGGTCCAACGCCGATCCGGGCGACTTCGTGATCGAGCGGGCGTTCGTGGGGTGATGCGGGCCCGATAACCTCGTCCTTCGACAAGCTCAGGATGAGGTTATCTAGTGCGTCGACATCAAATTAGTCCTCATCCTGAGCCTGTCGAAGGGCGGGGACGGCATCCTGGACGGAACGGCGCGTGACCAACCTCAAGAACCTCACCGTCGAAGACGCCCGCGCCCGGATTCTGGACGGCGCCGGACGGCTCGGCGTCGAGACCGTCTCGCTGGAAGCCAGCCTCGGCCGTGTCCTGGCCCAGACCATCACCGCCCCCCGCCCGCAGCCGCCGTTCGACGCCTCGGCCATGGACGGCTGGGCGATCCGGCGGGCGGACTACGCGCCCGGCAAGGCCTTCGCGATCGCCGGCGAGAGCGCCGCGGGCAAGGCCTATCCGCATGAAGTCCGGACCAATCAAGCGGTGCGCATCTTCACCGGCGCGCCGGTTCCGGCCGGCGCCGACCTCGTCGTCATCCAGGAAGAGGCCATCCGCGACGGCGATACGGTCCGCTTCGAAGCGGGCAAGACCCCCAAGTCCAACACCCGCCCGGCCGGCGGCGACTTCCAGGCCGGCGACGTCCTGCTCGAGCCCGGCGTCGTCATCGATCCGTGGCGGCTCAGCCTGATCGCCTCGGCCGGTCTCGGCGAGGTCGCCGTCGCCCGCCGCCCGCGCGTGGCGATCCTGGCCACCGGCGACGAGCTGGTCCCGCCCGGCGCCAGCCCGCGCCCGGACCAGATCTTCGAAAGCGGCTCGTTCAGCCTGGTCGCCCTCGTCCAGGCCTGGGGCGGCGAGGCCTTCCGCCTGACCGCCGCGGCCGACGACGCAACCGCCATCGCCGCCGCCGTCTCTTCCCGCGCCTCCCGCGAGGGGCCGGTGGAAGCCGACCTGATCGTCACCATCGGCGGCGCCTCGGTCGGCGACCACGACCTGGTCAAGCCGGCCCTGAAGACCCTGGGGCTGGAACTCGCCGTCGAGACGATCGCCGTCCGTCCCGGCAAGCCAACCTGGTCCGGCCGCCTTTCGGATGGCCGCCGCGTGCTGGGCCTGCCTGGCAATCCGGCCTCGGCCCTGGTCTGCGCGGAGCTTTTTCTGCGCCCGCTGCTGGCGGCCCTGGCCGGCGGCGACGCCGAGGTCCGTCTACTCCCGGCCCGCCTGGCCGCCGCCCTGCCCGCCACAGGTCCCCGCGAGCACTGGATGCGCGCGGCCCTGTCCGTCGATCCCGAGGGGCGAACGATCGCCCACGTATTCCCCGATCAGGATTCCTCGCTGGTCAGCGTCTTCGCGCGGGCCGATGCTCTCCTGCGACGACGGGCGGGAGTCTCCGCCGCCTCGGCGAATGACATCGTCGACGTTCTGCTTCTGCGGCGCGGCTGAAACCGCGACGGCGACAATTTCGCGTGCTAAGCCCGGACGAGTTTCACGGGCGCGACCCGACCTTCAGGCCGAGAGGTTCTATTCATGGGGCATGTTGGCAAGATCGCGGCCCACGTTCTGCTGGCCTCATTGGCCCTGCTGTTCGGGCGATACCTCGTCATCGACATGCCCTTCACGCCCGACACCCTGGTACAGGCGGGCTACTACGGACTGGGCGCTCTGATCGTCGAGCTGCTGTTCCGCGTCGAGCGCGCGCCCTGGCGCTTCGTGTCGGCCAGCGACCACCTGCGCCTGTTCCGCTCGGCCGTGCTGACGGCGGCGACCTTCCTGGTCATCACCCGCCTGGTTCACCCGGGAATCGACGGCGGCCTGCGCATGGTCGCCGGCGCGGCCCTGATCCAGGCCACCTTCCTGTCGGCCCTGCGCGTCATCCGCCGCAGCCTGCACGAGCGCCAGCTGTTCGATTCGGTCCTGCGTCTGGGCCCCGCCTCGATGCAACCGGCCCTGCCGCGCCTGCTGATCATCGGCTCGGCCAACGAGGCCGAGGCCTTCCTGCGCGCCCCGGCGGGCCTCGGCGAACGCTACGCCCCGATCGGCGTGGTCTCGCCGCATGACCGCGAGATGGGCGACGAACTGCGCGGCGTCTGCGTGCTGGGCTCGATCGCCGACTTCGACAGCGTGCTGGCCCGCCTTCGCGACAGCGGCCTGTCGCCCTCGGCCATCCTGTTCCTGACCGACAGCGCCATGAGCACCTTCGGCGCCGAGCGCCTGGGTCGCCTGAAGACCGAGGGCGTGCGCCTGCTGCGCCGCCACGGCGTGGTCGAGATGGGCGCCGACGCGGCCGCCGTCGCCTCCCTGCGCGAGATCAGCATCGAGGAACTGCTCAGCCGTCCGCCCGTCCGCCTCGACCCCGAGCCCGTCCGCGCCCTGGTCGCGGGTCGCCGCGTCCTGGTCACCGGGGCCGGCGGCAGCATCGGCTCGGAACTGTGCCGCCAGATCGCCGCCAGCGGCTGCGCCCACCTGACCATGGTCGACGCCTCGGAATACAACCTGTTCCATATCGACCGCGAAATGGCCCAGACTTGGCCCGGCATGCCGCGCCGCGAGATCCTCTGCGACGTGCGCGACGCCGCCCGGGTCCACCGCGTCTTCGCCGAGCAGCACCCCGACATCATCTTCCACGCCGCGGCGCTGAAGCATGTGACCCTGGTCGAGAACCATCCTTGCGAGGGCGTGCGCACCAATGTGCTGGGCACGCGCAATGTCGCCATCGCCGCCAAGGCCTGCGGCGCCGCGCACCTGGCCCTGATCTCCACCGACAAGGCCGTGGCCCCGACCAGCGTGATGGGCGCGGCCAAGCGCGTGGCCGAGGCCGTGGCGCGCCAGTATGGCGGCGGCGGCGACATGCGCGTCAGCATCGTCCGCTTCGGCAACGTGCTGGGCTCGGCCGGCTCCGTCGTGCCGATCTTCCAGAGCCAGATCGCGCGGGGCGGCCCGATCACCCTGACCGACGCCGCGGTCGAGCGCTACTTCATGACCATCCCCGAGGCCGTGCAGCTGGTGCTGCGCGCCGTGGCCCTGTCGCGCATCGCCTCCGAACCCGAGGCCGGCGTCCTGACCCTGGAGATGGGCGAGCCGGTCAAGATCATCGACCTGGCCCGCCGGATGATCGAGCTGCAGGGCCTGACCCCCGGCAAGGACATCGAGATCCTGATCACCGGCCTGCGTCCCGGCGAGAAACTGACCGAGACCCTGGTCGACGCGAACGAGATCGCCCGCCCCAAGGCCCCCGGCATCATGGAAGCCCTGCGCCTGGCCGACGCGCCGATCATCGAGCCCGAGCGCCTGATGGCCCTGGACGCCCTGGCCGAGGACGGCGACGAAGCCGCCGTGCGCGCCCACCTGTTCGACCTGGTCGAGGACCTGCGTCAGGTCGGACCGTCCAAGGTGGTCAAGATCCGGGCGTCCTGAGACGCGTTAGCGCAGCAGCGGCGCCAGCGCGGCCAGATCGTTGCGCAGAGTGGTCGCGGCGACCCCGGCCTCGCCCATGGCGTGGCTGATCTGATCCAGCCCCAGCACCACGTCGCCGGCGGCGTAGAGGCCGGGGATGCTGGTGCGCTGATGGGCGTCGACCTTGATGCAGCCGTCCTCGGTGACGGCCGCGCCCAGGGCCCGGGCGAGGTCCGAATGGACGTCGGAACCCAGAGACGGATAGACAGCGTCGAAGCGCAGACGGCCCGCCGTGCAGGTCACGACCAGACCGTCGTTCTCCAGGTGGAAATCACGCGCCGGGCCGGCGAAACGTTTGACCCCGATGACGTCGAGACGAGCCCGGGCGGTCTCGTCCAGACCATCCTCGCCGGTCAGGCCGATCAGGCTGACATCGGCGGTGTAGCCGCGCAGGAACTCGGCCTCGCGCGCGGCGCGCGGACCGCGGCCGACGACCGCCACGGCCTGGTCGGTGACCTCATAGCCGTCGCAGACTGGACAATAACGCAGGCGTCCCTGCCGCAGCGCCTCGGCGTGGAGAGCCTCGTCCATCAGCGGCCGCCGATTGGTCACCCCCGTGGCGAGGAGGACGGTTCGAGCCGCAATCTCGCGATCGGGCAGCGTGGCGCGGAAACCATCCTCGCCGCGCCCCAGGTCGGTGACGCGCCCGGCGATCAGCTCCGTTCCGTAGAGGACCGCCTGTTCGCGCATCCGCTCCAGCAACGCCACGCCGGAGATTCCGTCGGGAAAGCCGGCGTGGTTGCGGGTGAGCGGGATCTTCCCGGCGCGGCTGTCGCCGGCGTCGACCACCTGCACGGACAGGTGGAAGCGCGCGGCGTAGATCGCGGCGGTCAGGCCGGCGGGCCCGCCGCCGATGATGAGACAGTCGATCATGGATGGCAGGGCGCCGAGGCGTGGCTTCAGGCCGCCGCGATCAGCGGCTTGGGCGGCGGACGCACCAGGGGCTCGCGCGCCCAGATGCGGCCGGCCGAGGCCGCGGCGATGAAGTCGTCGAGGCTGGCGTCCGGCAACGCGATCAAGCCCGCGTCGTCATCGGGCCCCACGTCGACGATGCCGCCCGCCGCGAACAGCGGCGCGGCCGAGGGCAGGTAGGCGATGACCTTCAGGTGGCCATAGGCGTCCCGCAGGAAGTTGACCGCCGCCGCCTCGATCGCCAGCTGCTCGCCGCCGTCATCCGACGGCAGGATGGCCACCGCGTCGAACAGCACCGACGGACCGCCGTCGATCTTGTGGTCGACCGGCAGCAGCGCGCCGCTCGCCGTGGTCACGCCATAGATGGTCGGGCCGATGATCTGCAGCCTCGCGCCCGCCGCCTCGACCGCGGCCTTCAGTTTGGCGACCAGCTTGTCGTCGCAGCCGTCGCTGACCAGGGCGCCGATCTTGCGGCCCTCCAGGGTCGGCGCGGCCTTGGCCAGCAGGCTGAGCATGGGCGAAGGCTCCATGTCCTTGGCCGAAATCGGCGCGGGGGCCGGGACGATCTTGCCCGGGAAGCCCAGGCCTTCGGCCACCGACTGGGCCAGGAATTCATCGATGTGGATCAGCCGCGACAGCACGGCCTCGCGAACACGGGGCGTCACGCACTTGCTGAGCTCGAAGACCAGGGCCGCGACGATGTGGTCCTGCTCGGGCTTGGTCTGGCTGGCGAAGAACAGCCGGGCCTGGGTGTAGTGGTCGGCGAAGGTCTCCGGCCGCAGGCGCAACTGCTCGCCGGCCTCCGGATTGGGGAAGGTGTGGAAGCCGCTTTCCAGCGACTCGCGCGCCACGTCGGCGCCCAGGCTGGAGGGCTCGTAGTTCACCTGGCCCTTGGGAACGCCCATCTGCATGTGACCGTCGCGCTGCAGGTTGTGAAACGGGCACTTGGGCTGGTTGATCGGGATCTGGTGGAAGTTGGGCCCGCCCAGGCGCTTGAGCTGGGTGTCCTGGTACGAGAACAGCCGGCCCTGCAGCAGCGGGTCGTTGGTGAAGTCGATCCCCGGCACCACGTGGGCGGCGCAATAGGCCACCTGTTCGGTCTCGGCGAAGAAGTTGTCGGGGTTGCGGTCCAGAACCATGCGGCCGACCACCCGCAGGGGGATGACCTCCTCCGGGATCAGCTTGGTGGCGTCCAGCACGTCGAAGTCGAAGCCGTCGGCCTGCTCCTGGGTGAAGGTCTGCAGGCAGAACTCCCACTCGGGGAAGTCGCCCCCCTCGATGGCTTCCCAAAGGTCGCGGCGGTGGAAGTCGGGATCGGCGCCGTTGATCTTCAGGGCCTCGTCCCAGACCACGGACTGCGCCCCCAGCTTGGGCCGCCAGTGGAACTTGACGAAGGTGCTGTCACCCGCCGCGTTGATCAGCCGGAAGGTGTGGACGCCGAAGCCTTCCATCATTCGCAACGAGCGCGGGATCGCCCGGTCGCTCATCACCCACATGATCATGTGCATGCTCTCGGGCGTCAGCGAGATGAAGTCCCAGAAGGTGTCGTGCGCCGTCTGGGCCTGCGGGAACTCGCGATCGGGATCCTGCTTGGCCGCGTGGATCAGGTCGGGAAACTTGATGGCGTCCTGGATGAAGAACACCGGGATGTTGTTGCCGACGAGATCGAAATTGCCCGCTTGCGTATAGAACTTCACCGCGAAGCCGCGCACGTCGCGCGGCAGGTCGGCCGAGCCCTTGTTGCCGGCCACCGTCGAGAAGCGGGTGAACACCGGGGTGCGCTCGCCAGGGCGCTGCAGGAAGTCGGCGCAGGTGACGTCGGCGCAGGACTCCAGGCACTCGAAGAAGCCGTGCGCGGCCGAGCCGCGGGCATGGACCACGCGCTCGGGGATGCGCTCGTGGTCGAAGTGCATGATCTTTTCGCGCAGGATGAAGTCCTGCAGCAGCACCGGACCACGCGCGCCGGCCTTCAGCGAGTTCTGGTTGTCGGCGATCGGCACGCCTTGGTTGGTGGTCAGCTGGGTGGCCGGGCCGTCGGCCTGCTGATGCGTTTCGCCGCCGGGAGCGATGAGCGTCTCGCCCTCGGTCGAAGGGCCCGCGGGTTGGGGGACCTTCGTCGAAATCGGGGGCTTAGCGCCTGCGCGCGGGGCCGTCTTGGCCTTGGTTTTCGCCGGGGTGGCCATGAGCGTCTTCCGATTGTGTGGATGTGAGAGCCTAACGTCCGTTCGCGGCGCGAGGTTGCGGTCGTGAACTCGACACATCGGCGACTTCGGTATCGCGCCGCGAAGACGACCTGCTAGAGTATTTTCCGACGAAGTGGATACCGGTTCGTCGTCAGAAAATGCGTTAAAACAATACGCTAGAGCTTTTCACCGATCCAATTGGATCGGGAAATGCTCTAGACCGGGCCCATGGCTGAACTCCACGACACCTACGATCCCCTGACCCCCGTTCCGGAAGCGCGCCGGGTCTTCCGCGCCCAGGACGCGTTTTCGCTGTGGTTCAGCCTGGGCATCGGCCTGCTGGTGCTGCAGGCCGGCGCGTTCCTGGTCCCCGGCCTCAGCCTGGGCATGGCGCTGGCGGCGATCGTCACCGGCTCGGTGCTGGGCGCCCTGCTGCTGGCCGCCGCCGGCGTGGTCGGGAGCGATACCGGCCTCTCCGCCGTCGGCACGCTGCGGCTGGCGCTGGGCGCGCGCGGCGCGGCGGTCCCGGCCGCGCTCAACGCCATCCAGCTGACCGGCTGGGGCGCGTTCGAGATCATCGCCATGCGCGATTCCGCCGACGCCCTGACCAGGCAGACCTTCGGCTTTTCCAACCCGATGATCTGGACCCTGGCGTTCGGGATCCTGGCGACCTTCCTGGCCATCCAGGGACCGGTGTCGTTCGTGCGCCGCTTCCTGCGCGCCTGGGGCCTGTGGCTGCTACTGGCCGGCGCCGGCTGGCTGAGCTGGCGGCTGCTGGCCGAGCACGACCTTGCGGCCCTGTTGGCCAAGGCCGGCACCGGCGAGATGAGCTTCGGGGCCGGCGTCGACCTGGTGGTGGCCATGCCGCTGTCGTGGCTGCCGCTGATCGCCGACTACACCCGCTTTGGCCGCACCAGCGGCGGCATGTTCAAGGGTTCGGCGACCGGCTACGTGCTGGCCAACATCTGGTTCATGGCCCTGGGCGCGGCCTATGCCCTGGTGTCGGGCGGCGGCGACAACCTGCTGCTGACGGCCCTGGCGGCCAGCGGCGGCGGTGTCGCCCTGCTGCTGATCGTCATCGACGAGACCGACAACACCTTCGCCGACATCCACTCGGCCGCCGTCTCGACCGCGACCCTGGTCCCCGCCAAGCCGGCCAACCTGGCCCTGGCCTTCGGCGCGCTGTGCACGACCATCGCCCTGTTCGCGCCGATCACCCAGTACGAGGGCTTCCTGCTGCTGATCGGCTCGGTCTTCGCCCCGCTGTTCGGCGTGCTGCTGACCGACCACTTCGTCCTGCGCCGCCGCGCCGCCGCCGTGGCCCGGAGCGGCCTGAACCTGCCCGGCCTGCTGGCCTGGGCGATCGGCGTCGCCGCCTATCAGGGCTTGAGCCGCCTGGCTCCGGACCTCGGCGCCACCCTGCCCAGCTTCGTGGCGGCCGGGGTGGTCTATCTGGGGCTGAAGCGGGCGTGGGGCGGCCGGAGGTCGTCCGACTCGACTCTTTGACATGCAGCAATGCGCCGCTGCCGCTGACGGCCAAGGCTGTCCCCCACAGCGACGGCAAAGGACAAGGCGAATGACCACGCCAACCGGCACGGCAAGAAGGTTGTCTCGGCATCCGGCCGCACTGCAGATGCTTCTACGCAAGTGGCACGCCTACATCGGGATGATCATCGCGCCCACCGTCCTGCTCTTCGCCATGACGGGCGTGTTGCAGATCTACGAGTTGCACGAAGCCCATCCTGGCTACGCGCCGCCGGCGGTCGTGGCCAAGCTGGGGGTGCTGCACAAGAAGCAGCTCTATCGCGAAGGGCGTCGTCCCCAGTCGCAGCCCTCCGCGAAGCCCTCGCCGGGGCCCGCCCCGGCCGCATCGCGTCCGGAAGCCAAGGCTCAGCGGCTTCCGACGACCTTGCTGAAGGCGTTCTTCGCCCTGGCGTCGGTCGGCCTGATCATCTCGACGATCACCGGCGTCTGGATGACCCTGCGCCAACCGTTGCACCGCATGCGCCATATCCTGCTGCTGGTGGTCGGGACGGTCGTTCCCTTCGTCCTGTCCTGCCTTAGCCAATGAACGGCGACATCACCGGCCTCGCCTAGAGCCCTTTAGCTTTAGATGGAATCATCTAAAGCGTTCAAAAGGGCTCTAAATGTTTGATTCTAGAGCCTGT
>NZ_JBXAKU010000036.1:0-11212 GCF_058798735.1 Caulobacter sp. GW822-FHT07D08
CTCATAGGTACGACTTAAGCGCGCAGCATCCGCATCAGCCCTCACGCCGACAAGGCGGCCTTCGGCGGAGGGTTACCCCGCAACGCCAAGGCTCGCGCAAGTCAGGCTGTGAAAGCCGGCCGGATGTCGAAGGCGGAGGAAGGCAAGATCGACAAGAAGGCTGACGCTGTCTTGAACAAGTAGGCAGCCTGTGAGCGGCCCTACCTGAGGTTCGGCCGCTTCTTATCCTTGTCGCGCCGTGGCGTCCGAACGGGGGGGAATATCGAAGGAATAGTTCTCACGCATAGGCCCGCCTTGGCGGGCGCAGGGCTTAGTCCGTATGTCCTTCCTGCCGGCGGCGCGCCGTCCGAATCGCGGTGCTGCATTCTGACCGGGTGCAGCAGCTCGGGAGGAAGGTATGGGCACGCTCTACATTGGCCTGGACGTTCACAAGGCCAGCATCGCAGTCAGCCTCGCGGAGGACGGCCGGGACGGCGCCGTCCGGTTCCTGGGGGAGATACCCAACACTCCGACGGACGTCTCCAAGCTGGCCAAGCGGCTGGGCAAGGACGGCGAGCGCCTGGAGTTCTGCTACGAGGCCGGCTGCCTGCGGCTAGGAAATCTATCGCCAGCTGGTCGAGCTCGGGCACGGCTGCACGGTGGTGGCGCCGACGCTGATCCCGAGCAAACCGGGCGACCGAGTGAAGACAAACCGGCGCGACGGCCAGAAACTGGCGGTGCTTCACCGGTCGGGTGATCTGACCCGGGTCTGGGCGCCCGATCTCGTCCACGAGGCCATATGGGACCTGGTCCGCGCGAGGATGGACGCGGGATGGCGTTGAAGGGCAACGCGGAAGGGGCCTCCCAGGTTCGCGACCGTGAGCGGGTGACGGCGCCGTGTGTTGATGATGACCGACGCGGGCGAGGCGCCTGGCTCGTGAAGCGCGACGCGTCAGCGGGAACCGGTCGGCGCAAAGATCAGTTTGGCGGTGGACAGGCGCACATCATCGGGAGGCTCAGCCATGAGCGAGCAATCAAACAGCGACGGCCGTGAGGAGAACCAAGCCCCGCCGCTTGGCCAGCGCACCGGGCTGGTGTCCAACAAGGGCGCTGAGAGGACGGGCCAGGCCGAACGAAAGTCGGCGGGACCAGATGGACCCGACGCGACCGAGGTAGGCGACACCTTCAAGGGACCCAAGGACGATGCGGCCGAGGCAAGCGCTAGCGCCATCGCGCCGCTGGGCGCGGACCACGATTGACGATCAGTCAACGGTGAAGGCGCACGGACCCATCAGCCCGCAGCCGTTGACCGGGGAAGGCGATCATGACCTGCCCGCCTATGTCGGCAATGGCCTTATTGGCCCGCGTGCCCGTTGCGGTGGCGCGTTGACCGGTCTTGGACCAGGAGTTCCGTCATGCCCGCCAAATCCGCCGCCCAGCAAAAGGCCGCCGCCGCCGCCCTCTCCGCCAAGCGCGGCGACACGCCCAAGAGCAAGCTCAAGGGCGCATCTAAGTCGATGCTGTCGATGAGCGAGAAGCAGCTCGAGGAATTCGCCCACACCCAGCGCGAGGGTAAGCCCGAGCGCGCCGACGACCGGTGAGGCTTTCGCGTCCCCGTCTCGCCGCGCTGACGCTGTTGCTCGGTTGCGTCGCCTGTCAGCCCCTGTCCGATCTCGGCTTCGATCGCCGACCGATCTACATCAGCGAACCGATCGATGGCTCCACACGCGGGCGCCTATTGAACGCGGTGGGCGAGCCACAGGCCTGCAAGGCGTGGTTGGCGACAGCGGGACTGAGCTTCCGGTCGGTCGCGGACCGGAGCGAGGGGAGCTACTGCCAGGTGACCGGGGCCGGAAACCTGGTCGACGCCATGCCCAGGATTGGTCCTTCCCTGTCCCCGGCGCGGCCGATGATGGCCTGTGACCTCGCCGCGGCCGTGGCCATCTGGCGGCGGCAATCGGTGGGGCCAGCCGCCCGGGAACTGCTGGGCGCTGACGTTCGCCAGATCGACCATCTGGGGGTCTACGCCTGTCGTGGCGTCGGCGATCCGATCACGGGCCGGCCCAGCGCCCATGCGCGAGCCGAGGCGATCGACATCGCCGGCTTCCGTCTGGCCAACGGCCGGCGCATCACGGTCGAGAAGGACTGGAACGGGCAGGGGGCCGAGGCGGCTTTCCTGCGCCGGGTGCGCGACGACGCCTGCCGGGTGTTCGGCGTCACTCTGTCGCCGGACTACAACGCCGCCCACGCCAACCACCTGCATCTGAAGGCGGGGCGTGGGGGACTGTGCAGTTAGGTCGCCCGCGACGCGGGAGACGCTCCCCGCTGCGCGTCATCCAGCATCGAAATCCCGGTCGGAGCGACACGGCCTTGAACTCCAAGGCCTCTGACGTGTTCAGCCAGGATGAAAGCTCCTTCCCTCGTTCCCTCCGCCCTGATCGGCGTCGTCGCCAGCGCGCGCTCCATGACGCCCATGGCCGCCCTGGCGACTGCCCGGCTGGCGGGGCGCACCACGCCTGGCCAACTCGTCCTGCTGGACCAGCCCCTGTTCAAGTTCGGCGCCCTGGCCATGGGCGTGGGGGAACTGTTTGGCGACAAGATTAAGTCGGCGCCCGACCGGACGGTGTTCCTCGGGCTGCTCGCCCGTGTGATGAGCGCGGGCATCGCGGGCGCCGCCCTGGCGCCCCGTGGCCGCGAACGCGCCGGCGCGGCGATCGCGGCCACGACGGCCGTCCCCCTGGCCTATCTGACCCTGGCGGGCCGCAAGCGCGGGATGGCCCGCATTGGTCAGACGCGCAGCGGCCTGATCGAGGACGCGCTGGTGGTCGCCGCGGGCGCGGCGATCGTGGCGCTGACCGTCGGGCGCGAGCGTCGGTGGTTTCCGCGCGCCGCCTGACCCGAGTTGAGGGCCGCCCGGACCGGCCGGGAAGCGGCCGTCCCGTTGAAACCTAACGGGCGCGCGCGAAGTGCGCCGCCGACGTCACGCGCGGCCTATCGGAGAGTCCATGCCAGCTTCTCGAGGGATCAGAGCCACGCTGCTCCATCCTGTTCACGCCATCCTCCTGGCCTTCCCCATGGCCCTGTTTTCAGCCGGCCTCGCCTCGGGTGTCGCCTATCTGAAGAGCGCGGCCGTACAGTGGACGAACTTCTCGTCCTGGCTGATCGCCGGCGGATGTTTCTTCGGCGGACTGGCGCTGGCCTGGGCCATCGTCGCGGCCGTCTTTAGAGGCCGCGCCGGGCGGGGGCGGGCGCTGGCCTATCTGGCGGCGGTGGCGGTGATGTTCATCGCCGGCCTCGTCAACGCCTTCCAGCACAGCCACGACGGCTGGAGTTCGGTGGGATCGCTGGGCCTGACCTTGTCGATCGTCTCGACCGTGGCGGCGCTGGTCGCCGGGCTGATCGGCTATTCGGAGCAACGCGTCGAAGGACTCGCCCGATGAGTAAGCGCTGGCTGCTCCTCGCCGCCGCCGCGGTCACGCTGCAGGCCTGCGGCCGCGGCGACCCGGGTCTCGACCAGACGGGCGCTGGCAAGCCGCCGCTTCCGGATCAGCAGCAGACCCTGCTGCCGCCGATGAAGATCGCCAAGCCGGCCGGCTGGGACAATGCGACGCCGGTCGCGCCCAAGGGCTTCACCGTCACGGCCCTGGCCACGGACCTGAAGATTCCGCGCCAGATGCTGGTGCTGCCCAATGGCGACATCCTGGTGGCCGAGGGCGCGGGCGGGGCCCAGGCGCCGAAGGCCCGTCCCAAGGACATCATCGCCGGCTACATCAAGGCCCAGGGCAAGACCAAGGTGAAGGGCGGCAACCGCGTCACCCTGCTGCGCGACGCCGACGGCGACGGCCGGGCCGAGGTCAAGGAGACCCTGATCGACGGCCTCAACGCCCCCTACGGCCTGGCCTTCGTCGACGGCCAGCTCTATGTCGCCAACCAGGACGCCCTGCTGCGCTTCGCCTTCCAGCCGGGCCAGACCCGGATCTCCGAGAAGGGCGTCGAGGTCACCAAGCTGCCCTCGCGGATCAACCACCACTGGACCAAGTCGCTGACCGCCAGCGCCGACGGGACCAAGCTCTATGCCGGCATCGGCTCCAACAGCAATATCGGCGAACGCGGCCTGGACGTCGAGGAAGAGCGGGCGGTGATCTGGGAGATCGACCGCCTGACTGGCGCGCGGCGCACCCTCGCGCGGGGCATCCGCAACCCGACCGCCCTGGCCATCGAGCCGCGGACCGGCGCGCTGTGGGCCGTGGTCAACGAGCGCGACGAACTGGGCCCGCAACTGGTGCCCGACTACCTGACCGGCGTGCGCGACGAGGCCTTCTACGGCTGGCCCTACAGCTACTGGCGCCAGAACGTCGATCCGCGGGTCCATCCCCAGAACCCGGACAGGGTGGCCAAGGCGATCGCGCCCGACTACGCCCTGGGCTCGCACGTGGCGGCCCTGGGCGTCAGCTTTGCGCGCGACGGCGGCTTCGGCGGCGACTTCCGGGAGGGCGCCTTCGTCGGCGAGCATGGCAGCTGGAACCGCCAGGATCTCTCCGGCTACAAGGTCGTCTGGATCCCGTTCGCGGGCGGACGTCCGAACGGCAAGCCCGTCGACTTCGTCACCGGCTTCCTGGACGGCAAGGGTCATGCGCGCGGTCGGCCGGTGGGTGTGGCCTTTGATCCCGCCAAGCGCATCCTGCTGATCGCCGACGATCTGTCCAACACGGTCTGGCGGGTCGCCCCGACCCAGTGACTTAGCTCAGCCAGGCCGGTGCCGATTGCCAGACGATCGCGACGCCGGCCATGGCCGCCCCCAGGGCGGAGACATGATGACGGAAGGCCGCGCCGGGCTCCTCGGCGCGGCCTTTTCGCCATCCGGCCACCGCCAGAAACGCCACGGCCGCGAGGCAGGCCAGGGTCGCGACGCTGTGGGCGAAGGCCAGGGTCGCGGGCGGGGCGGCGCCGATGGCGTCCAGGCTGGGCAGGGCGTAGACGATCGCGAAGTGCAGCAGCCAGATGGCCAGCCCCGCCAGCAGGCCGCGCCAGGCCCTCATGCCGGCATCGCCGCGAACAGGCGTGGGACGGCCAGGGTGATCAGGCCCTGGACGGCCACGTAGGCCTGGAACAGGCCCACCAGTTGCACGGTCGCCGGACGGTCGGGGCCGACATAGCCGAACAGCCAGCGCAGCACGACATAGCCGGCCATGATCGCGCCGATCACGATGAAGAAGCCCTGCCAGGCCTGCATGGCGTGGACGATCGCGCCCTGGGCGCTGAGGTCCGGGGCCAGGCCCGCCGCGCGCCAGGTGGTCAGGTCCAGGCCCCAGGCCGCCGCGCCCAGCGCGCCGGCGGCGACGGCCAGCAGAACGGTGAGGCGCGGGCTGCGGGCCAGGACCCGGCTGGCCAGCCAGGCCGAGGCGATGGCCGCCAGGTTCATGACCGCCACGGCCAGGGTCTCGAGGCCCAAAGGCGCGGTCCACGGCGTGGACGCGCGGCTCCACAGGAAGACGTAGGAAAAGACGCTCATGGTCAGTACCATGCCCGCCACCACCAGGGTGATGACCATCGCCCACCAGCCGGTGCTGGACGGTCCGCTGGCGTAGGTCCGCAGCATCAGGCCCGCGCCGACGTCGACTTCGCGTAGAGGCTGGGGATGGTCCAGAAACCAGCACCAGCGGATCACGCAATACGCAGCCAGGAGGCCGCTGGTGACCGAGGCCGCATAGGCCTGCACGGTCAGCAGCAGGAAGAAGCCCGCCGTGAACACCGCCGCCCAGACATGCCAGCCCGACGGCTTGGGCATGGGCAGCAGGTGCTGCGGCTCGGCCTCGACCGGACTGGTGACCAGGGTCTCGCGCCCGCCGGTCGGCGCGCCGGGCAGGAAGTAGCGGCCCGCCTCGACGTCGCGCGCCAGGGTCTTCTGGTCCCACAGCGGATAGAGCGACGTGACGACGGGAATGCTGCGGACCGAATAGAGCTTGGACGGCAGCCACTCCAGGCCCGGCCCATCGTGGATGTTGCCGGCGCTGGCGCCGAAGGGACGGAAGTTGCGGGCCATTTCGAAGATCCAGACCAAGACACCGGCGGCGAACACGAAGGCGCCGACGCTGGAGATCAGGTTCGGCCATTCCAGGTCTCGGCCGGGCGCATAGGTCCAGACCCGGCGGGGCATGCCCATCAGGCCCGACAGGTGCATCGGCAGGAAGGCCAGGTGCATGCCGCCAAACATCAGCCAGAAGGTCCAGCGTCCCAGGCGCTCGCTCAGCGGCCGGCTGGAGACCATCGGCGTCCAGTAGTGGATCGCCGCGAACAGCGGGAAGACCATGCCGCCGATCAGCACATAGTGCAGGTGGGCGACGATGAAATAGGTGTCGTGGGCTTGCCAGTCGAACGGCACCATGGCGGCCATCACCCCGGTCAGTCCGCCCATGACGAAGATCAGCAGCGAGCCCAGCACGAACAGGCCCGGGGTGTTGAACCGCATCTTGCCGCTGGCGACCGTGGCGATCCAGGCGAAGACCTGAACGCCGGCGGGCAGGCTCACCGCCATCGAAGCGGCCGCGAACACCCCGACCGAGGCGCCGGGCAGGCCCGTGGTGAACATGTGGTGGGCCCAGACGCCGAAGCTGATGAAGCCCGTGGCCAGGAAGGCCAGCACCACCATCCAGTGGCCGACCAGCCGCGTGCGCGCCACCGCCGGGACGATGGTCGACATCGCGCCGGCCGCCGGCAGGAAGATGATGTAGACCTCCGGGTGGCCGAAGAACCAGAACAGGTGCTGCCACAGCATCGGATCGCCGCCGCGCGCAGCGTCGAAGAACGGCCAGTTCAGAGCCCGCTCCAGCTCCAGCACGGTGGTGGCCAGGATCACCGACGGGAAGGCGATGATGATCATGCCGGCGAAGACCAGCATGGCCCAGGCGAAGACCGGCAGCTTGTCCAGGCTCATGCCTGGGGCGCGGGTCTTCAGGACTCCGACGATGATCTCGATGGCCCCGGCGATGGCCGAGATCTCGATGAAGCCGATGCCCAGCAGCCAGAAGTCGGCGTTGATCCCCGGCGAATAGGTGGTCGAGGTCAGGGGCGGGTACATGAACCAGCCGCCGTCGGGCGCCAGGCCAAAGAACAGCGAGCAGAAGAAGGCCAGCCCGCCGATCAGATAGGCCCAGAAGGCGTAGGCCGACAGGCGCGGGAAGGGCAGGTCGCGCGCCCCCAGCATCTGCGGCAGCAGCAGAACGCCCAGCGCCTCGACCGCCGGCACGGCGAACAGGAACATCATCACCGTGCCATGCATGGTGAAGACCTGGTTGTAGGTCTCCTGCGGCAGCACGCCGTTCAGCGGCAGGGCCAGCTGGACGCGCATGACCAGGGCCAGCACCCCGGCCAGCACGAAGAACAGCATGGCCGCGCCGACATAGTAGACGCCGACGAAGTTGTTGTTGATCGCGGTGATCCACTGCCAGCCCTTGGGCGCGCACCAGATCGCCTCCAGCGCCTCGCCCTCGCCCTTGGGCCGCCGGCCCTTGGTGGGAAAGCGGTCGTAGATCGCGCGGTCGAAACCGGTCTCGGAGCCTTCGCGCTTCGGAGGAGGGCTCACTTCAGGCTCTCTAGATAGGCCGAGACGGCCCGCAAGTCCTGGCCGCTCAGCACCGGATAGGCCGGCATCCGATTGCCGGGCTTGATCGCCTGGCTGTCGGCGATCCAGCCGCCCATCGTCCCGGCGTTGTTGGGCAGCACGCCCGCGCCGAGGGTGCGGCGGGATCCGACATGGGTGAGGTCCGGTCCGGCCAAGCCGGTGGCCGAGGTCCCTCGGATCGTATGGCAGGCGCCGCAGCCGCTCTGGTCGAACACCGCCGCGCCGGCCGCCTGCTGGGGAATAGCAGCGGCCGGACGCGCCGCGCGGTCGCGCCAGCGGACATAGTCCTCGGGCGCGTGGGCGATGACGACAAAGGCCATCAGGGCGTGGGCGCCGCCGCAATATTCGGCGCATTGGCCGCTATAGGTCCCGGGGCGGTCGGCCTGGATCCGCAGGACGTTGCGTCGGCCGGGGATCATGTCCAGCTTGCCGGCCAGGCGCGGCGCCCAGAAGCTGTGGATGACGTCCGTGGACTCCAGTTCCAGCGCGATGGTTCGGCCGACCGGGATGTGGATCTCGTTGGCGTCCTGGAAGAGCTCGCGGCCGGCAGGGTCCAGATAGGCCACCCGCCACCACCACATCTCGCCCGTCACCCGCACGCGCAGATCGCCTGGCCGCGGCGCCTCGGACAGGTGCGACGTCAGGGACAGGCCCCAGACCAGCAGCGCGCTCAGCACCACGACCGGAAAGCCCAGCCCCGCGATCCAGATCAGCCGCTCGCCGCCCAGGCGCTGTCGCCAGGCGCGCGGCGCGAAGAGCGCGATGGCCAGGGCGACAAAGACCACGGTCATGACCAGGACGGCCATGGCCAGAAGGCCCCAGGTCAGGGTGTTGAGCGGCGCGGCGAACGGGCCGGCCGGATCCAGCACCGGCGGCGGCCAGCCCTTGAAGCTCTCGTCGGCGGCGGTTCTAGTCGTCATGGAGCGTATAGAGATAGGCCGCGATGTCGCGGGCTTGCCTCTCGGTCAGGTTCGAGGCGGGCATGGCCGTGTCCGGCGACAGGGCCGGCGGATCGCGGAGCCAGCGCACCAGCACGTCGGGCTGGTTGGGGTGGCGGCCGGCGATCAGGGTCCGATCGGCGAAGCCGGCCAGCGGGCCGCCGACCTCGCCCCGCGGCCACGCCACGCCCGGGATCTGGTGACAGGCGCCGCAGCCCCGGGCTTCGATCAGCGCCAGGCCTCGGTCGGGATCGGCGCCGGCGATCGCGCGGACAGTCGGCTTTTCGGCGCAGGCGGCCAGGGTCGCCAAGCCGATCATCGCCCCCATCATGTTGGGGTTCGCCGTTCTCGATCCGCTGGTCACGCCATCCCCGAAGCCGCCTTTCGAGGCTCAACCCGTCCGCGCGCTCAAGGTTCCGGGGAACCGCGCTCCCGGCCGCCGGTTTAGCCGCTGTGCGCCGCCTTCCGCTCCTCCTCCTCGCCCTGGCGGCCTTGTCCGCCTGCGACCGCTTCGTCAGCCGGACCGACCAGGCCCTGAGCGCCACCGGCCGGACGATCGCCATGAGCGGCGGCGCGGGCGGCGCGGCCAAGGCCTGCTTCTCGTGCCACGGCCTGGATGGGGCCGGAGACGGCGTGTCGACGCCGAGACTGGCCGGGCTGGACGCCGGCTACCTGCAGAAGCAGATGGAGGACTACGCCACGGGACTGCGCGCGGACCCGGTGATGACGCCGGTGGCCAAGCCGCTGGACGATCAGGCGCGCCGGGCGGTCGTCGCCTACTACGCCGCGCTGCCGTCGCCGGGCGGGGGCGGCGTGGCGGGACCCGCGCCGGCGCTGTGGCGCGACGGTGATCCGGCGCGCGGCCTGGCGCCCTGCGCCGCATGTCACGGCGAGCGGGGGCAGGGCGTGGGCGGCGGTCAGCCCGCTCTGGCCGGTCAGCCGCCGGCCTATATCCGTGAACAGATGGATCGCTGGCGGCTGGCCAAGCGGCGCAATGATCCGCGCGGCGCCATGGGCGAGATCGCGCGCAAGCTCACGCCCGCCGAAGTCGACGCCTTATCGGCCTGGTTGCGGCGGCAACCCGCTTCTCCAACGCCCGCCAGCGACGCTGCCAGCGCGTCCGGCGCGACGGCAGTTGCGGCGCGATCGGCAGCATCCCGTGAAGGACGTCGTCTCGATCGATGAAGTGGTGCTTGAGCGCGGCACCGGCGTGGATCGGGATCAGCGCCGCCAGGCTGACCGCCAGGCCCCAATGCAGCCACTCCGTCGCCGCCTCGATGGCCCACAGCGTCGGATGAGAGAGATCGCCCAGCGGCATCAGCGGCCAGGGGATAACGCCTAGCAGGGCCAGGTCGGTCTCGCGCGCCGTGGCCGAGACCATCGCCCAGCCGCTCAGCGGCAGGCCCAGCAGGCAGGTGTAGAAGACATAGTGGGTGACGTGGGCGGCGACGCTCTCCCAGCCCGGCTTGTCGGCGTCGTTGATGGTGTCGGGCGCGAACAGCCGCCAGCCCAGGCGGCCCAGGGCCAGAACCAGCATCAGGATCCCCACGGCGTAGTGGACCTCATAGGCCGCCGCCATCGTCGCCCCGGCGGGCGCGCGGCCCATCCACAAGCCCCAGCCGAGCTGGAAGAACGCCAGGGCCGCCATGGTCCAGTGGAAGACGATGGCCACCGGCGAATAGCGTCCCTCGTCGGCGTGGCCGGCGGCCCATTCGAAGATGTTCTCGATCAAGCGGTCGATCATGTGGGGCGCGCCACGAGACGAGGACGCAGCACTCCCGCCAGGATCGACAGCGCTGAGGCCAGATAGACCCCCGCGGCCGGGATCCACATGATCAGGCCGGCGATCTGCTGGTCGTCCAAGGGACTGAGGCCCCAGGCGAACGTGGTCAGGGCATGGGGCGCGTAGAGGGCGCGCGGGGCGAACGTCAGGATCGCGCCCAGCAGGCCCATCAGAACGGTGGTGGCGAGCAGGGCCATGATCGCGCCGCCCGGCCGCGCCGCCCGCACGGCCCGCCACGCGCCCGTCGCGCTCGCCAGCAGGCTGGCCTGCATCAGGGCGTAGACCAGATCGTTCGACATCGCCAGGGCGTAGGCGGCCGGCGCATGCCAGATCCAGAACACGGCGATGAAGCCGCTCGTCCAGGCCGCCAGACGCGTCTCGCGCGGGCGACGCGGCAGGGCCCAGGCGATCAGCGGCGCGACGAGCGCGACCAGCAGGACATGGTGGATGGTGCGCGCGGCGAACAGCGCCGAGCTCAAGGCGCAGACCGGAGAGACGAAGGCCACGACAAGGACGAGAACCGCCGCGACAGCCAGTCTGCGGTTTTCGGCGGCGGCCAGCACTAGGCCGCCGACAACCGCCAGGATCACCAACGCGACGGGGTCGAGGTTCCAGCGCGCCCACAGTTCTGCCGGGGCCGGACCCGCGCCGCAATAGGGCGACCAGACGCGATCGATGGCGGACATGCGGTCTCCCCGGTGGCGCTTCGATTGGGAAATCCGCGGGGCGCGGCGACGTTCCAGACCGGCGGTCCTGAAAGCGGTGGCCAAGCCTGACCGTTGGGGGCGGCGGAGCTGGGTGGAGGCCAGCTCGAATGGTTCGACCTTACTCGATGGACTTGCGAGAGCGTCTAGTGGCGGCGGTGGAGGCTGGCGAGAGCCGGCGTTCGGC
>NZ_JBXAKU010000037.1:0-2562 GCF_058798735.1 Caulobacter sp. GW822-FHT07D08
GCATGGCCGCCATCACGTGCAGATTGGAGAACCGCCGCTCGAGCCGCTCGAGCTCCTCGCGGAAGACGAATTCGTCGGTCGAACGGGCGCCGTACAGGAAGAAGATCTCGCCCGACCAAGCCGTGTCGGTCAGGTAGCGCAGGACCGACATCATGGGGGTGATGCCGACCCCGCCGGCGATCAGCACGATGCTGTCGGCGTCGGTTCCGGTGAAGGTGAACGCGCCGAAGGGGCCCGTCGTCTTCAGCAGGTCGCCGACGGCGACCTTGTCGTGCAGAAAGCACGACACGACGCCCTGCTCCTCGCGCTTGACCGTTAGCTCGACATAGGCGCGCTGCGTCGGCGAGGAGGCGATGGTGTAGGATCGCCGCGAGGGCTTGCCATCCACCGGCTCCACCTCGACCTGGAGAAACTGGCCGGGCAGAAAATCGAAGGGCAGCCGATCGGCGGCCGGGTCGGCCAGCCGGAAGGTCTGAATCGTCGGCGTCTCCCGCACGATCTGGACCACCCGCAACGGGCCAGACCAGCTCCTGGGCTTGCGCAGCGACGCCCCGGCGGGCGGCGCGGCGTTGCTCGGCGTGAGCGTTTCAGCGCCCGGCTCAACGGCCGCCGCCTGGCGTGGCGAGGCCGTCGCGGTCGCCGGGGCGGGCGCGGGGGCCGTCGACCCGCCGGCGTCGACGATCTTGCGGACCCGCCGCAGGCGCGCGACCTGCAGGCCCAGCAGCATCGCGCTGACCATCGCCAGGACGAACATCAGCATGAAATGGGGCGGCGAGACGCCGAGCCACCGGATCGGCGCCGCGTGCGGCGGCGCGCCCAGGCTCATCTGATCCCGAAACCAGGTGATCGCCGCCGGCTGCGGGGACGCGCCGCGGTCGAGGGCGGCGAGCGCGGCCGATCCGCTCGCGAAGAGGTCGCTTGCTTCACGCAGGCGCCGCGCCGCGCTCGCCCGGGCGGCCGGATCTTCGGACCGCGCGGCGGCGGAGGCCTCGGCGGCCATGGCCAGTCCGCGCTCCACGCGCGCTTGGGCCTCGCCCATCAACCGGTTGCGCCCCTCGGCGCTGAGCGACGGGGCGGCGAGCAGTTGTGAGACGAAGGGCGTGCGCCGGGCGCCATGCTCGCCTTCGCCCTCCATCATCTCGTCCATCATTCCGCTCATGCCGGCTGCCGCGGGGCTCGGCGCGGCGCCCATGACGCCGGCGTCCGCCATCGCGCCGCCTTGCGCGCCCGGATGGTGGGCCGCGTGCTCGTCGCCTTCCTGGGCGATGGCCGCCGTCGAAAGCAGAAGGCAGGCGGCGGCCAGACCCAAGCTCCATCCCTGTCGGCTGGTCGTCCCGCGCATCGGGCTTGCCCTCGTCTTCACATGTCCTTCATCGGAGCCGATGGGCTCATCGGCGCGGCGTCGGGTTGGGGCGTCGTCCCCGTGGCCGCGCCGCCCTGGCGCATGGCGTGGTGATCCATCTCCTGACGATGATGGCGTTCCATCGTCGCCGCGTCGTGATCGGCGTCATGTTGCCCGGCGGCGTTGTTCGAAGGCGCCGTCGAGCCGCCGACGCCGGGATCCGGATCGGCGGCGCTGGGGACCGGGGCCGCGGCGGGCGACGGGGCCGGGGCCTGGACCGAGGCCGCGGGCGGCGGGGGCTCAGCGCCCTTGTCGCCGCAGGCGGTGAGGGCGAGCGCCGCGGCGCCGATCACAAGCGCCTGGATGGGCGCGCGAAGTGTGTGGCGGATGTCGATCATGGCAAGTTCCTCCCTGGAGATCATGGGCTCGACACCGATGGCCTTCGCCGCGGACGGGCGCGCCAGGGGCGAGCGGTGGAGCCGGCGAGGTCGCCGGCCAAGGATTGACGTGTCGCCGCGCGCCCGGGCGGGTCAGAGCGCCTCCCGCGGTGCGTCGCCGCGGGCGTCCGACCGCCGGACCCGTCTTTCGGCGAGGAAGGCCAGGATCGGACAGTCCGAGGCCGCCACGTCCATCGGGCAATCGTCGGCCAGCGCGCTGAGCACGTCACGGATATCCGACAGCCGCTGAATGCGGCGTTCGGCGTCGCGGATCTTCTCGCGGGTGATCTCCAGCACCGCCGACGCCTTGGCGGTGTCGGAGGCTTGAAGCGCGAGCAGGTCGGCGGTTTCGGCGAGCGTGAAGCCGAGCTCCTGCGCGGCCCGGATGAAATGGAGCCGCAGGAGGTCGGCGTCCTCATAGACACGGTAGCCGGCGCCGGTCCTGCCCGGATCGCGCAGCAGGCCGGTGCGCTCGTAGTACCGGATCGTATCGCGCCGCACGCCGGCGGCTGCGGCGAACGCGCCGATCTTGAAGGTCGTCATGATACTCGTCGCCTCGCTCGTTGGACGAAAGCCCAAGGTCAGCGGAGGGGCGCGCCCGCCGGTCGCTCCGGCGAGACGGCGTGGGCCATCCCGCCGCTGGCGAACCGATCGCCCGCTCAGTTCTTGCGCAGCTCGACGATGTCGTGCTTGGCCGGCGTACCGTCGGCGACCGTGACATGGGCGAAGTGGTCGTCGAAGACGTGGTCGATCTTCACGTGCCCGACGAGGTCGCGCCGATAG
>NZ_JBXAKU010000037.1:2657-9304 GCF_058798735.1 Caulobacter sp. GW822-FHT07D08
CTGCCGTTTGATCTTCGACGGGAAGAAGTTGTTCTTCGAGTCCAGGACTAGGGTCCTACGTCCCGGGTCGGAATACGTAGATTCCGAAGCGCAGGTTTTGGCCCTCGTCTCGCGCGACGGGGCGCCAGGCCGCGGCGGCGATCGCGCCGCTCCGAACCTCGGCCGTCCTGGGCGCGGGCGCGTCCCCCCGGGGGGCGATCGCCATGCGGGGCCGGGGCGTGCGTGGCTTTCACCCGCACCCGAGCGTCGCCAGCGGCCCAACACCTGTGGATCCGTGCGGACGTTTTCAGCATATGGTTTTTCTCCGCGTCGTGCGCCGGACGCACGGCCGGCCCGGGGGCGCGTCGCGCCTGAGGTGAGGGGTTGGACCGCGGGCCGCGTATGTAGGCGTGCAGAGTCAGGGGATCGACGATGAGCGACCAGCTCGACGAACTTTTCGAGGCGTTGCGGGGCCAGCCGCACGCCCAGCTGCCCGGCCTGGAAGGCCAGGTGTGGGCCAGGATCGACAGCTGGCGCGACGGCCGGCGCGCGGCGAACGCGCTCGTGCCGCTGCGCGCGGCCTCGGTGGTGGCGGCCCTGGGCCTGGGCATGGTCGGCGGCAGTCTCGCGGCCAACGCCGCCGCGCGCGCCCCCTCCGAGATCTCGGCGTTTTCGGTCGACGCGCACCTGGCGCCGTCGACCCTGCTCGGCGGGCGCTGACATGCGCCGGATCTCGCGCGGGGCGGCCCTGACCGTCGTCCTGGCGCTGCTGGCCGGGATCGCCGGCGGCTGGCTCGGCTCGGGCCGGTTCTTGCCGATGCATCACGCCCAGTCGCTGCACGAGATGGTTCACCACGAGCTGAAGCTCAGCCCGGATCAGGATCGCCGGCTCGAGGCGCTCGAACAGGATTTCGCCGTGCGTCGCCGCGCCCGGGAGGCCGAGCTGCGCGCGGCCAACGCCCAACTGGCCGCCGCCATCCAGGCGCGCCACGAATACGGGCCCGAGGTCGAGGCCGCGGTCGAGCGTTTCCATGTCGCCATGGGGGCGCTGCAGCTGGAGACGGTCCAGCACGTCCTGGCGATGCGTAAGGTGCTGACCCCCGAGCAGGCGGCCAAATTCGACCGCCGCGTCAGCGAGGCGCTCACGAACGAGACGCCGTGACCGCCGGCCTTGGCGAGGACGAGGACGGCGCGCTGGCCAGGCGCGCGGCGCGCGGCGACGAGCGCGCCTTCAGCACGCTGATGCGGCGTCACAAGGGCGCCTTGCACGCCTTCGCCCGGCGCCATGTCGGCGACTCCGAAGCCGCCCACGAGGTGGTGCAGGAAAGCTTCGTGGCCGCCTGGAAGGCGCTGGATCGCTATGATCCGACCCGGCCGTTCGGCGCCTGGATGCGGGCCATCGTCCTGAACAAGTGCCGCGACCGGGGGCGTCGCCTGCTGGTTCGGCGGCTGATCCTGGGCGAGCGGTCGATCGACGCGCCAGGCGCGCCCGATCCCGCCGACCCCGCGCCGGGCCCCGAGGCGGCGAGTCTGCGCGCCGAACAACTGTCGCGCCTGGAGGCGGCGATCGCGCGCCTGCCCGACCAGCTCAAGGAGCCGCTGATCCTCACCTATCTGGAAGGCTATTCACAACAGGACGCCGCGGCGGTCCTGGGCGTCAGCGTCAAGACCATCGAGATGCGCGCCTATCGCGCCCGCAAGCGGCTGGCCGACTGGCTGGTCGATCCCTGACTTTTTTCGCCCGCCGGCGAGGGGGGCGACGGTTTGGCGCGTAGCCACCTAGAGATCGCGTCGCGGCCGTCCCTCACGGCCTGCCGCCGGCGCGTCATCGTCAAAGGGCTGTCATGCTTCGATCCAGCGCGGCTTTCGATCGCCGTCGTTTTCTCCAATCGCTCGCCGTCCTCGGCGGCGGCGCCACCCTGGCGAGCCTGCTGCCGTCCTGGGCGCGCGCGGCGGGCGATCCCGGCCGCGCGCC
Organism: Caulobacter sp. GW822-FHT07D08; assembly: GCF_058798735.1. Classification (NCBI taxonomy): domain Bacteria; kingdom Pseudomonadati; phylum Pseudomonadota; class Alphaproteobacteria; order Caulobacterales; family Caulobacteraceae; genus Caulobacter; species Caulobacter sp. GW822-FHT07D08. Next base: position 4,612 of record NZ_JBXAKU010000037.1, read on the forward strand.
GGCCGCCCTTTCGGGCGAGGACATCAAGCTGACCATCGGCCACACGCCGATCACGGTCGACGGCAAGGCCGGCCACGCCGTGACGATCAACGGCACGGTTCCTGGCCCGCTGATCCGGCTGAAGGAAGGCCAGCATGTCCGCCTGTCGGTGACCAACACGCTCGACGAGGACACCTCGATCCACTGGCACGGCCTGCTCGTGCCCTTCCAGATGGACGGCGTGCCCGGCGTCAGCTTCCCGGGCGTCAAGCCCGGCGAGACCTTCACCTACGAATTCCAGGTCCGCCAGGCGGGCACCTATTGGTACCACAGCCATTCGGGCCTGCAGGAGCAGATGGGCCACTATGGGCCCATTATCATCGATCCGGTCGGTCCTGATCCGGTGGCCTTCGACCGCGAGCACGTCGTGGTGCTGTCGGACTTCAGCCGCCTGCACCCGCACCAGATCTTCAAGAAGCTCAAGCAGCAGAGCGGCGCATTCAACTACCAGCGCCAGACCCTCGCTGGGCTTCTGGCCGGCAAGGACCAGACCCTGGCCGAGCGCCTGGACTGGGCCAAGATGCTGATGGACCCGACCGACATCTCCGACGTCACCGGCGCGGCCTACACCTTCCTGGTCAATGGCCATGGCCCCGCGGACAACTGGACGGCGCTGTTCGCGCCCGGCGAGCGCGTGCGCCTGCGGTTCATCAACGCCGCGGCCCAGTCGGTCTTCAACGTCCGCATCCCGGGGCTGCGCATGACCGTGGTCGCCGCCGACGGCCAGCACGTGCGGCCCGTCGAGGTCGACGAGTTCCAGATCGGCAACGCCGAGACCTATGACGTGATCGTCCAGCCCGCCGAAGACAAGGCCTTCACGATCGTGTCGGAGTCGGTCGACCGCTCTGGGTTGGGCCGCGCCACCCTGGCGCCGCGGCTGGGCATGAGCGCCGAGGTCCCGCCGCCGCGCGAGCGGCCGCTGACCACCATGCGCGACATGGGCATGGATATGGAGGGAATGGACATGGGGGGCATGGACCATGGCTCCACGGACATGTCCGGCATGGATCACGCGGCCATGGGCGCCAAGGCCGCGACCCCCGCGCCCGGCATGGCGCCGCCGCGCCAGCGCGGAAGCGACGTGATGGGCAAGATGGACAAGGGCGGCATGGACATGTCCATGCGCAATCCGGACAACGCGCCTCAGGTCAGGCTCGGTCCGGGCGTGCAGTCGATCGCGCCGATGCCGATGGATCGCACCGGCGAGCCTGGCCAGGGCCTCGAAAGCGTCGGCCACCGGGTCTTGGTCTATCGCGACCTGGTGGCCCTCGAGCCGAATCCCGACCCGCGCGCCCCGGAGCGATCCCTCGAGATTCACCTGACCGGCAACATGGAGCGGTTCATGTGGGGGTTTGACGGGCGCAAGTTCAGCGATAGGCCGCCGCCCTACGCCTTCCGCCACGGCGAGCGGGTCCGGGTCACCCTGGTCAACGACACCATGATGGCCCACCCCATCCACCTGCACGGCCACTTCTTCGAACTGGCCTTCGGACCGGCGGGCCACATGCCGCGCAAGCACACCGTCATCGTCCTGCCCGGCGGCCGCGTCAGCTTCGACTTCACCGCCGAGACCGGCGACTGGGCCTTCCACTGCCACATGCTCTATCACATGCACGCGGGGATGTTTCAGGTCTTCAGCGTGCGCGACACCCCCGCGGAGGGCGCGCGATGAAGGCCTCGCTGATCGCCCTCTTGCCGGTCCTGTGGGCCGCGCCGGCCCTGGCCCAGCACGCCGGCCACGCCGGCGCGCCAGCCGCGCCCAGTTCCAAGCCTGCGCCGGCGGCCCCGCCTCCAGCCGCCGACCCCCATGCCGGACACGACATGGGCGCCATGCCGGCCATGGCCATGCCTCAGACGCAGGTCGCGCCGGCGACCGACCCCCACGCCGGCCACGACATGGGCGCCATGCCCGGCCTGGCTGTCTCCGGTCAATCGGAACGCCCGGCCGAAGCGATGGGACCGCCGCCCTTGCCCGATCACGAAACAGCTCCGCCGGCGCCGCCCACCGACCATCTGGCCGACAGGGTCTTCGATCCGGCCGCCATGGACCGGGCTCGCGCCGTGCTCCGGCAGGAGCATGGCGGCGCCCAGGTCTCGCAGGTGATGGCCAACCTCCTGGAATACCGCGCCCAGGCCGGGGGCAACGGCTATCACTGGGACGGCGAGGCTTGGTTCGGCGGCGACCTCAATCGCCTGGTGATCAAATCCGAGGGCGAGGGCGGCCGTCACGGCGTTCAGGCCAGCGAGGTGCAGGCGCTCTATTCCAGGCCCGTGGCGCTCTATACCGACTTGCAGGTGGGCTTGCGCCAGGATGTCGAGCCCAAGTCGCGCACCTATGCCGCCGTCGGGTTCGAAACCCTGTTGCCCTACTGGATCGAGGCGGGCGGAGCGGTGTTCGTTTCCAGCAAGGGCGATGTCCTCGCGCGCGCCGAAGGGGCGATCGACTGGCGCCTCACCCAGCGCCTGATCCTGCAGCCGCGCACCGAACTCAACTTCGCCGCCCAAGACATCCCCGAAGCGGCGATCGGTTCGGGGCTCTCGAGCGGCGAGCTCGGATTGCGCCTTCGCTATGAGGTTCGGCGCCAATTCGCGCCATATGTCGGCGTCGCCCTATCCAAGCGGTTCGGGCGCGCCGCGGACTTCGCCCGGCTGCGCGGCGACGAGGTCACCGAGACCAGTTTCGTGCTCGGCCTGAGGGCCTGGTTTTGACCATCGATCCTAGCGAGGCTTCCATGAAGATGCTGTCCATCGCTCTTGCGAGCGCCCTGACCCTGCTGGCCCAGCCGGCGGCCGCCCAGATGAGCGCTATGGACCCTGCGGCGCATGCGGTTGAGGCGAGCGCGCCGGTCGAGGCGGTCGGCGTCGTGCGCGCCATCGACGCCAAGGCCGCCAAGATCACTCTGGCCCATGAAGCGATCCCGGCGCTGAAGTGGCCGCCGATGACCATGGCCTTCAAGGTCGCTGATCCGACCCTCCTGAAGGGCCTGAGCGTCGGGACCAAGGTGCGCTTCAAGCTGCGGGGCCAGACCATCGTCGGCCTGACCGCGCTCTAGCGCCCATCGGGCCGGCGCTCGCCGGCTCCAACCATTGCCTCGGGGGAGGGGCCATGTATCCGTCGGACATCCGTCCGCTCACGTCGTTGCGCATCTGCGCGGCGCTGTGGGTGCTCGTCTATCATTTCCGCAACCACCTGGACCTTGGTCTCGAGCGCTTTGGCCTGGCCGCCAAGGGCTACCTCGGCGTCGACCTCTTCTTCATCCTGTCGGGTTTCATCCTCAGCCACGTCTATACGCGGGCCTGGGCCGAGCGACGGTTCAACTACGGCTCCTTCCTTTGGGCGCGCCTGGCGCGGGTCTATCCCGTCCATCTGGTCACCCTGGCCGCGACGATCGCCATCTGGCTCGCGGCCTTGAAGCTGGGCGTCCGCTTCGATCCCCAGGCGTTCGACCCGCGCATGCTCCCCCAGCACCTGTTGCTAGTGCATGCCTGGGGCACGACGCCCACCGTGCAATGGAACTTCCCCTCCTGGTCGATCTCGGCTGAGTGGTTCGCCTACCTCGGCTTTCCGGTCGCGGCCATCGCCTCGGTGTCGCTGAGGCGTTGGCCACGCCTCTTCGTCCTCGCCGTGCTCGCCCTGTTCGTCGCCATGTTCCTGACGGCCCAGGGGCGCGGGGTGCTGTTCACCGACATGAGCGCCCAGATCGGCGCCTTGCGGATCATCCCGGCCTTCCTGATGGGCGCGGCCCTGCATCGCTTGGGATCGAGCCTGAGCCTGCCGGCCGGCATGGCCGGATTCGGCGCGCTCGCCGCGACGGTCTGGGTGGCGATCGCCGCCAACCTGCGACTGAGCGATCTCTATATCTGGCCGGGTCTGGCTATGCTGATCTTCTGCCTGGCCGAGACGTCCAAGGCCGCGAAGCCAGGCGCGATGTCGGCGCCGGCGCTCGTCTATCTCGGCGAGGTCTCCTACAGCCTCTACATGGTCCACCTTCCGGCCGACATCGTCTATTTCCACGCTCTGGAAAGGCTGGCGCCAGACCTGTCCGGCGCCGGGATCGCCTTGGCCTGGGCAGGAGCGTTCGTGGCCTGTCAGCTGGCCGCGATGGTCGCCTACCATCTTGTCGAACGGCCTGCGCGTAACTGGTTGCGGGCGCGCGATCCCTTCGCGCGGCGCCCCACGCCCGAGCCGGCGCACGAACCGGTGCTCTGAACGTTGCGGCTATTGCGCGCTGATCGGCGCGAGACGCCCTAGCCAGGCGACCACGGCGACGAGCGCCATCGCCGCGCTCAGTTCCAGCACGAGACTGCGGCGCAGCGCCTTGACCGCCGTGCTGGGCGGCGCCGGCTCGACCAGGGCTTCGCGCAGGGCCGGGGTCAGGCGAAACCGGTTGGCGGCGGCCAGCACGACCATGGCGCCGAAGAGAACGAGCTTGAGAAGCAGAAGAAGCCCGTAGGGCGTGCGGACCAGGGCCGCAACGCCCATGGGCCCGACGAGGAACCAGCTGTTGATCAGGCCGCTGGCGACCAGCACGGCGACGACGCCCGAGCCGATGCCCGAGAAACCCGCCAGGGCGGCATGGAAGGTCGGCGCCTGTCGCGCGTCACGCCGACTGACCCCGGCCAGCCCCAGAAAGAACACCAGGGCGCCGACCCA
>NZ_JBXAKU010000038.1:0-9267 GCF_058798735.1 Caulobacter sp. GW822-FHT07D08
CTTTGGGGCCATGGCGCCGGCTCCGAAGTCATGAGCCGCATCGCCGCCCCGATGATCGGCGGCATGCTCACCGCGCCCCTGCTGTCGATGTTCGTGATCCCGGCCGGCTACCTGCTGCTGCGTCGCCGGCAGGCCCGAACCGCTCTTTCCGCTTCCACCCCAGCCTAAGGAGACTAGCTCATGAAGACCCTATCCCTTGCCCTCGCCGCCCTGTTGGCGACGACCAGCCTGGCCGCCTGCGACCGCAAGACCGAGGCGCCGGCCGCCCCCGCCGCGCCCGCCCCGGCGGCGAGCAATGACATGGCCGGCATGGACATGGCGCCGGCCGACAAGATGGCCAAGGGCGTCGGCGTCGTGAAGGCGATCGATAAAGCCGCCGGCACGATCACCCTCGATCATCAGGCCATTCCCGAGGCGGGCTGGCCGGCCATGACCATGGGCTTCAAGATCGCGCCGGCCCTGCTGGACGGGATCGCGGTCGGCGACAAGGTCGCCTTCGACCTCAAACTCCACGACGGCGCGGGCGAAGTGACGGCGATCGCCAAGTCCTAGGATGCGGCGGCGAGGCGCGATCTGCGCGCCTCGCCCCGTTCGGACAAGCAGGCGGTTAGGCGCTCTTGGGGGTCTCACCGCCTGCGCCGCGCCGCGACCACCAGAAACCGCCGACCAGGATGGCCAGCGTCACCGCCTGGGCGGCGACGCCTTCGATCGTCGGGAAGAAGCCCAGCAGCTCGATGCGCGGCAGGGCCAAGGGATGCAGGTCGAGGAGACCGGCTTCCTGCAGGGCGGCCACGCCCTTGCCGGCCAGGACGACCGCCAGGATCGCCATCAGGATGGCGCTGTATTCGAAGAACTGGCCGATCGGCAGGCGCTTGGAGAACCGCAGCATGGCCCAGGCGATGACGGCCAGCACGACAATGGCGCACCCGACGCCGGCCAGCACCGCCCCGGCTCCGCCCTGGGTCCACAGCGCCGTCAGGAAAAGGATGGTCTCGAAGACCTCGCGATAGACGACGATGAAGGCCAGCAGGAACAGGAACCAGGCCGACTGTTTGGAGAGGGCGTGCGAGAGCTTCTCGCGGATATAGATCTGCCAGGCGTCGGCCTGGGCCTTGCCGTGCATCCAGAGACCCACCGAGATCAGCACCGCCGCGGCGACCACCGAACCGAACCCTTCGGTCAGTTCCCGGCTGGCGCCGCTGATCGAGATGAAGAAGGTCGCCGCCGCCCAGGTCAGCCCGCCGGCCGCCAGGGCCGCGATCCAGCCGCCGTGGACATAAGGCAGCACGTCGGTCCGCTCGGCCTTGCGCAGGAAGGCGATCATGGCGACCACGATCAGCAGGGCTTCCAGGCCCTCGCGCAGCAGGATGGTGAAGGCGCCGGCGAAGCTCGACAGGCTGCTGGCCTTTTCCGGCGCGAGCGCCCGGCCGGCGGCCGCGAACAGAGCGTCGAGACGCTCGATTTGGCTGCGCACCTCGCTGGCCGGCGCGGCCTTGCCGATCGCGCCGCGCACGTCGCCCATCGCGCCCTCGATCCGCCGCATCAGGGCCGGATCGCGCGCGCCCAGCGACGGCTCGACCGGCTCGAAGCCGTCGAGATAGGCCGCCAATGCCAGATCGGCAGCGGCCTTATGGTCACCGGCCTCGTAGGCCTTGAGGCTGGCGGCCAGCTTCTGGCGGGCGACGTCGAGCGAGCCGCCGCCGGTGCGGGTGACGACCTCGGGGTGACGACGCAAATAGGCGGTCAGGGCGCGGGCCTTGGTCTCGCCGACGGCGGTCGCCAGCGCTGCGGGCGTGGTCTGGGTCAAGGTCTGCAGGTCGGGGAAGCGGGCGCGGACGGCGGCGTCCTCGTTCCAGAGCTTCTCGCCGGCCGCGGCCTCGGCGTCGCTGAAAGCGAAGCGCCCGACATAGAAGGCCAGGTCCCAGCGGTCATCGGACGGCAGATGGGCGTAGCTGGCCATGGCCGTGCCGTCGAGACCCTGCTGGATCACTTGATAGAGGCCAAAGACGCTGCGCTGACGGGCGCGATCGGCGTCGGCGAAGGCGATCGGCGGCGGGTCCAGGCCGGCGGCATTCGGACCATCGGCCTTGCCCGCCTCCCCGTGGCAGGCCGCGCAGGTCTCGGCATAGAGGGCCGCGCCGCGCGCCAGGTCCGGCGCCCGCTTGGGGGCCAGGGGCGTGGGATAGGCGGCCAGCAGGTCGTTGGCCAAAGCGTGGGCCTTGGCCGAGACCACGGCCGGTTCCTGCTTGGCGGCAATCGTCGCCTGCAGGCTCTCGGCCTTGGCCAGGAGGTCGGGCTGGGCCTTGGTGGCCGGCAGGCCGGCGATGCGCTCGCGCACCTGGCCGGCGAACTCGTTCATCTCGGCATATTCGGAAGGACTGATGACCTTGCCGTCCTTGACCGCGCCGGCGTAGTCGACCGACAGGTAGTCCAGCAGCCGCCAGGCCGTCTGCGAGGACGTCGCCTCCTGGGCGTGCGCCATCGGCGCCGCCGCAAACATCAGGACCGCCAGCAGCCCGCCCACGATCGAGGCCAGACGCCCCTTGAGACCAGTAATCATTATCAATCCATGAGCGCGAAACGGCGCGTGGGCAAGAGCTTCAGCATGTCAGGCGGCGGCGAGTTCGGCGCGGTGTTCGGCGCGAGCTTGGCGGATGATCTGGTAGGCCGAGCTCAGGAACACACCGGCCAGCAGAACGCCGACGATCAGGTCGGGCCAGCGCGAGCCGGTCAGCCAGACCAGGACGCCGGTGGCGGCGACGGCCAGACATTGGATCAGGTCGTTGCGGGTGCAGAGCCAGACGGAGCGGACGTTGGCGTCGCCGTCGCGATAGCGGACCAGCAGACCGGCGGCGGCCAGGTTGGCCAGGGCGCCAAACAGCCCCAGGGCCGAGATCGCCTCGCCGGAGGGCGCCGCCCCGCTCCAGGCCCGCCAGGCGGCGAAGCCGGCGACGGACAGGGCGACCGCGCCGAGGCTGAAACCCTTGAATAGCGCCGCGCCGGTGCGAACGCCGACCGACTTGCCGATGGCCCACAGGCTGATGGCGTAGGTGGCGCTATCGGCCAGGAAATCCAGCGCATTGGCGGACAAGGAGGCCGAGCCCTGGATCAGGCCGCCGATCAGCACCACGACGAAGCCGACCAGATTGATCGCGATCACCCACGCCAGGGCGCGCCGGTAGGCCGGGGTGGCGCCGTCGAACTTCACCGCGGCGCCGCAACCGCAGCCCGAGGCGGCCGGCTTGCTGGAACAAGAGTCGCTCATGACGCCACTCATGCATCCTCTAGCCACTAGAGGATCAAGGGCCTATTTGCCTCACGCGAGGAAAATTCCATGACCCTATCGATCGGCCAGTTGGCCAAGGCCTCGGACGTCAAGGTCCCGACCATCCGCTTCTACGAGGAGATCGGTCTACTCCCGCAGCCGATCCGCGCCGCCAACGACCGCCGGGTCTATGACGCCGCCGCCGTCCGCCGCCTGGCCTTCATCCGCCACGCGCGCCAGCTCGGCTTCTCGGTCGGGGCGATCCGCAACCTGCTGGATCTTTCCGACAACCCCGAGCGGCCCTGCGGCGAAGCCAACGCCCTGGCCGTCCGTCAGCTCGACGACGTCGAGGCCAAGATCGCCCAGCTGGAGACCTTGCGCGGCGAGTTACGACGGATGGTCCAGGCCACTTGCGATGGACGGGCCGCCGATTGCCGGGTGATCGAGGCGTTGGCGGGCTAGGATCGGGGCCACTACGCCGCCAGCGTCAACCTGATAGCCAAGACAGCCAGGGTCACCAGCAAGATCGGCGTCGTCAGGACGATCCCGACCTTGAAGTAGTAGGCCCAGGAGATTCTGATCCCCTTGGTTCCGAGCACATGGAGCCAAAGCAGCGTCGCCAGCGAGCCGATCGGCGTGATCTTGGGACCAAGATCGCTACCGATGACGTTGGCGTAGATCATCGCCTCCTTCACCGCGCCCGTGGCCCCGCTGGCGTCGATCGACAGAGCGCCGACCAGGACGGTGGGCATATTGTTCATCACCGACGACAACAGCGCCGTCAGGATACCGGTGCCGAACGCCGCGCCCCACACCCCGCCCCTGGCGAAGTAGTCGAGCAGGCCTGCGACCTGGTCGGTGAGCCCCGCGTTCCGCAGGCCGTAGACCACCAGGTACATTCCGAGCGAAAAAATCACGACCTGCCAGGGCGCCCCCTTGAGCACTTTGCGGGTGCTGATCACATGGCCGCGGCCGGCGATCGCCAGTAGCACCCCGGCCCCGAGCGCCGCCGTCGCGCTGACCGGCACGCCCAGCGGCTCCAGGGCGAAGAAGCCGATCAGCAGCAGCGCCAGCACCAGGAAGCCCGCCTTGAAGGTCGCCGGATCCTTGATGGCGTCGCGCGGCGGCTTCAACTGGCCAATGTCGTAGACAGCGGGGATGTCGCGCCGGAAGTAGAGCATCAGCGCGCCGAGGGTGGCGGCGATGGCGGCCAGATCGACCGGGATCATCACCGAGGCGTAGCGAGAAAAGCCGATCTTGAAGAAGTCGGCCGAGACGATGTTGACGAGGTTGGAGACCACCAGCGGCAGACTCGCCATGTCGGCGATAAACCCCGCCGCCATCACGAAGGCCAGGGTCGCCTTGTCCTTGAACCCCAGGGCCATGAGCATGGCGATGACGATTGGCGTCAAGATCAGGGCCGCACCGTCGTTGGCGAACAGCGCCGAGACCGCCGCGCCCAGGAGGACGATCGAGGCGAACAGCATTCGCCCCTTCCCGCCGCCCCAGCGCGCGACGTGGAGGGCCGCCCACTCGAAGAACCCGGCCTCATCCAGGAGCAGACTGATGATGATGACCGCGATGAAGGCGCCGGTGGCGTTCCAAACGATCTGCCAGACCGTCGCGACGTCGGCCAGGTGGACCACGCCCGTCGCCAGGGCCAGGACCGCGCCGATTGTCGCGCTCCAGCCGATGCTGAGTCCCTTGGGTTGCCAGATGACCAAGGTGATGGTGAGCAGAAAGATCAGGAGGGCGAGGATCACAGGACGACGACTTCGCCGTCTTCCTTGGTGAAACTCGCCGGCTTGCGGTCGAGTAGATCGAGCACGACCTCGGAGGGGCGGCAGAGCTTCACCCCCTTGGGCGTGACCACGATCGGCCGGTTGACCAGGATCGGATGGGCGACCATGGCGTCGAGGATCTCTTCCTCGCTGGCCTTAACGTCCGACAGGCCGAGTTCGGCGGCGGGGGTGCCCTTCTCGCGCATCAACTGGCGGAAGGTCAGGCCCGCCTCGCTGGCCAGCTCCCGCAGTTGGTCGTGGCCCCAGCCGGCCTTCAGATACTCGATCACTCTCGGCGCGTAGCCGGCCGCCTCGACCATCGCCACAACGTTGCGTGAGGTGCCACAGGCAGGGTTGTGGAAGATGACTATCGGAAAATCGGCGTCAGACATGGCTCACCAGGAAAAACAAAGCGACGGGGTTCAGGCGACGGAGGTGTCGGGCGCGTTGGACTTGCCGATCTCGTCGAGACGGCGCTGCAGCGAAAGGCGGTCCAGCGAAGCCATGGGCAACGCGCAAAAGAGCGTGATGCGGCTGTTGAGCTGGCGATAAGCATCGGCGAACGCCAGAGCGACCTCCGCTTCGGTGCCATGGGTCGAGCCCGGGTTGGGGATGCCCCAGTGCGCCGTCATCGGCTGGCCTGGCCAGATCGGGCAGACCTCGCCGGCGGCGTTGTCGCAAACGGTGAACACGAAATCGAGGTCGGGGGCGTCCGGATTGTTCAGGATCGCGAACTCATCCCAGGCCTTGGAGCGCAGGTCGTCAGTCTTGTAGTTCAAGTGCTGCAGCAGGCTGACCGCGCGGGGATCGAGGACCCCGCTGGGCGTCGAGCCGGCGGAATAGGCCTTGAAGCGCCCGCCGCCGACCCGGTTCATGATGCATTCGGCCATGACCGAGCGCGCAGAATTGTGCGTGCAGAGGAAGAGGACGTTGAGCGGGCGGTGCTGGGTGTCGTCGGTCATGCCGTCTCCAGTTCGCTAAGGCAGGTTCCATCGCAGTCGGCGGCCTTGGCGACGATGTCGCCCAACGGCGCGCAAATTTCCGGATTTCCGTTGCAACAGTCTTCCATCAGGAAGCCGAGAAGGCCGCTCATAGCCGCGTAGTCGGCGCTGTAGATGATTGAGCGCCCCAACCGCCGCGAGACGATCAGCCCGGCGTGGGAGAGCACATTGAGATTGGCCGACAGCGTGTTGGGGATCACTTCGAGGCGGCGGGCGATGTCGCCGGCCGATACGCCAGCAGGTCCGGCCTTCACCAGCAGGCGGAAGATGGCCAGACGGCCCTCATGGCCGAGGGCGGACAGGCTTGCGGCAGCGGCTTTCGATTCCATGTTTCCAATATGCTGGAAATATGAGACGGATCAATGACGATGTTGGAGTCGCTTGCATGACCGAGTTTCCCGCCCTTGAGCCGCAGTTCCTGGCGCCGATCGACCTGGGCTGGCTGAACGTCACGACGCCTTCCACCCATCCGCCTCGCATTCTGCTGCTCTACGGCTCCCTGCGGGAACGCTCGTTCAGCCGCCTGCTGACCCAGGAAGCGGCCCGCATCCTGGAGCAACTCGGCTGCGAGACCCGGATCTTCGATCCGCGCGACCTGCCGCTTCCCGACGCCACGGGCCCCGATCACCCCAAGGTGCAGGAACTTCGGGCGCTATCCCAATGGTCCGAGGGCCAGGTCTGGTGTAGCCCCGAACGGCATGGGGCGATCAGCGGGATCATGAAGGCCCAGATCGACTGGATCCCGCTGGAGATCGGCAGCGTGCGCCCGACTCAGGGGCGCACCCTAGCGGTCATGCAAGTCAGCGGCGGCTCTCAGTCGTTCAACGCAGTCAACACCCTGCGGCTCTTGGGCCGCTGGATGCGGATGATCACCATCCCCAACCAGTCATCAGTCGCCATGGCCTACAAGGAGTTCGACGAGCACGACCGCATGAAGCCGTCGGCTTACTACGACCGCGTGGTCGATGTGATGGAGGAGCTGGTGAAGTTCACGCTGTTGACGCGCGATCGGGCAGACTACCTGGTCGATCGCTATAGCGAGCGAAAAGCCAACGGACGCATTGCCCAGCATGTCGAGCTGGGCGCGGCGGCGATGAGCCACGAAGCCCTGAAGGCCCAAACCGCATGAGCCATTCGGACCTGACAACGCGGGCAGCTACTGCCGCCGACGCGCCCGCGATCGTCGAGATCTATAACGAGGGGATCGCCGACCGCATCGCCACGTTCGAAACGTCGTCGCGTTCTGTCGATCAGATCCTTGGATGGTTCGATGGTCGGCACCCCGTCATCGTGGTGATCAACCAGGCCGGCCAGATCGTCGGTTACGCCGCGACATTTTCTTACGCCGATCGCTGCTGCTATGCCGGCATCGCCGAGTTCTCCGTTTATGTCCGGCGGGTCAATCGGGGCCAGGGCGTCGGCGCCGTCGCCATGGTCGCCTTAATCGAGGCGGCCGCCCGGGCCGGGTTCTGGAAGTTGCTCTCGCGGGTTTTCGTCGAGAACAAGGCTAGCCTGGCGCTCCTGAAGTCCGTGGGCTTCAGAGAGGTCGGTGTCCATGAAAGGCACGGCAAGCTGGACGGCGTCTGGCGCGACGTGGTGGCGGTCGAGCGTCTGTTGGAAGGCAATCTCGATTGAGGCCTACCCTCCCGGCCTAGTGGCGCGCCGCGGCTTGTTGTGCGGCTATCTGGGCAAAGACGGCCGCCGACGCCGCGTTCGCTGCCTTGACGACGACCGCGGCCTCGCCTGCCGCCAATCGGTCCGCGCCCTCCTCGGCGTCTAACCGCCACCGCTGCGCGAACTGGCGCTCAGGACCGCCGGCATTGGTCAGCGATACGATAAATTCCCCGCGATCGCCGGCGGGGACGGTCACTGGGAGCATGAACGAGGTGTTGGTCGGTCCAGCCGGTACGGTGATCGTCAGCGCATGGTCATAGTCCGGCGCTTCGACGCGGAGCGTTACGATGGATTCCGATCCATCAAGATCCATGCTGATGCCAAGCCAAACCTGCCGCGCCGTCGGGATGACATCGACGACGAAGGCGTCGCCGGCCACGCCAATGAAGGTCAGCTGCCCTGTCGGTGAATATTGCGCGTGGTCACAGACCACGGCGTGACGCAGGGCGATAATCATGCGGCTTCAGGCTCCCGGTGATCCAAGGTGCAACGCTAATCGCTGGCAGGCAATTTGGCTGCTGCCGGATTGAAATAGATGAAACGCGCCAATGGGTTCGCGGGCGGAACGGGCGTCCTGGGGAGTCGTTGAGTCCGCCTTGGCGCTCCTCGCCGCACGGAGACCGGGCCATGCCCGCCCCTACCCTCTCGATAGAACCTGCGGCCCCGCGCGGGCGCCGCGCGCCGAGCAAGGCGATCATGCCCGACTTCGTGCCCTTCCAATTTTGCAAGTTGGTGGCGGCCCCGCCGGCCGGGGAGGGTTGGCTGCACGAAGTCAAGTTCGACGGCTACCGAATGCAGCTGCGCATGACCAAGGGCCAGGCCCGCTGGCGAACCCGCAACCTCTTCGACTGGACCGACAAGTTCGCCGCCATGTCGGCCGAGGTCGCCGATCTTCCCGACGGGATCTATGACGGCGAGCTGTGCGCCATGGACGCCAAGGGACATCCAAACTTCTCGACCCTGAAGTCGGACATCCAGCGCGGCACGATCGACCGCCTGGTGTTCTTCGTCTTCGACGCGCCTTGGCTTGAGGGGCGTGATCTCCGGGATCTGCCGTTGTCGGATCGTCGCGATCGGCTATCGGCCGCGCTGGCGGACCTGGACCTGCCGCCGCCGATCCGTCTTGTCGAGCCGCTGCCTGGAGCAGGGCGCGACCTGCATTTGAGCGCCTGCAAGATGGGTCTGGAAGGCATCGTCTCCAAGCGGCTGAACGCGCCCTATCGGCCCGGCAAGGACGGCAGCTGGACCAAGGCGAAGTGTCGTCCGGCCCTGGAGGTGGTGATCGGCGGTTGGAAGACCGAAGGCTCAAGGTTCACCGGCCTGCTGACCGGCGTCTATCGGGATGGGAAGTTCGTCTATTCCGGGTCCGTGGGCACGGGCTTCACGGCCAAGAGCATGGCGGAGCTGCTTCCGAGACTGGGCGCGGCGCGATCCGACGTCAGTCCCTATGCGTCCGGCGCGCCGAGCAAGGGCTCACCTCAAGGTTTGTGCGCTAAAAGGCGCTTAGAAGCACGAACCAAGAACATGAGCTAGCAGGCTGTTGAAA
>NZ_JBXAKU010000039.1:0-8147 GCF_058798735.1 Caulobacter sp. GW822-FHT07D08
GGCTCTCCTCTCGACTGGCTTGTTGACGCTAAGCGCCATCAAACCGTTGGGATGAGAGGCCGTCCACACCAACACATGGCTTGCCTATCAGGCTGTTTTCCCAATCAAACGGTCAAAACGGTCCTGTGTCGATCCTTCGACCCCAGGGCCGGTAAAACATGACTCTTAGTCGCCGTTGGGAATGTCCGGTTTCGGGCTGGAACTTCGACGCTGGCCAATGGCACGTTTGCGGCGCGGAAGCGTCTCGTTCGTCTCGGTGACCCAGGCCTTCAACGCCACCACCAGCATGGGCAGGCTAACCCTCAATGTGCTGCTGTTCTTCGCTCAGTTCGAGCGTGAGGGCACGCGAGCGGATCCGGGACAAGATCGCCGCTTCCCAGGCCAAGGGGATGTGGATGGGTGCATGCTGCCGTTGGGCTATGACGCCGCCGAACGGACCCTGAAAATCAATCAGCCAGAGGCCGCAGCCGTTCGGCAGATATTCCAACGCTAAGCGCGCACTACGTCAGCCCGTGGCGCCGCCTGCGTCAGCGCTCACCGGCCGACCTGGCTTCGTCTCGCTTCCTAGCTTGGCGCTGACGCCGGTCAGGTAGTCGACGATGGCGGGAATATCCTTTTCCGCGATCGCCGCCTTGTACGTGTCGCGCATCTTCTCGACGGTCGAGGTCCACTGCGCCTTCGACAACGCGGGCTGGGTCAGGGCCATGCTGGCCGAATGACATGCGGTGCAGTTGCCGTTCATCAGGTCAGCGCCCGGCCCGGCAGGGTAGGGCGGATCGTCGTCGGGCAAGGCGATGCTTGTCGAGGTCAGCGTGAAGCCGCCCCCTGACACTGCGGATGGCGGCGCCGCGGCTGGAGCCGGCGGTGCGGGCGGCGGCTTCAGACTTTCCACGAAGGCATGGTGGCCAAGGGAGATCGCAATGACGAAGCCTCCCGCCATGGCGCCAAGTTGCAGCAGCGCGCGGCCGTAGGACGGCGTCTTCTGCCGGTCGCTCATGACAGCACCACGTGGGTCGTCTCGACACAGGCGCGCATGAAGCCGCCTGGATTCCAGTTCGGCGTCAGGGCCTGGCTGACGCCGGCTGTATTCGTGCACCGGGCCATTAGAGCGACGGGGCCCCTTCCGGCGACGGCGACCATCCCGTCGAAGCGGCGGAAGCTGTACTTGCCCTCGTCGGGGCCCAGGCGAGCGGGCGCCCAGGAGCGGCCGCCGTCGCTGGAAAGATCGACCCTGGCGACCCCAGCGTCGCCGCCCATGGCGATGCCGCCGACCGGGAGGTGGGGTTGGTAGGCGACGCTGGTGCCGTCAGCAAGGCTGGTGATCCAGGACCGCGGGACCATCCGGTTGATCGGAACGGTCGGGAAGTCCTTGGCGCCCGGCGCCACATTGGCCAATGGCGTGTCCGGGATCTTGTAGGCCTTGGCCATCCAGTAACTGTCGTCCGGGGCGCCGAGCACCTCGATGTCGCTGAGCATCTTGACCCAGTAGGTCGAGAACCACCCCGGGACGATCAGTCGGATCGGGAAGCCGTTGAGCAGCGGCAACTGCGCGCCGTTCATCGCGAAGGCGATCATCACCTCGCCGTCGCGGGCATGGTCTATCGAGAGCGATTTCGAGAAGTCCGGGGCGCCATCGACGACCGGCTGGTCAAGGCCGTTGAAGCGCACCGCGACCGCGCCGGGCTGGACGCCGGCCAGGTCGAGGACACGCCGCAAGCTTACGCCCAGCCACTTGGCGTTGCCCATGGCGCCGTGCGCCCACTGGGCGCCGGGAACCCGGGGCTGGAACAGACCGCGGGAATTGCCCGAGCACTGGTTGACGGCGGCCATCTGCACGCGCGGCATGGCCAGGATGTCGGCGAGGGAAAGCGACAGGGGGCGCCCGACCCGACCATGAACGTTCAGCTTGAACGCTGTGGCGTCGACCTCGGTTGGCACGTTCGCCCAGTGCCAGCGTACGAAGAACTGGTCGTTAGGGGTGAACACGCCCTGGTCGAAGACGCTCATCGGGGTCTCCAGCAGCGGAGGCCGGGTACGCTGCAGAATCATGCCGCGCTTGCCGGGGAAGGCGTCGGTGAGCGGCCGGTCCGATGGGCCGCCGGGTAAGCGCAGATCAGCGCCCGCCTGGGCCCAACTCCGGGGCGCGAAGGCCGTGGCCGCCAGTAGGCCAGCGCCGGCCAGGAACAGGCGGCGATGGGTTACTGAGTCGCTGAGGGTCTGGGCCATTAGGGCCTCCGCGTTGAGAGGGGTGACAGGCTAGGTCATTGGCCGCTCTTGAGGCAAGGGGCGACGAAGAGGTCGCCGCGCCAGGCCCCGCGCACGGTGCGGGCGCCGACCACCAGCCACATGATCGCCAGCAGGATCACCAGGCCACCGCCGATGATGGCGAAGGCGGCAAGCGGCAGGAGGGTGGAGAGCTTGAGAGTGGCCACCGCATAGACGCCGATGGGGAAGGTGTAGCCCCACCAGCCGAGATTGAACGGCAGGCCTTCACGCAGGTAGCGTGCGGTGATCAGGGCCGCCATCGCCGCCCACCAGAAGCCGTAGCCCCAGAGCAGCACGCCGCCGATCAGGCCGATGCCGCGGGCCGCGGCGCCATAGTCGCCCAGTCCGTTGGCGGCGAAGATCGCCGGCGCCGCGCCGCCCATGACCAGCAGGCCAAGCGCGCCGGTGCCGATGGGGCCAAGCGCCAGCCAACTGGAGGCGGCCATGCTGGCGTGCGGCAGCTTGTGCACCGCCATGCGCAGCACCAGGATGACCAGGATGCTCATCGCCAACGGCACTGAGCAGGCCCAGAGCGCGTAGCTGGTGATCAGCACGGTCAGTTGGTGATGTGTGTCGGCCAGATGGGGCGCCAGCAGGCCGCCACTGACGGCGGCCACCTCGGCGGCGACAACGGGCAGCAGCCAGACCGCCGTCATCTGATCGATGGTGTGGGTCTGCCGCGTGAACATCATGAAGGGAATGGCGATGCCGCAGGCCAGCGCCATGGCCGCATCGGCCCACCACAGGACCTGAGCGATCTGAACCGCGCTCTCTCCCCAGTGCGGGACGCCAAACGCCAGGAAGCCGTTGATGATCGTAGCCAGCCCCATCGGGATGCAGCCGAAGAACATCGACACGACCGAGTGGCCGAAGATCTGGCGGGCGCCGTCAAAGTAGAAGATCCAGCGCGCCGCGTAGAGCGCGGTGAACAGGCTGAAGAGCCCGATATTGAACCACCACAGTCCCTCCGCAACGGCGTGCAGGCCGGGGACGCGCGCCGGAAACTGGGCGAGCGCCAGCGCCAGGATGCCGGTGCCCATGGTGGCGGCGAACCAGTTGGGGGTGAACTGGCGGACCACCTCACGGGGACTGGCCAGGGTCGCCAGGGGCTTGAGGCCGAAGGCGACGGCGCGGATATGGGCGATGTCGGTCATGGGGTGGGCTTTCGAAGCGGAGCAGTAGGGAAAGGCGTAGGAAGGCCGGGCGTTGCGTCAGCCGGCGGTGAGGCGCCAGATCGCGCCGAAGACAACGGCTCCGGCCAGCAGCGCCAGGGGCAGGACGATGATCTGGGCGAACGCCTCACGCCCCGAGATCCAACCCGTGGCGATGGAGACGTGGCCGTTCAGGAACTCGCCAAAATCGCGGCCGCGCTCGCCTTTGGGAATGCTGTCGGAGAGGAGAATGCCGCCTCCTAGCAGACCGAAGAACATGACGCCCAGAACGGTGATGATGCCCAGGGTAAGGGCCGTCTCCGGCCCGCCGAAGAAGGCCCAGAAGGTCAACAGAAGCACGCCATAGACGCCGATCAGGGCTTTGACGGCCGTTGGATGGACGCCATTGACCCCAAGGTCCGGCGCGTCGCGGCGCAGGTCTTCGAACTCACGGTCAGCGCTTGCAACCATTTGCGCCGGTGGGCGGCTGGCCCGAGTGGTGTCGCGGAACACGGGGTAGGGGGCTAAGGCGGTCAAGGTGGTCATTAGGGTCACTCCGTTAGAGTGGAGGCCGATTGGCGGCGCGCTCCTTGACCGACACCCTGGGCTGTCAGACCATTCTTATCCAACGAGACGTTTGTGTATGTTCGTTCGATAGTTCCGAACGATCTTGCCCTACGGCTTCGCCATCTCCAGGAAGGCGTCTCCCGCGCGGCTGCGATAGCGCTGCTTGTGCCGCAATAGGTAGAACTGCCGAGGCGGCAGATCGAACGCGATCTCAACCAGGGCTTTGCGCGCGACGCCCAGTCGCGCGACGGTCTGAGACATCACTCCGGCGCCCGCCCCCGCTTCGACGGCCGAGCGGACAGCCTCATTGCCCGGCAGGACCATGGCGATCTTCAGGTCGGATAGAGACAGGTGGCGAGCGGCCAGCATGTGCTCGAACGCCGCACGGGTGCCGGAGCCGGGTTCCCGTAAAACCCAAGCCGTTTTGGTCAGGTCATGATCGGCGCTCGTGTGGGCGGAAGCCCAGGGATGCAATGGGGCGACGACAAGGCTCAGTTGCTCTTCATCGATCACTGAACGGCTCAGCACCGGATCGTCCACCTCGCCTTCGACCAAGCCAATCTCAGCGTCCCCCTCCGCGACCGCGCGGGCGACCTGGGCGGTGTTGCCGATCGCCACGTCGATCTCGATGCCGGGATGTGCGGCGTGGAAGAGCGTTAAGCGCGGCGGCAGCCAGTAGCTGGCGATGGTCTGGCTGGCGTGGATAGACAGGCGTCCGCGTTCCAGCCCACTGAGGTCTGCCAGGGCCGCCTCGGCGGCCTGCGCCTGGGCCAGGACCTTGCGGGCCTCCGCCAGAAACACCTCACCGGCGCGATTGAGCACGATGCTGCGGCCGACCCGGTCGAACAGGGCGACGCCGTGGCGCCCCTCGAGGGTGGTGATGGCGCTGCTGACCGCCGACTGGGTCAGGTTCAAGGCTTCGGCCGCCCGGGTGACATGCTGGCGCTCTGCGACGGCGAGGAAGATGCGGAGCTGTTCGAGGGTCACGAGCTGAACC
This sequence comes from Caulobacter sp. GW822-FHT07D08, assembly GCF_058798735.1. Classification (NCBI taxonomy): domain Bacteria; kingdom Pseudomonadati; phylum Pseudomonadota; class Alphaproteobacteria; order Caulobacterales; family Caulobacteraceae; genus Caulobacter; species Caulobacter sp. GW822-FHT07D08. The sequence continues at coordinate 4,981 of NZ_JBXAKU010000039.1, forward strand.
TAGCCACTATTGATCGTAACGCTAGGATCGTTCGGTCTGGTCGAACGTTCCTAGTCCGTGATCCCGTTAGACGGCGTGAGTTGCCGCGTAGAAGGTGCGATCGCCCTCTGAGGATCAAACCATGCCATCGACTCAATTGCCGGTCCGTCGCAGACGCCCTGCCTGGATCGCGTTGGCCGCCTTGACCGCCGTTGCCGTGACCTCCAGCGCCACGGCCGCTGTCGACGGGTTCGACGCGCAGATGACCGAGGCGATGACGCGGATGCATCACGCGATGATGCTGCCGCCGACCGGCGATCCGGACCGCGATTTCGCCCGCATGATGATCCCGCACCACCAAGGGGCCATCGACATGGCCAAGGTCGAGCTCCAGCACGGCAAGGACCCGCGCCTGCGTCGCCTGGCCCAAGGCATCATCGTCGAACAGGCCCAGGAGATCGCCGTGATGCAGCAGATTCTGGACGAGACCCCCGCCACTCATCCGCAAGGACACCCGCAATGACCCGCAGTCTCGCCCTCATCCTTTTGCTCGCCAGCGCCGCGCCGGCCCTGGCCGGGCAAGCGCCTGGGCCCGCGAGTGCGCCCGACATCGCGGTGAGCAGTCGCGACCGTTTCTATACGTCGGACCAGTTCTCCAACACCGTCTCGGTGATCGACCCGGCGACCAACAAGCTGCTCGGCGTCATCAAGCTGGGCGACCAGACGCCCATGAATTTGAGCCCGCTCTACAAGGGCCAGTTGCTAGTCCACGGGATGGGCTTCTCGCCGGACCACAAGACGCTGGCGGTGATCTCCATCGGCTCCAACTCCGTCACCTTCATCGACACGGCGACCAACGCGGTGAAGCACACAGCCTATGTCGGCCGCTCGCCGCACGAGGCCTTCTTCACCGCCGACGGCAAGGAAGTCTGGGTCGCGGTGCGCGGCGAGGACTATCTGCAGGTGCTCGACGGCGCGACCTACAGGGAGACCGGACGGATCAAGGTGCCCAACGGCCCGGGCATGACCATCTTCGCCCCCGATGGCCGGTACGCCTATGTCTGCTCCAGCTTCAGCCCCGAAACCGTGGTGATCGACACCAAGACCAAGGCGATCGTCGGCCGCGTGAAGCAGGAAAGCCCGTTCTGCCCGGACATCGCCGCCACGCCGGACGGCAAGCAGGTCTGGTTGACGCTAAAGGACATCGGCAAGGTGATGGTGTTCGACGCCAAGCCGCCGTTCGCGGTTCTGAAGACGCTCGACACCGGCCCGATCACCAACCACGTCAACATCGTACGCAATGGCGCCGGCCAGTTTGCCTATGTCACCGTTGGCACGCAGAACGCGGTGAAAGTGTTCCGGACGGACAGCTTCGCCCAGGTGGCCGAGATCAAGGTCGGCGCGCTGCCGCATGGCCTCTGGCCATCCGGCGACGGATCACGCGTTTATGTCGGCCTGGAGAATGCCGACGCGGTCGCGGCCATCGATACGGCCACCCATACTGTGATCGCCACCATCCCGATCGGCCAGGCGCCTCAGGGCGTGGCCTATGTCCCGAACGCTGTCCCGACCGGTCCGGGCACGGCGAACCTGCAGCCGCTCGGCATGGCCGCCAAGTCGGACAGCCTGAGACTCGCGGGCGCCGCGGGCGGACCGCCTACCCAAGTGACCCTGTTCGACCAGGGCCAAGTGCAGATCCTGCAGGCGGCGGCTGTCGGCCTCACGCCGAAGACGGCCTATGTGCTGGCGATCGCCGACAATCCCGAGGGCGAGGGTAAGCTGCAGCCGCTCGCTGGCTTCATGACCAGCCCATCGGGGTCGGCCGTCGTCAACGCGGTGGGTCCGTTGCGCAATGTGGTCAGCGCCGACACGCCGGCGCCGCGCCGTTACCTCGTGATTGCCGAAGGCCGGACGGACGACATGGGGACAGTGGTTCAGACGCAGCGCTAGCCCCCGAATGTCTGCATTTCAGAGCTAAGCCAACTTCCGCTTATGGCGCCCCATTGCCTTAAGCGGACGCGACCTCGCCTACGGATGTCGTACGGTCCGCCGAGCGGGGAGGGTATAAGTCATTGAAAAGATTGAACATTCGGCGTATAATGAACATTATCGGAAATCATGGGGTTGTTTTTGGTCTTGTATGGGTCGGTCCAAATCTGGGTCTATCCCCGCAAAGGTCCCAAATGCGACATAGGATTTAAGCGGCCAGCGCTCTTCGCCCGTGGTCTCGAAGCTCTCCTGAGGGGCCGACGTATCGGTAGAGCGTCGCGCGGCTGACCTTGAGCTCCGCGCACAGGTCGGCGACGTGGGTGTCGCGGTTGGCCATCGCCGATTGCGCCAGGCGGATCTGATTCTTGGTCAGCTCGAACTGGCGCCCGCCCTTGGGGCTCACCTCAAGGTTTGTGCGCTAAACCTCGGTTAAAAGCACAAACGGTGAACAAGTCTGAACTTTTGGCCATTGCCCTGCAGCGGACCCAGCCTATGCCTCTGACGCAGGGATACGGCCGATGGTCGCCTTGCTGACACCTAGAACCCTAGCCAGGTGGCGAACACTTTCGCCATTGGCACGTTGCTGCGCAACAAAGGCGCGCTGCGCTACAGTAAGGCTGTGGCGACGCCCCAGCTTCACGCCCCGGGCCTTTGCTCGTTCCCGTCCTTCGCTGGTTCGAGACCGGATGAGCTCCCGTTCGAACTCGGCGAGACCGCCTAGGACGGTGAGCATCAGGCGGCCATGCGGGGTTGTAGTGTCAGCCCAGGTGTCGCGGACTGACCGAAATTGCGCGTCTTTGTCCGCGAGCGCGGCCAGCACATTAAGAAGATCGCGGGTGGAGCGGGCCAGCCGATCCAGGCGTGTGACCACAAGCACGTCGCCGGCGCCGAGCGACGCAATCGCCTTTTTAAGCTGGGTGCGGTCAGTCGTGGCTCCAGATGCAATTTCGCTGAACACCTTCTCACAGCCAGCCGCCGTGAGTTCGGCGATCTGGGCGGCGGCGCTCTGGCCGTCGGTCGAAACCCGTGCATATCCACAAATCATGGGCCTGATTCTGAGACTATAATCTGAGACACGCAAGCCGCTGATATTATTAGGGCTGGTCAGCGTCTCTTTTTTCACGAATTATGAGCCACCTGCAGAAGCGGTCAGGACCATCCCATGGCGCGGCGAAGCTTGCTCACGGGTGACGAACGGC
>NZ_JBXAKU010000040.1:0-8096 GCF_058798735.1 Caulobacter sp. GW822-FHT07D08
CGATCCTGGCGACGGTGCCGGACGCGATGATCATCATCGACGAGGCCGGCGCCATCACCTCGTTCAGCGCGGCGGCCGAGCGCCTGTTCGGCTATCGCGAGGCCGAGCTGATCGGGAGCAATGTCGCGTGCCTGATGCCGGAGCCGGACCGTGGCCGGCACGATGAATACATCGCCCACTACCTGCAGACCCGCGAGCGCCGGATCATTGGCGTCGGCCGCGTCGTGGTAGGCCTACGCCGCGACGGGTCGACTTTCCCGATGGAGCTCTCGGTCGGCGAGGCCGGCGAGGACGGCCAGCGGCTGTTCACCGGCTTCATCCGCGATCTCACCGCCAAGGAGCGGGACGAACTGAAGCTGAAGGAGCTTCAGGCCGAACTGGTCCATGTCTCCCGCCTGAGCGCCATGGGCACCATGGCCTCGACCCTGGCGCATGAACTCAACCAGCCCCTCGCGGCGGTCTCGCTCTATCTGGAGACCATCCGCGACATGCTGGAGGCCGAACCCGGCGAGCCCTTCGCCACTTTGCGCTCGGTGATGGACGAGGCCGCGCAGGAGACCCTGCGCGCCGGCCATATCGTGCGCCGGCTGCGCGACTTCGTGGCGCGCGGCGAGGTCGAGAAAAGCCTGCACGACCTGGCGCAGGTGATCGGCGACGCCGGCCAGCTGGCGCTCGTGGGCGCGCGCGAGCGGGGGGTGCGCAGCTTCTTCGACTTCGATCCGGCGGCCACGCCCGTCCTCGTCGATCGGGTGCAGATCCAACAGGTCCTGGTCAACCTGATGCGCAACGCCATCGAGGCGATGGCGGACTCGCCGATCCGCGACCTCAGGATCGCGACGAGCCTGCGTGACGACGGCCTAATCGAGGTCACCGTCGAGGATAGCGGGCCGGGCATCGCCGAGGACATCGGCGAGCAGCTCTTCACGGCGTTCGTCTCGACCAAGGCCGACGGCATGGGTCTGGGGCTCTCGATCTGCCGGACCATCATCGAAGCGCACGGCGGGCGAATCTGGTTGGAGCGGCCCGCGCTGGGCGGGGCCCGGTTTCATTTCACCTTGATCCACGCGGCGGGGGAGGAGGACTATGACGGATAAGCGGGTCATTCACCTCGTTGACGACGAAGAGGCCATCCGGCGCGCGGCCGGGTTTGCGTTGAAGGCGGTCGGCCTTGGCGTTGAGACCTACGCCTCGGGTGTCGAATTTCTGGCCCGGGCCCGGCCCACGACCCAGGGGTGCGTCATTCTCGACGTGCGCATTCCGGCGATGGACGGCCTTGAGGTGCAGACAGCCATGGCCGAGCGCGGCATCCACATGCCGGTGATCGTGCTGACGGGTCATGGCGACGTGTCGGTCGCCGTGCAGGCCATGAAGGCCGGCGCCGTCGACTTCCTGGAAAAGCCCTTCGAAAAGGCCGCGCTGTTGCGCGCGGTCGAGCGGGCGTTCGCGCGCATCGCCGACGCCGACATCCGCGCGATCGAGGCCGCCGACGCGCATGTGCGCATCGCCGCCCTCACGCCTCGGGAACGCGAAGTGCTGGAGGGTTTGGCCCAGGGCTATCCCAACAAGACCATCGCCTATGACCTTGGATGCTCGTCGCGCACCGTGGAGGTGCACCGCGCTAGCCTGATGGTCAAGCTGGACGTGCGCAACCTGTCCGAGGCGCTTAGGATCGCCTTCGCCGCCGGGATGGGCCGCAAACCCAAGTGACTGCGAGGTTTACGTAGCGACCTGGAGACGGCCGACGTGCGAGGTTTGGCGGGCTTCAACCGGGTGTTTTGATCGCGCGATGTTATCGGTCAGTCCCTCGCCGCGCGATCGCCGCTATACGGTTCTGGTCTCCGACGATGATCCGGGCGTGCGACGCGGCCTGCTGCTCTTGCTTCGAGCCCGCGGCTACGCGGTGAGCGGCTACACCACCGGCAGCGCCCTCTTGGCCGACCCGCGCGCCAGGGAAGCCGATTGCGTGATCCTCGACTACCGGATGCCCGACATCGACGGCCTGACGCTCCTGGATCATCTCCGGCGCCAGGGCTGGCGCGGCGGCGCCATCCTGATCTCCGGCTTCTACGACGAGGATCTCGAGCAACGCGCGCGCGCGGCCGGCTTCGATCAGGTGATCCCCAAGCCGGTGATCGGCCGGGCGGTGCTCGAAGCCTTGCGTCGGCAGTCGGGGATGTCGCGCGACGCGCATTGACCCGACGCCAGCCCATGGCCCTGACCGTTGGAGGTCAGTAGCGGGCGAAAACCCGCGCGCCGGCCGGCCCGAAGGCCACGACATCGTAGTGTTGCCGCGCCCCGCTCGGCGCCGCCATGCCCTCCGAGCCGATCGGCATGCCGCCGACGGCGAGCCCCTTCACGCCAGCCGGCCGGGCGGCCAGGAGACGCTTCACCTCGGCGACCGGCACATGACCTTCGATAACGAAACCGTCGATGATCGCGGTGTGGCAGGAGGAAAGCGCCGGCGGCAGGCCGGATTGGCGCTGCAGGCGCACGCGGGCGACCTGATCCCTGACGATGACCTTTCTGTCCAGTTTCGCACGGACGGCCTGGGCCCAGGCCTCGCAGCAACCACATCCAGGGTCGCGATAGAGCAGGACCTCCCCAGCCGCCAGCGCGACGCTGGGCAAGGCCAGGAACAGCAGAACGGCGGCGAGGCGGATTTTCATGGGCGGACTCCTTGGCGTGAAGCTGGGCGCGTGGCGGACGCGGCTCTCGGACGTGGCGGCGCTGTCACGCCCTTTCCCCGGCTGGATGGACCGGTGTCGCCGTCCGGCGCCATATCGCCGGCAGAAGCGCGAGCAGACCGAGCGACAGCCAGCCGATCGCTTCGACGACGGCCGCTTGCCGATGGGGTGACACGACGGCGAGCGACATGGGCGCCAGCGCCTGGCCGAGGCTCGCGGCTGTATGCTGCAGCCCAAGCATGACTCCAGAGGGCCGCATGGGGCCGCTGATCCAGAAGCTCGTGACCAGCCGAAGACTGGCTGAGCTCCAGCCGGCGACGGCGATGAGACCGGCCATTTCGACCACGGTCGTTCCAAACCGAAAGAGAAACAGCGACAGGGCTAGAAGCGCGAGCGTGAGGCAGGCCAGGCGTCGAGGCGCGGTCACCAGCCAGGTGACGCGGGTGTGGAAAAGCTGAGCCGCCAACATCGCCAGCCCGCAGAGACTGAGCATCCCGGCGATCGCCTCGCGGCTCAGCGCGCCCTCGGAGCGGGTCACGAGCAGGCTGACATGCATGGCGGCGAGTCCGCCGCCGCCGACGATGGTGACAAGCAGGAGGACAAGCGTGACGACGCGCGGCGGGGCTTGCAGGCGACGTCCCTCGGGACGGGCGGCACAGCGGGCCGGCAAGCGCACAATGCCGGTCGTCAGCGCCAGCGCCAGCACGGCGATGACGAGCGCGAGCACCAACAGCGGCGTGCGGGGAAAGAGCGACGCGGACGCTTCGGCGAGCAGGGGGCCGAACAGGTCGCCAAGAAACATGAAGGCCGTCAGCCAGGTGAAACGCCTCGCCTGCTCGTCCCGGCCACCGGGTGCGAAGTTCGTTGACAGCAGCGCCAGCGGGATGATGGCGGCCGCGGACAGCCCAGCCAGCAAGCGAAGTCCATACAGCATGGGGAGCGGGACCGCCCCGACCGGCGCGGTCGCCAGCGCGAGGACGACCAGGGCCGTGCGCAGAATGATCCGGTAGTCGATGCGGTCGGCGAGCCATCCCCAGAGCGGCGCGAAGACGAGCGCCGCCAGCGGGTGGGCCGCCGTCAAACTCGCGACATGGACATCGTGGATGCGCAGCGCCAAGTCGGCCTGGCCTCCGTCGACGAGGGTCGGGAGAAAGGCGAGGACGGCGGTCTGGCCCGCAGACGCCGCCGCGACCGCGAGAAGCAACAGGATCGACGCAGCCGTCTGGCTCCGGCCAGGGCTATCGTCCGCCGCAGAACACGTCAGGCCGTCTTCCGGTCGCCAAGGCGCCGCGCAGCGCCTCACCACCATGATCGCAAGCCGACAACCACCCGATGCTCGGCCGGGCGCTGGCGATCGGCACGTCGGAAGTCGGCGGTGTCGTCCAGCGCCCGCTCCCAGACGAAGCCGACATAGGGCGCGAATTTCCGCGAGACCTCGTAGCGCAGCCGAGCGCTCAGCTCGACGTTGCTGAAGCCGCCGCCGAGCTCACGGTCGGTCGAGCGCTTGGAATAGAGGTTGGTTTCGACCTGCGGGGTCAGGATGAGGCGATTGGTGAAGCGGACCTCGTAGGCGCCCTTGGCGCGGGCGCCGAGGCGGCCGTCGTCGCCGACATAGCCGGTCAGCTGGACATCGAACCAGTAGGGCGCCAGGCCCTCGACGCCGGCGGCGAGCCAAGTGGTCGCCCCCTTGCCGAGATCCTGACGAACGCCCAGCAACGTGCCCCAGAACGGGCTCTTGCTGCGCCACCACAGCGCCTCGACGCTGCTCTCCGGATCGAGGCGATCCTTGGAGTTCTTGAGGCCCTGGCTGCGCAGCCAGAGCTTGCTGTCGTCCTGGCCCTGGGTGACGAGGACGGTCCAGCCGACGCCCTGCCCCTCGTTGCCGCTGGCGAACTCCAGTTCGTCAACGAGAACCTTGGGGATCGACAGCTTGTCGGCCATCTCGTAGCCCGGCAGCGTCGAATTGCGATAGCCGTCCGCATAGTCGTCGGAGTTGCGGGCGTCCGGCGGAGCCTTGCCGCCCTGCATCCGTCCCATGTCCATGGTCATGCCGCCGGCGGGCGTCCCCGCGCCGGACATATCCATGCCGGACATATCCATGCCCGCGTGATCCGCAGGCGCCGCGGGGGAGGCCGTTGGGGCCGGGCTCGGCGGCGGTGGCGCGGCGTGCTGATGGGGGGCGTCCTGGGCGATTGCGGGCGCGGCCACGGCCGAAACGCTCAGAGCCAAGGCGAGCAGAGACGCTCGCGAGAGGGCCAGACGGGTCATGCGACGACCACCTCCCGGAACATGCCGGCCGCCATGTGGTAGAGCAGATGACAGTGGAAGGCCCATCGCCCCATGGCGTCGGCGGTGACGCGAAAGCTGATCCGCTGGGCGGGCTGGACCACCACGGTATGCTTGCGGACCTGGAACGCGCCGTCCGGGCCTTCGACATCGCTCCACATGCCGTGGAGGTGCATCGGGTGGGCCATCATCGTGTCGTTGACGAGAACGATGCGCAGCCGCGCGTTCGGCTTGAAGTGGAGCGGACGGGAATCGTTCAGCTTGATCCCGTCCAGCGTCCAGATGAAGCGCTCCATGTTGCCGGTGAGGTGCAACTCGATCTCACGCTCCGGCTCGCGAGGATCCGGATCGCCGCCGGGCGTGCGAAGGTCGGCCAGGGTCAGCACCCGCCAGGACCGCTCGCGCAGGCCCGCGCCGGGATCGTCGAGATTGGTGCGCGGATAGTCGACGCGCATGTCGGTGTTGGCGCCGTACTCGGTGCGCGCGTGACGCGCCTTCGGGGGCGTGTCCGCCATGCCGTGGCCGGCGTGTTCGCCGCCCATGGCGGCCATGGCGCCCATCATGTCGACCGGATCGAGCCAGGTCCGCGCATCGAGCGCCGGCGTCGGCGCCGTCATGCCGGGCGCTGGGGCGATGACGCCGCGGGCGAAACCCGTCCGGTCGATCGATTGGGCGAAGATCGTTCGGGCGCCCTCGGGCATGACGAACTCGACATCGTAGGTTTCGCCCGGTCCGATCCGGAACTCCTCGACCGTCACCGGCTCCACCGGCTGGCCGTCGGTCGAGACGACGGTCATCGCGACGCCGGGAATGCGCACGTCGAAGAAGGTCGCCGTCCCCGCCCCCACGAACCGGAGGCGAACTCGCTCGCCGGCGGCGGCGATCGCCGTCCAATTCCCGGCCGGCGGCGTTCCGTTCATCAGGTAAGTGTAGGTGGCGGCGGAAACGTCGCTGTAGTCGGTCGGGTTCATCCGCGACCGGTTCCACATCCGCCGCCGCGCGAGGGCCTCGCCGAACCCCAGCTTGCCCACATCCTTGAGGAAGTCTCCGGCGGTCGGCTGCGCGAAATTGTAGTAGCTGCTCAGCTTCTTGAGGTTCGTGAAGATCTGCAGCGGCGGTTCGTCCGACCAGTCGCTCAGCAGGATGGCGTAGTCCCGATCGGGCGCAGGTCCGGTCGGCGCGCGCGGCTCGACGATGATCGCGCCATAAAGCCCGGTTTGCTCGGCCAAGGTGTGCGCGTGATACCAGTAGGTGCCCGCCTGACGCAGCTCGAAGCGATAGGTGAAGGTCTCGCCGGGCGCGATCCCGGGAAAGCTGATGCCTGGTACGCCGTCCATCTCGGCGGGCAGGATGACCCCGTGCCAGTGGATGCTGGACATCTCCTTGAGGCGGTTGCGGACGCGCAGGGTGACGGTGTCGCCCTCGCGCAATCGCAGCACGGGGGCGGGCACGGCGCCGTTCACCGCCGTGGCGATCCGACGCTTGCCGGTGAAGTTGACCGGCAGTTCGGCGATCTCGAGATCGAATTCGGTCCCGCGCAATTCGGCGGTCGCGGCGGCGGCGGGGCCCGCCAGCAGCGCCGGCGAAACTCCGGCCACCGCCCCGCTGACCGCCAGGCCCTGGACGAAGCGGCGCCGTGTGGCCGGCAAGGTAGGACTGTCGAACATGGTTTGCTCGCGGTTCGTCGCGGGGGGGATTAGGCGAGGTCGAGGACGATGCGGCCCTCGATGTCGCCGTGGTGCATGCGCGCGAAGACGTCGTTGATCTTCTCGAGCGGTTCGGTGTGGACAGTCGCGTGAACCTTGCCCTCGCCGGCGAAGGCCAGCGCCTCCATCAGGTCGAGCCGGGTGCCGACGATCGAGCCGCGGACGGTGACGCCGTTGAGCACGGTGTCGAAGATCGACAGCGGAAAATCGCCGGGCGGCAGGCCATTGAGGGCCACCGTGCCGCCGCGCCGGACCATGCCGAGCGCCTGCTGGAAGGCCTTGGGCGAGACGGCGGTGACGAGGACGCCCTGCGCGCCGCCGATCGCCGCCTTGATCGCGGCGGCGGGATCCTGCTCTCGGGCGTTGACGGTCACGGCCGCGCCAAGGCGTGTCGCCAGATCGAGCTTGCGGTCGTCGATGTCGACCGCCGCCACGTTGAGCCCCATCGCCTTGGCGTACTGCACGGCCATGTGACCCAGGCCGCCGATGCCGGAGACCACGACCCACTCGCCCGGCTTGGCCTCGGTCGCCTTCAGTCCCTTGTAGACGGTAACGCCCGCGCACAGGATCGGCGCGATGTCGATAAAGCCGACATTGTCCGGCAGGTGGCCGACATAGTTGGGGTCGGCGAGGACGTATTCGGCGAAGCTGCCGTTGACCGAATAGCCGGTGTTCTGCTGGCTCTCGCACAGGGTCTCCCAGCCCCCCAGGCAATGCACGCAGTGGCCGCAGGCGGTGTAGAGCCAAGGCACGCCGACCCGGTCGCCCTCTTTGACGTGGGTGACGCCCGACCCGACCGCGGCGACGTGGCCGACGCCCTCATGGCCAGGAATGAAGGGCGGGTTCGGCTTCACCGGCCAGTCGCCCTCGGCCGCGTGCAGGTCGGTGTGACAGACGCCGGTGGCGGCGATCTTCACCAGGATTTGTCCGGGACCGACCGTGGGGATCGGCGCTTCCTCGATGACCAGCGGCGCCCCGAATTTGCGCACGACGGCCGCCTTCATGGTCTTGGCCATGGCTGTTGCTCCTTTGCGAGGGATCAAAACAGACCGAGGCCATGCTCGTCGTAGGAGACGAGCAGGTTCTTGGTCTGCTGGTAGTGATCGAGCATCGCCTTGTGGGTCTCGCGCCCGAACCCCGAGGCCTTGTAGCCGCCGAAGGCGGCGTGGGCCGGATACTGGTGGTAGCAGTTGGTCCAGACCCGTCCGGCCTCGATCGCGCGGCCTAGACGGTAGGCGGTGTTGCCGCTGCGGCTCCAAACGCCTGCGCCGAGGCCATAGGGCGTGTCGTTGGCGATCGCGATCGCCTCGTCGAGGGTCTTGAAGGTCGTCACCGACAGCACCGGGCCGAAGATCTCCTCCTGGAAGATCCGCATGCTGTTGTCGCCGACGAAGACGGTCGGCTGCACGAAATAGCCCCC
>NZ_JBXAKU010000041.1:0-8084 GCF_058798735.1 Caulobacter sp. GW822-FHT07D08
GGGGGCTATTTCGTGCAGCCGACCGTCTTCGTCGGCGACAACAGCATGCGGATCTTCCAGGAGGAGATCTTCGGCCCAGTGTTGTCGGTGACGACCTTCAAGACCCTCGACGAGGCGATCGCGATCGCCAACGACACCCCCTATGGTCTGGGCGCCGGCGTCTGGAGCCGCAGCGGCAACACCGCCTATCGCCTCGGCCGCGCCATCGAGGCCGGACGGGTCTGGACCAACTGCTATCACCAGTATCCGGCCCACGCCGCCTTCGGCGGCTACAAGGCCTCGGGGTTCGGACGCGAGACCCACAAGGCGATGCTCGATCACTACCAGCAGACCAAGAACCTGCTCGTCTCCTACGACGAGCACGGCCTTGGTCTCTTCTGATCCCTCGCAAAGGAGCACAGCCATGGCCAAGACCATGAAGGCGGCTGTCGTCCGCCAATTCGGCGCGCCGCTGGTGATCGAGGAAGCGCCGATCCCCACGGTCGGTCCCGGACAGATCCTGGTGAAGATCGCCGCCACCGGCGTCTGTCACACCGACCTGCACGCCGCCGAGGGCGATTGGCCGGTGAAGCCGAACCCGCCCTTCATTCCTGGCCATGAAGGCGTCGGTCACGTCGCCGCTGTCGGGTCGGGCGTCACCCACGTCAAGGAGGGCGACCGGGTCGGCGTGCCGTGGCTCTACACCGCCTGCGGCCATTGCGTGCATTGCCTGGGGGGATGGGAGACCCTGTGCGAGAGCCAGCAGAACACCGGCTATTCGGTCAACGGCAGCTTCGCTGAATATGTCCTGGCCGACCCCAACTATGTCGGCCAGCTTCCCGACAATGTCGGCTTCATCGATATCGCGCCGATCCTGTGCGCGGGCGTCACCGTCTACAAGGGGCTGAAGGCGACCGAGGCCAAGCCGGGCGAGTGGGTCGTGGTCTCCGGCATCGGCGGCCTGGGGCACATGGCCGTGCAATACGCCAAGGCGATGGGGCTCAACGTGGCGGCGGTCGACATCGACGATCGCAAGCTCGATCTGGCGACGCGCCTTGGCGCGGCGGTGACCGTCAACGCCCGCGAGCAGGATCCGTCCGCGGCCATCAAGTCGGCGATCGGCGGCGCGCAGGGCGTCCTCGTCACCGCCGTCTCGCCCAAGGCCTTCCAGCAGGCGCTCGGCATGGTCAGGCGCGGCGGGACGGTGGCCCTCAATGGCCTGCCGCCCGGGGATTTTCCGCTGTCGATCTTCGACACCGTGCTCAACGGCGTCACCGTGCGCGGCTCGATCGTCGGTACGCGCCTGGATCTGATGGAGGCCCTGGCCTTCGCCGGCGAGGGCAAGGTTCGCGCCACCGTTCACGCCGAACCGCTCGAGAAGATCAACGAGGTCTTCGCGCGCATGCGCCACGGCGACATCGAGGGCCGGGTCGTCCTCGACCTGGCCTGATCCTCCGCCACAGCCGCGAGCGCACCATGTTCGACAGTCCCTCCTCGCCCGCCACGCGGCGCCGCTTCGTCCAGGGCCTGGCGGTCAGCGGGGCGGTGGCCGGAGTTTCGCCGGCGCTGCTGGCGGGCCCCGCCGCCGCCGCGACCGCCGAGCTGCGCGGGACAGAATTCGATCTGGAGATCGCCGAACTGGCGGTCAACTTCACCGGCAAGCGTCGGATCGCCACGGCGGTGAACGGCGCCGTACCTGCTCCCGTTCTGCGGTTGCGCGAGGGCGACACCGTTACCCTGCGGGTCCGCAACCGCCTCAAGGAGATGTCCAGCATCCACTGGCACGGGATCATCCTACCCGCCGAGATGGACGGCGTGCCGGGTATCAGCTTCCCCGGGATCGCGCCCGGAGAGACTTTCACCTATCGCTTCGAGCTGCGCCAGGCTGGCACCTACTGGTATCACGCCCATACCTTGGCGGAGCAAACCGGACTCTATGGCGCGATCATCGTCGAGCCTCGCGCCCCGCCAGGACCCGCGCCCGACCGGGACTACGCCATCCTGCTGAGCGACTGGTCGGACGAGCCGCCGTTGCAGATCTTCACGAACCTCAAGAGGCTGAGCAGCTACTACAATTTCGCCCAGCCGACGGCGGGCGACTTCCTCGATGATGTGAGCCGCCTGGGGGCGGGCCAGGCCCTGACGCGGCGGCGGATGTGGAACCGGTCGCGGATGAACCCGACGGACTACAGCGACGTCTCGGCCGCCACCTACACCTACCTGATGAACGGAACGCCGCCGGCCGGGAATTGGACGGGCATAGCCGCCGCCGGCGAGCGGGTTCGCCTGCGGTTCGTGGGCGCGGCGACGGCGACCTTCTTCGACGTGCGCATTCCCGGCGTCGCGATGACCGTCGTCTCGACCGACGGCCAGCCGGTGGAGCCGGTGACGGTCGAGGAGTTCCGGATCGGGCCGGGCGAGACCTACGACGTCGAGTTCACCATGGGCGACGGCGCCCGCACGATCTTCGCCCAATCGATCGACCGGTCCGGCTTCGCCCGCGGCGTCATCGCCCCGGCGCCCGGCATGACCGCGCCCACGCCGACGCTCGATGCGCGCACCTGGCTCGATCCGATCGACATGATGGGCGCCATGGCCGCCATGGGCGGCGAACACGCCGGCCATGGCGCGGCGGTCGCGCCCCCGAAGGCGCGTCACGCCCGCAGCGAGTACGGCGCCAACACCGACATGCGCGTCGATTATCCGCGCACCAATCTCGACGATCCCGGCGCGGGCCTGCGCGGGCGGTCCTGGCGGGTGTTGACCCTGGCGGATCTTCGCACGCCCGGCGGCGATCCCGATCCCCGCGAGCCGGAGCGCGAGATCGAGCTGCACCTTACCGGCAACATGGAACGCTTCATCTGGGCGCTGGACGGGGTCAAGCTCAATGACTCCCGTCCGCTCCATTTCAAGCCCAACGCGCGGCTGCGCATCGTTCTTGTCAACGACACGATGATGGCCCACCCGATGCACCTTCACGGCATGTGGAGCGACGTCGAGGGGCCGGACGGCGCGTTCCAGGTCCGCAAGCACACGGTGGTGATCCAGCCGGCCCAGCGGATCAGCTTTCGGGTCACCGCCGACGCCCTGGGCCGATGGGCCTTCCACTGCCACCTGCTCTACCACATGGCGGCCGGCATGTTCCGCGAGGTGGTCGTCGCATGACCTGTCCGCCCGCCACGCGAGGGTTTCTGCTCGCCCTAGCCCTGAGCGTCTCGGCCGCGGCCGCGCCTGCCTTCGCCCAGGACGCCCCCCATCAGCACGCCCCGCCGCCGCCGCCGAGCCCGGCGCCCTCGGACGCCGCCTCGGCGAGCGTCGATCATGCGGGCATGGACATGTCCGGCATGGATATGTCCGGCGCCGCGACGCCCGCCGGCGGCATGGCCATGGGACGAATGCAGGGCGGCAAGGCTCCCCCGGACGCCCGTGACTCCGACGCCTATGCGGACGGCTATCGCAATTCGACGCTGCCGGGCTACGAGACGGCCGACACGCTGCCGATCCGCAAGGCTCTCGTCGACGAGATGGAGTGGGCGACAGGCAATGAAGGACAGGGCGTCGGCTGGAGCGTCTTGGTCACTCAGGGGCCTGATGACAACAAGGTCTGGCTGCGCAGCCAAGGCCTCAAGACGTCCAAGAGCCGCCTGGACCCGGAGAGCAGCGTCGAGGCGCTGTGGTGGCGCAGCAAGACGCCGTTCTGGGGCGCGCTGCTGGGCGTTCGCCAGGATCTTGGCAAGGGCGCGACCACCTGGCTCGCCGCCGGCGTCGAGGGCTTGGCGCCCTACTGGTTCGACGTCCAGCTGACCGGCTATGTCGGCGACGACGGCCGCCTCGCCGCCCGCGCCCGGGGCGCCTACGAGGTCCGCTTCACCAACCGGCTCATCCTGGCCCCGCAGGTCGAAACCAACCTCTATTCCAAGCGCTCGGCTGACCGTGAGCTCGGCGGTGGATTCAGCAACGTCGAACTGAGCGCCCGCCTGCGCTACGAGGTCTCGCGCAAGGTCGCGCCCTATGTCGGCTTGGTCTGGGAGCGGGCGCTCGGCGCCACCGCCGACTTCCGACGCGCCGATCGCGACCCGCCGGCCGAGCATCGCGTGGTCGTCGGCTTGCGGTCATGGTGGTGAAGCGCCGGGCGGGGCCTTGGCGAACGGGAGATGGGAGAACCTGCTCCGCGGCGGACGCTGAACGCGGCCGCAGCCGGACGGCGGCCTCGATCCTGCTGCTTCTCGCGGTCGCGGCCGCGGCGGCGGGCCAGACCGCCATCCTCGCCTTTCTCCCCACCCTCGTCGACGCCGGTCAGGCCAACTTGGGCTCGCGGGTCCACGATGTTCATGTCGCGAGCTTGACGGCCGCACACCCCCTGGCGGCGCTGGTCTTCGCGCCGCTTTGGGGATGGCTCGCCGATCGCATCGACTACCGCGTCATTCTGCGCGCGGCGCTTTTCGTGCTCGCGATGGCGACCGCGCCGGTCGGGGCGGTCGCGCTGCCCATTCTGTACGGGCTTCGCCTGCTGGCCGGGCTGGCCGCCTCCGCCATCATCCCGCTGGCCCTGCTGTCGACGAACTTCGCGTCCGGCGGCCGACGCGAGCAGGCCAGGCGCTTCACCTGGCTGACGGCTTTCATGTTCCTCGGCGAACTGTTCGGCCCCCTGCTCTCGGAGGCGTCCGCGTGGCTCTTCCCCCACACGCCGCTGCTCATGCTCGCGCTCGTCATCGCCGTGCCGGCGCTGGCGCTGGCGACCAGCGCCGTGCGCCTGCCGGCCCGCTGCCCCGCCCGTCCCCAAGGTCGGCGCCCGCCGGCCCCGTCGGGCGTCGCCACGCTTGTCCTGCTGCTTGTCACCATCGTTGGCGGCGGCGGGCTCGCCGCCCTGCATGTCAGCCTGCTGGTGACTCGCCCCGAGGGCGCGCTGAGCCGCGAAGCGATCGCTGGAATGCTCAGCCTCTGCGGGCTGGCGATGTTGGCGGCTCAGTTGTTCCACACCCGCGTCGCCTGGTTGGTAACCGCGCCCCGACGCCTGGCCTGCCTCACGCTCGCGCTCCTGGCCCTGTCGCTGTTCCTCTTCCGCTCCGCATCCACCGCGATCGAGATCGTCGGCCTCATCGCCATCGCCGGCTGGAGCTCGGCCAGCGTTCGGCTGGTCACAAGCTTCTGGATCAGCGGCCCCCTGCGGCCCTCCGGGCTCAGGCTGGGTCTGCAGCATACGGCCGCCAGCCTCGGTCAGGCCCTGGCGCCCATGTCGATCGCCCTGGCGCCGCCGCATCGGCAAGCCGCCGTCCTGGAGGCGATCGGCTGGCTGTCGCTGGGCCTGCTGGCGCTTTTACCGATCTTATGGCGCCGGACCGCGACGCCGGTCCCTGCGGCCGGGGAAGCCGCGTGAGCGCGCGGCCATGTCCGGCGACGGCGTCCGCGTCGCGCATAGCTTCACGCCACCGCAGTCCCCTCATGAAAATCCGTCTCGCCGCCGCTCTGCTGTTCCTGGCCTTGCCCAGCGTCGCGCTGGCGGCTGGGGAGGTCCTGCTCTACCGCGACCCCGGATGCGGCTGCTGCGAGGCCTGGGCGCAGGCCGTCCGCGCGAAACTCGGCAGAAAGGTGATCGTCAGGGATCATGCCGCGCGCGCGGGTCTGCAGCGCCAATCCGGGCTGCCGCCGGCGCTCGCCGCCTGCCATACCGCCCTTGTCGACGGCGTCGTTCTCGAAGGTCACGTGCCGACCGTCGAGATCAAGCGCCTGTTGGCCGCCCGTCCGGCGGGGGTCAAGGGACTGGCCGTGGGCGGCATGCCGATCGGTTCGGAGGGCATGGCCGCGCCGAGCGGCGCGCGGCGCCCCTACGACGTCGTGGCGTTCGGGCCGGCCGGCGCGCGGGTCTTCGCCCGCTACTGACATCCAGAGGCCGGCTCCCGCCGGGCTTGGGTCAATGGGCCTCGCGCGCCATCGCCGAGCGCCGACGCAGGGCCTCGAGCACCGCCCGGCCGATCACCGGCTTGGCGATCACCTGGTCGAAGCCGGCCGCGCGCGCGCGCTGCTCGAGGTCCTCATCGTAGAAGCCGGAGATCAGGATGGCGTCCCCCCGCCAGCCCTGGCGCCGAAGATGATCCAGGAGTGTCAGGCCGTCGATGTCGGGCATCCGATAGTCGAGGATCACGCAGTCGGCTTCCCTGGCGCGCGGGTCGGCCAAGAGGGCGCTGCCGGTGGTGTAGCCGCTCACCGCGTAGCCGCGGGCTCGAAGCAAGAGCAGCAGGCCGCGTCGCACGCCCGGATCATCGTCGGAGACCAGAACCGTATAGCGGCGATCGCGCGGCGAGGGACTGACCGATAACATCGCGCGATCAAAACACCCGGTTGAAGCCCGCCAAACCTCGCACGTCGGCCGTCTCCAGGTCGCTACGTAAACCTCGCAGTCACTTGAGCTTGCGGCCCATCCCGGCGGCGAAGGCGATCCTGAGCGCTTCGGACAGGTTGCGCACGTCCAGCTTGACCATCAGGCTGGCGCGGTGCACCTCCACGGTGCGCGACGAGCATCCAAGGTCATAGGCGATGGTCTTGTTGGGATAGCCCTGGGCCAAACCCTCCAGCACTTCGCGTTCCCGAGGCGTGAGGGCGGCGATGCGCACATGCGCGTCGGCGGCCTCGATCGCGCGGATGTCGGCGTCGGCGATGCGCGCGAACGCCCGCTCGACCGCGCGCAACAGCGCGGCCTTTTCGAAGGGCTTTTCCAGGAAGTCGACGGCGCCGGCCTTCATGGCCTGCACGGCGACCGACACGTCGCCATGACCCGTCAGCACGATCACCGGCATGTGGATGCCGCGCTCGGCCATGGCTGTCTGCACCTCAAGGCCGTCCATCGCCGGCATGCGCACGTCGAGAATGACGCACCCCTGGGTCGTGGGCCGGGCCCGGGCCAGAAATTCGACACCCGAGGCGTAGGTCTCAACGCCAAGGCCGACCGCCTTCAACGCAAACCCGGCCGCGCGCCGGATGGCCTCTTCGTCGTCAACGAGGTGAATGACCCGCTTATCCGTCATAGTCCTCCTCCCCCGCCGCGTGGATCAAGGTGAAATGAAACCGGGCCCCGCCCAGCGCGGGCCGCTCCAACCAGATTCGCCCGCCGTGCGCCTCGATGATGGTCCGGCAGATCGACAGGCCCAGGCCCATCCCGTCGGTCTTGGTCGAGACGAACGCCGTGAAGAGCTGTTCGCCGACGTCCTCGGCGACGCCGGGACCGGTGTCCTCGACGGTGACCTCGATCAGGCCGTCGCCGCGCAGGCGCGTGGCGATTCTCAGGTCGCGGATCGGGGTGTCCGCCATCGCCTCGATGGCGTTGCGCATAAGGTTGACCAGGACCTGTTGAATCTGCACCCGATCGACGAGGACGGGCGTGGCCGCCGGATCGAAATCGAAGAAGCTGCGCACCCCCCGCTCGCGCGCGCCCACGAGCGCCAGCTGGCCGGCGTCGCCGATCATCTGCGCCAGGTCGTGCAGGCTCTTCTCGACCTCGCCGCGCGCCACGAAGTCGCGCAGGCGGCGCACGATATGGCCAGCGCGCAGGGTCTCCTGCGCGGCCTCGTCCATGACCCGGCGAAAGGTGGCGAAGGGTTCCCCCTGCTCGGCTTCCAGCATGTCGCGGATCGTCTCCAGATAGAGCGAGACGGCCGCCAGAGGCTGGTTGAGTTCATGCGCCAGGGTCGAGGCCATGGTGCCCATGGCGCTCAGCCGGGAGACATGAACCAGCTCGGCCTGAAGCGCCTTCAGCTTCAGTTCGTCCTGCTCCTTGGCGGTCAGATCGCGAATGAAGCCGGTGAACAGCCGCTGGCCGTTCTCGCCCGCCTCGCCGACCGAAAGCTCCATCGGGAAGGTCGACCCGTCACGTCGCAGCCCCACCACGACGCGGCCGACGCCGATGATCCTGCGCTCGCCGGTCTGCAGGTAGTGGTTGATGTACGCGTCGTGCCGGCCATGGTCCGGCTCGGGCATCAGACACGCGACATTGCGGCCGATCAGCTCGGCCTCGCGATAGCCGAACAGGCGTTGGGCCGCCGCGCTGAACGAGGTGATGGCGCCGGCCTCGTCGATGATGATCATCGCGTCCGGCACCGTCGCCAGGATCG
>NZ_JBXAKU010000042.1:0-5778 GCF_058798735.1 Caulobacter sp. GW822-FHT07D08
GCTTCGAGGTTTTCTTCGAGAAATAGCTTGACTGGATTTGGTGGTTTCTTTAGAAGCTGCCGGCTCTGCCGAGGACCTCCGGGTTGGTTGGCGGGTTTGTCGGAAAGTTTTGAAAAAAACGATTTGACACGGAATTCGAGGTTCGCTAGATAGCCGCCTCCGCCGACACCGGGCGTTAAACGGTGGGGCCGCTGAGAGGTGGTTCGGGTCTTTGACATTGTTGATTTGGAAAGAGAAACGCAGGCGGCGGCGCTCTGGCGGTTACCCTTCGAGGTAACCTTCGACGCTGACAAATGCGGTCTCTTGAAGACACCATTAATATGGTGGCTGGCTTTCGGGCTGGTCACTGTGTGATGGGAACTCGTCAAGATACTATGCAAACCAGATACCTGATCCTGGGTTTTCCCCCGGGATTGGAAGTCTGATGTCAATGTCAACTCAACCTGAGAGTTTGATCCTGGCTCAGAGCGAACGCTGGCGGCAGGCCTAACACATGCAAGTCGAACGGATCCTTCGGGATTAGTGGCGGACGGGTGAGTAACACGTGGGAACGTGCCTTTTGGTTCGGAACAACTCAGGGAAACTTGAGCTAATACCGGATAAGCCCTTCGGGGGAAAGATTTATCGCCATTAGAGCGGCCCGCGTCTGATTAGCTAGTTGGTGGGGTAAAGGCCCACCAAGGCGACGATCAGTAGCTGGTCTGAGAGGATGATCAGCCACATTGGGACTGAGACACGGCCCAAACTCCTACGGGAGGCAGCAGTGGGGAATCTTGCGCAATGGGCGAAAGCCTGACGCAGCCATGCCGCGTGAATGATGAAGGTCTTAGGATTGTAAAATTCTTTCACCGGGGACGATAATGACGGTACCCGGAGAAGAAGCCCCGGCTAACTTCGTGCCAGCAGCCGCGGTAATACGAAGGGGGCTAGCGTTGCTCGGAATTACTGGGCGTAAAGGGAGCGTAGGCGGACTGTTTAGTCAGAGGTGAAAGCCCAGGGCTCAACCTTGGAATTGCCTTTGATACTGGCAGTCTTGAGTACGGAAGAGGTATGTGGAACTCCGAGTGTAGAGGTGAAATTCGTAGATATTCGGAAGAACACCAGTGGCGAAGGCGACATACTGGTCCGTTACTGACGCTGAGGCTCGAAAGCGTGGGGAGCAAACAGGATTAGATACCCTGGTAGTCCACGCCGTAAACGATGAGTGCTAGTTGTCGGCATGCATGCATGTCGGTGACGCAGCTAACGCATTAAGCACTCCGCCTGGGGAGTACGGTCGCAAGATTAAAACTCAAAGGAATTGACGGGGGCCCGCACAAGCGGTGGAGCATGTGGTTTAATTCGAAGCAACGCGCAGAACCTTACCACCTTTTGACATGCCCGGACCACCAGAGAGATCTGGCTTTCCCTTCGGGGACTGGGACACAGGTGCTGCATGGCTGTCGTCAGCTCGTGTCGTGAGATGTTGGGTTAAGTCCCGCAACGAGCGCAACCCTCGCGATTAGTTGCCATCAGGTTTGGCTGGGCACTCTAATCGTACTGCCGGAGTTAATCCGGAGGAAGGCGGGGATGACGTCAAGTCCTCATGGCCCTTACAAGGTGGGCTACACACGTGCTACAATGGCGACTACAGAGGGCTGCAATCCCGCGAGGGGGAGCCAATCCCTAAAAGTCGTCTCAGTTCGGATTGTTCTCTGCAACTCGAGAGCATGAAGTTGGAATCGCTAGTAATCGCGGATCAGCATGCCGCGGTGAATACGTTCCCGGGCCTTGTACACACCGCCCGTCACACCATGGGAGTTGGCTTTACCCGAAGGCGCTGCGCTAACTCGCAAGAGAGGCAGGCGACCACGGTAGGGTCAGCGACTGGGGTGAAGTCGTAACAAGGTAGCCGTAGGGGAACCTGCGGCTGGATCACCTCCTTTCTAAGGATGCTTCTCCAGTCTCTCACGAGACTATTGAGGCTCCAATTAGTGCGCTAGACGCACACAAATGAGCGGATCGCCGCCGTCTTCGTTTCTCTTTCCACTTGTTCTGGACCGTCGAGGTTCAGGACACGATCGCGAGCCCTGGAGCGGGTTCAGTCAGACTGACTGGACCTCATCTGAGCGGCCTATGGGCCCGTAGCTCAGTTGGTTAGAGCGCACGCTTGATAAGCGTGAGGTCATAAGTTCAAGTCTTATCGGGCCTACCACTCTTTCCAAACATACGGACCGCACCGACCAGCTCCTGCTGGGCAAGCAACTCACACCGAGTGTGAGGGGCCATAGCTCAGTTGGTAGAGCGCCTGCTTTGCAAGCAGGATGTCGTCGGTTCGAATCCGTCTGGCTCCACCATTTTTCCTCGCAATCCTCGCTACCGCTTCGCTGCTTGAGCGAGGCTAGCTAGTAGGGTTGGGAAATCGCGATCGAGGAATGATCAAGTTTGCAGCGGCGCTTAGCGTCGATGCGAAATGACATTGTGAAGGCAGGGTTCCTCCGCCAACCGTAGCTCACCCCTGGGATACGGACCTGGTTTAAGGATGGACTTAAGAAGACATCATTGTCTGACTAAAGGTAGAGCTCATGCTCGAGACCTTCCCGCGTGACGCGGCTAGGTCTCAAGAGGCATGGGTTTTGCTGAGAACGATCAAGCGCATAAGGGCTTCTGACGGATGCCTTGGCATTGAGAGGCGATGAAGGACGTGGCACGCTGCGATAAGAGCCGGGGAGGCGCGAGCACCCTTTGATCCGGCTATCTCCGAATGGGGAAACCCACCTTTATGGTCACTCCACTTGTTCCTGACTTCGGTCAGGGCCGTAGTGGATGGATCAGAAGAGGTATAATGACCTGAATACATAGGGTTCATTAAGCAAACCCGGGGAACTGAAACATCTCAGTACCCGGAGGAAAGGACATCAACCGAGACTCCCGTAGTAGTGGCGAGCGAACCGGGACCAGGCCAGTGCTGTCGTGACATAAAGCTGAATGTGCTGGGAAGCACAGCCATAGTGGGTGATAGCCCCGTAAGCGTCAAATAGCGACAGACTCGAGTAGGGCGGGACACGTGAAATCCTGTCTGAACATGGGGGGACCACCCTCCAAGCCTAAGTACTCCTCAATGACCGATAGCGAACAAGTACCGTGAGGGAAAGGTGAAAAGCACCCCGACAAGGGGAGTGAAACAGATCCTGAAATCGGAAGCCTACAAGCAGTCGGAGCCACCGCGCGTGGTGACGGCGTACCTTTTGTATAATGGGTCAGCGACTTCATGTGCCGTGCAAGCTTAAGCCGTTAGGTGTAGGCGCAGCGAAAGCGAGTCTGAATAGGGCGAATAAGTACGTCGCATGACGACCCGAAACCAGGTGATCTATCCATGAGCAGGTTGAAGGTAAGGTAACACTTACTGGAGGACCGAACCGGTGAATGTTGAAAAATTCTCGGATGACTTGTGGATAGGGGTGAAAGGCCAATCAAACCTGGACATAGCTGGTTCTCCGCGAAAACTATTTAGGTAGTGCCTCGGACGTATTCCTTGGGGGGTAGAGCACTGGATGGATGCGGGCGGCGCGAGCTGTACCAATTCTAACCAAACTCCGAATACCCAAGAGAACTATCCGGGAGACACACGGCGGGTGCTAACGTCCGTCGTGAAAAGGGAAACAACCCTAACCATCATCTAAGGCCCCCAAGTACTGGCTAAGTGGGAAACGATGTGGGTTTGCTTTGACAACCAGGATGTTGGCTTAGAAGCAGCCATCATTTAAAGAAAGCGTAACAGCTCACTGGTCAAGCGAACCTGCGCGGAAAATGTAACGGGGCTCAAGCCAGTCGCCGAAGGTATGGGTGTGCACTCTGTGCACGCGGTAGCGGAGCGTTCCGTAAGCCGATGAAGGTGAGGCGTGAGCCTTGCTGGAGGTATCGGAAGTGAGAATGCTGACATGAGTAGCGATAAAGAGGGTGAGAGACCCTCTCGCCGAAAGCCCAAGGGTTCCTGCGTAAAGCTAATCTGCGCAGGGTTAGTCGGCCCCTAAGGCGAGGCCGAAAGGCGTAGTCGATGGGAATCAGGTGAATATTCCTGAACCAGTTGGAAGTGACGGATCTGGTAAATTGTCGGGGCTTATTGGATTGCTCCCGGCAGTGAACAGGTCCCTGGAAATAACTCCAACGGAGACCGTACCCGAAACCGACACAGGTGGGCAGGTAGAGTATACCAAGGCGCTTGAGAGAACTGTGCTGAAGGAACTCGGCAAATTGCACGCGTAACTTCGGGATAAGCGTGACTCTCTTTTGGGCAACCAGATGAGAGTGGCACAAGCCAGGGGGTAGCGACTGTTTATCAAAAACACAGGGCTCTGCGAAGCCGCAAGGCGACGTATAGGGTCTGACGCCTGCCCGGTGCCTGAAGGTTAAAAGGAGGGGTGCAAGCTCTGAATTGAAGCCCAGGTAAACGGCGGCCGTAACTATAACGGTCCTAAGGTAGCGAAATTCCTTGTCGGGTAAGTTCCGACCTGCACGAATGGCGTAACGACTTCCCCACTGTCTCCAGCACAGGCTCAGCGAAATTGAATTCCCCGTGAAGATGCGGGGTTCCCGCGGTCAGACGGAAAGACCCTATGAACCTTTACTGCAGCTTCGCCTTGGCGTTAGCAGCAACATGTGTAGGATAGGTGGGAGGCTATGAAACCGGGGCGCCAGTTCCGGTGGAGCCATCCTTGAAATACCACCCTTATTGTTGCTGACGTCTAACCGCGGCCCGTTATCCGGGTCCGGGACATGGCGTGGCGGGCAGTTTGACTGGGGCGGTCGCCTCCCAAAGTGTAACGGAGGCGCGCGATGGTGGGCTCAGACCGGTCGGAAATCGGTCGTCGAGTGCAATGGCATAAGCCCGCCTGACTGCGAGACTGACAAGTCGAGCAGAGACGAAAGTCGGCCATAGTGATCCGGTGGTCCTGCGTGGAAGGGCCATCGCTCAACGAATAAAAGGTACTCTAGGGATAACAGGCTGATTTTGCCCAAGAGTCCATATCGACGGCAAAGTTTGGCACCTCGATGTCGGCTCATCACATCCTGGGGCTGGAGCAGGTCCCAAGGGTTCGGCTGTTCGCCGATTAAAGTGGTACGTGAGCTGGGTTCAGAACGTCGTGAGACAGTTTGGTCCCTATCTGCCGTGGGTGTACGAGACTTGAGAGGATCTGTCCCTAGTACGAGAGGACCGGGATGGACACACCTCTGGTGGACCTGTCATGGCGCCAGCTGTGCAGCAGGGTAGCTAAGTGTGGAATAGATAACCGCTGAAAGCATCTAAGCGGGAAACTAACCTCAAAACAAGGTCTCGCTGAGAGCCGTGGAAGACCACCACGTTGATAGGCCGGGTGTGGAAGTGCGGCGACGCATGGAGCTTACCGGTACTAATAGCTCGATAGGCTTGATCGTTCTTCAGTCAAACCCATGCATAAAGCATGGCTCTACTTCAGACACTGATGTCTTCTTCACAATCCTCAGCCCCTCAAAAGGCTGAGCGATATCCTTTTCGCTGACCTGGTGGCTTTGCCGGGGGTTCCCCACCCGATCCCATTCCGAACTCGGTCGTTAAGTCCCCCTGGGCCAATGGTACTTCGTCTCAAGGCGCGGGAGAGTAGGTCGCCGCCAGGTCCGCCAAAAGGATATCGTCTTCAAGGCCAAAAAACCCTGCATCACAATCTCAACAACACCCTGACGCGGGGTGGAGCAGCCCGGTAGCTCGTCAGGCTCATAACCTGAAGGTCACAGGTTCAAATCCTGTCCCCGCACCCAAGG
>NZ_JBXAKU010000043.1:0-5770 GCF_058798735.1 Caulobacter sp. GW822-FHT07D08
GGTCCTCGGCAGAGCCGGCAGCTTCTAAAGAAACCACCAAATCCAGTCAAGCTATTTCTCGAAGAAAACCTCGAAGCGATTACTTGACTAGCCTAACATCGCGCCGCTGATTTTTTGCGAAGTCTTGGCGGCGATGTCCGGAGCGGCGCTTCTAAAGAGGCGACACTCCGAAGTCAACCAACTCTTTTCGACTTTTTCAAACTCCGGAAAACCGGGGAGTGAAGAGACAAAAGAAGGATCCCTGGGCCGCCGTGGCCGCCCTTGCGGATCCGTCATCGAGTCGATTGGAGCGCGGTGTTTAGCGAAGCGTCTGAGCCGATGCAACTCCCTTTCGGGGGCCGCATCGTCCGGCCGCGACGCCGTTCCGAGCGAGGCGGTGATCTAGTCCTCCCTCGGACGACTGGCAAGCCCCTCGCGACAATATAACAACGCTCTTTTGACGTCGTGACTAATGCTGGCTTTCCGGCAGGCGCACGATCAGGCCGTCCAGCGCGTCGCTCACCTTGATCTGGCACGACAGGCGGCTGTTGGGCTCGACGTTCTCGGCGAAATCCAGCATCGACTCTTCCATGGCCGACTTGTCGCCGGTCTTATCGAGCCAGGCCGGGTCGACATAGACGTGGCAGGTGGCGCAGGCGCAGGCCCCGCCGCAGTCCGCGTCGATGCCCGGCACGTTGTTCTTCACGGCGCCTTCCATGACGGTCAGCCCTGGCTTCACGTCGAGCGCGTGCTCGGTGCCGTCGTGTTCGATGTAGGTGATCTTGGCCATCTGTTTCCCATTACCCCTGGAAGGCTGTCTCTATAGGGCGGCCTAAGCCGCCACCTCTTTCATGGACACCGTAAGATCGGCGAGCTTGTCGGCGCTCACCGGCGTGCGTTTGGCGATCAGCTGCTTGCCGGCCATGAATTCGGGCGGCGCGTTGACAGCCTCGACGGCCTGCAGCAGGTCACCCTTCAGATGGAAGACCGCGAACTTGGCGGCGGTGACATCGCCGCGCACCACCTGGCGGTCCGCCTCGAACGGCAGGCCCGCGATCTGCAGCTTCAGATCATACTGGTCGGACCAGAACCACGGCACCTCGGGCGCGGGACCCGGACGTCCAAGAATCGCCGAAGCAGCCTGCTTGGCCTGCTCCAGGGCGTTGGGGACGCTCTCCAAGCGGAACTGCCGCTCATAGAGCGGGAGCGGACGATGGGTGACGTCGCCGATCGCGAAGATCGACGGATCCTCGGTCCGCGCTTCCAGGTCGACGACCACGCCATTGGCGGTCGCCAGGCCCGCATCCTTGGCCAGTTCGTCGTTGGGAACCGCGCCGACGCCGACCAGGGCGACATCGCAGGCGACCACCCGGCCATCCGAGAACTTCACGCCGGTGACGTGGCCGTTCTCGCCCTCGAAGCCGGCGACACCGGCGTTCAGCTCGAACACGACGCCATGCTTGCCATGATAGTCCTGGAAGAAGAGCGACAGGGTCTCGCAGGCGACCCGGGCCAGCACACGGCTTTCACGCTCGATGACCATGGCGTGGCTGCCCAGCGCCCGGGCCGAGGCGGCCGCCTCCAGGCCGACATAGCCGCCGCCGATCACGGCCAGCCGCTTGCCCGGCCCCAGGGCGTGCTTGAGCCGTTCAGCGTCGGCCGCCGTACGCAGGGCCAGGACACCTGCGAGGTCGGAACCCGGAATCGGCAGCTCACGGGCGCGAGCGCCCGTGGCCAGAATGAGGAAGTCGTAGGCGATGACCTCCCCCGACGCGAGGGTCACCGTCTTTTCGGAACGGTTGATCCGCTCGGCCACGCCTTCGAGGCGCAGGGAGACGTTGTTCTCGGCGTACCATTCGGCCGGCTTGAGGGCCAAGGAGTCGGCGTCGGCCTCGCCCTTCAGCCAGGCCTTCGACAGCGGCGGGCGCTGATAGGGCAGCAGCGGCTCGTCGCCGATCAGCACAATGCGGCCCTGGTGACCATATTGACGCAGGAACGCCGCGGCCGAGCCGCCGGCATGACCGGCGCCGACGATGACGACGCACGCGTTCTGATTGGCTTCAGCGCTCAATGACGCCCTCCCTTTCGTCAAAAATGACGCCGGCGTCACCTATTGGCAAGCGCCTTCGACAAAGGCGGACATAGAATGGGGCGGCTCGTCTCCGAAGCCGCCCCATGCTTGTCTTCTCAAGGAGCCCGTCAGACGACGCGCTCGACCATCATCTTCTTGATTTCGGCGATGGCTTTGGCCGGGTTCAGACCCTTCGGGCAGACCTGGGCGCAGTTCATGATCGTGTGGCAGCGATAGAGCTTGAAGGGATCTTCGAGCTGATCGAGGCGGTCGCCGGTGGCTTCGTCGCGGCTGTCGATCAGCCAGCGATAGGCGTGCAGCAGGGCCGCCGGACCCAGATACTTGTCGCCGTTCCACCAGTAGCTGGGGCACGAGGTCGAGCAGCAGGCGCAGAGGATGCATTCGTAGAGACCGTCGAGCTTCTCGCGGTCTTCCGGCGACTGCTTCCACTCGGTCTGCGGCTCGGGCGTGTCGGTGTGCAGCCAGGGCTCGACCGAAGCATACTGAGCGTAGAACAGCGTCAGGTCGGGGATCAGATCCTTGACCACCGGCATGTGCGGCAGCGGGCTGATCTGAACGGCCTTGCCCGGCACCTCGGCCCAGCCATGAGTGCAGGCCAGGGTGTTGCGGCCGCCGATGTTCATCGAGCACGAGCCGCAGACGCCCTCCCGGCACGACCGGCGGAAGGCCAGGGTCGGGTCGATGGTGTTCTTGATATAGAGCAGCGCGTCCAAGACCATCGGGCCGACGGTGTCGACGTCGACGTCGTAGGTGTCCCAACGCGGATTGCCGCCCGCTTCCGGATCGTAGCGGTAGATCTTGAAGGTCTTGACCTTCTTGGCGCCGGCCGGCGCGGGCCAGTGCTTGCCCGACTTGACCTGCGAGTTCTTGGGGAGTGCGAGTTCGACCATCGTACCCTCAGTAGACCCGTTGTTTCGGCGGGATGTAGGCGATGTCGTCCGACATCGTGTAGCTGTGCACCGGACGGTAATCGATCTTCACCTTGCCGGTCTCGACATCGAGCCAGGCCAGAGTGTGCTTCATCCATTCGGTGTCGTCGCGGCTCGAGAAGTCCTCGCGGGCGTGGGCGCCGCGGCTTTCGGTGCGGTTGACCGCGCCGGCCACGGTCACGACCGCCTGGCCGATCAGGTTGTCGAACTCCAGGGTCTCCATCAGGTCGGTGTTCCACACCAGACCGCGATCGCTGACCTTGATGTCCTTGGCCTTGTCCCAGACCGTCGCCAGGCGCTGAGCGCCGCCGACCAGGGTTTCGCCCGTGCGGAACACGGCCGCGTCTTCCTGCATGGCCTTCTGCATCTCGAGACGCAGTTCGGCCGTGCCGGTCGAGCCCGAGGCGTTGCGGAAGCGGTCGAACCGGGCCAGGTGGCCGTCGGTCCAGGCGTCCTTCAGTTCCGGCTGCTTGGCGCCGGGGGTCAGGACCTCGGCGCAGCGCAGGGCCGCGGCGCGGCCGAACACCACCAGGTCGATCAGCGAGTTGGAGCCCAGGCGGTTGGCGCCGTGCACCGACACGCAGGCGGCCTCGCCCACGGCCATCAGGCCCGGGATCACCTGGTCGGGATTGTCGCCCGACTTGGTGACGACCTCGCCGTGATAGTTCGTCGGGATGCCGCCCATGTTGTAGTGGACGGTCGGCAGCACCGGGATCGGAGCCTTGGTCACATCGACGCCGGCGAAGACCTTGGCGGTCTCGGAGATGCCGGGCAGACGCTCGTGCAGGATCTTCGGATCCAGGTGATCCAGGTGCAGGAAGATGTGGTCCTTGTTCGGGCCCACGCCGCGACCTTCGCGGATCTCGATGGTCATGGCGCGGCTGACCATGTCGCGGGGCGCCAGGTCCTTCACCGACGGGGCGTAGCGCTCCATGAAGCGCTCACCTTCCGAATTGGTCAGGTAGCCGCCTTCGCCGCGCGCGCCTTCCGTGATCAGGCAACCGGCGCCGTAGATGCCGGTCGGGTGGAACTGCACGAATTCCATGTCCTGCAGCGGCAGGCCGGCGCGCAACGCCATGGCGTTGCCGTCGCCCGTGCAGGTGTGAGCCGAGGTGGCCGAGAAGTAGGCGCGGCCGTAACCGCCCGTGGCCAGGATCACCGTCTGGGCCTGGAAGCGGTGCAGGGTGCCGTCGTCGAGCTTCCAGGCGGTGACGCCGCGGCAGACGCCATCGTCCATGATCAGGTCGAGGGCGAAGTACTCGATGAAGAACTCGGTGTCGTGGGCCAGGGACTGGCCGTACATCGTGTGCAGCATGGCGTGACCGGTGCGGTCGGCCGCCGCGCAGGTGCGCTGGATCGGGCCTTCGCCGTAGTTCTTGGTCATGCCGCCGAAGGCGCGCTGATAGATCTTGCCGTCGGCCGTGCGCGAGAAGGGCACGCCCCAGTGCTCGAGCTCATAGACCGCCGCAGGGGCGTTGCGGGTCAGGTACTCGATGGCGTCCTGGTCGCCCAGCCAGTCCGAGCCCTTGACGGTGTCGAACATGTGCCAGCGCCAGTCGTCCTGGCCCATATTACCCAGCGAGGCCGAGATGCCGCCCTGCGCCGCCACGGTGTGGCTGCGGGTCGGGAACACCTTGGTGATGCAGGCGGTCTTCAGACCCGCCTGCGCGGCGCCCAGGGCGGCGCGGAGACCCGAACCGCCGGCGCCGACGACGACGACGTCGAACTTGTGGTCGATGAACTTGTAGGCCGACATCAATGGGCTCCGGTCACGGTCATGGCCACCTTGAGGATCGAGAAGACCCCCACGGCGCCGGCCAGCACGCAGACGAACAGATTGCCGATCACCAGGGCCGACTTGCTCGTGAAGCGGTGGATGTAGTCTTCGATCACCACCTGGACCGTGTTCGACAGGTGGATCAGGGCCGAGATCAACAGCAGGCTCAGCAGCACGGCGTTGACCGGCTGGCCGACCCAGGCGGCGGCGGTGTGCTGGTCGGCGCCGACCAGCTTCAGGGCCGCGAACACGCCCCAGACGCTCAGCGGCGCCAGGGCCAGGCCAGAGACGCGCTCGGTGATGAAGTGGCTGACGCCGTGACGCGAGGCGCCCAGGCCGCGAGCCCGCGACAACGGGGTGCGGAATTGAATGGGCTGGAAGAGGTCGTTCTTGCTCATGATCAGAACGCTCCGTTCGCGCCGGCGATGACCCAGGTGACGATCGTCGCCACGACCGCGAAGGCGATCGCCATGGCGCCGGTCATGTCGGCGATGCGCGGGGCGAAGCCCTTGCCGGTGTCCCAGAAGGTCTGGCGGATCGTGTAGGCGATGTTGAAGAACACGGCGAAGGTCTCGCCCAGCAACACCAGCTTGCCGATCGGCGAGCCCAGCACGCCGAGGAAGCCCGCATAGACGTCCGGACCGGCCGCCAGGGCGGCGGCCCAGGCGGCCAGGATCACGGCGCCGACCCACAGGCCAACGATGCAGCCGCGGTGCAGGATCGAGCAGGCCATGGTGATATGCCAACGCCACACCTGCAGGTGCGGCGACATCGGGCGCTCAGGCAGCCCCCGGCTCGTGTCGGTCATGAGAGGTCCAACCCCAGTAGCCTTTGTGCGTTGCGGGATGCTTTTAAGCGCGAGGGCGGGGGTGTCAATTAAGCGGCGCTTGTTGAGAAACGTTCTCAATCCCAATCCGGGTGGAGGCTGTGTGAAAACGTCGATTTAGGCTATGATTCTCGGAGGTTAATCTCCGGGGGCTTAGATGAAGCGCT
>NZ_JBXAKU010000044.1:0-3676 GCF_058798735.1 Caulobacter sp. GW822-FHT07D08
GGGCCGAAGATCTCCTCCTGGAAGATCCGCATGCTGTTGTCGCCGACGAAGACGGTCGGCTGCACGAAATAGCCCCCGTCGAGTTCGCCTCCGGGCAGCGCCCGCGCGCCGCCGATCAGGCATTGCGCGCCCTCGTTCTTGCCGATCTCGATATAGCCGAGGATCTTGCGCAGCTGGTCTTCGGACGCCTGGGCGCCCAGCTGGGTCGCGGGGTCGAGCGGGTCGCCCTGACGGATCGCCGCCACGCGGGCCACGGCCCGCTCCATGAACCGGTCGAAGATCGATTCATGGATCAGGGCGCGCGAGGGACAGGTGCAGACCTCGCCCTTGTTGAAGGCGAAGAGCGTGAACCCTTCCAGCGCCTTGTCGAAGAAGGCGTCCTCCTCATCAAGGACGTCGGCCATGAAGATGTTGGGCGACTTGCCCCCGAGCTCCATCGTCTGCGGGATCAGGTGATCGGCCGCGGCGTGCATGATCGCCTTGCCCGTGACCGTCTCGCCGGTGAACGAGACCTTGGCGATCCGCGGGTTGGCGGCGATCGCCTGGCCGACGGTTCGGCCGGGCCCGGTCACGACGTTGAGCACGCCCGGCGGCAGGATGTCGGCGGTGAGTTCGGCGAGCATCATCAGCGTCAGGGGCGTCTGGGACGCTGGCTTGATGACCGTGCAGTTGCCGGCGGCCAGCGCGGGCGCGATCTTCCAGGCCGCCATCAGCAGGGGGAAGTTCCAGGGAATGATCTGGCCGACCACGCCAAGCGGCTCGCGGAAATGGTAGGCGATGGTGTCGGCGTCGATCGTCGAGATCGCGCCTTCCTCGGCCCGGATGCATCCAGCGAAATAGCGGAAGTGATCGACCGCGAGCGGCACGTCGGCGCCGCGCGTCTCGCGGATCGGCTTGCCGTTGTCGAGCGTCTCGGCGAGCGCCAGCAGGTCGAGGTTCTGCTCCAGGCGATCGGCGACCCGGCTCAGCAGCCGGGACCGCTCGGCCGGCGACAACCGCGCCCAGCCGGCCTTGGCGCGATGGGCGGCGTCGAGCGCCAGTTCCACGTCGGCCGGACCCGACAGGGCGAACTCGGCGATCCGGTCGCCATTGATCGGGCTGTGGTCGGCGAAGTACTCGCCCGTGGTCGGGGCCGACCAGGCGCCGCCGATGAAGTTGTCGTAGCGCGCCTTGAACAAGGGCGCGGCGCGCATCGTCTCGATGGCCTTGTGGAACATCGCTTGGCTCCCTGCTGGTGACGACGAGCCTAGTGGCGGGCGCGGCCGAGGATATCCGTAGATGTCACATCGCCTGGCGGCGCCCGGACGTGAAAGAACCTGCCGGGCGTGCTCGCCCGGCAGGTTCTTCGGCGCGTCGCGGCTTGAGCGGGCGTTACATGTCCTTCATGGGCATGGCGGGATCCTTGGCGTCCTTGGGAGCCATGGGTTTGCCTTTCGGGGCCATCGGCTTGTCCATGCAGCAGCCCTTCATGGGCTTCTTGGCGGCGGGATCCTTGGGCGGCGTGGCCGGCATGTTCGCCATCCCCTGTTGATGGTCCTTCATCATCTGGTCGTGCATCTGCTGGCCGCCATGGTCCATGCCCTGCATGTGGGCGTGGTCCGGCGGGGTCTGGGCGGAGGCGGCCGGCGCGGGCTGGGTCTGGGCCTTGGGCGCGGGGCCGTCGGCGAATGCGGCGGTCCCCATGGCCAGAAGGCCGACAGCGCCGGCCACGACTGCGATCTTGCGCATCATTTCTGATCTCCAACTTATGACGTTCGCGTCCGATGGCGTCGTCTGCATCTCGAACGGCGTGACGCCTTGCAATGCCCGCAATTGGCGGCCGCGCGTATACGTAAGGTCCGAAGGCGCGGTCAGCGCGACATCTGTCGGCAGCCCGCGGCGCACACCCTGCACGTCTCGGCGCACTGGGCCATCGGGGCGTCGGCGCGGGGTTTCGAACAGGCCGCCGCGCACAGGTCGCAGGCTTCGGCGCAGGCGCGGCAGAGCACCGGGTGCAGGGCCGAGCCGCGGAGCATGGAGTTGGCGGTCGCCTGGCACAGCTCGGCGCAGTCGGTGAGCATGGCGATCAGGTCGGGGGCGGCGAGCGCGCCGCCTTGACCGAGGGCGTAGGCGGCGGTCTCAAGGCACCGGCGATGGGAAGCCAGGCAGTGATCGATGCAGTCGCTCATCGACATCGCCATGCCGGGCATGGCGTCCATGCCCTTCATGTCGTGGGCCTGGGCGGCCGCCGCGGCGGGCTGGGCGGCGCCGGCCGCCAACAGGGCGGCTCCCGTGAGCAGGTCTCGTCGTTGCAGCATGTCAATCTCCCGGCGGGTGGGCGGGTCTGGTCAGACCCGCGGTGAGGAAGGTTCGCGGCCCGTGGCCCTGGCCATGCGCGTGTCCTCCCAGGGCCAGTGGCCGTTGATCTCGACGCCGAGCGAGATGCTAAGGAAGGTGCGCACGAAGACCAGACCGGCCAGGACGATGAGATCGTCCAAGGTCGGGTTGATGACGAGCGACTTGACGATGTCGCCGGCGACCAGGAATTCGAGGCCAAGAAGGATGCTTCGGCCGAGGGCGGACCGGAACGCGCCATAGGCCTTGGCCCGGTCGCCCGATCGGGCCCGCAGGGCGAACAGGATCGTCGCCAGCGCCGCGCCGCTGAGGATGGTCAGCGTGCCCGCCAGCTCGAGGATGATCACCGCGAGCCTGAAGAAGGCGCTGAGCCAGCCGGACTCAATGGTGATCATACCAGCCTCGGCGGCGGATGTTGTTGAAGCTGTCGGTGGTGTGACAGGCGTAGCATTGTTCGACGCGCGCCTTGGAGCCGGCGGCGCGCTGGGAGACCATGCTGAAGTGCTCCATGAAATGACTGGGCGGCGCGGTGTGGCACTCCGAGCATTGCGTCGAGCTGACCGACGGATGCCGGAAGTTGGGAACCTTCCAACTGCTGGTCGCGTGGCAGCTGGCGCAGTCCTGGCCGAAGAGTCCCAGATGCGGATCGCGGACGGAATGGCAGCTTGCGCAATTGAGCGCGGCTTCGGGCGGCAAGGCGTGCGGATTGGGTGGCGAAACAGCCGGCCCTCGCCACACCGCCGGATCGAGCAACGCCTGATGGTCCATCTTCACGATGGCGCGCGCGCCTTCGTGCTCGACGTGGCAAGCCGTGCACTCCTTGGCCTGGGCATGGAACTGGGTCGACTGTTTGTTTCCGAAATCGGTGCTCGCGTGGCAGGCGACGCAGGTCTTGCTCTCCACGCCCTTGAGAGGCGTGTGGCAACTGGCGCACTGCGCGCCGAAGGCTTGGTGGGCCGGCGACAGGGGGCCTGGCGCGACAAGCTGAGCCACCGGTCCGGCGCCGGGCGGCGCGCTTGTCTGCATCATCGCCGCGACGCCCAGCAGCGCCAGGCCGGCGGCGACAAAGATCCAGTAGAGGAGGCGGTCCCGCATCATAGCCAGCGCAGCCCGAAATAGATGGCCGCGGCGATGTGCAAAAGCAGCACCAGGTAGACCAGCGCCCCCAGGACAGCGTGCAGCCACCGCCAACGCGACAACAGCCGGTTGGTCGCACCCTCCGCGCGGATGGCGAACTCGGTGTCGGCCAAGGCCGCGGCCAGGGCCTCGGCCCCATCGGGCGGCGGCGCCGGCGGTTCGCCGGCGACGAAGAACAGCCGCTTCCAGCGGGAAAGCGCAACGG
>NZ_JBXAKU010000045.1:0-3221 GCF_058798735.1 Caulobacter sp. GW822-FHT07D08
CGAATTATGAGCCACCTGCAGAAGCGGTCAGGACCATCCCATGGCGCGGCGAAGCTTGCTCACGGGTGACGAACGGCGAAGGTTGTTCGAGCCTCCGGTCACCGACCGAGAGGTGGCGCGCTGCTACACGCTGGTGCCAGACGATCTCAAGTGGATCGACGAGCGTAAACGTCCAGCCAACAAGCTGGGCTCCGCTGTGCAAATGGCGCTGCTACGCCATCCAGGTTTTGGGTGGCTGCCTGGTCAAGTTGTTCCCCCGATCGTGCTGCGCTTTTTGTCCGACCAAGTGCATGTTTCACCTGAAGCGCTAGGCGACTATGCCAAAAGACTAAAAACACGCAGCGAGCACGCAGGTCAGCTTCATGAGCGACTAGGGATACGCTTGTTTGTCCGTGGCGATATTCGCTTGGCGGTGTCGATCGCCGCCGCGGCGGCCGTCGCCACCGACAAGGGCGGAGCCATCGTGGAGGCCCTGATCGCAGAACTGCGCCGGCGACGGATCATCCTGCCGTCTCCCGACACCTTGGAGCGCGTCGGCCTGG
This sequence comes from Caulobacter sp. GW822-FHT07D08, assembly GCF_058798735.1. Taxonomy (NCBI): domain Bacteria; kingdom Pseudomonadati; phylum Pseudomonadota; class Alphaproteobacteria; order Caulobacterales; family Caulobacteraceae; genus Caulobacter; species Caulobacter sp. GW822-FHT07D08. The sequence goes on from NZ_JBXAKU010000045.1 coordinate 543, forward strand.
CTGGCCGCTCCCAGGCAAGACGCAAGGCGGCTGAGGATCTGCTGGCGCCGATCTCGCTCTCGCAACTGGACCGCATCGACCAACTGTTGGTCAATGACGCCAACCTCAAGAAATCGGCCCTGGCCTGGCTGCGCGACATCCCGGAGTCGCCGAGCGCCGCGTCGATGGCGGGGATCACCGAGCGTCTGGCCTACGTTCGCGCCATCGGTATCAATCCGGCGATCACCGAGACCATCCACGAACGGCGCTTCGAGCAGTATGTCCGAGAGGGAGCGGTCGCGCCGGCCTTCCTGCTCAACGGTTACGGCGTGGGTCGCCGCCGGGCGACCGTGGTCGCGCAGCTGATCTTTCTCGAAAGCCGCCTGAGCGACGCCGCGGTCGATATGTTCGACAAGATGGTCGGCTCGCTGTTCGCCAAGGGCCGTCGGGGGCGCGAGCGCAAGTACCAGGCCAGCAGCCGCGAGGTCAGCAACCTCATGCGGTTGTTCAGCGGCGTGATCGGCGCGGTCGAACATGCCCGGGCCGACGGCGGCGACGTGCTCGACACACTCGACGCCCAGGTTGGATGGTGGAAGGTCATTCAGGCCAGACCGAAGATCGAGGCCCTGGCGGCGCTGGCGGTGGAAGATCCACTGGTTAGCGCCGCCGACCGCTACGGCGCCCTGCGCCGGTTTGTTCCGACCTTCCTGGAACACATACGCTTCCGGTCAGGCACGGGCGGCGCCTCATTGCTGAAGGCCCTTGAACTCCTCCGCGACCTCAACCGGTCCGGCCGGCGCGAGATTCCCGACGACGCGCCTATGCCGTTCGTCTCCAAGCATTGGAAAGCCCTGGTCAAGCCCATCGGTGGCCCGATCAACCGACGGCTCTACGAGACGGCGTTGATGGCGACGTTGCGTGATCGGCTCCGTTCTGGCGACGTGTGGATCGAAGGTTCGCGATCCTACAAGCGCTTCGCCGACTACCTGCTGCCCAAGGACGAAGTCGCCGCCGAAGCCGAGACCTTGCCCGTCGATACCGAGATGGGAACCTATCTGGCTGAGCGCGCCAGCCTGCTGGATCAGCGGCTCGCCAGCTTCTCACGGCGCCTAGCCAAGGGCGACCTGGTCGGCGTGACGCTGAAAGGCGACGAGCTGTCGGTGACGCCGGTGAAGGCCAATGCGCCGGACGAGGCCAGGTCGCTAGATCGGGCGATCGACGCGCTGCTTCCCCGGGTCCGGATCACCGAGTTGCTCAGAGAGATAGACGCCCTGACGGGTTTCTCGTCGACGTTCCGCGAGCTGAGGTCGGGCAAGGTCCACGACAATCCCAGCTGCATCCTCGCCGCGGTCCTGGCCGACGCCACCAATCTTGGTCTGGAGCGGATGGCCAACGCCAGCCAAGGCGTCACCTACGCTCAGCTCGCCTGGACCCAGAGCTGGTATCTGAGCGAAGAGAACTACAAGGCCGCGCTGGCTAGGATTATCGAGGTCCACCACGCGCAGCCGTTCGCCCGACACTGGGGCGATGGCCAGGCCTCGTCTTCCGACGGCCAATTCTTCCGCTCGGGCCGCCGACGCGGCGGAGCGGGTGAAGTCAACGCCAAGTACGGGCCTGAGCCTGGCTTGCGGATCTATACCCACCTGTCGGACATGCACGGCTCGTTCCACACCCGCGTGTTGTCGGCCACTTCCTCGGAGGCGCCCTATGTGCTCGACGGCCTGATTGGTCGTGGCGGCGGGGAGCACTACACCGACACCGGCGGGGCGACCGACCACGTATTCGCCCTGTGCCACCTTCTCGGATACCGGTTCGTACCGCGCTTGCGTGATCTGCAGGATCGCCGCTTGGCGATCATCGGAGCCAAGCCGCGCCACAAGATCCTTGAACCACTCCTTGGCCGTCCGATCCGGGTCGATGTCATCGAGGAAAATTGGGAGGACATCGTCCGTCTGGCGGCGTCGCTGAAAGCCGGATCGGTCGCGCCGTCGGTGATGCTCAAGAAGCTATCGGCGTTCAAACGCCAAAATCGCCTCGACATGGGCCTGGCCGAGGTCGGCCGGATCGAGCGCACGCTGTTCACGCTCGACTGGCTGGAAAGCCCGGAACTGCGCCGCCGCTGTCAGGCCGGGCTCAACAAGAGCGAGGCGCGCCACGCGCTGGCCCAGGCGGTGTTCGTCCACAAGCAGGGGCGGATCGCCGATCGCACTTTACAGAACCAGGAACACCGCGCTTCAGGCCTCAACCTGGTGATCGCCGCCATCGCGCTTTGGAACACATTATATATGCAGCGCGCCGTCGAGCATCTGCGGGAGAGGGGCGTGGCCGCGCCCGATGAGCTTCTAGCCCACCTCTCGCCGATGAGCTGGGCCCATGTCGGTCTGACGGGCGACTACCTCTGGGCCGACGCTGCCACGGCAGGCGGGCTCAGGCCGCTGAACGATCCTGCTGACAGGCTCTACCGAGTCGCCTAGCAGGCTGTTGAAAAAGTCGCTCCGACAGGCCGATTTCCGCGATTTGGCTCGCTTAGCGCGAACTGTAGCCAAATCCGGCTATTGAAAACATTGGCTTATTGATTTCGCCCTGGTGACTTCAGCCTCTTTACCAGGGGGCAAAAATCGAATTTCAACAGCCTGCTAGCTCATGTTCTTGGTTCGTGCTTCTAAGCGCCTTTTAGCGCACAAACCTTGAGGTGAGCCC
>NZ_JBXAKU010000046.1:0-2865 GCF_058798735.1 Caulobacter sp. GW822-FHT07D08
CCGCGCTGGACGTCCAGCGCCTTGAGCTCGTGGCCCACGGCGGCCCGGTCGGACTGGTGCAGCAGGCCCTTGGTGTAGCCATGCACGCCCGGCCAGGCCGGCATCAGCACCCAGTAGCCGATCGAGAAGGCGATGCAGCCGTACCAGACCCACAGCCACCAGCGCGGCAGCGGGTTGTCCAGTTCGCGGATGCCGTCCCACTCGTGGCCGGTGGTCTCGACGCCGGTGACGTCGTCGGTCTTGCGTTCGGAAGCCATCAGGAGAGCTCCTCGTCATCCAGCGGCATGCGCGCGGCGTGTTGGAATTCGGCCTTCTTGGAAGGCCGCAGGGCATAGGCGACACCGGCCAGGAAGATCAGGCCGAAGTAGATCAGTCCGCCCTGCTGGGCGAAGCGCGCCACGGTTTCGTAGGAGAGCTGGCTCATCGCTGGTTCTCCGGGGCCTGGGCCTTGTAGGACTTGAAGTCGACCTGGGTCCCGAGCATCTGCAGATAGGCCACCAGGGCGTCCATCTCGGTGATCCTGTCGGGATCGCCGTCGAAGTCGCGGTTGACCACCTTGGCCCCGTAGCGGCCGCGCAGGGCCACCGCGTCGGTCGAGTACGGATCGGCCTGGGCCTCGAGATCCTTCTTGGCGTTGGTCAGTTCGTCGGCCGTGTAGGGCACGCCCTCGGTGCGCAGCACCTTCATCCGGTCGACGATGTCGCGATAGTCCAGGTCCTTCTCGGCCAGGAACTTGTAGGGCGGCATCACCGACTCCGGCACCACCGAGCGCGGGTCGATCAGGTGGTCGCGGTGCCAGGCGTCGGAGTACTTGCCGCCGACCCGGGCCAGGTCGGGCCCGGTGCGCTTGGACCCCCACTGGAACGGGTGGTCGTACATGCTCTCGGCGGCCAGGCTGTAGTGGCCGTAGCGCTCGACCTCGTCGCGCAGCGGGCGGATCATCTGCGAGTGGCACAGATAGCAGCCCTCGCGGACATAGATGTCGCGGCCGTTCAGTTCCAGCGGGGTGTAGGGGCGTACGCCCTGCACCTTCTCGATGGTGCCCTGCAGCCAGAACAGCGGGGCGATCTCGACCAGCCCCCCGATCGAGACGACCAGGAGGATGCCGACGACGAGCAGCAGCGAGTGCCGCTCAAGCTTGGCGTGTTGCTTCCAGAGAGACATCGGCTGACCTCAGGCGATCGCGGTGGCGGGAGCGGCCGTTTCGTCGGCCGGCTCGGCGGAGGGCGAAGCGATCGTCTTCCAGATGTTGACGATCATGATCAGCGCCCCGGACAGGTACATCAGCCCCCCGACAGCGCGGATGACGTTCTCGATGTGCTTGGCCGAGACGGTCTCGATGAAGCTGTAGGCCAGGAAGCCCTGGGGCGTGTAGGCGCGCCACATCAGGCCTTCCATGATGCCCGACACCCACATCGCGGCGATGTAGAGCAGGATGCCGGTGGTCGCGATCCAGAAGTGCCACTCGATCAGCTTGGTCGAGTACATGTCCTTCTTCTTCCACAGCCACGGCACCAGGCAGTAGACCGCGCCGAAGCTGATGAAGCCCACCCAGCCCAGGGCGCCGGAGTGCACGTGGCCGATGGTCCAGTCGGTGTAGTGGCTGAGCGCGTTGACCGCGCGGATCGACATCACCGGGCCTTCGAAGGTGCTCATGCCGTAGAAGGCGATCGACACCACCATCATCCGCACCACCGGGTCGGTGCGCAGCTTGTCCCAGGCGCCCGACAGCGTCATCAGGCCGTTGATCATGCCGCCCCAGGACGGCATCCACAGCATGATCGAGAAGGTCATGCCCAGGGTCTGGGCCCACTGCGGCAGGGCCGTGTAGTGCAGGTGGTGCGGGCCGGCCCAGATGTAGATGAAGATCAGCGCCCAGAAGTGCACGATCGACAGGCGGTAGCTGTAGACCGGCCGCTCCACGCGCTTGGGCACGAAGTAGTACATCATGGCCAGGAAGCCGGCGGTCAGGAAGAAGCCGACGGCGTTGTGGCCGTACCACCACTGCACCAGCGCATCCTGCACGCCCGAGAAGACGCCATAGGACTTGTGGTTCAGCAGACCCACCGGAATGGCGGCGTTGTTGACCAGATGCAGCAGGGCGATGGTGACGATGAAGGCCAGGTAGAACCAGTTGGCCACGTAGATGTGGGGTTCCTTGCGCTTCCAGATCGTGCCCAGGAACACCAGCAGATAGGCGACCCAGACGATGGTCAGCCACAGGTCGGTGTACCACTCCGGCTCGGCGTATTCCTTGCTCTGGGTCGCGCCCATCAGATAGCCGGTCGCGGCCAGCACGATGAACAGCTGATAGCCCCAGAACACGAACCACGGCGCGATGCCGCCCGCCAGCTTGGCCTTGCAGGTGCGCTGCACGACCCAGAACGACGTGGCGATCAGGGCGTTGCCCCCGAAGGCGAAGATCACCGCCGAGGTGTGCAGCGGCCGCAACCGGCCAAAGTTCAGCCAGCCAGCCTCGGGAAAGTAGAAGATCGTCGGCCAAGACAGCTGGGCGGCGATCAACACCCCCACCAGCAGACCCGCCGCGGCCCAGAACATCGTGGCGATCACCCCCGCCTTGATGACGTTGTCCGAATAACGGTCGGGATGCTCCACCAGCGTGCCGCCCGACAATCCCGCGTTCAGCACGAACGCGGCGATCACCCCCGCCAGCGCGATGGTCTCGGCCTGCAGCCGGAAGATCGGATCCTGGCTCAGTCCCGCGCCGAGGATCGCCAGGAACGCGCCTACGGCCGAAACTATCAGTAACGCGCCCGACCCCGCGGGGGGCCTGGCTTGGATATAAGACGGGGCGGACATGCAGACTCCCTGCGGCGAACCTAAACCCCTCCTGTCACGCACCGC
>NZ_JBXAKU010000047.1:0-2435 GCF_058798735.1 Caulobacter sp. GW822-FHT07D08
GTAGCGGACGAGGCGTATCTGTGCGTGAACGCTCACGCCGCAGATTGAACCGTTCAGAAAACTGGATCGACCGGCATTATTCGTGCTGAAAATGAGCCTGTGAAATCGTGGGATCGACTTTTTCAACACAATCGGTGGTTGTCGGACAGTGGCGTTCGACGTCCGCGCCATCCAGCATCAACCTTCTGGCGCTGCATTTCCACGCCGGGGCAGGAGGACCAAGTCCGCCGCTTCCTCAGCGTCATTCAGCAGCGTCTTGCGCGGCGTGCCCATCTGCGCACGCATGGTCAGACCGCGCGACAGGTCGAGGACCTGGCTCGCACGCACCGCCACGGGAAAGTCGGACGGGATTTCCCCCGTGCTGATCCCGTCGCAGAAGCGGCGTTCCACGAGCGCTATGCCGCTAGCTATGGCGTTCTTCAGGAACTGCCTGACCTCAGCGTCGTCTACGAGGGGCGCGACGCACACCATTAGGCATCCTGGGGCGGCTCCTTCCTCGGTCGCGCTTTCAACGGCGTGCCTTAGAAAGCCTACGAGCGAGTCGCGAAGCGTCGCCGGCGAAAAGAGCGCCTTCGCAGCGCGAGCGCCCTTCGCATCTGCGTACGCCCTGAGAGCGCGCAAGAATATCGTCCGCTTGTCCCCGAAGACGGAATACAGGCTTGGCCGTCCCACACCCATGCCCGCGACGAGATCGTCAATGGTCACGCCGTCGTAACCCTTGGCGCGAAAGACCTCCGTCGCCTTTGTCAGCGCATCACCCTCGTCGAAGTTTCGCGGTCGCCCCCGCGACCTGGCGGCATTCTGAATCATTTAGTTCAAAAATCCTTGACCACGACAAACTAGGCAAATATGTAACTAATCGGTTCGTAATTAGCAAGCCGCCACCTGACCTCGCGGGCCTCACAACACTCCCCTTAACCACGGAACCTCCCATGCGACATTCGACTGCTCTGGTCACCGGCGCCACCTCTGGACTCGGTTTTGCGGCAGCCCGCTTGCTCGCCGCCGGGGGATGCCCGGAGGTTGTCGTCACGGGACGCAGCCTGGCGCGGATTCAGGAAACGGCCGATCAGCTCAAAGCTAAGACAAACATCGGCGCCTTCACGCCGCTGGAGCTGGATCTCAACGCGCCGGCCAGCGTTCAGTCCGCCCTCGCGGCGCTCGTCAAGCGTGGTCGACCGATCGATTTCCTACTGCTCAATGCCGGGCTGGTTCCAGGTAAGGAGCGGGTGATCACTGCGGCGGGCGTCGAGGCTTCTGAAGCCCCGCTGATCGGCCATCATCAACTGACTCTCGGGTTGCTCCGCGCTAACCTGCTGAGCCCCAACGCGCGGATTGTCATCACCAGTGCGGAGCCTGCCCGCGGGGGCGTACCCCTGTTCAAGCACACCGACGCGCCAGCCTTCGCGGCCAAGTACTTCCGGGGTGACCGTACCGTCGCTATCGAAGCCATGATACGCAGCGGGCCAAACGTGAAGTACGCGCCGCACAATGCGTATGCCGACGCAAAGCTCATTATCGCTTGGTGGGTCGCGGCGCTGGCGCGCCGGCTACCCTCCGGCATGGCCGTGTACGCCGTCTCGCCCGGTGCGTCGAACGACACCAACGTGGCGCGAAACGCTGGTCCGTTGTTGAAGTATCTGATGATTCCAATCACGAACCTCATTCCCGGCATGAATCAGACGCCGGAGACTGCGGCCGGTCGGTACCTCCAGGCGTCAGAGTTCGGAACCGGCGTCTCAGGGCAATTCTTCGCCTCCGCTGCAGGGAAGTTCTCAGGCCCAATGGAGCTGCAGCGCCAGCCACACCTCCACGACCGCGCCAGCCAGGAAGCGGCGTGGCAGGCTGTGGTCAAGGTCTCAGGCATCGACTTGTCTATCCCGGCCGCCTTGAGCGCGGCGTCCTGAAGCGCGCGGTCGCGGCAAAATGGTCGTGGCGCCGCCGTCAGGCGGTGATTGCCGAGCTCGGCGACCTGCGCACTGAGTCTTTCGGTATTTTGGGACAAACGGTCTGAAATGAACCCGGCCGCAGCCTTCGCGGCCAATTTTTATACCAAATAATTCTAAACTATCTAGGCGACCACCGGTTGGACACCGCTCTGAGGAGCCCGGGCCGACGGCCGCCGCGACGCACCCTGTGTCCGCTGCCGCCACTGAGGAGCTTTCGATGACACACTTAGCGAACCATTCGGCTTCACAGCAGGGGAAATTTCGTCGCGTCTTCGGGGCCGTCTGGGCCTTCTTGCTAAGGTTGGAGGCCACCAGCTTCGACTATTCGCTCGATCGAATCGAACGGTTGGAACGGGAGGTCGCGCAACTGAAGGAGGAGATGCGCCAAAGCCAAGAACAGGCGGCAGTTGTAAATCACAGCGCTAGCCCCGCTGCGCTCGAGCATTGACTGGACCCCACAGGAAGCTCGAGAGCACGGTCCGATAA
>NZ_JBXAKU010000048.1:0-1748 GCF_058798735.1 Caulobacter sp. GW822-FHT07D08
GGCGCCCAGGCCGTGCACCCGGGCTTCGGCTTCCTGTCGGAGAACGCCAGCTTCGCCCAGCGCTGCGCCGACGAGGGGATCGTGTTCATCGGTCCCAACCCCGGCGCCATTTCGGCCATGGGCGACAAGATCGAGAGCAAGAAGTTCGCCCAGGCCGCGGGCGTCTCCTGCGTGCCCGGCCATATCGGCGAGATCGCCGACACCGCCCACGCGACAACGATCGCCGAGCAGATCGGCTATCCGGTGATGATCAAGGCCAGCGCCGGCGGCGGCGGCAAGGGCATCCGCGTGGCCTGGACCCGCAAGGACGTCGAGGAAGGCTTCCCGGCCGTGCGCGCCGAGGCCAAGGCCAGCTTCGGCGACGACCGGATCTTCATCGAGAAGTTCATCGAGAGCCCGCGCCACATCGAGATCCAGGTGCTGGGCGACAAGCACGGCAATGTCGTCCACCTGTTCGAGCGCGAATGCTCGATCCAGCGCCGCAACCAGAAGGTCATCGAGGAGGCCCCGTCGCCGCTGCTGGACGAGGCGACCCGCGCGGCCATGGGCGCCCAGGCCGTGGCCCTGGCCAAGGCGGTGAACTATGACAGCGCCGGCACGGTCGAGTTCGTCGCCGGCCAGGACAAGAGCTTCTTCTTCCTGGAGATGAACACCCGCCTGCAGGTCGAGCACCCGGTCACCGAGCTGATCACGGGCCTGGACCTCGTCGAGCAGATGATCCTCAGCGCGGCCGGCGAGAAGATGGCCTTCGAGCAGAAGGACCTCTCGATCAACGGCTGGGCCATCGAAAGCCGCATCTACGCCGAGGACCCCTACCGCAAGTTCCTGCCCTCGATCGGCCGCCTGGTCCGCTACGCCCCTCCGGAGGAAGGCGACAAGGGCGGTTACACGATCCGCAACGACGCCGGCGTGCGCGAGGGCGACGAGATCTCGATGTACTACGACCCGATGATCTCCAAGCTGTGCGCCTGGGCCCCGACCCGGCTGGCGGCGATCGACGGCATGGGCCGGGCGCTGGAGGACTTCCACATCGAGGGCCTCTCCCAGAACATCCCGTTCCTGGCCGCGGTGATGGACCAGGCGCGGTTCCGGTCTGGCAAGATCTCGACCAACTACATCAAGGACGAGTTCCCGGAAGGCTTCCAGGGGACCGAACCTAGCCCTGAGCAGATCGACATCCTGACCGCCGTCGGCGCGGCCATGCAGCGGGTCTACGCCGCCCGCGCCCGCTCCGACGCCTCGGGCCTGGCCGGTCCGCCGCGCGCCGAGTGGATCGTCGCCGTCGGTCCCGCCAAGCGCCGCGTCAAGGTCAGCGGGGAGAACGGCGACGTCTCGGTCGAACTGCTCGACGAAGGCCGCACCCTGGCCCTGACCGACATCGACTGGCGTCCGGGCAAGCCGGTGTTCAAGGCGGCCCTGGGCGGCAAGGCCTTCACGGTCCAGGCCGCGCCCGCCGCCGAGGGCTTCACCATCCGCCACCGCGCCGCCAGGGCCCGGGTGCTGGTCCTGACCCCGCGCAACGCCGAACTGCACGACAAGCTGCCCGAGAAGCAGGCCGCCGACACCTCCAGGCTGGTGCTGTCGCCGATGCCGGGCCTCGTCGTCTCGATGGACGTCATCACCGGCCAGCAGGTCCGCGAGGGCGAGGTCGTCTGCGTGCTCGAGGCCATGAAGATGCAGAACATCATCCGCGCCGAACGCGACGGCGTCGTCAAGGCCGTCAACGCCAAGTCCGGCGATCCCGTCGC
>NZ_JBXAKU010000049.1:0-1682 GCF_058798735.1 Caulobacter sp. GW822-FHT07D08
TTCGCCGCCCAGGAACGCCGTCACCTGGGCCTGGAGAACGCCATCGTCTTGCCGATCGCGCGCCTGCGCCTGACACCCGACGACCTGACGACTCTGGGCCGCCGGCTCGCGGCTCGTCGCGGTCACCTGCTCAGCGCTGTTGTTGACTAAAGCAACAGGTAGGGCATGACCGAAGATCTGCTGACCAGCAACGTGGCCTGGGTCGCCGGCCGCTATAAGGATAGCGAGTTTTTCAGGCGCACGGCAGCTAAGCGCCAAACAGACTACCTCTGGCTGGGCTGCGCCGATAGCAGGTTCTCGGGACAAGAGCTGACCGATCTGCCGCCCGGCACGATCTTCCACCATACCAATCCTGGAAACCTGGCCCCGCCCCTGGACGTCGGATTCCTGTCGAGCCTTCAGTTCTCGCTGGAAGTCCTGAAAGTGCGACATGTCGTGGTTTGCGGCCACTATGGCTGTGGGGTCATGGCCGCGGCGCTGTCCAACACGCCGATTGATCTGCTTGATCGCTGGCTCGGTCCAGTGCGCGCCCTGGCCTCGCGTCATGCCGAGGCGTTGGAGACGATCATGGATCCAGGCGCTCGAGCTAATCGGCTTTGCGAGCTCAACGTGACCGCGCAACTGGTCAATCTCGCCGGCAATCCATTGGTCCAGGACGCATGGCGTCGCGGCCAGTCCCTGACATTGCATGGTTGGGTCCATTCGGCGGCTGATGGCCTGCTACGCGATCTGGAAACCACCATCGGCAGCTTGAAACAGGCTATGGCCTTCGTCGGCGGCCTGGCGCCGGAGGCCCCGCGGCGGCGAAACGCGCGAAGGACTTCAGCATGAGCCAACCGAGCGTTGCCGTGGTGCTTGCCGGCGGCGCGGGTTTGCGCATGGGCAGTGGAAAGCCGCTGCGGGCCTGGGGCGAGGTTTCGCTTGTGGCCCGCGCCTTGGCCCTGGCCAAGGGCTATGCCGACGACGTCGCCGTCGCCGTCCGCGACGCCGGGCAATTGGGCGACGGCGTGGGCGCCCCGCTGCTGTTTGATCATCCCGACGTTCCTGGCCCCTTGGCCGGTCTGGCCTCCGCCCTGGCTTTCGCCCGCGCCCGCGGCGCGGCGCGAGTGCAGCTCCCGGCCTGCGACATGCCCGTCCTGCCCGCCGATCTGACCCGCCGCCTGGGCGCGGCCCTGGCTTCGGGGGGCGCGGTCGCCCTGCCCGCCAGCAACGGCCGGCTGCATCCGGTCTGCGGGCTCTGGAGCATCGAGGTGGAGGCGACCCTGTCCCACTACCTGGCCCGGGGTCGCTCATCGCTTCGGGGCTTGGCCGAAACGGCGGGTCTGGCGGTGGCCGACTGGGGCGCGATTGTCCCCGACCCGTTCGTCAATCTCAACACCTTGGCCGAGCTCCAGGCCCAGCAGCCCCGTCGCCAAGCCGACTTGACGCGGGTCAAGGCCACCCCGCCCGTCCAGGGCCAGACTGCCGTCTAGGAGACCACCGATGTTTGACCCCGCCGAGCCGATCACCACCTTCCTGCGTCAGGATGACGTCATCGCCGTGCGGATTCGCCGGGACTTCGACACCACGCCCGAGCGCCTGTGGACCGCCCTGACCCAGCCCGAGGACCTGGTCCAATGGCTGGCTCCGGGAACCATCGCGCTGGAGATCGGCGGCGCCGTCCAACTGGACTTTGGCGACAG
>NZ_JBXAKU010000050.1:0-1610 GCF_058798735.1 Caulobacter sp. GW822-FHT07D08
CCAAGGTGTCGGCCAGGAGGGGCCCGCGTTTACCGCACACCACCTCGCCCAGATAGACGCGATCGATCGCGGGATCGGCGGCGACCTGGTCATAGAAGGCCGCGGCGCGGGACGGCGACCAGTTGAACAGCAACGGTCCCAGGGCCAGCTCCATGCGCTGTGCTTTCATCGCCAGGACTTTCGGTAGGCCCCGGCGGTCTCGCGGCCGCCTTCAGCAAGGTTCGACAGCAGAGCTTCATAGGAGGCGGTCGTTTCGCCGCGATCGAGTGCGTCCAGCGCGCCGCGAAAGGCCGCCGCCACCCGCGCGACATAGGCCTTGCCACGTTGGCGGCCTTCGACCTTCACGGCGGTGACGCCAGCCTTGGCCAGATCGGCCAGAAGGCTCATGGCGTTGAGGCTGACGGGCTCCTCGAACAGATAGGACGCCTGGCCGCCGGCCGTGAAGCGGCCCTTGCACAGCGTCGGATAGCCGGCGGTCTCGCCCGCTGCGAAGCGGTCGAGTGTGAAACCCGCCAGGCGCGAGGTGAGCTGACCCTGCTGGTCCTCGAACGACACCGCTTCGGGCGGCGAGCAGACGCCCGAGAGATTGGGCGAGCGACCGGTGGCGTAGGACGACATGGCGCAGCGGCCTTCGGCCATCACACAAAGGCCGCCGAACACGAAGGCCTCGGTCTCGACACTGATCGAGCGATTGAGCGCGGCGATCTCGGGGGCCGACAGCACCCGCGGCAACACCACACGCCGCACGCCATAGGTCTTGGCGTAGTAGTCGATGGCGTCAGCCGAACCGGCCGCCGCCTGCACCGAAAGATGCAACCTCATTTGCGGGTGGGCGTCGCGCGCATAGGCTAAGACCCCCAGGTCGGCGACGATGATGGCGTCGACGCCCGTTCGAGCCGCCGCATCGACCGAAGCGCGCCAAGTTGCCACCGCCCCCACCCTGGCGAAGGTGTTGATCGCCACCAGCACCTTGGCGCCCCGCTCATGGGCCCAGTCGGCGGCGACCTGCAATTCCGCGGGCGAGAAGTTCAGGCCAGGAAAGTTGCGGGCGTTGGTTTCGTCACGCAGGCCGCAATAGACGCTGTCGGCGCCGGCCTCGATGGCGGCGCGCAGCATGGCCGGCGATCCGGCCGGGCAGACGAGCTCGATGCGCGACATCAGAGGTCGGCTCCGCCGCGTGGGGCCAAGCGCCTAAGCCAAAAGGCCAGGCCAGCATTGGCCATGGCGCCGGCCGGCGCAGCCAGGCCCAGCAAATCAGCCACCGTCAACTCCGCCGCCTCGAGCGCGTTGTGCAGGGCCATGACCGCCCCGATGTCGCCCTCGACCTTGATGCTGCGCGAAAAGAACGCCGCGTCGGCGTCGACCGAGCCGTCGAACAGGCCCAGCAGCGCGCTCAGGCGGCCGCCTACCCGCGCGGTGGCCGCCATCGGCGCCGTGGCCCGCGCGACGCGCACCGAGCCCGACTCGCCTCGCGGCGACAGTTGAAAGACCACAGGCCAGTCTTCGGGCGCGAGAATGAACCGCGCCTCTTGATAGGCGCCCAGGCGCTCGAAGATCTCTGGCCGCCGCCGCGCCACCTGTCGCAAACCACCGGTCAAGACCTGTTCGAC
>NZ_JBXAKU010000051.1:0-1383 GCF_058798735.1 Caulobacter sp. GW822-FHT07D08
ATGTGTTGGTGTGGACGGCCTCTCATCCCAACGGTTTGATGGCGCTTAGCGTCAACAAGCCAGTCGAGAGGAGAGCCACATGGTCACACCAGTGCGTATCGGCATGGACACGGCTAAGTCCGTGTTCCAGCTCCACGGAGTGGATGAGAACGAGGTTGTAGTTCTGCGTCGCCAGCTCCGGCGCGCCGACATGATCCGTTATTTCGAGAACCTTCCTCCGGCCCTTGTCGCGATCGAGTCCTGCGGTAGTTCCCACCATTGGGCGCGGCTCCTGGAGTCGTTCGGCCACGAGGTGAAGCTGATCCCGCCGCAGTACGTGAAGCCGTACGTAAAGCGCGGGAAGAACGACGCGGCCGACGCCGAAGCGCTCTGCGAGGCCGTCACCAGGCCGACCATGCGTTTCGTGCCTGTGAAGTCCAAGGACCGTCAGGCGGCCTGCATGTTGATGACGGTGCGCGAGCGGCTCGTCATGGTGAAGTCGCAGCTCAGCAACGCTTTTCGGAGTTATGCGGCGGAGTTCGGGATTGTGGGCCCGTCCGGCCGGCAGAACGTCAACGGCCTGATCGCGCGCGTCCTCGAAGATGACTCGCTGCCGGAGCTGGCGCGCGAGCTCTTCCAGTTTCAAGCCAAGGAGTACGCCGCGGTAGAGGCGCGCTTGGCGGAGATCGACGCGAAGCTGATGAAGTGGCACCGCGCCGACGAGCTGAGCCGGCGCATCGCCACCATTCCCGGCGTCGGCCCTATCGGCTCAACGTTGCTGAGCATGAAGGCGCCGCCGGCGGAGACCTTCGGCTCCGGGCGCGACTTCGCCGCCTGGCTGGGGCTCACGCCGCGAGACCATTCGACAGGCGGTCGATCAAGACTCGGCGGGATCACCAAGGCTGGAGATCCATCGATCCGGTCAACGCTGATCGTCGGGGCCACAGCGCTGCTGCGCCATGTGCGCCTCGGGCATACAAAGCCATCCCCCTGGCTGGCCAAGCTCATGGAGCGGAAGCCGCCCAAGCTGGTCGCGGTCGCGCTGGCCAACAAGTTCGCCAGGATTGCTTGGCGGCTGATGGTCTCGGGCGGAGTCTACACCCGGCCCGCAGCACTGAACCCGACCTGATCTGAGACCGGCGCCCGGAAGCCAAAGAGGCTGCACCGGACCGCCCAGGAGACTTGCACGAACGACAGATGGAAACGACCTATCGGTTGGTACGCGCGACATTCCGAAGATTGCACTGGCATCCCGATGTCGCCAATGTGTTTGGAGCGTGCGTAGCGAACACCATCTTGGCCAGCGAGCTTCTCGCGCAAACAGGCCGGACATCTGATAGCAAGCGTTAGGTCAGACAGTCTGCGCGTTCACTGCAAGCGGGGGGCCGTCCACATCTGCAATCT
>NZ_JBXAKU010000052.1:0-1380 GCF_058798735.1 Caulobacter sp. GW822-FHT07D08
GCCCGAGGCGACGGGGCGGCCTGGCTATCATCCCGGGGTGATGCTGAAGATCTACGTCTACGGCTATATCAACCAGGTGCAGTCGAGCCGCCGGCTGGAGCGCGAGGCCGGACGCAACATCGAGATGATGTGGCTGACGGGACGGCTGGCCCCGGACTTCAAGACCATCGCCGACTTCCGCAAGGACAATGGCCCGGCGATCCGGGCGGCCTGCCGACAGTTCATCGCCCTGTGCCGCCAGCTGGAACTGTTCACCCATGCGATCGTCGCGATCGACGGCAGCAAGTTCAAAGCGGTGAACACGCGCGACAAGAACTTCACCCGCGCCTCGATCCAGCGGCGTATGGAGCAGGTCGAGGCCAGCATCGATCGCTACATGTCAGCCTTGGAGACCGCCGACCGACATGATGGCGAGCTGGTCCAGGCCAAGACCGTGCGCCTGAAGGACAAGATCGCCTCACTGCGGGAGCAGATGAAGGCCTTCAAGGCCCTGGAGGTCGAGGTGCATGCCGCGCCAGACCAGCAGATCTCACTGACCGATCCGGACGCCAGGGCCATGGCCACCAACGGCAAGGGAACCGGGATGGTCGGCTACAACGTCCAGACGGCGGTCGATCCGCTTCACCATCTGATCGTGGCGCACGAGGTCACCAATATCGGCCACGATCGGGGTCAGCTCTGCACAATGGCGGGCCGAGCCAAGGCTGAGATGGGCGTCGAGGCGCTCGATGTTCTGGCCGATCGCGGCTACTTCAGCGGCGAGCAAATCCTGGCCTGTGAACAGATCGGCGTCACGCCCTGCATGCCCAGGCCAATGGTCTCGGGGGCCAAGGCTGACGGCCGGTTCGGTAAGCAGGACTTCGCCTATAATCGCGAAGACGACAGCTATCGCTGTCCGGCCGGTCAGCGGCTGGTGCGCCACATGACCAATGTCGAGAACGGCCAGACCCTGCACCGCTACTGGGACCAGGCCAGTTGCGGGGGCTGCGCCATCAAGGCCCAATGCACGACTTCAAAGGTGCGCCGGATTACCCGCTGGGAGCACGAGGCGGTCATCGAGGCCATGCAGGAACGGCTCGATCGCGCGCCCAACAGCATGCGCGTCCGCCGCGCCACCGTCGAGCACCCGTTCGGGACGTTGAAGGCCTGGATGGGAGCCACCCACTTCAAGACCAAGACGCTCAAAAACGTCAGAACCGAGATGAGCCTTCACGTCCTGGCCTATAATCTCAAGCGAGTGATCGCCATCTTGGGCGTCGGGCCTCTGATCCATGCCATGCAGGCCTGAGAGCGGTTCTGCTGACCATTCATCGTCACGCGAAGCGCTTGCCCGGCCTTGTGTTCACCGGCTTGGAAGACGCGTTTCCACACGGCCTCGGT
>NZ_JBXAKU010000053.1:0-1362 GCF_058798735.1 Caulobacter sp. GW822-FHT07D08
CTGGCGCGGGGCGCCCATATCGACGCGGCCGCCTATGAGGCCGCCGTGGCCCGGGTCGAGACCGATCCGGAAGGCTACTGGCGCGACATCGCCGCCCGGCTGGACTGGATCAAGGCTCCGACCCAGATCAAGGACGTCTCGTTCGACAAGGACGACTTCCGCATCCGCTGGTACGAGGACGGGGTGCTGAACGTCAGCGCCAACTGCCTGGATCGCCACCTGCCGGCCCGCAAGGACGACATCGCCCTGATCTTCGAGGGCGACGAGCCGGGGACCTCCGACACCCTGACCTATGGCCAGCTGCACGAGGAGGTTTGCCGCATGGCCAACGTCCTCAAGGTCCAGGGTGTCCAGAAGGGCGACCGGGTGACGATCTACCTGCCGATGATCCCGATCGCCGCCGTCGCCATGCTGGCCTGCGCCCGGATCGGCGCGGTCCACTCGGTGGTGTTCGGCGGCTTCTCGCCCGACAGCATCGCCGGCCGCATCCAGGACTGCGCCTCCCACTTCGTGATCACCGCCGACGAGGGCAAGCGCGGCGGCAAGCGCATCCCGCTGAAGGCCAATATCGACGAGGCGCTCAAGCACTGCCCCTGGGTGGGCAAGGTGCTGATGGTCCGCTGGACCGGCGCCGAAGTCCCCCTGGTCAAGAACCGCGACATCGTCTGGCAGGACGTGCGCGAGGCGGTGTCGACCGACTGCCCGCCCGAGCCGATGCACGCCGAGGATCCGCTGTTCATCCTCTACACCTCGGGATCGACGGGAAAGCCCAAGGGCGTGCTGCACACCACCGGCGGCTATCTGGCCTGGGCCTCGTGGACCTTCTGGGCGGTGTTCGACTACAAACCCGGCGAAGTCTTCTGGTGCACGGCCGACGTCGGCTGGGTCACCGGCCACAGCTATGTCGTCTACGGCCCGCTGGCCAATGGCGGGACCAGCCTGATCTTCGAGGGCGTGCCCAACTATCCCACCCCCAGCCGCTTCTGGGAGGTGATCGACAAGCACAGGGTCGAGATCTTCTACACCGCCCCCACGGCCCTGCGCGCCCTGATGCGCGAGGGCGACGACTACGTGACCCGCAACGATCTGTCGTCCCTGCGCGTGCTGGGCAGCGTCGGCGAGCCGATCAATCCCGAGGCCTGGCTCTGGTACCACCGCGTGGTCGGCAAGGAGAAGCTGCCCATCGTCGACACCTGGTGGCAGACCGAGACCGGCGGCATGCTGATCACCCCCCTGCCCGGGGCCACCGACCTCAAGCCCGGCTCGGCCTCCAAGCCCCTGCCCGGCGTCAAGCCGCAGCTGGTCGACGCCGAGGGTCTGGTCCTTGCCGGCGCGACCGAGGGCAATCTCGTGATCACCGAC
>NZ_JBXAKU010000054.1:0-1145 GCF_058798735.1 Caulobacter sp. GW822-FHT07D08
TGTGGACGCCCCAGCGGATGCAAGAAGATTCTGAGAGCAGTTGCGCGCGTCGTCGAGGTGCTAACGTGTGTCCGGCCTCTTGATGCGGCTGTTCACACGCCGCCGGCCTCTATGGAGTTCGCGGACCGGGTCCACATCGTTTCTGCGCGCTCGGGGCGCCTACGACATTCCTGGTTTTCCCGACCCCGTCTCATCGACTATTGCGCCATACCTTTCTGCTGACCTTCCGACACCCTCTGACAGCCTCAGGCTTGGGCGGTCTTTAGACCGCTGCGGCCGGAGCTCCGTAGATCCCTCCGTGCGCCATCAGCGCCCAGACCGTTCGGGCAATTTTGTTGGCGAGCGCGACGATGACCAGCAGGCGTGGCTTCCTCGAAAGCATTTGAGCTAACCAGGGGTTTGATCCGCAGCCATTTCGAGCTGCAGCTTTGGCCGCGGAGCTGGCTCCGATGATCAAGAGCCGTCGCAGACCTCGCTCGCCCATCTTCGTGATTTTGCCTAATCGTTGCTTGCCGCCACTGGAATTCTGCAGCGGCGTAAGGCCTAGCCATGCGGCGAAGTCACGACCGCGCCGGAAGGTGTTGGCCGTCGGCGCCAGCGCGACCAAGGCTGTGGCCACCACCGGTCCAACACCAGGGATGGTCATTAGGCGTTTGGCCACCGGATCGGCCTTGGCTCGGTTGGCGATCTCACGATCCAGCTTCGCGATCTGCGACTGCGCGGCTTGGAGGTTTTCGGAGATCATAACCAAGACGGGTCGCGCTGCGGCCGGCAGATCGGTGGCCGGATCCTTCACGAGATCGACGAGCTTGCTCACGTGGCCAACACCTTGCCGAACAACGAACCCAAACTCCGCCAAGTGACCCCGCAGGGCATTGATCAACTGGGTGCGCTGACGGACCAGCAAATCGCGGGTCCGGAAGCGGACAGCGGCGCCTTGCGCCTCCGCGGTCTTGGGCGTGACGAACCGCATTGTGGGACGTTGCGCCGCTTCGCAGATCGCCTCGGCATCGGCCATGTCGTTCTTCTGCCGCTTCACGAAGGGCTTTACGTACGGCGGAGGTATGAGGCGTGTTTCGTGGCCCAGCGCGCCGATCTCGCGTGCCCAGTAATGTGCGCTGGCGCAAGCTTCCATCGCCACCAGA
>NZ_JBXAKU010000055.1:0-1030 GCF_058798735.1 Caulobacter sp. GW822-FHT07D08
AGCGAAAGCGCCGCCGAACGGCTGGCGGCAGAAGGCTATGTGCGGATCGGCCTCGACCATTTCGCCCTGCCCGAGGATCCTATGGCCCAGGCCCTGGCGGCCGGGACCCTGCGGCGCAACTTCCAGGGCTACACGACCGATCCGGCCGTCACCCTCCTGGGCATGGGCGCCTCGGCGATCAGTGGTCTGCCGCAGGGCTTCGTGCAGAACGCCGCCCATGAGCTGACCTGGCGCGCGGCGGTCAAGGAGGGCCGGCTGCCGGTGGCGCGCGGGGTCGTGATCAGCGACGACGATCGCTTCCGTGGCGAGATCATCGAGCGGCTGATGTGCGACTTCTGCGTCGACCTGGCGGCGGTGTGCGCGCGCCATGGCCGGCGGTCCAGCGACCTGGCCGCCGAGCTGTCGCGCCTGACCCCGTTCGTGGCCGACGGTCTGGCGCGGATCCGCGAGGCCACGATCGAGGTCCTGCCGCCGGGCCGGTTGCTGGTGCGCTCGATCGCGGCGGTGTTCGACGCCTATTTCAACGCCGAGGGCCAACGCCACGCCAAGGCGATCTGATGGCTCATGCGCCCGTTTCGAACCGCTTGGGGGCATAGGCTCGCGCCTCAACACCCTGGTCGATCAGATCGTCTGGGATCGGACGTCCCTCAAGTAGCGCCGCGGCCAGGCGACCCATGGCCGGAGCGGTCTGGATGCCAAAGCCCCCCAAGCCCGCCAGCCAGAAGAATCCGGGGCGCTGTGTCGACCAGCCCACGACCGGCGCCCGGTCGGGCGCGAAGGTCCGCAGGCCGGCCCATCGGCCGACCAGATGGCGCACCGGATGATCGGCGACGGCCTCGAACCGGGCCATGCCCAAGGCGACATCCATTTCCTCGGCGACCGCGTCGCAGGGCGTGCTCGGCGTCTCATTGGCCGGGGTGATCAACAGGCGACCGCCACAGGGCCGAAAATAGAAGCGCTCGTCGATGTCCTTGACCACCGGCCAGTCGGCGAAGTTGTTGTGGCCCGGGGCCTTGGCCAGCAGCACCGT
>NZ_JBXAKU010000056.1:0-855 GCF_058798735.1 Caulobacter sp. GW822-FHT07D08
CGCGCGACCGCCAGGCGACCGCGGCCCTGGCCAGCGATCCGGCCCTGATCGAGGTCAATGACATCAGCGCCCTGGCCCGACGTCCGGCCGGCGCGCCCTTCGTCGCGGGACCCTTGCTCAACATCTACAACGAGGCCGCGGCGGCCGAACTGACCGCGCGCGGCTGCGTGCGGCTGTGCGCCAATATCGAATTGTCGCTATCGGCCTTGGCCGGGTTGTCGATGCGCTGCCCAGGTCTCGAGATCGAAATCTTCGCCTATGGCCGGTTGCCGCTGGCTCTGTCGGGACGCTGCTATCACGCGCGAAGACATGGACTGCACAAGGACAATTGCCAGTTTGTCTGCGATCGCGACCCCGACGGCCTAGCGGTCGAAACGCTTGACCACGCCGGCTTCCTGGCGGTCAACGGCGTCCAGACCCTGTCCCATGACGTCCAGATCGTCGACAGTCCCTTGGCGCACCTGAGCGCGGCGGGCGTCACCGCCCTGCGCCTTTCGCCCCATTCGGGCGACATGGCTAAGGTGATCGCCAGCTTCCGCGCCTATGCCGACGGGGATCTTGCCCCGGCCGATCTGGGGCCGGCGATCCTCGCGGCCGATCCGCCAGGGCCTCTGATCAACGGCTATCTCCAGGGCCTGGCAGGCGCACGATGGATGACCTGGTCATGACCGCCAGCCCTTGCCGTCAATCGGTCGACGTGGTCGTCCTGGGGGGCGGGATGGCGGGCGCGGCCCTGGCCGCCCATCTGTCGGCCGGCGTGCGGGTGGCGCTGGTCGAGCGCGAGTCGGTGCTGGGCTATCACACCACCGGCCGCTCGGCGGCGATGTTTATCCCCTCCTACGGTGGCGAGGCGAT
>NZ_JBXAKU010000057.1:0-846 GCF_058798735.1 Caulobacter sp. GW822-FHT07D08
CTAGGCCACGGACTCATTAAATCGCAGCCAAATGCGTACTGAGGCGAGTTTGACGCCGGCGAGATAGTTGTCGGCGCGCTTGTCGTATCGTGTTGCGACGCCTCGGAAGTGCTTGAGCTTGTTGAAGAAGCGCTCGACGAGGTTGCGGTATCGGTAGAGGAAGCCGCTGAAGGCGGGGACGTTTTTGCGATTGGGCATGGGCTTGACGTTGGCCCAGGCGCCTTTGCTTGCGAGATCTCTGCGCAAGGCGTCGCTGTCATAGGCGCGATCGGCCAGCAGGATCTGGCCTTTGCCGATCGAGGCGAGCATGTCGGCAGCGCTGCGACCATCATGGGCCTGACCCTCGGTGAGCTTGAGGGCGATGGGCAACCCCTCGGCGTCGACCAGGGCGTGGATTTTGGTGGTCAGGCCGCCCCGCGAGCGACCCATGCAACGGGATCGGTCGTCTTTTTTTGGGCGTTGGCGGCGTGCTGATGCACGCGGATCGACGAGCTGTCGATCATCTGGATGTCGCCGTCATAAGCTTTTGAAACTGCTTCAAGAAGTCGGTCCCAGACGCCGGCCTTGCGCCAGCGGTTGAAGCGGTTGACGCAGGTCGTGTGAGGCCCGTAGCGACCGGGGATGTCCGCCCAGGGCGCCCCCGTCCGCAGTCGCCAGAAAATGCCGTTGAGCACCCGCCGATCGTCCACGCGCGGTACGCCGCGCGGCTTGTTGGGCAGCAGCGGCTCGATCACCGCCCACTCGAAATCCGTAAGATCAAATCGCGCCATTCAAACCTCCCGTCTCAGAAGGTTTGAATCAGCCCCGCCACTTTTTGGGAATCCCGTTTATGGGTCTGTGGCCTAG
>NZ_JBXAKU010000058.1:0-765 GCF_058798735.1 Caulobacter sp. GW822-FHT07D08
CGTCGCGCCCCCCACGCCGGCGGTCGCCGCGGCCACCATCACCTTTTCCGTGGCGGGCGTGTCGGCCCCGCTCCCCGCCGGCCAGACCGTCCTGGAAGCCGCGGAGGGCGCGGGGGTGGAAATCCCCTATGCCTGCCGCTCGGGTGAATGCGGCGTCTGCGTCACCCGGCTGATTTCGGGCGAGGTCACCATGGCGGTGGAGACCGGCCTGGATCCCGCCGACAAGGCCAAGGGCTACATCCTGGCCTGCCAGGCCAAGAGCACGGGCCAGCCGCTCGTGGTGGAGGCCTGATGCGCGAGCGCGGCGACATGGCCGTCGGCCTGCTTGTGGCCTTCCTGCTGCTCTTTCCGCTGGGCTACGTCCTGCACGTCGCGCCGCGCTTTCCCGGCAGCCTGGTCGGCGGCGTCATCGGCGTCGTCGCCGCCGTCCTCATGCTGCTGACCCTGCCCTATGTGGTGGTCAAGCACGTCAAGGCGGCGGAACGGTGGACAGGCCGGTTCGTCAGCAAGCCGACGCTGCTGGCCCTGCATGTGTATGCGGGCGTGCTGGCTCCGATCCTGGGGTTGGTTCATGCCGCCCACAAGTTCGGCAGCCCCGTCGGCCTAACGCTGACCGGCCTTGTGCTGCTGACGGTCCTCAGCGGCTTCGTCGGCCGCTACCTGCTGGCGCAGACGGCGCGGGCCCTGCGCGGCCGCCGCTCCGAGCTGGCGTCCCTGCAAGCGGCGTATCTCCACCTGCCGGCGCCCCCGGCGCCGACGGCGGCG
>NZ_JBXAKU010000059.1:0-704 GCF_058798735.1 Caulobacter sp. GW822-FHT07D08
CCTGGATGCGAGATCAGCGGGCCAAGCTCTCGCGCCACGATCCCGTCGCCAAGGCGCTGGACTACATGCTCACCCGCTGGCCAGCCTTCACTCGCTTCCTGAGCGACGGCCGGACCTGCATGACGAACAACGCCGCCGAGCGGGCCTTGCGCGGCATCGCCCTTGGCCGCAAGTCCTGGCTGTTCTGCGGCTCCGATCGTGGCGGAGAGCGAGCGGCGACCATGTACAGCCTGATCGTCACGGCCAAGATGAACGACGTCGATCCGCAGGCCTGGCTCGCCGACATCCTCGCACGCATCGCCGCCCATCCCGCCCAGCAGATCGACGAACTGCTGCCCTGGAACTGGCGCCCGCCATCCCTGTCCAAGGACATCGCCGCCTGATGACTGGCCTACCCGATTCCGAGAAGGCGCTGATCACCGCCGCCTGCCAGCGGTTCATTGGTGACGTGCTGAAGCCGAGGTTCCTGCCGGCTATCCGCCCCACCGAGTTCAACTACCCCGTCGATATACAGGGCAAGTGGCACGGCAATCGATACCGCTTCCTCCAGCGCTATCGATCGGGATTTCCAGACAACCTGGGAGAAGAGTTCGACGCCCCCTTCGTCCGCTTGGATTGGCTCAGCCGCGACCGCTTCAACATCCAGTGGCATCGGCACACCGGCGCCTGGTTCTGCCTGCACCGGGGCAAATCACTCGCCCAAG
>NZ_JBXAKU010000060.1:0-665 GCF_058798735.1 Caulobacter sp. GW822-FHT07D08
CGCGAGTCGGTGCTGGGCTATCACACCACCGGCCGCTCGGCGGCGATGTTTATCCCCTCCTACGGTGGCGAGGCGATCGCCGGGCTGACGGCGGCCAGCCGGCGCTTCTTCGCCCAACCGCCTCAGGGCTTTGGTCCGCCGCTTCTGGCGGCGCGGCCGGTCATGCACCTGGCCGGTCCAGATCAGGTCCGTGGGCTCGAGCGCCTCGCCGCGCGCCACGCCGCCGATCGTCACGGGGTCCGGCTTGATTGGATCGACGGCCAGGCGGCCCAGGCGCGAGCGCCGATCCTCCGGTCCGAGGCGGTCGCCGCGGCGCTGATCGAAGCCGGGACCGGCGATCTCGACGTGGCGCGATTGCATGCGGCCTTCCTGCGCCAGGTTCGCGAGGCCAGCGGCCAAATGGTGGCCGGAGCCGGCCGCGCTGCTGTGGAACGTGACGGATCGGGGTGGCGCGTGCGGGGTAAGGGCGCGGAGATCTGCGCGCCTGTCCTGGTCAACGCCACCGGGGCCTGGGCCGATGAGACCGCGGTCGCCGCAGGGCTCGCGCCGCTTGGGCTGGCGCCGCTTGGGCTGGCGCCGCTGCGCCGAACGGTGCTGCTGGCCAAGGCCCCGGGCCACAACAACTTCGCCGACTGGCCGGTGGTCAAGGACATCGACGAGCGCTT
>NZ_JBXAKU010000061.1:0-560 GCF_058798735.1 Caulobacter sp. GW822-FHT07D08
CTCGCCACCGCCGTTCTGTCGGCCTCGATCCTGGCCGGCGGCCAGGCCAGCGCCCACGCCAAGCTGGTGGCCTCCGATCCGGCGGCAAACGCCACGGTCGCCGCGCCCAAGACCATCCGCCTGACCTTCAATGAAAAGCTCGCCCCGGCCTTCTCGAGCTTCGAGCTGGCCATGGCCGACGGCATGAAGGCGCCGGTCAAGACCAGCGTCTCGGCCGATCGCAAGACCATCACCGGCGCGCCCAAGGGCCGGCTGATGGCGGGCGCCTACAAGCTCACCTGGCACGCGGCTGCGGCCGACGACGGCCACCGCATGGACGGGACCTTGACCTTCACGGTGAAATAGACGGTGGAGACCGCGGTCGTCCTTGTTCGCTGGGTGCAATATGTGACGAGCTTCGCCCTGGCGGGCGGCGCGCTCTTCGCGCTCTACGCTCTGCCGGCCGCCGGCCCGTCCAGCGCCGCGGCGCTAGGTTGGCCGCGCCGGCTCCTGGCGGGCTGCGCCGCGCTGCTGGTCGTGGCCAGTCTCCTGGGTCTTGTGCTGCAAACGGCCGTGGTCGC